>NZ_JBBOVC010000001.1:0-7500 GCF_038006385.1 Bacillus sp. FSL L8-0099
TTGGAAAACATCTCTGATTTATGGAATAGTGCCTTAAAAGAACTTGAAAAAAAGGTCAGTAAACCTAGTTATGAAACGTGGTTGAAGTCAACAACAGCACATAACTTAAAGAAAGACGTATTAACGATTACAGCTCCAAATGAATTTGCTCGTGATTGGCTAGAATCTCATTACTCAGAACTCATTTCGGAAACACTTTATGATTTAACAGGGGCAAAATTGGCTATTCGCTTTATTATTCCCCAAAGTCAAGCTGAAGAGGATATCGATCTTCCTCCTATAAAAAAAAATCGAGCACAAGATGATTCTACTCATTTACCACAGAGCATGTTAAATCCAAAATATACATTTGATACATTTGTTATTGGCTCTGGTAACCGTTTTGCCCATGCTGCTTCATTAGCTGTAGCTGAGGCTCCAGCTAAAGCATATAATCCTCTCTTTATTTACGGGGGCGTTGGGCTTGGAAAGACGCATTTAATGCATGCGATCGGTCATTATGTAATTGAACACAATCCAAACGCAAAAGTTGTATATTTATCATCCGAAAAATTTACAAATGAATTCATTAACTCTATTCGTGATAATAAAGCAGTCGATTTTCGTAATAAATATCGCAATGTAGATGTTTTATTGATAGATGATATTCAATTTCTTGCTGGAAAAGAACAAACTCAAGAAGAGTTTTTCCATACATTTAATGCATTACACGAAGAAAGCAAACAAATTGTAATTTCAAGTGATCGGCCACCAAAAGAAATTCCAACTTTAGAAGATCGTCTTCGTTCTCGCTTTGAATGGGGACTCATTACGGACATTACGCCACCAGATTTAGAGACGCGAATTGCGATTTTACGTAAAAAAGCAAAAGCTGAAGGACTTGATATACCAAACGAGGTTATGCTGTATATCGCAAATCAAATCGATTCAAACATTCGTGAATTAGAAGGTGCGCTCATCCGAGTTGTAGCTTATTCATCTTTAATTAACAAAGATATTAATGCTGATTTAGCAGCTGAAGCACTTAAAGATATTATTCCAAATTCTAAACCAAAAATTATTTCTATTTATGATATCCAAAAAGCTGTCGGGGGCGTTTACCAAGTAAAATTAGAAGATTTTAAAGCGAAAAAGCGTACAAAATCAGTTGCGTTTCCTCGTCAAATTGCAATGTATTTATCACGCGAACTTACAGATTCCTCTTTACCTAAAATAGGTGAAGAATTTGGTGGACGTGACCATACAACCGTTATCCATGCCCATGAAAAAATTTCTAAGCTACTAAAAACGGATACGCAATTGCAAAAACAAGTCGAAGAAATTAATGATATTTTAAAGTAGTAGCTGAATAGTGTGAATAACTCTCCTTGTTTTACGCACAGTCTATCCACATGTAGATAGACTGTTTTTACATCTTTCAACGGGGTTATCCACATATCCACAAGCCCTATTACTATTACTACTATTTTTTATCTTTATTAATTAAATAAAATCTTATACTTACCGGAGGTTTTTCTTTATGCGTTTTACAATACAAAAAGACTATCTTGTAAGAAGTGTACAGGATGTAATGAAGGCTGTTTCTTCTCGTACAACAATTCCAATTCTTACAGGAATTAAAGTTGTCGCTACTGAAGAAGGGGTTACATTAACAGGAAGCGATGCAAACATCTCTATTGAATCGTTTATTCCAGTCGAAGAGGACGGAAAAGAGATTGTAGAAATCGGACAATCAGGAAGTATTGTTTTACAAGCAAAATATTTTAGTGAGATCGTAAAAAAACTACCGAAAGACACTGTCGAAATTTCTGTGGAAAATCATTTTATGACAAAAATAAAATCTGGAAAATCAGAGTTTAACTTAAATGGTTTAGATTCTGCTGAATATCCATTATTACCACAGATTGAAGAGCATCATGTTTTTAAGATTCCAACAGACTTACTTAAACATATGATTAGACAAACTGTATTTGCAGTTTCTACTTCGGAAACAAGACCGATCTTGACAGGTGTAAACTGGAAGGTATATAACAGCGAATTAATTTGTATTGCAACAGATAGTCACAGACTAGCACTTCGAAAAGCAAAAATCGAAGGATATAATATTGCAGATGAGTTTCAAGCAAATGTTGTAATTCCAGGTAAGAGCCTAAATGAATTAAGTAAAATTCTAGATGAGTCGGAAGAAATGGTAGATATCGTTATTACGGAGTATCAAGTATTATTCCGTACAAAACATTTATTATTCTTCTCAAGATTGTTAGAAGGAAATTATCCTGATACAACGCGTCTAATTCCAGCAGAGAGTAAGACGGATATTTTTGTGAATACAAAAGAATTTCTACAGGCCATTGATCGTGCTTCACTATTAGCAAGGGACGGCCGCAATAATGTTGTAAAATTATCAACGTTAGAACAAAAAATGTTGGAAATCTCTTCTAATTCTCCGGAAATCGGAAAAGTAGTGGAAGAAGTTCAATGTGAAAACGTAGATGGAGAAGAATTAAAAATATCTTTTAGTGCAAAATATATGATGGATGCATTAAAAGCTTTAGATAGTACAGAGATTAAGATTAGCTTTACTGGGGCAATGAGACCATTCTTAATTCGTACAGTAAATGATGATTCAATTACTCAATTAATTTTACCAGTTCGTACTTACTAGATAGAAAATAAGGGTTGCTAGTTTAAAGATGCTAGTAGCCCTTATTTGATTTTGGGGTATTACTTTCCTAATGCTAGTTTATTTAGTACAATGAAAGAATGAACACTTTGAGAAAGTGAGCGATTTTATGAAACGTATTAAAATTTCAACAGAGTATATTACACTAGGACAATTTTTAAAGTTAGCTGATGTAATCGATACAGGTGGCGCTGTAAAATGGTTTTTACAAGAATATGAAGTGTACGTGAATCAAGAACTTGAAAACAGAAGAGGTCGCAAGTTATATGCGAACGATATTATTGAAATTCCGGGTAGCGGAACTTTCCAAGTTCAGGCATAAAGGGGGAGCCCTTTGTTTATTTCAGAAATACAATTAAAAAACTATCGCAATTATGAAAAATTAGAGCTTTCCTTTGAAGATAAAGTGAATGTAATTATCGGCGAAAATGCGCAAGGGAAAACAAATTTGATGGAAGCTATTTATGTGTTAGCGATGGCGAAATCTCATAGAACCTCTAATGACCGCGAACTTATCCGTTGGGATGAAGATTTCGGTCAAATTAAAGGGAAATTACAAAAGAGAAATAGTTCTTTGTCTTTAGAATTAAATATTTCGAAAAAAGGTAAAAAGGCAAAATTAAATCAACTTGAACAACAAAAGTTGAGTCAATATATTGGCGAAATGAATGTTGTCATGTTTGCCCCAGAAGATTTAAATCTTGTAAAAGGAAGCCCTCAAGTAAGAAGACGCTTTTTAGATATGGAATTAGGACAAATAGCTCCTGTTTATTTGTATGAATTAAGTCAATATCAAAAAGTGCTCACGCAACGAAACCACTTGCTAAAAAAAATGCAAGGGAATAGTAAAAATGAGGAAACGATGTTGGATGTATTTACACTGCAACTGATTGAACACGGTGCAAAAATATTGCAAAAGCGTTTTGATTTTTTACATTTACTGCAAGAATGGGCAGCCCCAATTCATCGTGGTATAAGCCGTGGATTAGAAGAATTAGAAATTATTTATAAACCGAGTGTAGATGTATCAGAATCAATGGATTTGTCGAAAATAAAAGAAGTATACTATGAAAGTTTTCAATCTGTGAAACAACGTGAAATTTTCCGTGGTACGACTTTAATTGGTCCTCATCGTGATGATTTACAATTCTTCGTTAATAGTAAAAATGTTCAAGTCTTTGGTTCGCAAGGACAACAACGAACGACTGCACTATCCCTAAAATTAGCTGAAATTGAATTGATTTATTCAGAGGTTAAAGAATATCCAATCCTTTTGCTGGATGATGTTTTATCAGAATTAGACGATTATCGTCAATCACATCTGTTAAATACAATTCAAGGAAAGGTGCAAACATTTGTTACAACGACGAGTGTCGACGGAATTGAACACGAAACATTGAAAGACGCGAAAACAATTCATGTAACGAACGGCACGGTAGATTGTGAAATAGATAGGGCATAAACCCCTGTTTAAATGGAAAAGTAGGTGATCTTTGTGTCAATGGAACAAAAACAAATGCAAGAAAATGCATATGATGAAAGTCAGATACAGGTACTTGAAGGACTAGAGGCAGTTCGGAAACGTCCAGGTATGTATATTGGATCTACGAGTGGGAAAGGACTTCACCACCTTGTATGGGAAATTGTTGATAATAGTATCGATGAAGCATTAGCAGGATATTGCGATGAAATTAACGTTAGTATTGAAGAAGATAATAGTATTCTTGTAACGGATAATGGCCGTGGTATCCCAGTTGGTATACAAGAAAAAATGGGACGTCCTGCAGTTGAGGTTATTATGACTGTCCTCCACGCTGGTGGTAAATTTGGCGGTGGCGGTTATAAGGTTTCTGGTGGTTTGCATGGTGTTGGTGCATCTGTTGTAAATGCCTTGTCAACAGAACTAGAAGTATTTGTACATCGTGACGGTAAAATTCATTACCAAAAATACGAAAGAGGTATTCCGGTTGCAGATTTAAAAGTCATCGGTGATACAGATAAAACTGGAACAATAACTCGCTTTAAACCGGATCCAGAAATTTTTAAAGAGACGACAGAATATGAGTTTGATACGCTAGCGACTCGTATGCGTGAGTTGGCGTTTTTAAATCGTAATATTAAATTAACAATTGAAGATAAACGTGAACATAAACAAAAGAAAGAGTTCCACTATGAAGGTGGAATTAAATCATATGTTGAACATTTAAATCGTTCAAAACAACCAATTCATGAAGAGCCTGTATATGTAGAGGGTTCAAAAGATGGTATTCAAGTTGAAGTTGCGCTTCAATATAACGAAGGATATACAAATCATATTTACTCATTTACAAATAATATTCATACGTATGAAGGTGGTACACATGAGGTAGGATTTAAAACTGCCCTAACACGTGTGATTAACGATTATGGCCGTAAAAATAACATTTTAAAAGATGCGGATAGTAATTTAACTGGTGAAGATGTTCGTGAAGGTTTAACAGCAATCGTGTCAATTAAACATCCAAATCCACAATTCGAAGGGCAAACGAAGACGAAACTTGGAAATAGTGAAGCGAGAACGATTACGGAGTCAGTATTCTCAGAGGCTTTTGAAAAGTTCTTACTGGAAAATCCCAATGTTGCACGTAAAGTTGTAGATAAAGGAACGATGGCAGCGCGTGCGCGTGTAGCAGCTAAAAAGGCTCGTGAGCTAACTCGCCGAAAGAGTGCTTTAGAAGTTTCAAGTTTGCCAGGGAAATTGGCAGACTGTTCTTCTAAAGATCCAGCAATTAGTGAAATTTATATCGTAGAGGGTGACTCTGCGGGTGGATCTGCAAAACAAGGACGCGATCGTCATTTCCAAGCGATTTTACCGCTGAAGGGTAAAATTATTAATGTTGAAAAAGCACGCTTAGATAAAATTTTATCAAATGATGAAGTTCGTACAATTATTACGGCGATCGGTACAAATATCGGTGGAGACTTCGATATTGAAAAAGCACGCTATCATAAAGTTATTATTATGACCGATGCCGATGTTGATGGTGCGCATATTCGTACCCTATTATTAACGTTCTTCTATCGTTATATGCGTCAAATCATTGAGTGTGGCTATATATATATTGCGCAGCCACCGTTGTTTAAAGTACAACAAGGTAAAAAAATTCAATATGCTTATAACGACAAAGAACTTGAAAAGATATTAGCTGAGCTACCAGCCCAGCCGAAACCAGGAATTCAACGTTATAAAGGTCTTGGAGAAATGAATCCAACTCAGCTATGGGAGACGACAATGGATCCAGAAGTACGTTCGTTACTTCAAGTTTCTCTTCAAGATGCAATAGAAGCAGACGAAACGTTTGAAATTTTAATGGGTGATAAAGTGGAACCACGTCGTAACTTTATCCAAGAGAATGCAAAATACGTGAAAAACCTTGATATTTAAATGAGTAATGACAGGAATCTAAGTATTCCTGTCTTCTACATATAAATCAATGTATGTGTAACGGAAATGTAAGAGGAGGTGCTCGTTGATGTCAGACAATCAACAACAAGCACGAATTCGAGAAATTAATATTAGTCATGAAATGCGTACCTCATTTTTAGATTACGCAATGAGTGTTATCGTATCTCGTGCATTACCAGATGTTCGTGATGGATTAAAACCTGTGCATCGTAGGGTTTTATATGCGATGAATGATTTAGGAATTACAGCTGATAAAGCGTATAAGAAATCAGCACGTATTGTTGGTGAAGTAATTGGTAAGTATCACCCCCACGGTGATTCAGCTGTTTATGAAACGATGGTACGTATGGCGCAAGATTTCAGTCAACGTTATATGCTTGTTGATGGGCATGGTAACTTCGGTTCTGTAGATGGAGATTCAGCAGCGGCAATGCGTTATACAGAGGCAAGAATGTCTAAGATTTCTATGGAATTAATACGTGATATTTCAAAAAATACAATTGATTATCAAGATAACTACGATGGTTCGGAAAGAGAGCCGATTGTATTACCAGCGCGTTTCCCTAATTTATTAGTAAACGGTACGACAGGTATTGCTGTTGGTATGGCAACAAATATCCCGCCGCATCAGCTTGGCGAAGTAATTGATGGTGTGCTGGCATTAAGTCATAACCCTGATATTACTATCGCGGAATTGATGGAATATATTCCTGGGCCAGACTTTCCGACGGCAGGTTTAATTTTAGGGCGAAGTGGAATTCGAAGAGCTTACGAAACAGGTCGCGGTTCTATTATGCTTCGTGCTAAGGTTGAAATTGAAGAGAAGTCAAACGGTAAACAATCTATTATCGTAACGGAACTACCTTATCAAGTTAATAAGGCACGATTAATTGAAAAAATCGCAGAATTAGTTCGCGATAAGAAAATTGAAGGCATTACAGATTTACGTGATGAATCAGATCGTAATGGTATGCGTATCGTTATGGAAGTACGTCGTGATGCTAATGCTAATGTACTATTAAATAATTTATATAAACATACAGCGCTTCAAACAAGTTTTGGTATTAATATGTTATCTCTTGTAAATGGAGAGCCTCAAGTACTAAATTTAAAACAAAACTTATATCATTATTTGGAGCACCAGAAGGTAGTAATCCGTAGACGTACTGCTTATGAATTAGAAAAAGCAGAGGCACGTGCTCATATTTTAGAAGGATTACGAATTGCTTTAGATCATCTTGATGAAGTTATTACGTTAATTCGTAGTTCAAAAACGGCAGATATTGCAAAGCAGGGCTTAATGGAACGTTTCGGTTTAAGTGAGAAACAAGCGCAAGCGATTTTAGACATGCGTCTGCAACGCTTAACTGGA
>NZ_JBBOVC010000001.1:12500-27500 GCF_038006385.1 Bacillus sp. FSL L8-0099
CAGGTAGGCGAGGAGAGAATCCTAAGGTGTGCGAGAGAACTCTGGTTAAGGAACTCGGCAAAATGACCCCGTAACTTCGGGAGAAGGGGTGCTTTCTTAACGGAAAGCCGCAGTGAATAGGCCCAAGCGACTGTTTAGCAAAAACACAGGTCTCTGCGAAGCCGTAAGGCGAAGTATAGGGGCTGACACCTGCCCGGTGCTGGAAGGTTAAGGAGAGGGGTTAGCGTAAGCGAAGCTCTGAACTGAAGCCCCAGTAAACGGCGGCCGTAACTATAACGGTCCTAAGGTAGCGAAATTCCTTGTCGGGTAAGTTCCGACCCGCACGAAAGGTGTAACGATTTGGGCACTGTCTCAACCAGAGACTCGGTGAAATTATAGTACCTGTGAAGATGCAGGTTACCCGCGACAGGACGGAAAGACCCCGTGGAGCTTTACTGTAGCCTGATATTGAATTTTGGTACAGTTTGTACAGGATAGGCGGGAGCCATTGAAACCGGAGCGCTAGCTTCGGTGGAGGCGCTGGTGGGATACCGCCCTGACTGTATTGAAATTCTAACCTACGGGTCTTATCGACCCGGGAGACAGTGTCAGGTGGGCAGTTTGACTGGGGCGGTCGCCTCCTAAAGTGTAACGGAGGCGCCCAAAGGTTCCCTCAGAATGGTTGGAAATCATTCGTAGAGTGCAAAGGCATAAGGGAGCTTGACTGCGAGACCTACAAGTCGAGCAGGGACGAAAGTCGGGCTTAGTGATCCGGTGGTTCCGCATGGAAGGGCCATCGCTCAACGGATAAAAGCTACCCCGGGGATAACAGGCTTATCTCCCCCAAGAGTCCACATCGACGGGGAGGTTTGGCACCTCGATGTCGGCTCATCGCATCCTGGGGCTGTAGTCGGTCCCAAGGGTTGGGCTGTTCGCCCATTAAAGCGGTACGCGAGCTGGGTTCAGAACGTCGTGAGACAGTTCGGTCCCTATCCGTCGTGGGCGTAGGAAATTTGAGAGGAGCTGTCCTTAGTACGAGAGGACCGGGATGGACGCACCGCTGGTGTACCAGTTGTTCTGCCAAGGGCATAGCTGGGTAGCTATGTGCGGAAGGGATAAGTGCTGAAAGCATCTAAGCATGAAGCCCCCCTCAAGATGAGATTTCCCATAGCGTAAGCTAGTAAGATCCCTGAAAGATGATCAGGTTGATAGGTTCGAGGTGGAAGCATGGTGACATGTGGAGCTGACGAATACTAATAGATCGAGGACTTAACCATATAATATGTAGCAAATGTTATCTAGTTTTGAAGGAATATGCCTTCATAGTTTGGTGATGATGGCAGAGAGGTCACACCCGTTCCCATACCGAACACGGAAGTTAAGCTCTCTAGCGCCGATGGTAGTTGGGACCTTGTCCCTGTGAGAGTAGGACGTCGCCAAGCAACTAAAAAACACGAGTCTTTGACTCGTGTTTTTTTATTTCCCATGAAATAGATTAGATTCTGATAGTAAAAATACTGAAATATAGTAAGGTATTTTTTGGGCAGAAATATTAAGGAATTGATAAATAAATGGATAATCTTCAGATCCATAACTACCAAGTAAGTCATACCACCAATCAGTTTCATACCTAGAAATCATGCTTAAATTATAGAGCAATAAGTAATGAACGAGGAGCTCAGGTAAAATGGGTTTAGAATTTCTAGGATTAGTCGTAAGTGGTAAGTAATAAGTATTAGTAAGGTACTCATAGTATAAAGGAGTACTATACATAGGATTCCACGATTGAATAGGCGCTGAAAAAAACACATTCGATTCACTATTTTTCTCAGCTACGTGTTGTATCGATAAATGTTTACAAGTTGTTTCGATGTAACGAGAAAATCGCTCTTTAGTCATATGTAATCGATCTAATATATTGACTGAAAAGGAGAGCTCATTTTTATTTGTTGAATCGATCTTATATAAAGTTGATACTTTTTGACTATAACGAAACAAATTTTGTAATTCAGGAATATTCCCCATCAGCTCTAACATATTAAACTTCTCCGCTTCTAAGTGTTTCATGTGAAACAGTTGTTCTGCAACGTGAGTAAATAATCCGTTTTTCTGTATTTTCACCTCATCTTCTAAAAATTGATACCCCTGTTTTTTTCGTTTACGAGTTGTAACGCCATGAGCTAAAACAGTAGTTGATTCTGGGTAGTTAGGATCAATAGTTAACAAGCAAGCTTTAAATAGTTGGCTAATTCCATAAAATAACAACATTGGTTGAATCGAAAAAGGGGCCGCCTTATATAATTCGTAATAATTTTTCCCGTGTTCTAAGTAGTAAATAAAGGGATAACAGTTTTCAAAACTTTTTTTTTCAGCATCTTGTATGGAGGATTTTTCATAACAACGGGCAAGATAACGTTGTACATTTTGAGATGAAAAAAAGAAACTTAATTGCTGCCAAGTACAATGTGTTTGATGCATATATTACGCTCCTTTTATTGTCTAAAAATTCTAACATATATATACGTCCTTGACAGTATTTTAACCAATTGATAAGCTACTAATAATAATTTCTGGTATCATGGGGGGAACAATTATGTGGGAATCTAAATTTGTTAAAGAAGGTTTGACTTTTGATGATGTATTACTTGTACCAGCGAGGTCAGATATATTACCAAGAGAAGTAAGTATTAAAACAGTTTTATCTGAAAGCTTACAGCTAAACATCCCGTTAATTAGTGCAGGAATGGATACAGTAACAGAAGCTGACATGGCTATTGCAATGGCTCGCCAAGGCGGTTTAGGAATTATTCATAAGAATATGTCTATTGAGCAACAGGCAGAGCAAGTTGATAAAGTAAAGCGCTCTGAAAGCGGCGTTATTTCAGATCCTTTCTTCTTAACTCCAGAACATCAAGTATATGATGCAGAACATCTTATGGGAAAATATCGTATCTCAGGTGTACCAGTTGTAAATAATTTAGATGAGCGAAAATTAGTTGGTATTATTACCAACCGTGATATGCGTTTCATCCAAGATTACTCAATCAAAATTTCTGACGTAATGACAAAAGAACAGTTAATTACAGCTCCAGTTGGTACTACACTGGAAGAAGCTGAAAAGATCCTACAAAAGTATAAAATTGAAAAGCTCCCTCTTGTTGATAATAACGGTGTATTACAAGGGCTTATTACAATAAAAGATATTGAAAAAGTAATTGAATTCCCAAACTCTGCTAAAGATAAGCAAGGACGCTTATTAGTTGGAGCGGCTGTTGGTGTAACGGCTGATGCTATGCTTCGTATCGATGCATTAGTAAAAGCTAGCGTAGATGCAATTGTACTTGATACAGCTCATGGGCATTCTAAAGGTGTTATTGAAAAGGTAAAAGAAGTTCGTGCGAAATATCCAGCACTAAATATTATCGCTGGAAATGTTGCTACAGCTGAAGCAACGAAAGCATTAATCGAGGCTGGTGCAAACGTAGTTAAAGTTGGTATTGGACCAGGTTCTATTTGTACGACACGCGTTGTAGCTGGTGTTGGTGTACCACAATTAACAGCAGTTTATGATTGTGCCACAGAAGCTCGTAAACACGGTATTCCAGTTATTGCTGATGGCGGTGTTAAGTACTCTGGTGATATGGTTAAAGCTTTAGCAGCAGGAGCACACGTTGTTATGCTAGGTAGTATGTTTGCTGGTGTTGCTGAAAGCCCTGGAGAAACTGAGATTTACCAAGGTCGTCAATTTAAAGTATATCGTGGTATGGGTTCTGTTGGAGCGATGGAAAAAGGAAGTAAAGATCGTTACTTCCAAGAAGGAAACAAAAAACTTGTTCCAGAAGGTATTGAAGGACGCGTACCATATAAAGGACCTTTAGCAGATACAGTTCATCAATTAGTTGGTGGATTACGTGCAGGTATGGGATATTGTGGAGCACAGGATTTAGAATTCTTACGTGAGAATGCACAGTTCATTCGCATGTCAGGTGCTGGTTTACGTGAAAGCCACCCTCATCATGTACAAATTACAAAAGAGGCTCCAAACTACTCATTATAATGTCTTATATGTAAATAGATAGAGATTTGATATCTCTGTCTATTTTTTTTTGATTATGTTAGAATAACGGTTATGTGAGTACATAGATATTGGGGGTAGCAAAAGTGAAAGGTATGTTTTGCAAAAGATTCATGGCTTTGGTAACGGTGCTTACACTAGCTTGTAGCATGCTGTTACCATATAGCAATGCATCGGCTGAAACAGGAGCCGCTCTAAACATTGAAGCAGGTGCGGCAATTTTAGTAGAAGCGAATTCTGGGAAAATTTTATATCAAAAGAATGCAGATGAGTTATTATCAATTGCTAGTATGACAAAAATGATGAGTGAATATTTAGTTCATGAAGCAGTGGATAAAGGAAAACTTAAGTGGGATCAAAAGATTAAGGTTTCTGAATATGCGCATAAGATTTCACAGGATCGTTCATTATCAAATGTTCCACTAGAAAATGGTGGTTCTTATACGGTAAAAGAGTTATACGAAGCGATGGCGATTTATTCCGCTAATGGAGCAACAATTGCTCTAGGTGAAGCAGTGGCAGGAAAAGAAGTTAATTTTGTAAAAATGATGAATGATAAGGCAAAAGAGTTGGGATTGAAAAATTATAAATTTGTAAATTCTACAGGCCTAACGAACAAAGATTTAAAAGGACAGCATCCCGAAGGAACAACACCGGATGAAGAAAATAAAATGTCTGCAAGGGACGTCGCAATTTTAGCACAACATCTTATTAAGGATTATCCCAAAACATTAGATACAGCAAAAATCCCTAAAAAAGTATTCCAAGAGGGCGGAAAATACCCGATTAATATGGATAACTGGAATTGGATGTTAAAAGGTTTAGTTAAGCAATACGATGGCGTAGACGGCCTGAAAACAGGATCAACTCCAGAAGCCGGTGATTGCTTCACTGGTACGGTTGAAAGAAACGGTATGCGTTTTATTTCTGTAGTTATTAAAACAAGTTCTCATACAGCACGTTTTGATGAAACGAAGAAGTTATATGATTATGGATTTGCTAACTTTGAAATGAAGCAAATGTATAAAAAAGATTCTTCAGTAAAAGGACAAGAAACAGTAAGAATAGAAAATGCAAAAGATAAAGATGTAGCAGTTCAAACAAAACAAGTTGTTTCACTTCCAGTGCCAAAAGGAAGTAAAGATGTTTATAAAACAGAATTTAAAGAAGCAAGTAAGGGACAAGAAGCACCTATTAAAAAGGGTGTTGCACTTGGTCAGATGGTAATTACACCAAAAGATACGAATGACCCTGGATTTTTATCTGGTAAGTCATTACAAGTAGATCTTGTAACAACATCAGCAGTGGAAGAAGCAAACTGGTTTACTCGTTCTATGCGCGGAATCGGCTCTTTCTTTAGTGGTATATGGAATAGTGCTGTTGATACAGTAAAAGGTTGGTTTTAAAAGCTCCTCATTGTAGGAGCTTTTTCTTATTCCCATTTTTCATACCTACTTTATGAAAAAGTAGTAGACAAGCATCTGATAGTTAATGGTAGAATGTAAGAGTATTCTTAATTTTCGCCTTTAACGGGGGAAAGCAATTCACCTAGGGGGGTTTTTGTACATGACAAATGTAACAGGGACAGAACGTGTAAAACGTGGAATGGCAGAAATGCAAAAAGGCGGCGTTATTATGGACGTAGTTAACGCTGAACAAGCAAGGATTGCAGAAGAAGCGGGCGCAGTTGCCGTTATGGCATTAGAGCGTGTACCAGCAGATATTCGTGCAGCAGGTGGCGTTTCTCGTATGGCAGACCCAACGATTGTTGAAGAAGTTATGGGTGCGGTGTCAATTCCGGTTATGGCAAAATGCCGTATCGGTCATCTTGTAGAAGCACGTGTATTAGAATCATTAGGGGTAGACTATATCGATGAGAGTGAAGTATTAACTCCTGCTGATGAAGTATACCATTTAAATAAACGTGATTACACAGTTCCGTTTGTATGTGGTTGCCGTGATATCGGAGAAGCTGCACGTCGTATTGCAGAAGGTGCATCTATGCTTCGTACAAAAGGTGAGCCAGGAACAGGAAACATTGTAGAGGCAGTGCGTCATATGCGCCAAGTCAATGCAGAAATCCGTCAAGTTGCAAGTCTACGTGAAGATGAGTTAATGACATATGCAAAAAATACTGGTGCTCCTTATGAAGTACTACTTGAAATTAAACGCCTTGGTCGCTTGCCAGTTGTAAACTTTGCAGCAGGTGGTGTAGCAACACCAGCAGATGCAGCGTTAATGATGCAACTTGGTGCTGATGGTGTATTTGTTGGATCTGGTATCTTCAAATCAGAGAACCCAGAGAAATTTGCACGTGCAATCGTTGAAGCGACGACTCATTATGAAGATTACGAACTAATTGCAAGCCTTTCTAAAGGATTGGGTAATGCAATGAAAGGTGTCGAAATTTCAACGTTATTACCAGAACAACGCATGCAAGAGCGTGGATGGTAATTGAAGGAGAACTTTAAAATGGTGAAAATCGGTGTACTAGGTCTTCAAGGTGCAGTTCGTGAGCATGTAAAATCAGTTGAAGCAAGTGGTGCAGAAGCTGTTGTTGTAAAGCGTATAGAGCAACTTGAAGAGATTGATGGTCTTATTTTACCAGGCGGTGAAAGTACAACAATGCGTCGTCTTATTGATAAGTATGCTTTCATGGAACCACTTCGTACATTTGCGAAGTCTGGTAAACCAATGTTTGGTACATGTGCAGGTATGATTCTTCTTGCGAAAACACTTATTGGCTATGAAGAAGCACATATTGGTGCTATGGATATTACAGTTGAACGCAATGCGTTTGGACGCCAAAAAGATAGTTTTGAAGCCGCACTTTCAATGAAAGGTGTGGGGGAAGACTTTATTGGTGTATTTATCCGTGCTCCGTATGTTGTAGATGTCGCTGATAACGTTGAAGTACTTTCTAAGCACGGCGATCGAATGGTAGCGGTAAGACAAGATCAGTTTTTAGCTGCTTCATTCCATCCGGAATTAACGGATGATCATCGTGTGACAGCATACTTTGTCGAAATGGTAAAAGAAGCTAAAATGAAAAAAGTTGTGTAAGTAACTTGCAACTTGTATAAGATTATAGTAAATTGATGGTAACAATTTTATAAAATAAGCGTGTTGATAGGAAGTAGTAACAAATGTCGTTTCTTATAGAGAGTCGATGGTTGGTGGAAATCGATAGAAACAGTTTGTGAATCCATCCTGGAATGGAATGTGGAATATCTTTATGATTAGTAAACATTCCCGGTGAAGAGCCGTTATTTCTACTTGAGAGGAAAGTAGTAATGCTTTCAACTAGGGTGGCAACGCGGGTTAACTCCCGTCCCTTTGTATAGGGACGGGAGTTTTTTGTATTTTATAAAATAAAAGGAGGAGTATATAATGCTTGATATTAAATTATTACGTACGAACTTTGAAGAAGTAAAAGCAAAATTGCAGCATAGAGGCGAAGATTTAACGGAGTTTGGTCGTTTTGAAGAGCTTGATACGAGAAGAAGAGAATTACTTGTTCAAACAGAAGAACTAAAAAGTAAACGTAACGAAGTGTCTCAACAAATTTCAGTATTAAAGCGTGAAAAGAAAGATGCAGAAGCTTTAATTTTAGAAATGCGTGAAGTTGGAGAAAAAGTAAAAGATCTTGATAATGAACTTCGTACAGTTGAAGAAGACTTAGAAAGATTAATGTTATCTATTCCAAATATTCCTCATGAATCTGCTCCAGTTGGTGAAACAGAGGATGATAATGTAGTAGCGCGTACTTGGGGAGAAGTGAAGGAATTTGCTTTTGAACCAAAACCACATTGGGATCTTGCTACAGATTTAGGAGTTTTAGATTTTGAGCGTGCTGGGAAAGTAACAGGAAGCCGCTTCGTATTTTACAAAGGTGCAGGCGCAAGATTAGAGCGTGCTTTAATTAGTTTTATGCTTGATCTTCATACTGACGAGCATGGATATGAAGAAGTGTTACCTCCGTATATGGTAAACCGTGCAAGTATGACAGGAACAGGACAACTTCCGAAGTTTGAAGAAGATGCATTCCGTATTGAAAGTGAAGATTACTTCTTAATTCCAACAGCAGAAGTACCTGTAACGAATATGCATCGTGATGAGATTTTAAATAAAGAGCAATTGCCTATAAGATATGCTGCATTTAGCTCTTGCTTCCGTTCTGAAGCAGGTTCAGCTGGTCGCGATACACGTGGTTTAATTCGTCAACATCAGTTCAATAAAGTAGAGCTTGTGAAGTTCGTAAAACCAGAAGATTCTTATGAAGAGTTAGAAAAATTAACAAATGATGCAGAACGCGTGTTACAATTATTAGAGTTGCCATATCGCGTTATGAGCATGTGCACAGGCGATTTAGGATTTACAGCAGCGAAGAAATACGATATTGAAGTATGGATTCCAAGCTATGGCACATATCGTGAAATTTCTTCTTGTAGTAATTTTGAAGCTTTCCAAGCGAGACGTGCAAATATCCGTTTCCGCCGTGAGCCAAACGGAAAACCAGAACATGTTCATACATTAAATGGATCTGGTCTTGCAATTGGACGTACGGTTGCAGCTATTTTAGAGAACTACCAACAAGAAGATGGTACAATTATAATTCCAGAAGTTCTTCGCCCTTATATGGGAGGAAAAACAGTTATTAAGTAAATTTAAACATTCATCGGTATGAGTGATTGGTAATTATGAGCGTTGTCAGTACTGTAATGTAGGAGGGGGAAAGTAAAATTTTCCTTTCCTCATAATTTATTTTAGTAGGGTTGACTAACTGTTTTTCTTTTGATATTATATTTGATGTCAATATGGAGGTATACCCAAGTCCGGCTGAAGGGATCGGTCTTGAAAACCGACAGGCGGCGAGAGTCGCGCGGGGGTTCGAATCCCTCTACCTCCTCCAGATATAATTGACAACAGCGCATATAAGTGGAGATTGGAGAACTCGTTACCAACACGTAACGAGTTTTTATTTTAAAACCAATCATAAAGTATGGTGTAAGGCGATTTTGTCCTTATTACACACTCATATTCCGATGATTATCTTCATAGATATGAAAGGAGTCAACATGGATCTTATTATACAAACGTTTCCTTTAGATGGAAAAACTTTATATTATGTACAATGTCCTGTCTGTAAGAACAATAGAATTTTAAACAGTGGTGCAAATGTATCGCGCATTATAAGCGATGATACATTCCGTAAACTTTGTGGTTGTACTTGTGATGTAAAGCAAGCTACGACAAAAGTAGAGGCGCCAAAAAAGGTTGAAAAACCAGCTGTAAAGAAAGAAGCAGCTCCAAAACGTACAGGTAAAGTATTAACGGCAGTGATTAACGGGAAAGAAATGACTGTTAAAGAGATTGCTGAAACATATGACATTAGTACAAGTACTGTTCGTCAGCGTATTAACGCTGGAAAACCTGAGAGTGAAATTATTGCTCCAACAAAGAAGAAGTAATTTAATAGGAAAACCCGTGCATATGCACGGGTTTTTTATTTTACAAGTTTACGTGTTTGTTTTAAGAAATGGCCAATTTTTTTAATGATTGGTTCGATTGAATCGCCATCTTTTAAAATATCGTATTCATTAATGTTTAATCGTAAAACAGGGCATGAATTGAAGTTGTTAATCCAGTTTTCGTAACGTCCGTGCATCTCTTTCCAATACTCAATTGGTGTTTGCTGCTCCATCGGGCGTCCGCGTTCTTGAATACGGTCTACAATATCATCGAAAGAACCTTCTAAGTAAATTAATAAGTCTGGATGAGGGAAGTAAGGAGTCATGACCATAGCATCAAATAAACCTTTGTATGTTTCATAATCAGTTTCCGTCATTGTACCTTTTTCATGATGCATCTTTGCGAAAATTCCAGTGTCTTCATAGATAGAACGGTCTTGAACAAAACCACCACCGTATTCAAAAATTCTCTTTTGTTCTTTAAATCGTTCTGCTAAGAAGTATACTTGCAAGTGGAAGCTCCAGCGTGTGAAATCGGCATAGAACTTGTCCAAATATGGATTAGAATCTACTTTTTCAAATGATGTGCGATAACCTAAAGCGTTAGCTAGTGCAGTTGTCATAGTTGATTTTCCGACACCTACTGTTCCAGCGATAGTAATTACTGCATCATTCGGTATATCATATTTTTGCCTTAAATTCATTATTATTTCGACTCCTTTAAGAGAGTATTTTGAAGGGCGGATAGGATGACGTTTAAATCATCGGGATTTTGTACAAAATCCATATCATCTCCGTTAAATTTCAACACTGGGATATCTGGATGGTCCTTTTTAAAAGTATCCATTGCTGTTTCGTAATCTTTTGTGAGCTGTAGTAAGTAATTTGGATCCATATTTTTTTCGAATTCTCTTCCGCGCATTGCGATTCGTTTTTGTAATGTTTCCAGGCTAGCTGTTAAATAAACGATGACATTTGGTACAGGCATATCTTGTGTAAGGATACGATAGATTTGCATGTATTTGTCATATTGAGAATCTTTTAATGTACGGGATGCGAAAATTAAATTTTTAAATATATGATAATCTGCTACTACTGGCTTCCTTTGATTCAAATACTTTATGTTAATGTCTTCTAGTTGTTTGTATCTATTACAAAGAAAGAACATCTCTGTTTGAAAACTCCATTCGTCGATGTCTTCATAGAACTTTCCTAAAAAAGGGTTTTCATCAACAATCTCTTTTAGTAAGTGGAGTTGCATGTGAGTTGAAATTTCCTTCGCAAGTGAAGTTTTTCCAACACCAATTGGTCCTTCAACCGTGATAAATGGTACTCCGGTCACGCTGTTTCCTCCTTTCAATCAGTGATTTGCCGTGACTACTAAAAACACAAAACAGAATTATTGTAGCACAAGAGGGAAGCGAGCGGGTTAATTTGATATAAAAAGTTAGAAAATAGATATATGTATTAATTAATTTTTATTTGAGATGACGGTATTATATTTGCTTTCAATGTAGCTTCCATTATTTTTAAAGCATGCAGATTGTCCTGATCATTGTTAGAGGCAATGCAATCCTGTGGTACATACAGTGTATAATTTCTCATATGAGCATCGTTAGCAGTAAATAGGATACATATATTTCCAGCAACTCCTGTTAATATCAGATTTTCTATTTTTAAATAGCCCAATAAAGAATTCAAAGGCGTTTCATAAAAAGCAGAGTAATGTGGTTTAATAAAAATGTAATCATCAGAATGTGGAGCAATCTTATGAATTATATTTTCACTATACTCATTTGTACAATGAGTAATCAGTTGGTCAATATCAGATCTCCAAAGTTGATAATGGTCATTAACATAAATTATGGGATAGCCGAAGGCTTTCATTGTTTTCTTTAATTGTAAAATAGGATTTGTTATAGTTTCGCATTTTTTTGCCAGGATGGGCCCGTGGGAAAATTGAAAGTCATTAATCATATCAATAATGAGCAAAGCAGTGTTTTTCATATGTAATCCCCTCTCTTTTTCTTTTAGGGTGGATTGAATTTATAAAAGTTATCCCACGTGTAGTAAATGGAAAAAGGTTTATTTTATTTGTGATGAAAGGACTAGGTTATGGAACAAGATCAAGATATTTATTTTATGCAACTAGCGATAGAAGAGGCTAAAAAGGCAGAGGAAATACAAGAAGTACCAATTGGTGCAGTCATAGTGTTAGATGGTGAGGTAATTAGTGTTGCTCATAATTTAAGGGAAACTGAGCAACGATCAATCGCTCATGCCGAGTTGTTAGCGATTGATGAAGCTTGCAAAAAGCTAGGGACATGGCGTTTAGAAGATGCAACGTTATATGTAACCTTAGAGCCCTGTCCAATGTGTGCGGGTGGAATTGTTTTATCACGAGTGAAGCGAGTTGTATATGGTGCAAGTGATCCGAAGGGCGGATGTGCAGGAACATTAATGAATCTTTTAACAGATGAACGTTTTAATCATCAATGTGAAGTAGTCACTGGTGTATTAGAAGAAGAGTGCGGTACGTTGCTAACAAACTTTTTTAGAGAGCTTCGTAAAAAAAGAAAAGCGATAAAAAAATTAGAGAAAAGTAACGAGAATTAACGCATTTGCATTTTATAAAAAAACAAGTTATACTGATAATGCCTTTAATGAAGGCAACCGAATATTGGTTTTAACTTTGCCGTGCTAAGCGGGGAGGTAGCGGTGCCCTATACTCGCAATCCGCTCTAGCGAGGCCGAATCCCTTCTCGAGGTTATGTTGCTGTAAGGTCTGCCTTAAGTAAGTGGTGTTGACGTTTGGGTCCTGCGCAACGGGACCCCGTGAACCTTGTCAGGTCCGGAAGGAAGCAGCAATAAGCGGGTTTTCTCGTGTGCCGCAGGAGTGCCTGAACCGAGCTAACTGCTTGAGTAACGCTTATGGTACGTAATCGACAGAAGGTGCACGGCAGTTATATATGTATACAAAACTCACCTTGATACAAGGTGGGTTTTTTGTATGGAAAATAACTTTTGGAATCTATAAACAGAATGGGTTATAATATATAAGATAATAACCTTTGAGGGAGGCCGTATTTTCGTGTCATACCAAGCGTTATACCGAACATGGAGACCGCAAAAGTTCGAAGATGTAGTCGGTCAAAAGCACGTAACAAAAACGTTGCAAAATGCCCTTCTTCAAGAGAAAGTTTCACATGCTTATTTATTTTCTGGTCCGAGGGGAACAGGAAAAACGACGATTGCAAAAGTATTTGCAAAAGCAATTAACTGTGAACATGCTCCGGTAGCTGAACCTTGTAATGAATGTCCTTCTTGTTTAGGAATTACACAAGGATCTATTTCAGATGTATTAGAAATTGATGCGGCTTCAAATAACGGTGTAGATGAAATTCGAGATATAAGAGATAAAGTAAAATATGCTCCAAGTGCTGTAGAATATAAAGTATACATTATCGATGAGGTTCACATGCTTTCTATGGGTGCCTTTAATGCTCTTCTAAAAACTTTAGAAGAGCCACCAGGACATGTTATCTTTATTTTAGCGACAACAGAACCACATAAGATTCCACCTACGATTATTTCGAGATGTCAGCGATTTGAATTCCGAAAAATATCAGTAAATGATATTGTTGAGAGATTATCGACGGTTGTGACAAATGAGGGTACGCAAGTAGAAGAGGAAGCACTACAAATTGTTGCTCGTGCTGCCGAGGGTGGTATGCGTGATGCACTTAGCCTTATTGATCAGGCTATATCTTATAGTGATGATGCAGTTACGACAGAAGATGTTTTAGCTGTAACAGGCTCTGTTTCTCAGCAATATTTAGGTAACCTAGTAGAATGTATACGTGAAAATGATGTATCAAGAGCATTACGTATCATAGATGAGATGATGAGTAAAGGGAAGGATCCAGTTCGATTTATGGAAGATTTCATTTACTATTATCGTGATATGCTTTTATATCAAACTTCACCACAACTAGAACATATGTTGGAACGAGTAATTGTAGATGATCAATTCCGCATGTTAAGTGAAGAAATGCAGCCGGAAGTAATCTATGAGATTATTCATAGTCTTAGTAAAGGGCAACAAGAGATGAAGTGGACAAACCATCCACGAATTTTCTTAGAAGTTGTGATGGTACAACTGTGTCAGCAGTTTATGATGCAAGCAAACGGTGCAGATCGTTTACAAGCGGTTATGAACAGAATGCAGCAACTGGAGAAAGAATTAGAACAAGTTAAAAAGAATGGTGTACCAGCTGGCGTGCAACCTGAAGTAAGAGAGACGCGTGCAACACCAAAACCAATGCGAACGGGAAGTATGAAAATTCCTGTTGGACGTGTAAATGAAGTGTTGAAGCAGGCGAAGCGTCAAGAATTAGAACAATTGAAAGCCGTATGGGGTGAGTTGTTAGGAAGACTCAAATCGTATAACAAAGTGGCATTTGCTGTTTTATTAGAAAATAGTGAGCCAGTAGCGGCTTCAGATGATACTTATGTGTTAGCATTTCAATATGAGATTCATTGTAAAATGGCGAGTGAAAATCGTGAAGCAATGGATACGCTGGAACAAATTCTTTTTGAATTGCTAAGTAAAAAGTTAAATATGATTGCTATCCCGAAAAGTGAATGGGGTAAAATTCGTGAGGACTTTTTACAACGCGAAGGCGGGGATTCTGAAGAAAGCCCAGAGCAAAAAGAAGATCCTCTCATAGAAGAAGCAGTAAAATTAGTAGGGCAAGAACTTATTGAAATAAAAGAATAACTATTATTAGGAGGAATTAAATATGATGCGTGGCGGAATGGGAAATATGAATAACATGATGAAACAAATGCAAAAGATGCAAAAAGACATGGCAAAAGCACAGGAAGAGCTTGGTGAAAAAACGGTTGAAGGTACAGCTGGCGGTGGAATGGTTTCTGTAATTGCAAATGGCCATAAGCAAGTTCTTGAAGTGAAAATTAAAGAAGAAGTTGTAGATCCAGAAGATATCGAAATGTTACAAGATCTAGTGCTAGCTGCAACGAACGATGCACTTAAAAAGGTTGATGAACTTTCAAATTCTACAATGGGTAAATTTACAAAAGGCTTAAACTTACCAGGTGGAATGTTCTAGGAGGATATTGATATATGCATTATCCAGAGCCAATATCAAAATTAATCGATAGTTTTATGAAATTGCCAGGAATCGGACCGAAAACAGCGGTTCGATTGGCATTTTTCGTATTAGATATGAAAGAAGACGATGTGTTAGGTTTTGCGAAAGCACTTGTGAATGCGAAGCGAGATCTAGCGTATTGTTCTGTATGCGGACATATTACTGACCGTGATCCTTGTTATATTTGTGATGATTCACATCGAGATCAAACGGTTGTCTGTGTCGTGCAAGAACCGAAAGATGTAATCGCGATGGAAAAAATGAAAGAGTATCAAGGTGTATATCATGTGTTACGTGGTGC
>NZ_JBBOVC010000001.1:32500-82500 GCF_038006385.1 Bacillus sp. FSL L8-0099
CCGGTGCTGGAAGGTTAAGGAGAGGGGTTAGCGTAAGCGAAGCTCTGAACTGAAGCCCCAGTAAACGGCGGCCGTAACTATAACGGTCCTAAGGTAGCGAAATTCCTTGTCGGGTAAGTTCCGACCCGCACGAAAGGTGTAACGATTTGGGCACTGTCTCAACCAGAGACTCGGTGAAATTATAGTACCTGTGAAGATGCAGGTTACCCGCGACAGGACGGAAAGACCCCGTGGAGCTTTACTGTAGCCTGATATTGAATTTTGGTACAGTTTGTACAGGATAGGCGGGAGCCATTGAAACCGGAGCGCTAGCTTCGGTGGAGGCGCTGGTGGGATACCGCCCTGACTGTATTGAAATTCTAACCTACGGGTCTTATCGACCCGGGAGACAGTGTCAGGTGGGCAGTTTGACTGGGGCGGTCGCCTCCTAAAGTGTAACGGAGGCGCCCAAAGGTTCCCTCAGAATGGTTGGAAATCATTCGTAGAGTGCAAAGGCATAAGGGAGCTTGACTGCGAGACCTACAAGTCGAGCAGGGACGAAAGTCGGGCTTAGTGATCCGGTGGTTCCGCATGGAAGGGCCATCGCTCAACGGATAAAAGCTACCCCGGGGATAACAGGCTTATCTCCCCCAAGAGTCCACATCGACGGGGAGGTTTGGCACCTCGATGTCGGCTCATCGCATCCTGGGGCTGTAGTCGGTCCCAAGGGTTGGGCTGTTCGCCCATTAAAGCGGTACGCGAGCTGGGTTCAGAACGTCGTGAGACAGTTCGGTCCCTATCCGTCGTGGGCGTAGGAAATTTGAGAGGAGCTGTCCTTAGTACGAGAGGACCGGGATGGACGCACCGCTGGTGTACCAGTTGTTCTGCCAAGGGCATAGCTGGGTAGCTATGTGCGGAAGGGATAAGTGCTGAAAGCATCTAAGCATGAAGCCCCCCTCAAGATGAGATTTCCCATAGCGTAAGCTAGTAAGATCCCTGAAAGATGATCAGGTTGATAGGTTCGAGGTGGAAGCATGGTGACATGTGGAGCTGACGAATACTAATAGATCGAGGACTTAACCATATAATATGTAGCAAATGTTATCTAGTTTTGAAGGAATATGCCTTCATAGTTTGGTGATGATGGCAGAGAGGTCACACCCGTTCCCATACCGAACACGGAAGTTAAGCTCTCTAGCGCCGATGGTAGTTGGGACCTTGTCCCTGTGAGAGTAGGACGTCGCCAAGCAACTAAAACACAAGTCTTTTGACTTGTGTTTTTTTGTATTGTTAAACAGTGCATAAAAGAAGTAATGGTAATACAAACACGTTGCCCAAGAGTAAATCATATTATATAAGAGATGGATGTATATTTTTCTGTAAATTGTTAAGGAATAGAGGTATCAAATATGTTTATTTAAATACAGGGAGGGAAGGTTATGAAATTACAAAGTGAAATTTGCATTGTTTGTGAGACAAAAAGAGAAGAAGGTATATATGTTTATAATAATTTGATATGTCATGAATGTGAAAAAGATATGGTGAGTACTGAGACAGATGATCCAAAATATATACATTATTTAAAACAGCTTCGGAAGTTAGAAGTATCATATTTATAAATAGGCATCTGCCTATTATTTTTTTTGCCTTAATATCTGTATAATAGATACAGAATGAATAATAAGGAAGAGATAGATATGAATCAAAAGCGTATGCCTTTATATGAGGCGTTAATAGAGTTTAAAGAAAGAGAACCACTGTCCTTTCATGTTCCAGGTCATAAGAATGGTGTAAACTTCCCTCAGGAAGCCATTGGGGAGTTTAAAGATATACTATCCATTGATGTAACCGAACTAACAGGGTTAGACGATTTACATAGTCCGTTTGAATGTATAGATGAAGCACAAAAATTATTAGCTGATGTATATGGTGCGGAAAAAAGTTATTTTTTAATTAATGGTTCAACGGTCGGAAATCTAGCAATGATTTTATCTTGCTGCGGTGAGCGTGATATTGTCCTTGTACAAAGAAATTGTCATAAATCAATCATTAATGGATTAAAACTAGCGGGTGCGAATCCAATTTTTCTAGACCCATGGATTGATGAGGCATATAACGTACCAGTAGGAATTGGTGATGAAGTTATTAAAGGGGCAATTAAAAGATATCCTAATGCTAAAGCCCTCATTTTAACGCATCCTAATTATTATGGTATGGGGATAGATTTAGAAGCAAGTATTGCTTATGCACATGCACATAAAATCCCTGTTTTAGTAGACGAAGCTCATGGAGCACACTTTTGCTTAGGGGAACCATTTCCAAAGTCAGCATTAGCATATGGTGCAGATATTGTGGTTCATTCTGCACATAAAACATTACCTGCGATGACAATGGGATCTTATTTACATATAAATAGTCATTTAGTGAATGAAGAAAGAGTTTCTGCTTATTTGAGTATGCTACAATCTAGTAGTCCGTCATATCCAATTATGGCTTCACTTGATATAGCGCGCTTTACACTAGCAAGTATAAAGGAAAAAGGTCATGATGAAATTGTCGAGTTTTTATGGAGATTTAAAAAAGGATTGTGTTCCATTTCGCAAATAGCTGTTTTACAATATCCGTTGCAAGATGATTTAAAGATTACTGTACAAACTCGTTGTCAGTTATCAGGATATGAATTACAGTCTGTATTTGAAAGGGCCGGAATATATACAGAAATGGCAGATCCATATAATGTCCTACTTATTTTACCTCTACAAGCAAAAGAGGAGTACATGAGGGCTATAGAGATAATTCGAGTTGCGTTGGAACATTATGAGGTGAAAGACAAGAACGAATCTATTCGTTATACTTATAAAAGAGAATCCTCTCCTTTACCGTATACATATAAACAATTAGAAGGATACAAAACAAAAGTAGTACCTATAGAAGAAGCGGTAGGGATGATAGCGGCGGAAATGATAATTCCATATCCGCCTGGAATTCCATTGATTATGTATGGAGAGAGAATTACTTCAGAACATAAAGAACAAATTATGTATTTAGAGAAAACAGGAGCTCGTTTTCAAGGTAGCACGAAAGATATGAAAGTGTATGATATAGAAAGTAGGTTTTAGGATGAAGGGATTATTTGTAACAATTGAGGGGCCAGAAGGTTCGGGTAAAACAACGTTAATTAAAAAATTATTACCATACTTTGAGCAAAAAGAACAAAAGGTAATGGCGACGAGAGAACCAGGTGGTATAGCAATTTCTGAAGATATTAGAACAATTCTACATAAACAAGAATATACGATGATGGAAGCACGTACAGAGGCGCTTCTTTATGCTGCTGCACGTAGACAACATTTAGTAGAAAAAGTTATGCCAGCGCTTAATGAGAACTATCTTGTATTATGTGATCGTTTTATAGATAGCTCTTTAGCGTATCAAGGATATGCAAGAGGCTTAGGAATGGATAAAGTATTTGAAATAAATCGCTTCGCAACAGAAGACTGTATGCCTAGTGTAACGATTTACTTAGACATTGAACCAGAGATTGGTTTAGCTCGCATTGAAAAAGATGCGGGGCGCGAAGTGAATCGATTAGATATGGAAGATATCTCTTTCCATAAACGTGTACGTGAAGGGTATTTAGAAGTTGTAGAACGTTTTTCTGATCGTATTGTATTAGTAAATGCTGATCAACCAATGGAAAAACTTATAGAAGAAGTTGTTCAGATTATAGAAGATAAATTGTTATAATAGAAGGAAAGAATGAAATAAGTGAGGTATGCATTATGAAGAAGACGTGGGAGCAGCTTTCTGCTATACAGCCCATCGGTGTAAAAATGTTGATGAATAGCATTGCAAAAGAGCGTATATCCCACGCTTACTTGTTAGAAGGAGGGAAAGGAACAGGGAAGTTTGCAACAGCGATTCAAATGGCAAAGAGTTTCCTCTGCTCTCAAAGGAATGAGGTAGAACCATGTCATGTATGTACAAATTGTAAACGAATTGACTCAGGTAACCACCCTAACCTACATATTGTAAAACCAGATGGATTATCTATTAAAAAGCAACAAATTCATGATTTACAGGAAGAATTTTCAAAAACAGGATTAGAGGCAAATAAAAAAGTTTATATTATCGAGCATGCAGATCGTATGACAGCAAATGCGGCAAATACACTATTGAAATTTCTAGAGGAACCGAGTAGTGATACAACAGCTATTTTACTTACTGAACAAAGTCATCAAATTTTAAATACGATTTTATCTCGCTGTCAAGTTGTTACATTTAGACCGTTACCTACGGAGTCTTTAAGTAGAAGATTACAGGATGAAGGCATTACATCCTCTTTATCAACTCTAGCTGCACAGCTTACGAATAGTTTTGATGAAGCTTTAGCTTTATGTAATGATGAATGGTTTGCACAAGCACGAACTTTAGTGATAAAATTATGTGAAGCGCTCGAAAAAGATAAAGCCTCTATTTTTTTTGTACAAGAAAAATGGGGAAAACACTTTGGAGAGAAAGAACAGTTACAGCAAGGTTTAGATATGTTGCTCCTTATTTATAAGGATTTATTATATGTTCAACTTGGAGAAGAAGATCGTCTTGTTTTTCATGAGCAGAAAGAGATGTTTGAATCTTTTTCCTATGCTCAGAAGCGCATTGTATCAGCTCTCTTTAATATATTAGAGGCAAAAAATAGAATCAACGCTAATGTAAATGCGCAGCTTGTGTTCGAACAGTTAGTGTTGCGGTTGCAGGAGGGATGACCGTTTTGTATGATGTAGTAGGTGTTCGCTTTAAGAAGGCCGGCAAGGTATATTACTTTGATCCGAATCAGTTCGATATCTCTGAGAATGAGTTTGTAATTGTAGAAACGGTAAGAGGTATTGAATACGGAAAAGTAGTTATTACCAAAAAGCAAGTTGATGAAAACGATGTTGTGTTACCGTTAAAAAAGGTTATTCGTATCGCAAATGAAAATGATCGTACCATTGTTGACGAGAACAAACATGCTGCGAAAGAGGCATATCAAGTTTGTCAACAAAAGGTAGTAGAGCATAATCTAGATATGAAACTTGTAGATGTAGAGTATACGTTCGATCGTAATAAGATTATTTTCTACTTTACTGCAGATGGTCGGATTGATTTCCGCGAACTAGTGAAAGACTTAGCGGCAATTTTTAGGACGAGAATTGAACTAAGACAAATTGGTGTTCGTGATGAAGCGAAGATGCTTGGTGGTATTGGTCCATGTGGTCGTATGCTTTGTTGTTCTACTTTTTTAGGAGATTTTGAACCTGTATCCATTAAAATGGCAAAGGATCAAAATTTATCATTAAATCCTGCAAAAATTTCTGGTTTATGTGGTCGCTTAATGTGTTGCTTAAAATATGAGAATGATGAATATGAGGCAGCAAAGGAACAACTTCCTGATTTAGATCAACGTATACAAACACCACATGGTACTGGCCGTGTTATCGGATTAAATATTTTAGAAAGATTAATTCAAGTGGAGCTAGTAGACAAGGAACGGATAGTAGAATATACGTTAGATGAGTTAGTGAATAAAGGGGTCGTTTCGAGTCAAACCACAGATTAATGAGGTGGGTGCTTGTGGAGAAAAAAGATATTTTTGCATCGGTTTCTAGTATGGAAGAGCAAATTGGACATTTATATAAACAGTTGGGTGAATTAAAACAACATCTTGCAGAGTTGTTGGAAGAAAATCAACATATAAAAATGGAAAATGAAAATTTGCGACACCGTTTTGAAGAAGTGCAGAATAAAGAAAAACAAAAAGCTCAAAAACGTAAAGAAGTGAAGCCGAAGACGGATATTGGTGAAGGCTATGACAATTTAGCAAGACTATATCAAGAAGGTTTCCATATTTGCAATCTACATTATGGAAGTGTACGTAAAGAGGGAGATTGTTTATTCTGTCTGTCATTTTTAAATAAAAAGTGAAATTACCTTTCCAATTATAATTGGAAAGGTAATTTTTTATACATGAGAATAGAACAAAATGTATTTGTATATTAGTAGAAGATGAAATAGGGTAGGTTAAGTGTAAGAAAAGGAGTAATATATGAATTTATACGAAGATGAACGTTTAGATTATTTATTAGCGCAAGATATGAAGATTATACAAAGTCCATCGGTGTTTAATTTCTCTTTAGATGCCGTTTTACTTGCAGATTTTGCTTGGGTGCCAATTCAAAAAGGAAATTTACTTGATTTGTGCACAGGTAATGCGGTTGTGCCCCTTCTATTAAGCACGAGAACAAAAGGGAATATTACAGGTGTGGAAATTCAAGAACGTTTATATGATATGGGAATAAGAAGTGTTCAATACAATAAGTTAGAAGAAAGAATTCAACTCATACATGGAGATTTGAAAGATATGCCAGAGAAACTTGGGCGCCATCAATATGATGTTGTTACATGTAACCCTCCTTATTTTCAAACACCTCAAACGTCTGAGAAAAATATGAATGAACATTTAGCAATAGCTCGTCATGAAATTATGTGTACGTTAGAAGATGTTGTATCTGCAAGTAGTCAGCTAGTAAAACAAGGTGGGAAAGTAGCGTTTGTACATCGCCCAGGTCGTTTACTCGACATTGTTACATTAATGCGTAAATACAAAATTGAACCAAAGCGTGTGCGATTTGTTTATCCTAAGGCAGGTAAAGAAGCAAATACATTGTTAATTGAAGGAATTAAGGATGGGAACGCAGATTTGAAAATCCTACCACCTCTTTTTGTATACGAAGAAAATAACGAATATACAAAGGAGATTCGTTCAATTTTATATGGAGAAGAATAAGCATTGTTTTTATGTGGTGGAATGTTCTGATGGAAGTTATTATGCTGGATATACAAATCATATAGAAAAACGGATTCAGACTCATAATAGTGGAAAAGGTGCTAGATATACACGTGCTAGACTTCCAGTTGTTTTAAGGTATGTAGAGAATCATGAGGATAAACGAACAGCTATGCAGGCTGAATATCATTTTAAGCAGTTAACGAGAAAACAAAAAGAAGAATATATGCAAAAAGGAGAACGCTATGTGGCAGCAAAAAAGCTTTCAACAAAATGAAAAGGGGATGTTATATCTAGTACCTACTCCAATTGGAAATTTAGAAGATATGACATTTCGTGCAATTCGGATTTTAAAAGAGGTAGATGTTATTGCAGCGGAAGATACAAGACAAACAAAAAAACTTTGTAATTATTTCGAAATTGAAACACCTGTCATGAGTTACCATGAGCATAATAAAGAAGTAAGTGGAAAGAAAATATTAGAGAAGCTAGAGGAAGGGAAGAATATAGCACTTGTTAGTGATGCTGGTATGCCGTGTATTTCCGATCCAGGCTACGATATTGTTGTCGAGGCCGTAGCTGAGCAATATCATGTGGTTCCGCTTCCTGGGGCAAATGCAGCCCTTACAGCGTTAATTGCATCCGGTCTTGAAACAAAGCAGTTTTATTTCTATGGATTTTTACAAAGAAATAAAAAGGAAAGAAAAATGGAATTAGAAAAACTTCGCTATGTGCAAACTACAATGATGTTTTATGAAGCACCTCATCGTCTAGATGACACTTTAATCTCGATGCAAGAAGTGTTAGGCAATAGAGAAATTGTATTATGTCGAGAGTTAACGAAAAAGTTTGAGGAATTTATTCGAGGAACAATCGAAGAAACAATTGAATGGACGAAGCAAAATGAAGTTCGTGGTGAGTTTTGCATTTTAGTAGCTGGTTCAACGGAAGAACCTGCTCCAGAAGAACAATGGTGGGAATCTATTTCAGTATATGATCATATTGAACATTATATAAATGAAAAAGGCATGAATTCAAAAGAGGCGATAAAAACAGTCGCTAAAGATCGGGATTTGTCGAAACGCGATGTATATCAAATCTATCATGTCGATAAAAAATAAGCTTCTCATAATTGAGAAGCTTATTTTGCTGTTTCGATATAATCTTGAAGTTCGTTTAAGATTTGCTCAGCGCCTTCTTTGCTTAAGATAATTTTACCTTCAGCTAAAGATAGGTTACCATCAGATACTTCACCAGTTACTTGGCAAGTCATGTTTGGTTTATATTTTTTTAAGATGATTTTTTCGTCATCAACATAGATTTCAAGTGCATCCTTTTCTGCAATACCTAAAGTACGGCGTAATTCGATTGGAATTACAACACGACCTAATTCATCAACTTTACGAACAATACCAGTAGATTTCATAATTCTTTTCCTCCTAAATAAATAGTTTATAAGTTTCGAGTCTATTTTTTTGATTCGTCATTTTTCGACAAAATACCCTATGGACATATGATACCAATCATTTACATTTCCGTCAATTCTTAAATTCTATATTTTTTAAAAAGATTTATAGATTTCTTACTTCTTATATATAATAGAATGGGAGTAATTTTTGCAATTATTTTCTGAAAAATATATTTATTTAAAAGTAGGGTTGTATATTTTGTTTGAATATGAGTAATAGATGATAAAGATATGTAGCATTAACTGGTGTTTATCCCGCGTTAACGAGCAATAAGATTCCCGCTTTAAAATGCGGTTGGAGCAAAGAAGTTAAGTTGGAGTCGGGCTGCTCGTAAAAGCTTGATTAGTGAGAGTTAATAATTTGTGGGGGATAAACACCCCTACGGATTAAAGTTTCACTTTATATATGAGTTTTTGATATACTATTTATAAATACATATGAGGTTATTCGGGAGGTCCAAAACAATGACAAAGGAAAATAAGTCCTTTTATATTACTACCCCAATTTATTATCCAAGTGGAAAGTTACACATTGGACATGCTTATACGACAGTAGCAGGAGATGCAATGGCACGATATAAGCGTATGCAAGGCTACAATGTTCATTATCTAACAGGAACTGATGAGCATGGGCAGAAGATCCAAAAGAAAGCAGAAGAGTTAAATGTGACACCACAAGCATACGTGGATAATATTGTTGCAGGAATTAAAGAGCTTTGGGAGAAAATGGATATCTCTTATGATGATTTTATTCGCACAACTGAAGATCGTCACAAAGATGTTGTCGAAAAGATCTTCAAGCAACTAGTAGACCAAGGTGATATTTATCTTGATGAATATGAAGGTTGGTATTCTGTACAAGATGAAACATTCTATACAGCGCATCAATTAGTAGATCCAATTATGGAAGGTGACAAAGTAGTTGGAGGAAAAAGTCCAGATAGTGGTCATGATGTAGAACTTGTTCGTGAAGAATCATATTTCTTTAGAATGGGTAAATATGTCGACAGACTATTAAAGTTCTATGAAGATAATCCACATTTTATTCAGCCAGAGTCTCGTAAAAATGAAATGATTAATAACTTCATTAAACCAGGATTAGAAGATTTAGCAGTTTCTCGTACTTCATTTGATTGGGGAGTTCGTGTTCCAGGCAACCCAAAACATGTTATTTACGTATGGGTTGATGCATTATCTAACTACATTACAGCATTAGGTTATGGAACAGAAAATGAAGAGATGTATAAGAAATTCTGGCCGGCAGATGTGCATTTAGTCGGAAAAGAAATTGTTCGTTTCCATACAATTTATTGGCCAATCATTTTAATGGCAGTAGATTTACCTCTTCCGAAAAAGGTCTTTGCTCATGGCTGGATTTTAATGAAGGATGGAAAAATGAGTAAGTCAAAAGGAAACGTAGTAGATCCAGTTACATTAATTGATCGTTACGGATTAGATGCATTACGTTATTACTTACTTCGAGAAGTTCCGTTCGGATCTGATGGTGTATTCACACCAGAAGGATTTGTTGAACGTATCAACTTCGATTTAGCAAATGACTTAGGTAACTTATTAAATCGTACAGTAGCTATGATTGATAAGTACTTTAACGGAGAAATACCTGCATTTAAAGCAAATGTAACGGAATTCGATGAAACGTTAGTAACGTTTGCAAAAGATACATTGCAAAAAGTAGAAGACGCAATGGAAAATATGGAATTCTCTGTAGCGCTAAGCTCAATTTGGCAATTGGTTAGCCGTACGAATAAATATATTGATGAAACACAACCGTGGGTATTAGCGAAGGATGAAAATGATCGTGAAAAGTTAGCTTCTGTAATGGCTCATTTAGCAGAAGTACTTCGTCAAACAGGTATTATGCTTATGCCATTCTTAACAGTAGCACCAAGCAAGATGTTTGCTCAACTTGGTCTTACTGAAGAAGCACATAAATCTTGGGAAAGCCTATCTACAATTGGATGTATTCCAGGTGGAACAAAAGTAGAAAAAGGAAACCCAATTTTCCCTCGTTTGGAAATGGAAGTAGAAGTAGAGTATATTAAAGAACAAATGAAGAGCTCTGCGCCTAAAGTAGAAGAGAAAAAAGAAGAAGAACCGCAGACAGAAGAAATTACAATTGATGATTTCTTTAAAGTAGAATTACGAGTAGCTGAAGTAATATCGGCTGAACCTGTAAAAAAAGCAGATAAGCTGTTAAAAATCCAGCTTGATTTAGGTACAGAAAAGCGCCAGGTTGTTTCAGGTATCGCAAAATTCTATTCTCCGGAAGACTTACAAGGTAAAAAAGTTATTTGTGTAACAAACTTAAAACCTGTAAAATTACGCGGTGAATTATCACAAGGTATGATTTTAGCGGGTGAAGAGAATGGAGTATTGTCATTAGCAACAATCGACCAAAATCTTCCGAATGGTACAAAAATCAAGTAATTAAGGCAAGAAAAGAGATGTTTCACGTGTAACATGTGTGAAGCGTCTTTTTTCTTTTTAAATCTCCTTTTTTTGCATTAAAATTGTAGTATTGTTATCGTTGAGTTAGAAAGAAAATCGTTTTTCTCTATGATAGAATTGATTTCAATATAAAAGGAGTTATTTATTATGTTGTTTGATACACATTCACATTTAAATGCAGAGCAGTTTGAAGAAGATTTACAAGAAGTTATTGCACGAATGAAAGAAGCTGGAGTTACATATACAGTTGTTGTTGGATTTGATGAAGTAACGATAAAAAAAGCGATTGAATTAGCTGAGGCTTATGATTTTATTTACGCTGCAGTTGGATGGCATCCTGTAGATGCTATCGACATGAAAGAAGAACATTTAACTTGGTTAGAAGAATTAGCTTCACATCCTAAAGTCGTTGCAATTGGAGAAATGGGACTAGATTATCACTGGGATAAGTCTCCTAAAGAAATACAGAAGGAAGTATTCCGTAAACAAATTGCATTAGCTAAAAAAGTGAAATTACCAATCATTATACATAACCGTGATGCAACTCAAGATATTGTTGATATTCTAGAGGAAGAGAATGCGGCTGAAGTAGGAGGTATTATGCATTGCTTTAGTGGTAGTGTCGAAGTAGCACAGCGATGTGTTGATATGAACTTTTTAATTTCATTAGGTGGACCGGTTACATTTAAAAATGCTAAGAAACCGAAAGAAGTTGCAGTAGAGATTCCCTTAGAGAAATTGTTAATAGAGACGGATTGTCCATATTTAACACCACATCCATTTCGAGGGAAGCGAAATGAACCGAGTTATGTAAAGCTTGTAGCAGAAGAAATTGCGAATTTAAAAGGGATTTCTTATGAGGAAGTAGCAGAAGTTACAACAAAAAATGCAAAGGCTTTATTTGGTGTTGAATAAAAAAGGAATGGGAGAACCCATTCTTTTTTATTTTTTGAGAAAAGAAATAGTAGAAGCGAAAGAGAAGATAAGGGGAAATTAGGAAGTGTTACAATAAGGAGAGAGAACAAAGTTTGTACCAGTCTATTTTTTAAAATGTAAGAATGGGGAAAATAATAATGGAAAAGTCGTCATTTTTTTGTTTTACTAAGTAGAGACGAAATGAGTGTGGAGGCAAGCATGAAAATTAAAGAGATTATCGTTGTAGAAGGTAAAGATGATACAGTTGCAATTAAGCGTGCTGTTGATGCGGATACAATTGAAACGAACGGTTCAGCAATCGGTGATCATGTTATTGAGCAAGTTAAATTAGCGCAGCAAAAACGAGGCGTTATTATTTTTACAGATCCGGATTATCCAGGAGAGCGTATTCGAAAAATTATTTCTGACAAGGTACCTGGATGTAAGCATGCTTTCTTACCGAAGGAAGAAGCGCTTGCTAAAAGAAAAAAAGGTGTTGGAATTGAACACGCTTCTAATGAATCGATTCGCCGTGCTTTAGAGAATATACATGAAGAAATGGAAGCTTACACAAGTGAAATTAGTTGGAGTGATCTAGTCGATGCAGGCTTAGTGGGCGGAGAAATGGCAAAGAGTCGCAGAGAAAGAATGGGTAAGCTATTAAAGATTGGTTATACAAATGCAAAACAGTTACATAAACGTTTACAGATGTTTCAAGTTTCAAAAGAGACGTTTGCAGAAGCTTATAAACAAGTAATACAGGAGGAAAAGAAATGAAAGATATCGCAACGCCGAATCGTACGAAAGACATTGTTGAAAAGTATGGATTCTCATTCAAAAAAAGTTTAGGACAAAATTTCTTAATTGATACAAATGTATTAAATCGTATTGTTGATCACGCAGAAATCGGTTCAGAAAGTGGTGCAATTGAGATTGGACCAGGTATCGGTGCGTTAACAGAGCAGTTAGCGAAGCGTGCTAAAAAAGTGGTGGCTTTTGAAATTGATCAAAGATTATTACCAATTTTAGACGAGACGTTAGCTCCATATAGTAACGTTACAGTTATAAATAAAGATGTACTAAAGGCAGATGTACACGAAGTGTTTAGTGAGCAATTTGAAGAAGGACAAGATGTAATGGTAGTAGCTAATTTACCATACTATATTACAACGCCAATTTTATTTAAATTGCTTGAAGAAAAATTACCGGTTCGTGGATTTGTTGTTATGATGCAAAAAGAAGTTGGAGATCGTTTAGCTGCTAAACCTGGAACGAAAGAATATGGTTCTTTATCAATTGCTATTCAGTATTATACAGAGGTAGAAACAGTTATGACTGTACCGCGTACAGTGTTTGTACCACAACCAAATGTTGATTCTGCGATTATCCGTCTTCTAAAGCGTCCGAAACCAGTTGTAGAAGTGACAAATGAGACTTTCTTCTTTGAAGTAGTAAGAGCAAGTTTCGCACAGCGCCGTAAAACTTTAATGAATAATTTATCGAATAATTTAAATGGTTTCCCGAAAGATAAAGAGCTGTTGGATCGAATTTTAACAGAAGTAGGAATTGATCCAAAGCGAAGAGGCGAAACGCTATCTATCGAAGAGTTTGCAACATTAAGTAACGCATTAGTTCTTCATAAGTTATCATAAGGATATGAAAGGGACAGTTCAATTTGAGCTGTCCCTTTTGTCACCTTTCCTTTTCTAAATTCATACTTTAAAAACAGGTAAGATGGCCTAACGAGTTTGGAGGTAGGAGAATGGCTTTACATGTTGGAGAATTAGTGGAACGATATTCTCATAATAGGGATATCCTTTTTCGTATTATAGAAATAAAAGGCGAGATAGCTATATTGTTTGGGGAGGAAATTAGACTTGTGGCAGATGCGCCGCTTGAAGATTTAATTAGTATAGATCAACGAGAACATAAAAAAAGAGTGAAGCGTGAAAAAGAAACAATGGAGCGCACGTACCGTTTATTTCAACAAGATTATGTATTGATGAAACAAAGGCATGAACACACTTCAACTGGTGGATACACAAGTGAAGTGAATTACTTTCAAATGCCAGGACGCGTATTGCATATAGATGGGGACCCTTTGTATTTGCGCAAGTGTTTAGACCTATATAATAAAATTGGTGTTCCTGTACAAGGTGTTCATTGTAAGGAAACAGAGATGCACGAAAAGGTAGTAGACTTAATAGATCATTTCCGCCCAGACATTTTAGTTATTACAGGACACGATGCCTATACAAAATCCAAAGGGGTAAAGGGAGATTTAGCAGCATATAGGCATTCAAGGCATTTTGTACAGGCTGTCCGAGAAGTACGAAAAAAATATCCATCATTGGATCAACTCGTTATTTTTGCTGGGGCGTGTCAATCGCATTTCGAGGCGTTAATTCGAGCGGGTGCTAACTTTGCTAGTTCTCCGTCTAGGATTAACATTCATGCACTAGACCCTGTGTATGTGGTTGGTAAAATTAGCTTCACTTCATTTATGGAGAGAGTAAATGTATGGGATGTTGTACGTAATACGATTACTGGTGAAAAAGGACTGGGTGGAATTGAAACGAGAGGGATTTTACGAACAGGATTACCCTTCCAACATTATGAAGAATAAGCAAGGTACATACGTATCTTGCTTTTTTATGCGTAAGAGAATGAAATGAATTTGGATAAAAAGTGGTAAGAGCGTAAAGACTATACAATGATACTTTTACAATATAGTATTTCTTCTATCTATTCGAACGCATGATGCTTTTATAATGATATAGTCTGTGAATTGCGGTTAATAATTGGGATAGATATATCGTGTTTTAAGTGTTCAATCTAAATTACAGCGAGGTGTAGCAAGGTATATGTCAAAACGTTTAGATGAAATTAAAAGCGAATTAGATCACCATCTTGGACAGCGACTTATGTTAAAGGCGAATAGCGGAAGAAGAAAAACAGTGGAGCAATCAGGTGTACTTGCAGAAACTTATCGTTCTGTGTTTGTTGTACAGTTAGACCAACAAGAAGATGCATTGCAACGTGTATCTTATAGTTATGCAGATGTTTTAACAGAGACGGTAGAGTTAACATTTTATGGTGAACCCCATAATGAAATTATTTTATAACTCATGTGTCGTTACATATATTCCCACAAATGAAAAGTTATATTATTTTGCATACTAATTATACCGTAGCAAAATAAGGGGGGACTCTGCATTGAGTAGACGAAGAGGTGTCATGTCAAACCAGTTTAAAGAAGAGCTAGCAAAAGAGCTGGGCTTTTATGATGTTGTTCAGAAAGAAGGATGGGGCGGAATTCGTGCGAAAGATGCTGGTAATATGGTGAAACGCGCTATAGAAATTGCAGAACAGCAATTAATGAAACAAAACCAGTAGTTGTAAGATTACTTTCTATGCTACGGTAGCCGAGGAGAGATTCCTCGGCTTTTTGTACTCTGAAAGGTGCCATCATTTTACATAAGTAGTTTCATTCTGAATGCTTTTCGTTATAATTAGGGAAGTGTCATCGTCTTACTATAAATTTATGGTAAAATAAACGATAAAAGATTGAGTACATAGAGTGGGTGAATAGATTGAAGCTACTAGTGAAAGCACCAGCAAAGATTAATCTGTCGTTAGATGTACTGGGAAAAAGACAAGACGGATATCATGAAGTGAAAATGATTATGACAACAATTGATTTAGCGGATCGTTTAGAACTAATGGAATTAGCAGAAGACCGTATTGAAATTTTATCCCATAATCGGTATGTCCCAGACGACCAACGAAATTTAGCTTATCAAGCAGCGAAATTATTAAAAGAGAAGTTTAATGTGAAAAAAGGTGTATCTATTACTATTGAAAAAACGATTCCAGTAGCAGCTGGATTAGCAGGTGGAAGTAGTGATGCAGCAGCGACATTACGTGGTCTTAATAAATTATGGAATTTAGGGCTTACAATTGACGAATTAGCAGAGCTTGGCTCAGAAATTGGATCAGATGTATCGTTCTGTGTATATGGAGGGACAGCAATTGCCACTGGAAGAGGAGAGCGAATTGAGCATATAAAAACGCCACCTTCTTGTTGGGTTATTTTAGCGAAGCCACATATTGGTGTATCTACTGCTGACGTGTATGGAAATTTAAAACTAAATCGAGTTACACATCCAAATGTAGATAAAATGGTTGATGTCATCAATGCTGGGGATTACAAAGGGATTTGTGATACTGTTGGTAACGTCTTAGAAGATGTAACATTTAAGATGCATCCCGAAGTTGCTCGTATTAAAGCACAGATGAAACGATTTGGAGCAGATGCTGTATTAATGAGTGGAAGTGGTCCAACTGTATTCGGACTTGTACACCATGATTCGCGAATGCATCGCATTTATAACGGATTAAAAGGATTTTGTGAACAAGTATATGCGGTACGTTTATTAGGAGAGCGAGAAACGCTTGAATAAAGACGTATAATACGTTATGATTTGTTTAGAATATTCGTGATTTGAGGTGGGCGTATGAAAATTAGACGAAGTACAAGATTAGTCGATATGACATATTACTTGTTACAAAACCCTCGTCAGCTAGTTTCTCTCACTTTTTTTGCTGAAAGGTATCAATCGGCTAAATCCTCTATTAGTGAAGATTTAGTTATTATTAAGCAAACGTTTGAACAACAAGGGGTCGGCACATTGCAAACGGTACCAGGAGCAGCAGGAGGAGTGAAATATATACCATATATAAGTGAAGAAGAGGCAGATCTAATTATTGATGAGCTTTGTAGCTTATTTGAAAATCCAGATCGTATTTTGCCTGGCGGTTACTTATACATGACAGATCTTTTAAGTAACCCTCGTCATATTAATGGTGCAGGTCGTTTGTTTGCTTCTGTCTTTGCTAGGCAACCAATCGATGCAGTTATGACGGTAGCAACAAAAGGGATTCCACTTGCTTATGCAGTGGCAAACTACTTAGATGTACCGGTAGTAATTGCGAGGAAAGATAATAAGGTAACAGAAGGTCCAACTGTTAGTATTAACTATGTATCAGGTTCTTCTAAACGAATACAAACAATGACGTTGGCAAAGCGTAGTCTTCCAGAGGGATCAAACGTTTTAATTATTGATGATTTCATGAAAGCTGGCGGAACAATTCAAGGTATGATGAGTATGCTAGAAGAGTTTAAGGCTAATGTTGTTGGTATCGGTGTATTAGTAGAATCCACAGATATCGAAGAACGACTTATTAATAACTTTGTATCATTAATTCGCCTTTCAGAAGTTGATGTGAAAGAAAAATCGATTCAAGTGGAGAAGGGGAATTATTCACTTACACCATTTGATGAAGGACTTGTAGAGGTTGAATAAAAAAGGTAAAGCAAATGGCTTTATCTTTTTTTTATTCTATTTATAAATTATAAAATAGATGGACAAACTGCTTTTCGTGCACTATTTTTAAAGAGTAAAAATAAATAATAAAAGGGTGAAAAAATATGAAAGTTGTTCAAACAAGCAAGGCACCACAAGCAATTGGACCTTATTCACAAGGGATTATTGTAAATAATATGTTTTACAGTTCAGGACAAATTCCATTAACAGCAAGTGGAGAGCTTGTAACGGGAGATGTAACAGTACAAACAGAACAAGTATTTGAAAATTTACAAGCAGTATTAGAAGAAGCAGGTGCTTCATTTGATACGGTAATAAAAACAACAGTATTCTTAAAAGATATGGATGATTTTAATGCTGTTAATGAAGTATACGGTTCTTATTTCTCTACTCATAAACCAGCACGTTCTTGTGTACAGGTAGCAAAATTACCGAAAGATGTTTCAGTTGAAATCGAAGTAATCGCCCTAGTTAAGTAACCTTTTGTAAGCGATAACCTCTACTAATCCTTATATTCAATTGCAATAAAAATTTTTATCTTAAAAATTTTAAAAAAATTAAAGGGAAAATAGAAAATTTGTGGAATTTATACAAATATATCGCTTATTTAGAAAAGGGTGGTGAACACAAGATGGAAGTGACTGACGTAAGATTACGCCGCGTAAACACAGAAGGCCGCATGAGAGCAATTGCCTCTATTACTCTAGACCATGAATTTGTTGTTCATGATATTCGTGTAATTGATGGTAATAATGGATTATTTGTAGCAATGCCAAGTAAACGTACTCCAGATGGAGAATTCCGTGACATTGCACATCCGATTAATTCTAATACACGCTCTAAAATTCAAGATGCGGTTTTAACGGAGTATCATCGTTTAGGCGAGTTAGAAGAGGTTGAGTTTGAAGAAGCAGGTGCTTCGTAAAATTCGAATGAAAAGGCTTTTGAAAGAAAGTCTTATAATTTTGTAGCAAACTCCTGTAAGCATTTACAGGAGTTTGTTTTTTTTTTGACTTTATATAATTTATATTTAAAACATTCATCGTTTATTAAAATGAAGAGAAGAAACTACTAATTTTTTCAAAATCATTTTAAATAGTATAGCTTATTTCTTAAAAAAGATACTAAAGAGTAAAACATCTTATAAGAATTATGGTAAAATTTAATAGTTAAAATGTGTTTCTTGAAATATATGATGATTTAGGATAATATCGTTAATGGATAAATAGGTTGCGATGGAGGGTCTATATGTCAAACAGATTTGCAGTGATTCTAGCTGCAGGTAAAGGCACACGTATGAAGTCTAAGCTATACAAAGTGCTGCATCCTGTATGTGGAAAACCTATGGTACAACACGTAGTCGATCAAGTAACTCAATTAGGATTGCAGAAACTTGTAACGGTCGTTGGACATGGTGCTGAAATGGTACAAGAACAGCTAGGAAACGTAAGTGAGTTTGCATTACAAGCAGAACAACTTGGTACAGCGCATGCTGTAGATCAAGCTGCTAGCGTACTTGCAAATGAAGAAGGAACAACTTTAGTTATTTGTGGTGATACACCTTTAATAACTGCTGAAACGATGGAAGCATTACTTCAGCAACACAAAGAAGCAGGAGCAATGGCAACTGTGCTAACAGCATACATAGAAGAGCCTGCTGGATATGGTCGTATCGTTCGTAACGAAAATGGTCATGTTGAAAAGATCGTTGAGCATAAGGATGCAAATGAAAAAGAATTAGCTATTAAAGAAATCAATACAGGTACGTATTGTTTTGATAATAAAGCTTTATTCGCTTCACTTTCTAAAGTTTCAAATGATAACGTACAAGGTGAATATTACCTTCCAGATGTTATTGAGATTTTAAAAAATGAAGGTCATATCGTATCAGCTTATCAAACAGAGCACTTCGATGAAACGTTAGGTGTTAACGACAGAGTCGCTCTATCGCAAGCGGAAATTATTATGAAAAATCGTATCAACCGAAAGAACATGGTAAATGGTGTTACAATTATTGATCCAAGTAACACGTATATTTCTGCTGATGCAATTATCGGTAGTGATACAGTTCTTCATCCAGGAACAATTATTGAGGGAAACACTGTAATTGGTTCTGATTGTGAAATTGGACCGCATACAGTAATTCGCGATAGTGAAATTGGAGATCGTACGACAATTCGTCAATCTACTGTACATGATAGTAAGCTTGGTACAGAAGTATCGGTTGGTCCATTTGCACATATTCGCCCAGATTCAGTTATTGGAGACGAAGTACGCGTTGGAAACTTCGTGGAAATCAAAAAAACTGTTTTTGGTAATAGAAGTAAAGCTTCACACTTAAGTTATATCGGGGATGCACAAGTTGGAGAAGACGTGAATCTTGGTTGTGGTTCAATTACGGTGAACTATGACGGCAAGAATAAATTTAAAACTGTGATTGGTAACGGGGTATTTATTGGATGTAATTCAAATCTTGTTGCTCCTGTAACAGTTGAAGATGGTGCTTATGTGGCAGCAGGCTCTACAATTACAGAGAATGTCCCATCAAAAGCATTATCGGTAGCACGTGCACGTCAAGTTAACAAAGAAGACTATGTTGATCAATTGCTGAATAAGAAAAAATCATAATGTGGAGGGTTAATCTAGATGTCGACTCAATATCTAAATTCTAATTTGAAAGTATTCTCTTTAAACTCTAATAAGGAACTTGCTGAGCAAATCGCAAAGCATATTGGAGTAGGACTAGGAAAATGTTCTGTTGATCGTTTTAGTGATGGAGAAGTTCAAATTAACATTGAAGAAAGTATCCGTGGTTGCGATGTATTCATTATTCAATCTACAAGCTTCCCAGTAAACGAACATATCATGGAATTACTTATTATGATCGATGCATTAAAGCGTGCATCTGCAAAAACAATTAATATTGTTATTCCTTACTATGGTTATGCGCGTCAAGACCGTAAAGCGCGTTCTCGTGAACCAATTACATCGAAACTTGTAGCAAACTTGCTTGAAACAGCAGGTGCAACTCGTGTAATCACTCTAGATTTACATGCTCCACAAATTCAAGGATTCTTTGATATCCCAATCGACCACTTAATGGGTGTACCGATTCTTTCAGATTACTTTGAAACAAAAGGTCTTAAAGACATCGTAATCGTATCACCTGACCATGGTGGTGTAACTCGTGCTAGAAAAATGGCAGATCGCCTAAAAGCGCCAATCGCTATTATTGATAAACGTCGTCCTCGTCCGAATGTATCAGAGGTAATGAACATTATCGGTAACATCGAAGGCAAAACAGCAATTTTAATTGATGACATCATTGATACAGCTGGTACAATTACATTAGCAGCAAACGCTCTTGTTGAGAACGGTGCTTCTGAGGTATATGCTTGCTGTACACACCCAGTATTATCTGGCCCAGCAATTGAACGTATTCAAAATTCGAATATTAAAGAGTTAGTTGTAACGAACTCTATCGTATTACCAGAAGAAAAGAAAATCGACAAAGTACATGAACTTTCAGTTGCTCCATTAATTGGAGAAGCAATCATTCGTGTATACGAAGAAGAATCTGTAAGTGTATTATTCAATTAATTGGATAGAATGAGACGTAACCAAGCTTGGTTACGTCTTTTCGTATCGAAAAAAGAAAGTAGTGGTACAAGAATGAAATTGATAGTAGGACTTGGGAACCCAGGTAGAGAATATGAATTAACAAGGCATAATATTGGATTTATGGCAATTGATGAACTTGCAAAGCGTTGGAACATTTCTTTGAATGAACAGAAGTTTAAAGGAGTATTTGGTGCAGGATTTGTTAATGGAGAAAAAGTAATCTTATTAAAGCCACTTACATATATGAATTTATCTGGGGAAAGTATTCGTCCACTTATGGATTACTATAAAATTGATGTTGATGATTTCGTTGTTATGTATGATGATTTAGATATCCCGGTAGGTAAATTACGCCTTCGTATGAAAGGGAGTGCCGGTGGACATAATGGCGTGAAATCAACAATTTCGCATTTAGGAACGCAAGAGTTTCAACGTATCCGTATGGGAATTGATCGCCCGAAAAATGGGATGAAGGTAGTAGATTACGTATTAGGACGTTTTACATCCGAAGAGATTCCTGATGTCAATCATTCCATTGAAAAAGCAGCGGATGCATGTGAAGAGTGGTTAAATAAGCCTTTTCTCCAAATCATGAATACTTTCAACAGTTAAGGTTATGATTGGGAATATTTTATTTTATTTTTACCCATACTAGTAGTAACTGGATATTTAGGAGGCTAGTATGGAAGGGTATTATTATTGTAGGCATTGCGGGAGTAATGTAGGCTCCGTTACCGCAGAAAAAGTATATAGCGACGTTTTATTTCAACTAACAGAGCAAGAGGTAGTAGAGATGATTCATTTTCATGAGAATGGAAATATATATATAAAAACGATTTGTGAATTGTGCCAAGAAACGCTCGCATCTTATCCTGAGTATTATGAATATGAAAAATTTCTACAATAAAATGTTGTCGCTTTGGCATGTCCAAAGCATTTTTCTGTTTTCTTTTTCCAAAATATTTGCATAAAATATGGTGACTTGCTCTTTATGTTGAGAGGAGTTTTGATAATGATAGGTTTATTAGAGCAATTTTATAAAAATGAAGAAATACAATCGGTTATTAATGGGTTAGAAGATGGTTTAAAAGAACAACTTATATCAGGTATGGCAACATCTTCTCGTTCATTATTAATGGCAGCTTTATATAAAAAAACAAAGAAATCGCAACTTATTGTCACACACAATCTATATCAAGCACAAAAGGTACATGAAGATTTAGTGGCATTACTTGGTGAAAAAGATGTATGGCTGTACCCAGTAAACGAATTAATTGCATCAGAAATCGGTGTTGCAAGTCCAGAATTAAAAGCGCAACGCATTGAGGTGCTAAATCGTTTAGCGGCAGGAGAGAATGGGGTTATTGTAGCGCCAGTCGCAGGATTACGTAGATTTTTACCGATAAAAGAATTATGGAAGCAAAAGCAAATTGAAATTAATCTAGGGCAAGAGATTGATTTAGAGGCGCTCTTGCATACATTACATCATATTGGCTACGAACGTAAGTCGATGGTAGAAGCTCCGGGGGAGTTCAGTTTGCGCGGGGGCATATTAGATATTTACCCATTAACTGAAGAATTACCATTCCGTATTGAATTCTTCGATACAGAAGTCGATTCTATTCGATTATTTGATGTGGATGAACAGCGTTCTCAAGATAAAAAGGAAAGTGTTAAGTTTGGTCCGGCAACAGAGTTTTTATTTTCACAGGAAGAATTGAAATCGGGAATTAAGCATCTTGAAGAAGGTTTGACTAAGACGATGCAAAAACTTTCCGATGACAAATTAAAGACTGCAGTGCTTGAGATAGTAAGTCATGAAATTGAAATGTTGAAAAATGGCCAAAGTATAGAACAGATGTTTAAATATTTATCTATTTTCTATAAAGAACCTGCTAGTCTGATAGATTATTTACCAGAAGATGGTGTTGTAATTTTAGATGAAATCTCTCGTATTCAAGAAACAGCATCACATCTTGAAACGGAAGAAGCGGAATGGTATATATCACTTCTTGGTGAAGGAACAATAATTCAGGATTTATCTTTCTCCCACTCATTTGAGGGATTTCTTCATCATAAAAAAAGAAGTTTTGTATATTTAACGTTATTCTTACGCCATATAGCACATACGCATCCGCAAAACATTGTGAATGTGACATGTAAAACAATGCAAGATTTCCATGGGCAGATGCAGTTATTAAAAACTGAAATTGATAGATGGAATGAAGGGCACTTTACGACTGTTGTGCTTGGAACAGATGATGAACGTGTAAAAAAACTACAACATATTTTAAGTGATTATGATATTGAAGCGGATATTGTAGAGGGCACAGATATTTTATTGCCTGGAAGGTTACAGATTGCTGTAGGTGATTTACATGCAGGATTTGAAATGCCGATGCAAAAGCTCGTTGTCATTACTGAAAAGGAGCTTTTTCATAAGAAAGTTAAAAAATCACAACGTAAGCAAAAGTTATCTAATGCTGAGCGTATTAAAAGTTATTCGGAATTAAAAGTTGGAGATTATGTAGTTCATGTAAATCATGGTATAGGTAAATTTTTAGGTATTGAGACATTAGAGATTAATGGTGTTCATAAAGATTATTTAAATATTAAATATCAAGGTAACGATAAGCTATATGTTCCAATTGAACAAATCGATCAAGTGCAAAAATATGTGGGTTCTGAAGGGAAGGATCCGAAAGTTTATAAATTAGGCGGGAACGATTGGAAGAAGGTCAAAACGAAGGTTGAAAAATCTGTACAAGACATTGCAGATGACCTAATTAAATTATACGCTGAGCGCGAAGCTTCAAAAGGCTATGCATATACACCAGATACGGCAGAACAACAAGAATTTGAATCTTCCTTCCCGTATCAAGAGACAGATGACCAATTACGTTCTATTGAAGAAATTAAGAAAGATATGGAACGCGGACGTCCGATGGATAGGCTTCTTTGTGGTGATGTAGGATATGGAAAGACCGAAGTAGCTATTCGTGCAGCATTTAAAGCAATCATGGATGAAAAACAAGTTGCGATTTTAGTACCGACAACAATTCTGGCACAACAACACTATGAAACAATTCGAGAGCGTTTTCAAGATTACCCGATTAATATAGGGTTACTAAGTAGATTCCGCACGCGGAAACAACAAAACGAAACGCTTAAGGGGTTAAAAGATGGCACAGTAGATATTGTAATCGGAACGCATCGTATTTTATCTAAAGATGTTACTTATAAAGATTTAGGACTTCTTATTATTGATGAAGAACAAAGATTTGGTGTGACGCATAAAGAAAAAATTAAACAATTAAAAGCAAATGTTGATGTGTTAACCCTAACGGCAACGCCAATTCCACGTACACTTCACATGTCTATGCTTGGTGTGCGTGACTTATCTGTCATTGAAACGCCACCAGAAAATCGTTTCCCAGTCCAAACGTATGTGGTGGAATATAATCCAGCGTTAATGAGAGAAGCGATAGAGCGAGAGCTTGCAAGAGGTGGGCAAATTTACTTCTTATATAACCGCGTAGAGGATATCGAAAGAAAAGCAGATGAAATTTCGATGCTAGTTCCAGACGCTCGTGTAACATACGCACATGGGAAAATGAACGAAAGTGAATTAGAGTCTGTTATGCTATCTTTTTTAGAGGGACAGCATGATGTTCTTGTAAGTACAACAATTATTGAAACAGGTGTAGATATCCCGAACGTTAATACGTTAATTGTATTTGATGCAGATCGTATGGGACTATCGCAGTTGTATCAGCTTCGTGGGCGTGTTGGGCGTTCTAATCGCGTTGCATATGCATACTTTGCATACAAACGTGATAAAGTGCTATCAGAAGTTGCAGAGAGACGTCTACAAGCAATTAAAGAGTTCACAGAGCTTGGATCTGGTTTCAAAATTGCGATGAGAGATTTATCAATTCGTGGTGCGGGTAACTTGTTAGGGGCAGAACAACACGGGTTTATTGATTCTGTCGGATTTGATCTATATTCTCAAATGTTAAAAGATGCAATTGAACAGCGCAGAGGAACCGATGGAGTTGAAAATACAGTTAATGTTGAAATTGATTTAGAAGTAGATGCGTATTTACCAGATGCTTATATTTCAGATAGTAAACAAAAGATTATGATGTATAAACAATTTAGAGGTGTTTCTACAATTGAGGATATTGAAGAATTACAGGAAGAGATGATCGATAGATTTGGTGATTACCCACAAGAAGTTGGTTATTTATTACAAATTGCAAATATTAAAGTATTGGCAATGAAAGAACAAATCGAATTAATTAAGCAAAATAAATTTGAAGTAACAATTCTGTTCTCAGAACAAGCAAGCCAAAATATTGATGGTGGAAAATTATTCATGCTTGGAAATAGTTTTGGGCGTATGATCGGTCTTGGAATGGAAGGATCACAATTGAAAATCGTTATGAAAACGAATGGATTAGAGACATCGAAGTGGTTAACAATTGCTGAAAATTTATTAAAAGGCTTACCAGATGTAAAAAAAGAAGTAATAAATGCCTAATATTAGATAAAAAAATACAATTCGACGTGCATAGAAGAACTAATGTGTAAAATACTATGTCTAACAGTTGGTGATTTTTACATGAACAGGTAAATTCACCACTTTGATCATCAGTAGAAAGTGAGGCAGCATTAGAATGAAAGCAACTGGAATCGTACGTCGAATTGATGATTTAGGCAGGGTAGTAATCCCGAAGGAAATTCGTAGAACTTTACGTATTCGAGAAGGAGACCCACTAGAAATATTTGTTGATCGCGATGGAGAAGTAATTTTGAAGAAATATTCTCCGATTAGTGAATTAGGGGATTTTGCAAAAGAATATACGGAAGCTTTATACGATAGCTTAGGACATAATGTGCTTGTATGTGATCGTGATTCTATTATCGCAGTAGCAGGCATATCTAAAAAAGAATACTTAAATAAAAGTGTTGGCGATTTAATTGAGAAGACAATGGAAGAGCGTAAGTCTGTAATTATGACGGACGAAAGCGAAATTTCAATTATTGATGGAGTAACAGAAAAAGTTAGCTCCTATACAATTGGCCCGATTGTTGCGAATGGGGATCCAATTGGAGCTGTTATTATCTTCTCTAAAGAGGCTATTATAAGTGAAGTAGAGCATAAGTCAGTAAATACAGCAGCGAGCTTCTTAGCGAAGCAAATGGAGCAGTAAAGATATATAATTTTAGAAGTTGCAATCTTTCCTAATTATGATATTTCTTTTGAAAAATCAATTATTTGGAGATATAGGTATATTGAATGAAGGTAGCGCTTTGCTACCTTTTTTCGTTGAACATTTTTAGTTTTGTAAGAACTCTTTATTACTCGTGGGTGTAAGGGAGCCTGTTTTTTCTTTGTGATATAATACGAAAGGTGAGAATAGAAAAAGGAGTTTTCTTGTATGGAAGCGAAGAAGTATCAAGCCTTTTGGCGTGGGGCTATTATATTAACGATCGCAAGTTTTATTACAAAAGTATTAAGCGCTTTTTACCGTATTCCATATCAAAACATAGCGGGAGATGTTGGTTTTTATATTTACCAACAAATTTATCCGTTTTATGGATTTTGTTTAATTTTAGCTACTTATGGATTCCCTATTATAATTTCAAAAATGGTTGCAGAAAGATTAGAAAGAGGAAAACAAAAAGAAGCAGAAGAAATAATTTGTGTATCTTTTTGGTTTTTATTAGGAATTGGCTTTATAGGGTTTTTCACATTGTTCTTTGGTGCCGAAACGATTGCATCGGCTATGGGTGATGTACACTTATATAAGTTATTACGTGTTATTTCATTTTCATTCATATTAATGCCATTCTTATCCGTAGCGAGAGGATATTTTCAAGGATTTAATAATATGATGCCGACGGCTGTTTCACAAGTAATTGAACAAACGATTCGTGTATCTATTATTGTCTTTTTATCACTATTCCTTATTGCTCACGGATTTGATCTATATACAGTCGGTGCAGGTGCTATGTTAGGTTCGATTGCAGGCGGGCTTATTGGGATTATCGTACTTTTACTTTATATGCGTCATGATTTTCGCGCCATTTTCTTTAAAAGCTTGAAGAGAGTTGGGGGAAAAAGAAGAATTGTTAAAATCCTTTTTTGGCAAGGAATAGCTATTTGTGTTAGTAATTTAGTCCTTATTTTTATACAAATGGCAGATTCGGTTTCCTTCTATACTTTACTCATTGGGGCAGGGGAACAGGCTGAAAGTGCAAAGGTACTAAAAGGTGTTTATGACAGAAGTATCCCTCTCATGCAATTAGGTACTGTCGTGACAACGTCTTTCTCATTGTCACTTATTCCGATTATTACAGCGGCAAAGGAAAGAGGAGATCTTGCTTTTATTCAAGAAAAGGTAAAGTTAGCGATGAAAATAACACTTGTTATTGGATTTGCAGCAGCCATCGGATTAACTTGCATTATTCAGCCTACAAATATTATGTTATTTGAGAATAGTGATGGGTCAGATGTGTTATCGATTTTATCTTTATCTATTTTATTTAGTTCATTGTCAATTACAACTGCTTCTATTTTACAAGGGCTGGGACAAACATTAAAACCAGCAATATTCGTTGTATTTGGAGGTTGTTTGAAGTTAGTTTTAAACTATATGTTAATGCCGCATTTTGGAGTTAAAGGAGCTGCGATTGCAACTTTAATTGCGCTTGTTGTAATTGCCTTGTTAAATAGTGTATTACTTATGCAATCTGTATCGGGGTCGCTTATTAATAAGCAGAAGATGTTCGGTATAGTTATTAGTGGTATCAGTATGGGATTTGTATTAATAATGTTTATTCGTGTGTTACAAATGTCTGGGTTAGTAATTGATGGGAATCATAGAGGAATCGCGACATTTGAAGCGTTGTTAGGTGTAGCTATTGGCGGATTGACATACATGTTTTTAATTTTAAAATTACGTGTATTTACAAAAGAAGAATTAGGATCCGTTATGAAAAAAGAGAAAAAAGAAGGTTCATTGAAGAAGAGTGGATAGAGGTGACAGGTTGTGAGTGGAATCATTACTATTTTAGGATTAGGTGCTGGTGAATTAGATCAGCTGACGATGGGCGTATACCGAAAGATAAAAGTAGCAGACCATATGTTTGTTAGAACGAAGGAGCACCCGGTTATAGAAGAGTTGGAGAAAGAAGGTATAAAATATACGGCTTTCGACAATATATATGAAGCGCATGATACATTTGAAATTGTATATGAAACAATTGCGAATACATTGCTAGAACAAGCTGAAGGTGCAGAAATTATTTATGCTGTTCCAGGTCATCCGCTAGTAGCAGAAAGAACAGTTCAGCTACTTTTAGAAAAAGGAGAAGTAGCAAATGTTGAAGTGCGAATTGAAGGTGGACAAAGTTTCCTTGATCCAATGTTCGCAAGTTTAAAAATCGATCCGATTGAAGGATTCCAATTAATTGATGCTACATCATTTGAAAGAGGGCAATTAGAATTACGTCAACATTTAATCTTTTGCCAAGTGTATGATGCGTTCGTTGCTTCAGATGTGAAGTTAACATTAATGGAAATATTGCCAGATGATTATGAAGTGTATATCGTAACAGCTGCAGGAACTTCGTTTGAACAAGTCAAAAAGGTACCGTTGTACATGTTAGATCATGAAACAGAATTGAATAATTTAACGAGTGTGTATGTACCACCAGTTCAGGAACGTGCATCCTTGTATCAACAGTTTGATGTACTGAGAGAAATTATTGCAGACCTTCGTGGACCGAATGGTTGTCCGTGGGATAAAAAGCAAACACATCAATCTTTAAAGAAGTATTTAATTGAGGAAGCTTATGAAGTATTGGAAGCAATTGATGAAGAGGACGATGATCACTTAGTAGAAGAGCTAGGTGATATATTATTACAAGTCATGCTTCATGCCCAAATTGGAGAGGATGAAGGTTGGTTCTCCATCGATGATATTATTCGAACTTTATCGGAGAAAATGGTTCGTCGTCATCCACATGTGTTTGGAAATACAGATGTAAATAATGCTGAAGAAGTGATTGCGAATTGGGAAGAAATTAAAAAACAAGAAAAGGGATTCGTAAAAGAATCTGTTTTAACTGGAATTCCAAAAAGTTTGCCGCAATTAATGCGTGCCTATGAAATTCAGAAGAAAGCTGGAAAGGTTGGATTTGATTGGGTTGATGTACAGCCAATGATAGAGAAAGCCCTAGAAGAATGGCAAGAATTCCAGCAAGAAGTTATAAATATGGATGAGGAAAAGATGCTAGGTGAATTTGGCGATTTACTATTTGCATTTGTTAACATAGCTCGTCATTATAAATTAGATCCAGAAGAAGCATTACGTTCAACTAATGAGAAATTTATGGGGCGTTTTTTATACATGGAAGCAAAAGTAGCTGAAATGAATAAAGAAATGCAAGATCTGTCATTAGAACAGTTGGATGTTTTATGGGAAGAGGCAAAGCAAACAGAGCGTTAATAGGGGGATTTGATATGCGTCTAGATAAATTTTTGAAAGTGTCACGTTTAATTAAAAGAAGAACATTAGCAAAAGAAGTATCTGATCAAGGAAGAATATCTATCAATGGTCAAGTCGCAAAAGCGAGTTCAGATGTGAAAGTGGCTGATGAATTAACAATTCGTTTCGGTCAAAAAATAGTAACGGTGAAAGTAAATGAATTGAAAGAAACAACAAAAAAAGAAGATGCAGCAAATATGTATAGCCTAGTCCGCGAAGAAAAAGTAAAAGCAGAAGAGGGCTTGTTCTAAAATATGCTATCCCTTCATACATTACTATTAGCTAGTATAAAGCTATGGGGGGATTTTCGTGAATAATGGTTACTCACCTATGTCTTCTAATCAACAAAATGTTTCTGTAGAGCATGATATTATTATGCGTGGTAGGCGTGTGATCGATATTACTGGTGTAAAACAAGTAGAGAGTTTTGATAGCGAAGAATTTTTACTCGAGACTGTGATGGGTTTTTTAACAATTCGTGGACAAAACTTGCAAATGAAGAATTTAGATGTGGAAAAAGGTGTTGTATCGATTAAAGGCAAGATTCATGAGATGTTGTATATTGATGAGAATCAAGGGGAGAAAACTAAAGGCTTCTTTAGTAAGTTGTTTAAATGAGTCTAACAATTCAGTTGTATACAATGCTTTCGATGATCGGAATGGGTGCTTGGATTGGAGCATCATTAGATACATACCAACGTTTTTTAAAGCGTCAGGAACGTAAACGTTGGCTTGTATTTATACATGATATACTATTTTGGGTTGTCCAAGCATTATTCGTTTTTTATGTATTACTTCTCGTAAATGAAGCTGAACTACGTATATATGTATTTTTGGCATTATTATGTGGTTTTGCGGCATATCAAAGCTTATTGAAAGCACTATACATGAGGTTGTTAAATTTACTCATCTATATTTTTGTGCAAACAACACATTTTTTTGTTCGAATTATACAGCTACTCATGATAAAACCTGTTATTATTATAGCGCAGCTATTTATTGCATTTATATTATTCTTATTTCGTATACTGCTTTCAATTGGACATGTGTTATGGAAAATGGTGATTTGGATATTACTTTTCATATGGAAAGTTTTTTTCTGGCCTGTTCGATTTATTGCTTTGCTCATATGGAAACTTCTCCCTAATCGTGTTAAACTTTTTATAATGAAACATGTAGGGTTCCTGCAATATATAGCAAAATTGAAGGGACACATCTTCCAACTATGGGAGCGTATAAAAAAGAAGTTAGGGGGACCTCGGAAATGAGGGAACTGAGACAAAGAACAATCGAAAAACAGAGTCCAAATCCTGTTAAAGAGCATATAATACAAACGGATGAGAACAGGAAGCGACTTTATCGCCGTTTAGCGGTTTTTCTTGTCTTTGCTTTTACAATTATTGCGAGTATTAGTGTAACTTTTTATCAACAAAACAGTTCCATTAAAGCAAAAGAAGCAAAAGTTAAGGACATGAAAAAAGAACTAGATTCATTAACGAATAAAGAAAAAAGTCTAAAAGACGAAGTTCAAAAGTTAAATGATGAAGAGTACGTATTAAAGATTGCTAGAAGGGATTATTTCTTCTCCGGAAAAGGGGAGATAATTTTTCCTGTTTCTAAGTAAAGTATGTCTTATTGACACTATATTTTAGGATTATATATAATAAAGTAAAATTTGACTTTTTAATCACTAAGGAGGAGCATTTTTTTTATGTCAATCGAGGTAGGCAGCAAGTTACAGGGTAAAGTAACAGGTATTACAAATTTTGGGGCTTTTGTGGAGCTGCCAGAAGGCTTAACGGGTCTTGTTCATATTAGTGAAGTTGCTGATAATTATGTGAAAGATATTAACGATCACTTAAAAGTGGGCGACCAAGTAGAAGTAAAAGTTATTAATGTTGAAAAAGATGGGAAAATTGGTCTATCTATTAAAAAAGCGAAAGAACGTGAAAAAACAGAAGGAGATCGTCCACGCGGTGAATACCAACGCGGTGGTGATCAACAACGTTCTGGACGTCCACAACGTAATAATCGCTCTTTCAACAGAGATAATCGCGGTGGCGGTAACGACCGAGCTCCAAAAGAAACATTTGAGCAAAAGATGGCACGCTTCTTAAAGGATAGCGAAGATCGTTTAACTTCTTTAAAGCGTAACACAGAGTCTAAACGTGGTGGCCGTGGCGCACGTCGCGGATAATAAGAACGTTTAGTTTTTAACATATAGAGAGGTACCCAGAGTGATGGCTCAGGGTGCTTTTTTATATGCGAAAATATATTTTTTAAAAAAGTTCTTGAGATGTGTTGACTTTAAATGATATCTGATGTAAGATACTAATTGTCCGTTAAATAAGACGACATGGCGGTGTAGCTCAGCTGGCTAGAGCGTACGGTTCATACCCGTGAGGTCGGGGGTTCGATCCCCTCCGCCGCTATATTTAATTTAACGGCCCGTTGGTCAAGTGGTTAAGACACCGCCCTTTCACGGCGGTAACACGGGTTCGAATCCCGTACGGGTCATCTAAAAAGATCATGCAAACTTGCATGATCTTTTTTTATTAAATAAAAAAGTAAGACATACAATACTTCTACAAAATCACCTTAAATTTTCTGAATCTTCAATATAATAAAGAGAGATAAATTACATACTATGTATATATGTAGAGTTATTTCGAATAAAAAGTCGAACGATTATAAAAGTGAAAACTGTTGTTTTGACAAAAATCCCAATAAGCATCTTTTATAATGACAGTAATTAAACTATGCAGGTGGTGTTAAAAATATGCCTAAAGCAGGAAGGAATACTATGAATACAAGTGCATTGGCAATGAATGAAAGTCAGCTTGGAGGAATAAAGTGGACGAGTAAGTTGCGAATGAAGTTTGAACAAGTTTTCTTTAGATGGGGATTTATTATTGTTGTTATTGGTTTTCTTTTGGGAAGAGCATATATATTAACAAACATTTTACCGTTTGCATTACCGTTTTTCGCTGCCGTTTATGTTATGAAGCGAGATAAAATGCCGCTCGCATTCCTAGCTTTAATGGGAGGAGCACTTTCAGTTTCGATAGATAATTTATTTTTTACTTTCGCGTCTATCTTTACTTTCTTCATTTATAATATCTTCTTTAGTCGGTTTACACGTAAAACTGTTGGACTTGTACCATTCCAAGTATTTATCTCCGCATTAACCGCACATTTAGTTGTTGTATATTTTGCACAGCAAACTATCACCATGTACGATTTGCTCGTTAGCACGATTGAAGCGGGGCTTAGTTTCGTATTAACGATGATATTTTTACAAAGTGTTCCGCTCTTAGTAGAAAGGAAAGGGAAACAACAAGCATTAGAGACAGAAGAAATTGTTTGTTTAATTATATTACTAGCATCTGTTTTAACAGGTACGACGGATTGGTTTGTATATGACGCTTCTATTCAACATATTTTCACTAGATATTTAGTGTTAGTATTTGCCTTCATCGCCGGCGCTGCTACAGGATCCACAGTTGGGGTTGTCACCGGCTTAATATTAAGTTTAGCGAATGTGTCCAGTTTGTCTCAGCTTAGCCTTCTTGCTTTTTCTGGATTGCTTGGAGGGTTATTGAAAGAAGGGAAGCGTCTAGGCGTTAGTTTAGGTTTGTTAATTGGGACAAGCTTAATTACATTATATGTAGATAAGCAAACGAACATTGTAACAACTTTAATTGAATCAGGTGTGGCAATTGTTTTCTTTTTATTAACACCGAAACTTGTTCTGGATCGCATTGCTAAATTTATGCCGGGAACACAAGAGCATTCACAAGATCAACAACAATATTTAAGAAGAATGCGCGATGTTACAGCGAACAAAATTAATCAATTTGCAAATGTGTTTGCGGCTTTATCTAATAGCTTTTCTGTATATGGTTATGTGGAGGAGGAAGATAAAGAAACAGAGGCAGATTTATTTTTAAGTACAATTACTGCGAAAACATGTCAAACGTGCTTTAAAAAGGATCAATGCTGGGTGGTTAATTTTGACAAAACGTATGATTATATGAAACAAATAATGAGTGAAACGGAAGAAGGAACACTGCAGCATAATCGGAAGTTAGTTCGTGAATGGGACAAGCATTGTGTGAGAGGTAAGAAAGTAACAGATTTAGTAGCCGGTGAATTAGATCACTTTTATGAGGGACAAAAATTACGAAAACAAATGAAAGAAAATCGCAGAATAGTAGCGGAGCAATTATTAGGCGTATCAAAAGTTATGGAGGATTTCGCACAGGAAATACAAAGAGAGCGAGAAAATCATCAAGTACAGGAAGAACAAATTTTGCAAGCGTTTCGTGATTTTGGCGTCGAAGTGGAGCATGTTGATATTTATTGTTTAGATAGAGGGAGCATTGATATTGAGATGTTAATTCCGGCTGCATCTAATGAGCATGGTGAGTGCGAAAAATTAGTTGCGCCGATGCTTTCGGATATTCTAAAAGAAAATATTGTCGTTAAACATGAAGAAAAGTCTTCTTATCCAAATGGTCACAGTTTAATATCATTTGGTTCAGCAAAGACGTATTCTCTTGATACGGGATTGGCTACAGCTGCAAAAGGCGGTGGGTTTGTTTCGGGGGATTCTTATGCGATGATGGATTTGAGTGTGGGTAAATATGCACTTGCGATTAGTGACGGTATGGGAAATGGGCAACGAGCTCATATGGAGAGTAAGGAAACGGTAAAATTATTACAAAAGATACTTCAATCAGGTATTGATGAGGAAATAGCAATTAAATCGATCAATTCAATTCTTTCTTTAAGAACGACAGAAGAGATGTTTACAACACTGGATTTGGCGATGGTAGATTTACGGGATGCGAATGCGAAATTTTTAAAGATCGGATCGACGCCGAGTTTTGTTAAACGCGCAAATAATATTTTGAAAATTGAAGCAAGTAATTTGCCAATGGGGATCATTGAAGATGTTGAGGTTGATGTAGTGGGTGAGCAATTAAAAACGGGCGATATTCTTATTATGATGAGCGATGGTATTTTTGAAGGAGCGCAGCATGTGGAGAACCATGAATTATGGATGAAACGAAAAATTAAGGAACTGCAAACCGAGGACCCGCAAGAAATTGCTGATATCATTATGGAAGAAGTGATTCGTTCTTGTGATGGTTATATAAATGACGATATGACAATTGTTGTGGCGAAAGTAAAGAAGAATATGCCGAAGTGGGCTACGATTCCAATTGTAGGAATGCAGGCGCAATAAAGTAAAACTTTAATCAGTGGGGGGTTCTCCATCCCCGCAGATAAAAAGCCCGTACCAATCGGGCTTTTTATCTGCTATTGATTCATATAGTCTATTCTGAAAAACCTAGGCGAATTCCTAGGTTTTTTTGCTTTAAAAGGTAATGTTATTATTTTTTTGAATATGTGCGGAGGATGTAAGATAAAAATGTAATTTTTGTATATCTTTTTTTTGCACAATGTTTGTAAAAGTTGTACCATTATAGACAAGGTAACTAACGTTGCTGTTCTTGTTTAATGAAAGGTGATTACGAAGTTGAAAGATACATTTGTTGAAAAGGTAGATGACTTTGTAAAGCAGCATGATGTATTAAAGGAATGTTCAACAATTGTTGTAGGAGTTTCGGGTGGCCCTGACTCTTTAGCTCTTCTATATTATTTGTTAGAAAAAAGGGCAGAAAAACAGTTGGAAATTGTAGTAGCGCATGTGGATCATATGTTTAGAGGCGATGAATCTCATGAGGATCTACAGTTTGTGCAGGATCTTTGCAAAGGACTGGGAGTTACTTGCGAAACGATAAGGGTTAACGTGTCGCAATATCAACAGCAATACGGAATGAATGCGCAGGTTGCTGCTAGAGAATGCAGATATGCATTTTTGGAAAGAATAATGAAGAAATATGATGCGAGATATGTAGCTCTTGGGCATCATGGAGATGATCAAGTAGAAACGATTTTAATGCGCCTTGTACGAGGGAGTACTCCGAAAGGGTATGCAGGAATTGCAGTGAAGCGTCCTTTTCATAATGGATATTTAATTAGGCCTTTACTTGGAGTGACGAAGGAAGAAATTGTTAATTACTGTAATGAGCTAAATTTAATTCCCCGTATAGATCCGAGTAATAAAAAGGAAGTATATACAAGGAATCGATTACGTAAATATGTCCTTCCTCATTTGAAAGAAGAAAATCCACAAGTGCATGAGAAATTTCAAAAATTTAGCGTGCAGATGCAAGAGGATGAGGCTTATTTGCAGGAATTAGCTTTTGAGAAAATGAATAAAGTAATTACAAAAAAAAGTGATAAACAAATTAGCTTATCAATTCCTGCCTTTGAATCCATGTCTATGCCTTTACAAAGAAGAGGGATTCAACTAATATTAAACTATCTTTATGAATATAAGATTCCATCTTCTCTTTCCTCTATACATATTGACAAAGTGATTGAGTTTTTTAAGCGGACACAACCTTCGGGTTCACTTGATTTCCCAGGTGATTTAAAAATTGTTCGCACATACGAGGAGTGTAGCTTTGGATTTAAACAAGAAATTGTTTCTCCTTTTTCGCAAGATTTATCAGTACCCGGGACAATTACGCTATCGAACGGGGATGAACTTGTAATAGAGGTGAGCGAAGATATACCAAGTAACATGAATGAAACAGTATTTGTTGCTAAGTATAATGATATATCATATCCACTTCGTATTCGTTCTAGGGAAAATGGAGATCGCATGTCAATACAAGGTATGAATGGCACAAAAAAGATAAAAACTATTTTTATCGAAGCAAAAGTACCAAGAGAAAAAAGAGAAGCATGGCCGGTCGTTTGTGATGCAAGTGGGAATATTATTTGGATACCCTTGTTGAAGCGATCTGCATTTGCTGTTTCGAAAGAGCTGGCAAAGAAGGATAAATATATGATTATTCACTACAAAAGCAAGGAGTCTTCCGGGAGGATAATGAAATGATGAATCAAGATATCGAAAAAGTATTAATTTCTGAAGAACAAATACAAGAAAAGGTGCGCGAATTAGGTGCAATTATTGCAGAGGATTATAAAAACACAGTACCTCTTGCAATTGGTGTATTAAAAGGCGCAATGCCATTCATGGCAGATTTATTAAAGAGAACAGATACATATCTTGAAATGGATTTTATGGCTGTATCTAGTTACGGTCACTCTACTGTTTCAACAGGCGAAGTGAAAATTTTAAAAGATCTTGATACTTCTGTAGAAGGTCGCGATATTTTAATCGTTGAGGATATTATTGATAGCGGTCTTACGCTAAGTTACTTAGTGGACCTATTTAAATATCGTAAAGCGAAGTCTGTAAAAATTGTTACGTTATTAGACAAACCAACAGGCCGCAAGGTAGATTTGAAAGCGGATTATGTTGGATTTACTGTCCCACATGAGTTTGTTGTAGGATATGGATTAGATTATAAAGAGCAGTACCGTAATCTTCCTTATGTAGGAGTATTAAAACCAAGCGTTTACTCAAATTAATTAAATACAGGCGTTACAATTGTATAGGAAAGTTTTTCTATGTTACGATTTACAATAGTGTTTATGCCGTGAGAGGAGGTTAGGAATGAATCGTATCTTCCGTAATACCATCTTTTATTTACTGATATTCCTAGTAGTAATTGGAATCGTGAGCTATTTTAATGGTTCAACGCAAAAAACGACATCAGTTAGCTACGATAAATTCATTACTAAACTAGAAAAAGGTGAAGTGCGCAATGTGCAACTTCAACCGAAAAATGGTGTGTTTGAGGTAAAAGGACAATTTAATACTTCTAGCCAAGGAGAACAATTTGTTACTTATGCACCAAATACTGAGGAATTACAAAAGAAAATTAATGATAAAGCGCAAGGTGCTGAAGTTAAGTATCAACCAGCAGAAGAAACAAGTGCTTGGGTAACCTTCTTTACTTCTATCATTCCGTTTGTCATTATCTTCATTTTATTCTTCTTCTTATTAAACCAAGCTCAAGGCGGCGGTAGCCGTGTTATGAACTTCGGGAAAAGTAAGGCGAAGTTATATAATGACGAAAAGAAAAAAGTTCGTTTCAGAGATGTTGCTGGAGCGGATGAAGAGAAACAAGAGCTTGTTGAGGTAGTTGAATTCTTGAAAGATCCTCGTAAGTTTGCTGAAGTTGGTGCCCGTATTCCTAAGGGTGTTCTGTTAGTGGGACCTCCAGGTACAGGTAAAACTTTATTAGCACGTGCTGTTGCAGGTGAAGCTGGCGTTCCGTTCTTCTCTATCAGTGGTTCTGACTTCGTAGAGATGTTTGTCGGTGTCGGTGCATCCCGTGTACGTGATTTATTCGAAAATGCAAAGAAAAATGCTCCTTGTATCATTTTCATTGATGAAATTGATGCAGTAGGACGTCAACGTGGCGCAGGTCTTGGTGGTGGCCATGATGAGCGTGAGCAAACGCTGAACCAATTACTTGTTGAAATGGATGGATTCGGTGCAAACGAAGGTATTATTATCATCGCTGCAACAAACCGTCCCGATATTCTTGATCCAGCATTATTACGTCCAGGTCGTTTTGACCGTCAAATTACAGTAGATCGTCCAGATGTAAATGGTCGTGAAGCTGTACTTAAAGTACATGCTCGTAATAAACCGCTTGATGATCATATCAACTTAAGAGCAATTGCAACTCGTACACCAGGGTTCTCTGGTGCCGATCTTGAAAACTTATTAAACGAAGCTGCTTTAGTAGCTGCGCGTCAAGATAAGAAGAAAATTGATATGAGTGACATTGATGAAGCGACGGATCGTGTTATTGCAGGTCCAGCTAAGAAAAGTCGTGTTATCTCTGAAAAAGAACGTAATATCGTTGCATTCCATGAAGCTGGCCATACTGTAATTGGTGTTGTCCTTGATGAAGCAGATATCGTTCATAAAGTAACAATTGTCCCTCGTGGTCAAGCTGGTGGATATGCAGTAATGCTTCCGAAAGAAGATCGTTACTTCATGACAAAACCAGAGTTACTTGATAAAATCACTGGTTTACTTGGTGGTCGAGTAGCTGAAGAGATTGTGTTTGGTGAAGCAAGCACAGGTGCTCACAACGACTTCCAACGTGCGACTGGTATTGCAAGACGTATGGTTACGGAGTTCGGTATGAGTGATAAGCTTGGACCGATGCAATTCGGTAGCTCGCAAGGTGGTCAAGTGTTCTTAGGAAGAGACTTCCATTCAGAACAAAACTACAGTGATGCAATTGCACATGAAATCGATGTGGAAATGCAAACGATTATAAAAGAATGTTATGCCCGCGCGAAACAAATTCTTACTGAAAAACGTGATAAGCTAGATATTATTGCGAAAACGTTACTTGAAGTAGAAACGTTAGATGCAGAGCAAATTAATCATTTATATGATTACGGCAGATTGCCAGAGCGCCCAACATCTTCAGATGATGTAAAAGTAAACATCAATATGAAGAAGGACGATGAAGACGTAGAAGATAAGTAAGAGATAAAGGAGTGACAATTGTCACTCCTTTTTTATTTGTAGAAAAATACTAAGTCGGAAAAATTTTTAATAAAATTAGTATTAAAAATTGAAATAGAGAGTAATCTTTTTGTAAAATGATGAGGATAGAAAAGCTGATTATATAAGTATGTGTGATATGATGTTTTTATAAGTTTTATACATACTACATAAATATAGATTAAATAAGATAAGTGGTGAGAATATGATTTTTGTATTGGATGTAGGGAACACAAATGCTGTACTAGGCGTATTTCAAGATGGGGAACTTCGTCAGCATTGGCGTATGGAAACAGATCGTCACAAGACGGAAGATGAATATGGAATGCTTGTAAAGCAGTTACTTGAGCATGAGGGTCTTTCATTTGAAGATGTGAAAGGTATTATTGTGTCTTCAGTTGTACCACCAATTATGTTTGCTTTAGAGCGCATGTGTGAAAAGTATTTTAAAATTAAACCGCTTGTAGTGGGGCCCGGGATAAAAACAGGGCTAAATATTAAATATGAAAATCCGCGTGAAGTAGGCGCAGACCGAATTGTAAATGCAGTAGCGGGAATCCATTTATATGGAAATCCGCTTATTATTGTCGATTTCGGTACGGCTACCACATATTGTTATATTAACGAAGAGAAGCATTACATGGGTGGAGTTATTACACCGGGAATTATGATTTCAGCGGAAGCCTTATATAGTAGAGCGGCAAAACTTCCTCGTATTGAAATTACAAAACCAAGTAGTGTTATTGGGAAGAATACAGTAAGTGCGATGCAATCTGGTATTCTTTACGGATATGTTGGACAAGTGGAAGGTATTGTTAAGCGTATGAAAGAGGAAGCTAAACAGGAACCAAAAGTTATTGCAACAGGTGGATTAGCGAAATTAATTTCAGAAGAATCAAATGTAATTGATATCGTAGATCCGTTTTTAACGTTAAAAGGTTTGTATATGTTATATGAACGTAATGCAAATTTACAGTATGAGAAAGGTGAATAAATAAGTATGAAAGATTATTTAGTAAAAGCTTTAGCATTTGATGGAGAAGTACGTGCGTATAGTGTGCGTACAACAAATACAGTAAGTGAAGCGCAAAGACGTCACGACACGTGGAGAACTGCTTCAGCAGCGCTTGGCCGTTCTTTAACTGCGGGTACAATGATGGGTGCGATGTTAAAAGGTAATCAAAAGTTAACAATTAAGGTAGAGGGTAACGGTCCGATTGGTCCAATCTTAGTGGATGCTCATGCAAATGGGGATGTACGTGGTTATGTAACGAATCCGCATGTTGATTTTGAAGGAACAGAACAAGGAAAACTACGTGTATATCAAGCGGTGGGAACAGAAGGATTTGTAACTGTAATTAAAGATATTGGTATGCGCGAGCCGTTTATTGGTCAATCTCCAATTGTTTCAGGTGAATTAGGGGAAGACTTCACGTACTATTTTGCAGTTTCTGAACAGACGCCTTCTTCTGTTGGTGTTGGTGTTCTTGTAAATGGAGATGACAGCGTATTAGCGGCGGGTGGATTTATCCTTCAAATTATGCCGGGCGCACAGGAAGAAACAATTGCATTCATTGAAGATCGTTTGCAAAAAATCCCTCCTGTATCAACATTGATTGAACAAGGTCTTTCTCCAGAAGAGCTACTATATGCAGTTCTTGGGGAAGATAAAGTAAAAGTATTAGAAACTATGGATGTTCAATTTAATTGCACTTGCTCACGTGAACGTATTGAGAGTGTGTTAATTAGTTTAGGTAAAACAGAATTAGAGCAAATTCGTGAAGAAGAAGAAGAGACGGAAGTGCACTGTCATTTCTGTAATGAACGATATAAATTCTCTAAAGAAGATATTACAAGCATAATTGTGAACTTGTAATAAGGAAGTTTGGGTGGAGAATTGTTCGCTCGGATAGATTGACAAACAGGGAATTTTCTGACAAAATCTAAATATAGATAAAACCAATAAAAATACTCGGTGTTAGGAGTGACAGGAATGCGAGTGGCACAATCAGTTTCAGAATTAATCGGGAAAACGCCGATCGTTAAGTTGAACCGCATCGTAGAATCAGACAGCGCAGATGTATACTTAAAATTAGAATTTATGAATCCTGGGAGCAGCGTTAAAGATCGTATTGCATTAGCTATGATTGAAGATGCTGAAAAGAAAGGATTATTAAAAGAAGGCGATACAATCATTGAGCCAACAAGTGGTAACACAGGAATTGGTTTAGCGATGGTAGCGGCCGCTAAAGGATATAAGGCGATTTTAGTAATGCCAGAAACAATGAGTATTGAGCGTCGTAATTTATTACGTGCTTACGGTGCTGAATTAGTATTGACTCCAGGTCCTGAAGGAATGGGTGGGGCAATTCGTAAAGCGACTGAATTAGCGAAAGAGCATGGCTACTTTATACCGCAACAGTTCCAAAATCAATCAAATCCAGAAATTCATCGTTTAACAACAGGTCCAGAAATTGTTGAACAAATGGGTGATCAATTAGATGCGTTTATTGCAGGTATTGGTACAGGTGGAACAATTACTGGTGCTGGTGAAGTGCTGAAGGAAGCGTATAAAGATATTAAAATTTATGCAGTAGAACCTGCGGACTCACCAGTATTATCTGGTGGGAAGCCGGGTCCACATAAAATCCAAGGAATTGGGGCGGGATTCATCCCAGAGACATTGGATGTAAAGGTATATGATGAAATTATTCAAGTAAAAACAGAGCAAGCGTTTGAATATGCGAGAAGAGTGGCTAAAGAGGAAGGTATTTTAGTTGGTATCTCTTCAGGAGCAGTTATTTATGCAGCGACAGAAGTTGCGAAAAAATTAGGTAAAGGGAAAAAAGTACTTGTTATTATTCCAAGTAACGGTGAACGTTATTTAAGTACACCACTTTATCAATTTGAATCATAATTGAATGTGATTGAAAAGCATCCTTGAAAAAGGATGCTTTTTTCTTTTTGGATTGGAAATAGGAAAAGAGTGATTGACTAGAAAACTTCATGTAAAATAAGAGGTAGTATAATTAATTTATTTTCACTAACCTTCGAGTATAATCATTTTCTATATAAAGAGCTTATGTAGTTTGAGGTGGTTAATCTAAGAGGGTGGGATAAAAGAAGACGGGGTGTTGATATGCAACGAAGAAAATCTTTAGCGCTTTCTATTCCATATCAGTTAGATTTCTTTAAGCAATATAAATTTCTTTCTCAGGATAAGCCGCAACATATTTTGCTAGAAAGCGGACGTGGCGGTCGTTATAACATAGTGGGGTTAAACCCAGTAGCGGTAATCCAAGGGAAGGGTGAAACGTTACATATTAGCGAAAGTGGTAAGGAAACAATAAAGCGAGGGAATCCATTAGATTTAATGCAAGAATATATGGAAAAATGGAAAACAGACTACAATCCAGAGTACCCGCCGTTTCAAGGTGGTGCGATTGGCTACTTTAGTTATGATTGTATCCGTTATATCGAAAAACTCCCTTCTCTTGCAGAGGATGATCTGAATATACCCGATATATTCTTTTTATTATTTGACGATGTGTTTGTCTATGATCAAGAAGAAAAAGTATTGTGGATTATTACACATTATGTAGATAAGCATGCAGAGGCGGAAGAACGATTACATGAATGGAAGAATCTTTGGGCGGCAGAAGTGCCTGAAGTGACTATGCCGTTTGAACGTCCTGAAAAGAAAAATGAAGCGGTTGCTTTTACAGAAGAAGGCTTTATGAAGGCTGTTGAACGTATTCAAGAATATATTGGAAATGGTGATGTGTTTCAAGTGAACTTGTCGACAAGGCAAGAAAGAACTTTACAAACGCATCCGCTAGAAATTTATACAAGTCTTCGTAAAATTAATCCATCTCCATATATGGGATACTTGGAGCTTGGGGATTTTCAAATTGTTAGTGCTTCGCCTGAATTGCTAATTAAAAAACAAGGGCAAGAAGTAAGTACAAGACCAATTGCTGGTACAAGATCCCGCGGTGCGAATGAACAAGAGGATGAAGAATTAGCGAGGGAATTAATTGAGAACGAAAAGGAACGAGCGGAGCATGTAATGCTTGTAGATTTAGAACGAAATGATTTAGGGCGCGTTTGTAAATATGGCACTGTAGAAGTAGATGAATTTATGGTAATTGAAAAGTACTCACATGTTATGCATATCGTTTCTAATGTGCGTGGTGAGGTGGAAGAAGATAAGGATGCTTTCGATTTAGTGAAAGCTGTATTCCCTGGTGGAACAATTACCGGTGCCCCGAAAATACGTACGATGGAAATTATTGAAGAATTAGAACCTGTTCGACGAGGGATTTATACAGGTTCAATTGGTTGGATTGGTTATTCTGGAGATACGGAATTGAATATTGTAATTAGAACGCTTCTTGCTAAAGATGGGCAAGCGCATGTGCAAGCAGGAGCGGGAATTGTAATTGATTCAAATCCGAAAAATGAATATAAAGAGTCGTTAAAAAAGGCAATTGCTTTATGGCGTGCAAAAGAAAGTAGCGAAGAAACGGTTAGGTGAGAGAAATGATATTAATGATTGATAATTATGATTCTTTTACATTTAATTTAGTGCAATTTCTTGGAGAACTTGGACAAGAGCTTGTTATTAAGCGTAATGATGAAGTGACTATTGCAGATATTGAGAATATGAAACCAGATTTCTTAATGATTTCACCAGGTCCATGTAGTCCGAATGAAGCGGGAATTAGTATGGAAGCTATTAAATACTTTGCAGGAAAGCTTCCGATTTTTGGAGTTTGTCTTGGGCATCAATCTATTGCGCAAGTCTTTGGTGGAGAAGTTGTTCGAGCAGAGCGATTAATGCATGGGAAAACGTCGCCTATGCATCATGATGGAAAGACGATTTTCTCGGACATTCCTAATCCATTTACTGCAACGCGTTATCATTCCCTTATTGTTAAGAAAGAGACGTTACCTGATTGCTTAGAGGTAACATCTTGGACAGAGGAAGGGGAAATTATGGCGCTTCGTCATACAACATTACCGATTGAAGGTGTGCAGTTCCATCCGGAATCTATTATGACTTCTCATGGGAAAGAATTATTACAGAATTTCATTCGCAAATATAGTCCAAGCGTGGCATCATGTTAATTTACGTAAATGGTGAATATGTAGAAGCGAATGAAGCGAAAATTTCTCCTTATGACCATGGTTATTTATACGGACTTGGAGTTTTTGAGACGTTTCGTATTTATAATGGTCATTCTTTCTTGTTGGATGATCATTATAAACGTTTAATAGATGCGCTAGATACATTGCAAATCAAATGGACAATGACAAAAGATGATGTAATGCTTATTTTGAAAAATCTCCTCGTTAAGAATGAATTGGAGCATGCATATGTTCGTTTCAATGTATCGGCGGGTGTAGATGAAATAGGATTGCAAACCGAAATGTATGAAGAGCCGTCGGTTATTGTTTTTATAAAACCTTTACCAGCCCCAGGGGATATAGTGGAAAAAGAAGGGGTTGTTTTAAAACAAGTGCGAAATACACCAGAGGGTGCGTTTCGCTTGAAGTCCCATCATTATTTAAATAACATTTTAGGGAAACGCGAAATTGGAAATGTTGTGGATAAGGAAGGTATTTTTCTTACTGAAGCAGGTTATGTTGCAGAGGGTATTGTTTCGAATCTCTTTTTTGTGAAAGACAATGTTTTGTATACGCCTTCGCTAAAAACAGGGATTTTAAATGGTATCACTCGTGCATTTATTATAAAGGTTGCAGAGGAGCTTCGTATGGAAATAAAGGAAGGTTTCTTTACGAAAGATGAATTGCTTTCAGCAGATGAAGCTTTTGTAACGAATTCCATTCAAGAAATTGTTCCGCTTTATCATATAGAGGGACGAGATTTCCCGGGTAAAGTCGGACTGATTACAAAAAGGTTTATGCATCTTTATGAAATGCAGAGAGAGAAATTGTGGAGTAGAAATGAATTGCGAAGAGGAGATGTGTAATTTGAAGTGGGATTATGATTTGCGCTGCGGCGAATATACATTGAATTTAAATGAAAAGACATTAATTATGGGGATTTTAAATGTAACGCCAGATTCATTTTCTGATGGTGGGAGTTACAACGAAGTGGATGCTGCGGTGCGCCATGCGAAAGAAATGAAAGATGAAGGTGCTCATATTATTGATATTGGTGGTGAATCTACTCGCCCGGGTTTCGCTAAAGTTTCGGTGGAAGAAGAAATTAAACGAGTTGTTCCGATGATCCAGACGGTTTCGAAGGAAGTGGAATTGCCTATTTCTATCGATACGTATAAAGCAGAAGTTGCGAAACAAGCAATTGAAGCTGGTGCTCACATTATTAATGATATTTGGGGGGCGAAGGCGGAACCGAAAATTGCTGAAGTTGCAGCTCATTATGATGTACCTATCATCTTAATGCATAACCGTGACAATATGAGTTATCGTAATTTAATGGCGGATATGATTGCTGATTTGTATGACAGTATTAAAATTGCTAAAGCTGCTGGTGTACGAGATGAGAATATTATTTTAGACCCAGGTATTGGTTTTGCTAAGACGCCTGAACAAAATTTGGAAGCGATGCGTAATTTAGAACAGTTAAATGTACTAGGTTATCCAGTTCTTTTAGGCACTTCAAGAAAGTCCTTTATTGGACATGTACTAGATTTACCGGTAGAGGAACGTCTTGAGGGAACTGGAGCTACCGTTTGTCTCGGTATTGAAAAGGGCTGTGAATTTGTTCGTGTTCATGATGTGAAAGAAATGGCGCGTATGGCTAAAATGATGGATGCGATGATTGGTAAGGGGGTAAAGTAATTGGATAAAATTTATATCCATGATATGGAGTTTTACGGTTATCATGGTGTATTCCCAGAGGAAAATAAATTAGGTCAGAGGTTTAAAGTTGATTTAACGGTAGAATTGGATTTGAAACGTGCAGGAGAAAGTGATGACTTAGAGCATTCTGTCAATTATGGAGAGCTTTTTGAATTGTGTAGGAAAGTTGTCGAAGATAGAACGTATAAGCTTGTAGAGAGCATCGCTGAAAATATCGCTACAAATATATTGAAACAATATGAGAGTATTTCACGATGTACAATTAAGGTAATTAAACCAGATCCGCCGATACCGGGGCATTATCGCGCTGTAGCGGTAGAAATTACGAGAGAACGTTCATGAATAATATAGCGTACATTGCATTAGGTTCGAATATTGGAGAGCGTTATACGTATTTAACTGAAGCGATTCAGTTTTTAAATAAAAGTCCGTATATCCAAGTTGATGATGTTTCATCAGTGTATGAAACTGATCCAGTTGGCTATACTGACCAAAGTTGCTTTTTAAATTTAGTTATAAAAATTTCTACCAATTTATCACCACAAGAATTATTGAAAGTAACGCAAAAAGTAGAGAATGACCTAGGAAGAAAAAGGGAAATTAGATGGGGTCCGAGAACCATCGACCTTGACATCTTACTCTATAATCAAGAAAATATTGAAGCAGAGAATCTTATTGTTCCGCATCCGCGGATGTTCGAAAGAGCTTTTGTTATCGTTCCGTTGTTAGAAATTAATCAAGATATAAAACAAGACATTTCACGTTCACAAGTAGAAGAAATGAAAAGGCGAGAGGGAGTAACGGTATGGAAGCAGAAAAATGGGGAAGACGCATTCGTGCTTTTCGAAAGCTGAAAGGCTATACACAGGAAGGTTTTGCTAAAGAATTAGGGGTATCTGTATCTGTTTTAGGTGAAGTTGAGAGAGGGAATCGATCGCCTTCCCAAGATTTTGTAGTAGAAGTTGCTAAAGCATTAAAGGTCTCGATAGATGAACTAATGCCAAAGTAATTATGAAGGAAGGAGTAAATCCAGTGTTAAAGATTGCAAATATTGAGATGAAAAATCCGGTTGTACTAGCACCGATGGCGGGAGTGTGTAACTCTGCATTCCGTTTAACAGTAAAAGAATTTGGTGCAGGCTTAGTTTGTGCTGAAATGGTAAGTGATAAGGCGATATTACTTAATAATAAGAGAACGTTAGATATGTTATATATCGACGAGAGAGAAAAGCCATTAAGTTTACAAATTTTTGGTGGAGAGAAAGAAACGCTTGTAGATGCTGCGAAATATGTAGATAAATATACGACAGCAGACATTATTGATATTAATATGGGTTGTCCAGTACCAAAAATCACTAAGTGTGATGCAGGAGCAAAATGGCTTTTAGATCCAAATAAAATATATGAAATGGTAGCGGCAGTTGTAGATGCTGTTGAAAAGCCAGTTACAGTTAAAATGCGTATTGGTTGGGATGAAGAACATATTTTCGCAATAGAAAATGCTAGAGCTGTTGAGCGTGCTGGTGGACAGGCAGTGGCAGTTCATGGACGTACACGAGTGCAAATGTATGAAGGAAAAGCAGATTGGGATATTATTAAACAAGTAAAGCAAGCTGTGAATATCCCGGTTATTGGAAATGGTGATGTTGAAACACCGCAAGATGCGAAGCGTATGCTTGATGAAATTGGTGTAGATGGTGTTATGATTGGCCGTGCTGCTCTTGGGGATCCGTGGATGATTTATCGTACGGTAAAGTATTTAGAGACGGGTGAATTAATGCCGGAACCAACAGTGCGCGAGAAAATTGATGTATGTATGTTGCATCTAGATCGTCTTATCGATTTAAAGAATGAAAATGTTGCTGTAAGAGAGATGAGAAAGCATGCGGCTTGGTATTTAAAAGGTGTTCGTGGTAATGCGAGTGTGCGTAATGGCATCAATACTTGCAACACACGTCAAGACCTTGCGAATGTATTAGGTGCATTTGTAGAAGAAGTAGAAGCGAAACAACAAACAATTTATGTTGGTTAATAAGGGAATGTAGAAGATTGACATTCTTCTACACACTTCCTATAATTACGTGAAAGAAAGAAGAACTGCCAGTTAGTTGCTGGCAGTTTTTCTAGTTGAGTAGAAAATGCTATACTGTATATATTGTAAAAATTAATAGAGCTGGAGTGATATCAATATCATGGATAACATGAACCACGAAGAATTAAACGACCAATTGCTTGTTCGTCGTGAAAAGCTACATAATTTACGTGAGCAAGGAATCGATCCGTTTGGTAAACGATTTGAACGCACAAATTCAACAACGGACTTAGTAAGTCTATATGGAGAATTCTCTAAAGAAGAATTAGAAGAGAAAGAAATCACTGTTTCTATCGCTGGTCGTATTATGACAAAACGCGGTAAAGGAAAAGCTGGATTCGCGCACATTCAAGATTTACACGGACAAGTTCAAATTTACGTTCGTAAAGATACTGTTGGAGATGAAGAGTACGAATTATTTACGACAGCAGATTTAGGTGACTTAGTAGGTATTGAAGGTAAAGTGTTCAAAACGAACGTTGGAGAACTTTCAGTAAAAGCAACAGGATTTACACTTTTAACGAAATCCCTTCGTCCATTACCGGATAAATACCATGGATTAAAAGATGTTGAACAACGTTACCGTCAACGTTACTTAGACTTAATTACAAGTATGGAAAGTCGTGAAACATTTGTTACTCGTAGTAAAATCATTCGTGAGATGAGAAGATATTTAGATGACAACGGTTATCTTGAAGTAGAAACGCCTATGATGCACGCGATTGCAGGTGGAGCATCTGCTCGTCCTTTCACAACGCACCATAATGCGTTAGATATGGAATTATATATGCGTATCGCAATTGAACTTCATTTAAAACGTCTTATTGTGGGTGGATTAGAAAAAGTTTATGAGATCGGCCGTGTATTCCGTAATGAGGGTGTATCAACTCGTCATAACCCTGAGTTTACGATGATTGAATTATATGAAGCATATGCTGATTATAATGATATTATGAAACTAACAGAAAATATGGTTGCTCATATTGCGAAAAAAGTATTGGGTACAACAACAATCCAATATGGTGATTATGAAATTAATCTAGAACCAGAATGGACACGTCTTCATATGGTAGATGCAATTAAGCAACACTCTGGAGCAGATTTCTGGAATCCAATGAGTGTAGAAGAAGCGCGTGAACTTGCAAAAGAACATAATGTAGAAATTAAGGATACAATGGAAGTTGGTCATATTATTAATGAGTTCTTCGAACAAAAAGTAGAAGATAAATTAATCCAACCGACATTTATTTATGGTCATCCGGTAGAAATTTCGCCACTTGCGAAAAAGAATGACGAAGATCCACGATTCACAGATCGTTTCGAGTTATTTATCGTTGCACGTGAACATGCGAATGCATTCACTGAGTTAAACGATCCAATCGATCAAAAAGAACGTTTTGAAGCTCAATTAAAAGAGCGCGAGCAAGGTAATGATGAAGCTCACATGATGGATGATGATTATATCGAAGCTCTTGAGTACGGTATGCCTCCTACGGGCGGATTAGGAATCGGTATTGATCGTTTAGTTATGTTATTAACAAATGCACCATCTATTCGCGATGTACTATTATTCCCTGCTATGCGTCATAAGCAAGACTAAGCTTTGGAGATTTCTCCAAAGCTTTTTTTTATTTTACTATGAGTGATTTGAAGGAAGTGGGTTTTGATAGGGATCATTTAGAAATTATATTTATATAGAAGAAACATGCTATTTTTATGCTTTTTTACTAAGTTAAAAATTTTATTAGAAAAACTATTGCATTTTAATAAGCGAACTGGTATATTTATATTCGTTGCCACGAGAGGTAACAAAAGAAACAAACGAAAAACAACTTATTTAAAAAAGTTGTTGACGAAAATATAACAAAATGTTATATTAATAAAGTCGCTTCTGAGCGACGAAGTAGTTCTTTGAAAACTGAACGAAACAAACAACGTGAAACGTCAATTTTTATTTTTAGATGCTAGACAAACTAACTTTATTGGAGAGTTTGATCCTGGCTCAGGATGAACGCTGGCGGCGTGCCTAATACATGCAAGTCGAGCGAATGGATTGAGAGCTTGCTCTCAAGAAGTTAGCGGCGGACGGGTGAGTAACACGTGGGTAACCTGCCCATAAGACTGGGATAACTCCGGGAAACCGGGGCTAATACCGGATAACATTTTGAACTGCATGGTTCGAAATTGAAAGGCGGCTTCGGCTGTCACTTATGGATGGACCCGCGTCGCATTAGCTAGTTGGTGAGGTAACGGCTCACCAAGGCAACGATGCGTAGCCGACCTGAGAGGGTGATCGGCCACACTGGGACTGAGA
>NZ_JBBOVC010000001.1:85000-87500 GCF_038006385.1 Bacillus sp. FSL L8-0099
CGTAATAGCTCACTAGTCGAGTGACTCTGCGCCGAAAATGTACCGGGGCTAAATACACCACCGAAGCTGCGAATTGATACCAATGGTATCAGTGGTAGGGGAGCGTTCTAAGTGCAGTGAAGTCAGACCGGAAGGACTGGTGGAGCGCTTAGAAGTGAGAATGCCGGTATGAGTAGCGAAAGACGGGTGAGAATCCCGTCCACCGAATGCCTAAGGTTTCCTGAGGAAGGCTCGTCCGCTCAGGGTTAGTCAGGACCTAAGCCGAGGCCGACAGGCGTAGGCGATGGACAACAGGTTGATATTCCTGTACCACCTCTTTATCGTTTGAGCAATGGAGGGACGCAGAAGGATAGAAGAAGCGTGCGATTGGTTGTGCACGTCCAAGCAGTTAGGCTGATAAGTAGGCAAATCCGCTTATCGTGAAGGCTGAGCTGTGATGGGGAAGCTCCTTATGGAGCGAAGTCTTTGATTCCCCGCTGCCAAGAAAAGCTTCTAGCGAGATAAAAGGTGCCTGTACCGCAAACCGACACAGGTAGGCGAGGAGAGAATCCTAAGGTGTGCGAGAGAACTCTGGTTAAGGAACTCGGCAAAATGACCCCGTAACTTCGGGAGAAGGGGTGCTTTCTTAACGGAAAGCCGCAGTGAATAGGCCCAAGCGACTGTTTAGCAAAAACACAGGTCTCTGCGAAGCCGTAAGGCGAAGTATAGGGGCTGACACCTGCCCGGTGCTGGAAGGTTAAGGAGAGGGGTTAGCGTAAGCGAAGCTCTGAACTGAAGCCCCAGTAAACGGCGGCCGTAACTATAACGGTCCTAAGGTAGCGAAATTCCTTGTCGGGTAAGTTCCGACCCGCACGAAAGGTGTAACGATTTGGGCACTGTCTCAACCAGAGACTCGGTGAAATTATAGTACCTGTGAAGATGCAGGTTACCCGCGACAGGACGGAAAGACCCCGTGGAGCTTTACTGTAGCCTGATATTGAATTTTGGTACAGTTTGTACAGGATAGGCGGGAGCCATTGAAACCGGAGCGCTAGCTTCGGTGGAGGCGCTGGTGGGATACCGCCCTGACTGTATTGAAATTCTAACCTACGGGTCTTATCGACCCGGGAGACAGTGTCAGGTGGGCAGTTTGACTGGGGCGGTCGCCTCCTAAAGTGTAACGGAGGCGCCCAAAGGTTCCCTCAGAATGGTTGGAAATCATTCGTAGAGTGCAAAGGCATAAGGGAGCTTGACTGCGAGACCTACAAGTCGAGCAGGGACGAAAGTCGGGCTTAGTGATCCGGTGGTTCCGCATGGAAGGGCCATCGCTCAACGGATAAAAGCTACCCCGGGGATAACAGGCTTATCTCCCCCAAGAGTCCACATCGACGGGGAGGTTTGGCACCTCGATGTCGGCTCATCGCATCCTGGGGCTGTAGTCGGTCCCAAGGGTTGGGCTGTTCGCCCATTAAAGCGGTACGCGAGCTGGGTTCAGAACGTCGTGAGACAGTTCGGTCCCTATCCGTCGTGGGCGTAGGAAATTTGAGAGGAGCTGTCCTTAGTACGAGAGGACCGGGATGGACGCACCGCTGGTGTACCAGTTGTTCTGCCAAGGGCATAGCTGGGTAGCTATGTGCGGAAGGGATAAGTGCTGAAAGCATCTAAGCATGAAGCCCCCCTCAAGATGAGATTTCCCATAGCGTAAGCTAGTAAGATCCCTGAAAGATGATCAGGTTGATAGGTTCGAGGTGGAAGCATGGTGACATGTGGAGCTGACGAATACTAATAGATCGAGGACTTAACCATATAATATGAAGCAATGTTATCTAGTTTTGAAAGAATATAAAAAATTTGTTGACTTTAAAAGTTAAATAAGTTACAATAATTCTTGTCTTAAATGAATACAGTCTGGTAATGATGGCAGAGAGGTCACACCCGTTCCCATACCGAACACGGAAGTTAAGCTCTCTAGCGCCGATGGTAGTTGGGACCTTGTCCCTGTGAGAGTAGGACGTTGCCAGGCAAATGGAGGATTAGCTCAGCTGGGAGAGCACCTGCCTTACAAGCAGGGGGTCGGCGGTTCGATCCCGTCATCCTCCACCATTTAGCCGACTTAGCTCAATTGGTAGAGCAACTGACTTGTAATCAGTAGGTTGGGGGTTCAAGTCCTCTAGTCGGCACCAGTTTTTAATTGTACGAGCCATTAGCTCAGTTGGTAGAGCATCTGACTTTTAATCAGAGGGTCGAAGGTTCGAATCCTTCATGGCTCACCATTTTTAATAAAATATGCGGGTGTGGCGGAATTGGCAGACGCACTAGACTTAGGATCTAGCGCCTTTGGCGTGGGGGTTCGACTCCCTTCACCCGCACTTTTAATAAAATATCTCATAACATGTCTTGCGGAAGTAGTTCAGTGGTAGAATACAACCTTGCCAAGGTTGGGGTCGCGGGTTCGAATCCCGTCTTCCGCTCCAATTTTCAATATGACATGCCGGGGTGGCGGAACAGGCAGACGCACAGG
>NZ_JBBOVC010000001.1:90000-237500 GCF_038006385.1 Bacillus sp. FSL L8-0099
CGGAACACGTGAAATTCCGTCGGAATCTGGGAGGACCATCTCCCAAGGCTAAATACTCCCTAGTGATCGATAGTGAACCAGTACCGTGAGGGAAAGGTGAAAAGCACCCCGGAAGGGGAGTGAAAGAGATCCTGAAACCGTGTGCCTACAAATAGTCAGAGCCCGTTAATGGGTGATGGCGTGCCTTTTGTAGAATGAACCGGCGAGTTACGATCCCGTGCGAGGTTAAGTTGAAGAGACGGAGCCGCAGCGAAAGCGAGTCTGAATAGGGCGTTTAGTACGTGGTCGTAGACCCGAAACCAGGTGATCTACCCATGTCCAGGGTGAAGTTCAGGTAACACTGAATGGAGGCCCGAACCCACGCACGTTGAAAAGTGCGGGGATGAGGTGTGGGTAGCGGAGAAATTCCAATCGAACCTGGAGATAGCTGGTTCTCCCCGAAATAGCTTTAGGGCTAGCCTTAAGTGTAAGAGTCTTGGAGGTAGAGCACTGATTGAACTAGGGGTCCTCATCGGATTACCGAATTCAGTCAAACTCCGAATGCCAATGACTTATCCTTAGGAGTCAGACTGCGAGTGATAAGATCCGTAGTCAAGAGGGAAACAGCCCAGATCGCCAGCTAAGGTCCCAAAGTGTGTATTAAGTGGAAAAGGATGTGGAGTTGCTTAGACAACTAGGATGTTGGCTTAGAAGCAGCCACCATTTAAAGAGTGCGTAATAGCTCACTAGTCGAGTGACTCTGCGCCGAAAATGTACCGGGGCTAAATACACCACCGAAGCTGCGAATTGATACCAATGGTATCAGTGGTAGGGGAGCGTTCTAAGTGCAGTGAAGTCAGACCGGAAGGACTGGTGGAGCGCTTAGAAGTGAGAATGCCGGTATGAGTAGCGAAAGACGGGTGAGAATCCCGTCCACCGAATGCCTAAGGTTTCCTGAGGAAGGCTCGTCCGCTCAGGGTTAGTCAGGACCTAAGCCGAGGCCGACAGGCGTAGGCGATGGACAACAGGTTGATATTCCTGTACCACCTCTTTATCGTTTGAGCAATGGAGGGACGCAGAAGGATAGAAGAAGCGTGCGATTGGTTGTGCACGTCCAAGCAGTTAGGCTGATAAGTAGGCAAATCCGCTTATCGTGAAGGCTGAGCTGTGATGGGGAAGCTCCTTATGGAGCGAAGTCTTTGATTCCCCGCTGCCAAGAAAAGCTTCTAGCGAGATAAAAGGTGCCTGTACCGCAAACCGACACAGGTAGGCGAGGAGAGAATCCTAAGGTGTGCGAGAGAACTCTGGTTAAGGAACTCGGCAAAATGACCCCGTAACTTCGGGAGAAGGGGTGCTTTCTTAACGGAAAGCCGCAGTGAATAGGCCCAAGCGACTGTTTAGCAAAAACACAGGTCTCTGCGAAGCCGTAAGGCGAAGTATAGGGGCTGACACCTGCCCGGTGCTGGAAGGTTAAGGAGAGGGGTTAGCGTAAGCGAAGCTCTGAACTGAAGCCCCAGTAAACGGCGGCCGTAACTATAACGGTCCTAAGGTAGCGAAATTCCTTGTCGGGTAAGTTCCGACCCGCACGAAAGGTGTAACGATTTGGGCACTGTCTCAACCAGAGACTCGGTGAAATTATAGTACCTGTGAAGATGCAGGTTACCCGCGACAGGACGGAAAGACCCCGTGGAGCTTTACTGTAGCCTGATATTGAATTTTGGTACAGTTTGTACAGGATAGGCGGGAGCCATTGAAACCGGAGCGCTAGCTTCGGTGGAGGCGCTGGTGGGATACCGCCCTGACTGTATTGAAATTCTAACCTACGGGTCTTATCGACCCGGGAGACAGTGTCAGGTGGGCAGTTTGACTGGGGCGGTCGCCTCCTAAAGTGTAACGGAGGCGCCCAAAGGTTCCCTCAGAATGGTTGGAAATCATTCGTAGAGTGCAAAGGCATAAGGGAGCTTGACTGCGAGACCTACAAGTCGAGCAGGGACGAAAGTCGGGCTTAGTGATCCGGTGGTTCCGCATGGAAGGGCCATCGCTCAACGGATAAAAGCTACCCCGGGGATAACAGGCTTATCTCCCCCAAGAGTCCACATCGACGGGGAGGTTTGGCACCTCGATGTCGGCTCATCGCATCCTGGGGCTGTAGTCGGTCCCAAGGGTTGGGCTGTTCGCCCATTAAAGCGGTACGCGAGCTGGGTTCAGAACGTCGTGAGACAGTTCGGTCCCTATCCGTCGTGGGCGTAGGAAATTTGAGAGGAGCTGTCCTTAGTACGAGAGGACCGGGATGGACGCACCGCTGGTGTACCAGTTGTTCTGCCAAGGGCATAGCTGGGTAGCTATGTGCGGAAGGGATAAGTGCTGAAAGCATCTAAGCATGAAGCCCCCCTCAAGATGAGATTTCCCATAGCGTAAGCTAGTAAGATCCCTGAAAGATGATCAGGTTGATAGGTTCGAGGTGGAAGCATGGTGACATGTGGAGCTGACGAATACTAATAGATCGAGGACTTAACCATATAATATGAAGCAAATGTTATCTAGTTTTGAAGGAATATGCCTTCATAGTTTGGTGATGATGGCAGAGAGGTCACACCCGTTCCCATACCGAACACGGAAGTTAAGCTCTCTAGCGCCGATGGTAGTTGGGACCTTGTCCCTGTGAGAGTAGGACGTCGCCAAGCAACTAAAACACGAGTCAAATGACTCGTGTTTTTTCGTGTTTTATTTTATAATCCATAGTAATAAAAAAATGTGTTTAAAGTATTAATATTTTGATTAAATACAGGAGAATGTGGCTAGGATAGTGAATAAGCAAAAGAGTTGCAAATTTTATTAATACGTATATAATTAAAGTCAAAGATAGTCAAAGTCAATAAAGGTGGCGGATAAATGAGAAATATATCTGATATCATTGAGCAATATCTAAAGCAAGTTATTGACTTAAGCAATAATAATGTGATTGAAATTAAGAGAAATGAGATTGCGGATCGGTTCGAGTGCGTACCATCTCAAATCAATTATGTAATCAATACCCGTTTTACGTTAGAAAGAGGATTTGTAGTAGAAAGTAAACGTGGTGGAGGAGGTTACATTCGCATTATAAAAGTCAAACTGCATGACGATATAGACATTATTGATCAAATGCTTCATATGATTGATCATAGTGTTGCGCAAGGGAATGCAGAAAGCATGATTATACGTTTAATAGAAGAGGGAATCATAACAAATCGTGAAGCGAAACTGATGTTAAGCGTAATAGATCGTTCTGTATTATCAATGGATGTTCCTTCTCGAGATGAACTTAGGGCTCGAATATTATGCGCAATGTTAAGAACACTGAAATATAAATAAATATAGCTTTTGTAAAAGAATGATGACTAAGATAAAGCAGTTAAATGTTGTAGAAGTTTTGAAAAAGAACATGCACTTTTATTTAAACGGATTCAGGAAAGCGAACAATCTAGTAATGTATGAAAAGTATCATGAGATAGAGCGTTCCTGTTGTAAAGGTGGGGATAGTGATGACTTGTCAAAACTGTAATATAAGACCAGCGACTTTACATTATACAAAAGTAATTAACGAGAAGAAGGCGGAAGTTCATCTTTGTGAGCAATGTGCAGAGCAAAGTGGCTATACGTCTTTCTTTCAATCATCGCAGTCTAACTTTTCATTTCATGATTTATTTGCTGGTTTATTACACGGTGAATCAACAATGTTTGAAGAAGGAAAAAATGGATTTTCAAATGCAAATATAGTAAGATGCCCAGATTGTAAGATGACATATGAACAATTTACAAAAGTGGGACGTTTTGGCTGTTCTTCTTGCTACGATACATTTAAGGAGCATTTAAAGCCACTATTAAAACGTCTTCATGGTGGGCATACAGATCATTGTGGAAAAATTCCGGAACGTATAGAAGGAAATATCCACTTAAAGAAAGAATTAGATGAACTAAAACTCATTCTGAAACAATGCGTACAGAAAGAGGAATTTGAGAAAGCTGCAGAGGTAAGAGATAAGATTCGAGGTCTTGAAATACATCTTAGTGAGCATAGAGAGGGGGAATAGTTCTATGTCACTGGACAAAATTATGAATGAAGCGATTAGTCCATGGATGAAGGGGGATGGCCCTGATTCTGATATTGTTTTAAGTAGTCGAATTCGTTTGGCTCGTAATTTTAAACAATATCAATTTTCTACTATGCAAAACGAAGAAGAAGCTAAACAGATTCATGAATTATTTAAAAAGAAATTTATAAATAAAGCAGTAGGGTCCTTTGGGGAGTTTGGACTATTAAAGATGAATGAATTAACCCCTCTTCAAAGGAGAGTTTTAGTCGAAAAGCATTTAATTAGTCCAAATCTTGCAGGGACAGAATATGGAGCATGTCTACTATCAGAAAGTGAACATATTAGTGTTATGCTTAATGAAGAAGACCATATTCGGATTCAGTGCCTATTTTCAGGATTACAGTTATCAGAGGCGCTTCAAAGCGCCAATCAAATAGATAATTGGATTGAGAAAGAAGTTGAATACGCTTTTGATGAATCACTTGGATATATTACAAGCTGTCCTACTAATGTTGGCACAGGGTTAAGAGCTTCTGTGATGATTCATTTACCGGGACTGGTTTTAACAAAAAGAATTAGCCGTATTATACAAGTAATTCAAAAATTAGGGTTAGTAGTAAGAGGAATATACGGTGAAGGTAGCGAAGCGTTAGGTAATATATTTCAAGTGTCAAATCAAATGACGCTAGGAAAGTCTGAAGAAGATATTATTGCAGATTTAAAAGGTGTCATTCAACAAATTATACAGCAAGAAAAAATGGCTAGAGAATTAATTGTACAAAATTCAAGTATTGAACTTGAAGATAAGGTTTATCGTTCTTACGGCATACTAGCAAACAGTCGTTTAATTCAATCTGCAGAAGCTGCTAATTGCTTATCAGATGTACGACTTGGTATTGATCTAGGATATATAAAAGGTATATCGAGAAATATTTTGACGGAGTTAATGGTTCTTACTCAACCGGGCATTTTACAACAATACGCGGGAGGACCTTTAGGGCCAGAAGAAAGAGATTATCGAAGATCAACCTTAATCCGTGAGCGATTACGTATTGAAAAAAACTAAGCGCAAGTAGGAGGCGATTTCTATGATGTTTGGAAGATTTACAGAAAGAGCACAGAAAGTATTAGCTTTATCTCAAGAGGAAGCAATTCGTATTGGGCATAATAATATTGGAACAGAACATATTTTACTTGGGCTTGTACGCGAAGGTGAAGGAATTGCAGCAAAAGCGTTAATTGCTCTTGGATTAAGTCCAGAGAAAGTTCAAAAAGAAGTAGAAGCGTTAATTGGGCGTGGAACAGAAGCTTCTCAAACTGTACATTATACACCTCGTGCTAAAAAGGTTATTGAATTATCTATGGATGAAGCGCGTAAGCTAGGCCATTCTTACGTTGGAACAGAACACATTTTACTCGGTTTAATCCGTGAAGGTGAAGGTGTAGCGGCACGTGTTTTAAATAATTTAGGTGTAAGTTTAAATAAAGCGAGACAACAAGTGTTACAACTTCTTGGAAGTAATGAAGCTAGTTCAGGTCATCAAGGTGGTTCAGCAACAAATGCAAATACACCGACACTTGACAGTTTAGCAAGGGACTTAACAGTTGTTGCACGTGAAAATCGCTTAGACCCTGTTATTGGACGTGGTAAAGAAATTCAACGTGTAATTGAGGTGTTAAGCCGTAGAACGAAAAACAACCCAGTATTAATCGGTGAGCCTGGTGTAGGTAAAACGGCAATTGCAGAAGGATTAGCACAGCAAATTGTAAATAATGAAGTTCCTGAAACTTTAAGAGATAAACGTGTTATGACACTAGACATGGGTACAGTAGTAGCTGGAACGAAATATCGCGGTGAATTTGAAGACCGTTTAAAGAAAGTGATGGATGAAATTCGCCAAGCAGGCAATATTATTCTATTTATTGATGAGCTTCATACATTAATTGGTGCCGGTGGAGCAGAAGGTGCAATCGATGCATCGAATATTTTAAAACCATCTTTAGCACGAGGAGAGTTACAATGTATTGGGGCGACAACTTTAGATGAGTATCGCAAATATATTGAAAAAGACGCGGCTTTAGAAAGACGTTTTCAACCAATTCATGTTGATGAGCCAAGTTTAGAAGAATCGATTCAAATCTTGAAAGGTTTACGTGACCGTTATGAGGCGCATCACCGTGTATCTATTACAGATGACGCTATTGATGCAGCTGTAAAACTTTCAGATCGTTATATTACAGATCGCTTTTTACCGGATAAAGCAATTGATTTAATTGATGAAGCTGCTTCAAAAGTTCGCTTACGTTCTTATACAACACCACCAAACTTAAAAGAGCTTGAAGTGAAGCTTGAGGAGATTCGAAAAGAAAAAGATGCGGCTGTACAAAGTCAAGAATTTGAAAAGGCTGCATCTTTACGTGATATGGAACAACGCTTACGAGAGAAGTTAGAAGATACAAAACGTCAATGGAAAGAGCAACAAGGAAAAGAAAATTCAGAGGTTACGGTAGAAGATATTGCAAATGTCGTTTCTACATGGACGCGTATCCCAGTTTCTAAACTTGCACAAACAGAGACTGATAAATTATTAAACTTAGAATCCATTCTTCATGATCGTTTAATTGGTCAAGATGAAGCGGTAGTAGCTGTAGCAAAAGCTGTTCGTCGTGCGAGAGCAGGATTAAAAGATCCGAAGCGCCCAATTGGTTCATTTATTTTCTTAGGGCCAACAGGTGTAGGTAAAACAGAACTTGCAAGAGCACTAGCAGAATCTATGTTCGGTGATGAAGATGCAATGATTCGCATCGATATGTCAGAGTATATGGAGAAGCATTCTACTTCCCGTTTAGTTGGTTCTCCTCCAGGATATGTTGGATATGAAGAAGGTGGACAATTAACAGAGAAAGTTCGTCGCAAGCCATATTCAGTTGTCTTATTAGATGAGGTAGAGAAAGCTCATCCGGATGTGTTTAATATTTTACTACAAGTATTAGAAGATGGTCGTTTAACCGATTCTAAAGGACGTACAGTAGATTTCCGTAATACAATTGTTATTATGACATCTAACGTTGGGGCAGATGCATTAAAACGTAATAAGTATCTTGGATTTAACGTACAAGATGAGAGCCGCGATTATTCGGATATGAAAGGTAAAGTAATGGATGAACTGAAAAAAGCATTTCGTCCAGAATTCTTAAACCGTATTGATGAAATTATCGTATTCCATATGCTTGAGAAAAAACATATTCAAGAAATAGTAACTCTTATGGTAAATCAGTTAGTGAATCGCTTAAAAGAACAAGAAATCGAATTGCAATTAACAGAAGGGGCAATTTCTGCTATTGCTGATAAAGGATTTGATCGTGAGTACGGTGCTCGTCCGCTTCGTAGGGCAATTCAGAAGCATGTAGAAGATAGACTATCTGAAGAACTTTTAAAAGGTGCTATTGAGAAAGGACAAAAAGTTATCTTTGATGTAGAAGGAGAATCATTTGTCATTCATAGTGCGGAAAAGGTAAAATAAGTATAGACAAACAAAGAGGGCTACGCGATAGCCCTCTTTCTTGTACGAGAAGGATAAACGTTTATAGACGAAAGTGAAGTGAACTATAAAAAGGTATGGCTAAAAAGAAAACGAAATTTATATGTCAAGAATGTGGTTATCAGTCACCGAAATATATGGGTAAATGTCCCGGATGTGGTCAATGGAATACACTTGTTGAAGAGATGGAACCAGTTGTATCATCAAGGCGCCTTAATTACGCGAATGCAATTCAAACGGAAGTAACAAAACCAAGACGTCTTACTGAAGTAGAAACAAAGTCTGAGGCACGTATTGAAACGGAATTTCAAGAGTTTAACCGTGTGCTTGGTGGCGGAATTGTAGATGGGTCCTTAGTACTTATTGGTGGAGACCCTGGGATTGGAAAATCAACATTACTATTACAGATTTCATCGCAATTAGCAGATTCTTCATATGATGTATTATACATATCGGGTGAGGAGTCGGCAAAGCAGATTAAACTTCGTGCAGATCGTTTGCATGTAAAGGGTAGCAATCTATTTGTTGTAGCAGAGACAGACCTGCAGCGTATTGCAGCACATATTGAAGAAATGAATCCAGCTTTTGTTGTTATTGATTCTATTCAAACGATACATTTACCTGAAGTGACGTCAGCACCAGGAAGTGTGGCGCAAGTACGTGAATGTACAGCGGAATTAATGAAACTTGCAAAAACAAAAGGAATCCCTATTTTCATCGTCGGGCATGTGACAAAAGAAGGAGCAATTGCAGGACCTCGTATGTTAGAACATATGGTCGATGCAGTTCTCTACTTTGAGGGAGATCGACACCATACGTATCGTATTTTACGAGCTGTGAAGAACCGTTTTGGTTCCACGAATGAAATGGGTATCTTTGAAATGAAAGAGCTTGGTCTTGCGGAAGTTTTAAATCCTTCTGAAATCTTCCTTGAGGAAAGGCCGGTTGGTGTTGCAGGGTCAACAGTAGTTGCTTCAATGGAAGGAACAAGACCGGTTTTAGTAGAAATACAAGCTTTAATCTCCCCTACTAGTTTTGGAAATCCTCGAAGAATGGCGACGGGAATTGATCATAACCGTGTTTCGCTTATTATGGCAGTATTAGAAAAAAGAACAGGCTTACTATTGCAAAATCAAGATGCATATTTAAAAGTAGCTGGTGGTTTGAAATTAGATGAACCGGCAATTGATTTAGCAGTGGCTTTAAGTATAGCCTCAAGTTTTAGGGATAAATCTACGGCACCAACCGATGCAGTAATAGGAGAAGTAGGATTAACTGGAGAAATAAGAAGAGTATCAAGAATCGAACAACGTGTACAAGAAGCGGCTAAATTAGGATTTCAACGTGTTATTATTCCTAGAAAAAACTTAGGAGGATGGACAATTCCAGATGGGATTGAGGTTGTAGGTGTTTCTAATTTAGGAGAAGCGCTTCGTTTGACATTAGGAGGCTAGGCTATGGAAGAAAATAAGCAACGTGTCAAAAGTATGATTAATATTTTACAGCTCGTGGCCCCAGGGACACCACTGCGCGAAGGGATAGATAATGTACTTCGCGCACAAACAGGGGGACTAATTGTTCTTGGATATAATGAGCAGATTAAAAGTATTGTTGATGGCGGTTTTCACATTAATTGTGCATTCTCTCCTGCTAGTTTATATGAATTAGCAAAAATGGACGGGGCACTTATTTTAAATGAAACGGGAAGTAAAATTTTAATAGCAAATGCACAGTTAGTTCCAGAGGCATCTATTGATTCTATTGAAACAGGCATGCGTCACCGAACAGCAGAACGTGTAGCGAAGCAGACTGGTAGCCTTGTTGTAGCTATTTCACAAAGACGTAACGTAATTACGCTATATCAAGGGAACTTACGTTATACACTAAAAGATATAGGGGTTATTTTAACAAAGGCAAATCAAGCTATTCAAACGTTAGAAAAATATAAGGCTGTATGGAATGATGGTATTACAAATTTGGGCATTCTAGAATTTGAAGAGGTCGTTACAATGTCCGAGGTCGTTCACGTTTTACATAGTGTTGAAATGGTACTGCGTATTAAAAATGAAATATTGAGCTATATTCATGAGCTAGGAACAGAAGGTAGGTTAATCCGTTTACAACTTACAGAACTACTAGCTGATTTAGAGGCAGAGGCAGCATTATTAATCAAAGATTATCACCAAGAAAAAACACAAGACCATCATCAAATTTTGAAAAAGTTGCAGGACCTTGCAAATACACAACTTTTAGAGGATAGTGATTTAGTTAAATTACTTGGCTACCCAGGGCAAACGAGTTTAGAAGAAAGTGTGACGCCAAGGGGATATCGAATCACAAGCAAAATCTCTCGTGTTCCGCCACTTATCATTGAAAATTTAATTAATCGATTCAAAACGTTGCAAGGTGTTTGTCGCGCGACTATTCATGAATTGGATGATGTGGAAGGAATTGGAGAAGTAAGGGCGAAGAAAATACGAGAAGGCTTAAAAAGAATTCAAGAGCATCTCTATATGAGTAGACACAATTAAGAATATTACATTGATTCCATAATATAACGACACTAGAACATTTTTGGTATATGATATGATATATTGGTAAATAAAACTATTTATAAAAAAACACGTCCGCTTTTGCATTCGGCGTTTTGATTAGCGAAACAATGGTTAATAATGAGTAGGAGGTGGTTGGATGTTAAAACGGATCGTACAGCTCTTCTTTCTAGTAATTGGGGGAGCGTTAGGGATTTACTTAATCCCAAAAGTTATTAATGTATTAGACATCGGTGCTGTTCCTTTATTGGAAGGATCGTATGTTCGTGCAATTATTGGTGCAATTATTTTATTTTTAACAACATTTTGGCTTGTAGATTATATTGTTCAACTTATTAAGCATATTGAAGAGGCTCTTGTAAAGGCGCCTGTAGCAGATGTTTTATTTGGTACATTAGGGTTAATCTCTGGTCTCATTGTTGCATATTTAATTTTAATACCAATTCGTGAATTTACAATTCCGGTTATTAGCACAGTATTGCAAGTGTTCTTTACTCTTTTACTTGGATATTTAGGATTCCAAGTAGGATTTAAAAAGAGGAATGAATTGCTAGGATTATTTACATTACCCCAACGCGGAGGTAAGAAGAAAAACAATAGTGAGAACGAAGAGATAGAGGTAGAAAAATCTACGGCTCATTGGAAAATTCTCGATACGAGTGTAATTATTGATGGACGTATTGCTGATATTTGCCAAACGAAGTTTTTAGAAGGAACAATTGTAATTCCACAATTCGTATTAGAAGAGCTTCAGCATATTGCCGACTCCTCCGATGCTTTAAAGCGTAATCGTGGTCGCAGAGGACTAGACATTTTAAATCGTATTCAAAAAGAGATGCCGATTCCGGTAGAAATTTATGAAGGCGATTTCGAGGATATTCAAGAGGTGGATAGCAAACTTGTAAAGTTAGCTAAAATCACCGGTGGAACTGTAGTAACAAATGATTTTAACTTAAACAAAGTTTCTGAATTACAAGGAGTAACGGTGTTAAACATTAATGATTTAGCTAATGCAATTAAACCAGTTGTACTCCCTGGCGAAGAATTAAGTGTTTATGTTGTGAAAGATGGTAAAGAGCAAAACCAAGGTGTTGCGTACTTAGATGATGGTACGATGATTGTAGTAGAAGATGGTAGAGAGTATGTAGGTTCGCAACTTAATGTACTAGTTACTAGCGTATTACAAACATCGGCTGGTCGTATGATTTTCGCAAAACGTAAATTATTAGAAAAAGCATTATAGGTAGAGGATTATTAATATGTATACATTAATTATTCCGGCAGCCGGTCAAGGAAAGCGGATGGGTGCTGGCAAAAATAAGTTGTTCTTACTTATAAATGAAGTACCGATTATCGTGCATACATTACGTGCTTTTGAAAGAGATAAGGCGTGCAAAAGTATTGTTATGGCAATTAACGAAGAGGAACGCCCGTATTTTGAAGAATTAATGCAGAAGTATCCGATTGAAAAACAGGTGCAATTTATTCAAGGTGGGGCTGAAAGACAAGATAGTGTATATAACGCGATTCAGCATGCAAGTGATGTGGAATACGTTCTTGTGCATGACGGAGCGCGCCCATTCGTAACGAATAAAGTGATTCAAGATGTATTAACAGCAGCAGAAAAATATGGGGCTTCCATTTGTGCAGTGCCAGTAAAGGATACAGTGAAGAAAGTAGAGCAAGGTGTTGTTGTCGAAACGGTAGAACGATCTCAGCTTAAGGCTGTACAAACACCGCAAGGGTTCTCTGTTTCGCTTTTGTTAGAAGCTCATAGAAGTGCAAAACAGAGCTGTTTTCTTGGTACAGATGATGCAAGTCTCGTAGAACGCATTGGTAAGCAAGTAGGTGTAGTAGAGGGGAGTTACTATAATATTAAAGTGACGACTCCAGAGGATTTACTAATTGCTGAAAGTTTCCTTCATGTTCAGAAAAAATAGCCGTGATGGTGTATAACAAAGGAAAGCTCGGCAATAGCCGGGCTTTTCTTTGTAAGGATATCGATATAATATAGAGTCATAAAGCTCAGTGGTTTAGCTCAAGGAGGATGTAAAGAATGTTTCGAATTGGACAAGGTTTTGATGTACATGAATTTGCGGAAGGTAGACCGTTAATTATTGGCGGAATTACAATTCCTCATGAGAAGGGATTAATCGGTCACTCAGATGCGGATGTATTGTTACATACGATTGCTGACGCATGTCTAGGAGCAATTGCAGCAGGAGATATTGGAAAGCATTTTCCTGATACTGATCCTGCCTTTAAAGATGCAGATTCAGCTATATTACTACAAAAGGTTTGGGAATTTGTACGCGAACAAGGTTACGAGCTAGGAAATCTAGATTGTACAATTATTGCTCAAAAGCCAAAAATGGCACCGCATATTGAAAGTATGCGTAAACGTATTAGTGAACTGTTAGAAACGTCTATAGATAACATTAATGTAAAGGCAACAACAACAGAAAAATTAGGATTTACAGGTAGAGAAGAAGGAATTGCTTCTCAAGCAGTGGTATTATTACAGAAAAAATAATGGTTTTTAATTCGTAAGATGGATAATCACATTTTTTTGTTGTACAATTATAGAATGTGTTGACATTAAGAATGGAAGGTGTACCAATTATGGAAAAGCAAGTGAGAGTGCGCTATGCGCCAAGTCCAACAGGACACTTACATATCGGAAATGCGCGTACGGCATTATTTAATTATTTATTTGCTCGTCATCAAGATGGTAAGTTTATTATTCGTATTGAAGATACTGATGTAAAACGTAATGTTGCAGGTGGAGAAGAAAGCCAATTAAAATACTTGAAATGGCTCGGTATGGACTGGGATGAAGGTGTTGATGTTGGTGGTGAATTCGGACCATATCGTCAAACAGAGCGTTTAGATATTTATAAAAAATTATATCTAGATTTATTAGAGCGTGGTTTAGCTTACAAATGTTATATGACAGAAGAAGAGCTGGAAGCAGAGCGTGAAGGACAAATTTCTCGTGGTGAAACACCTCGTTATGCAGGTAACCATCGTGATTTAACTGAAGAACAAATGAAAGAATTTGAAGCTGAGGGACGTATTCCAAGTATTCGTTTCCGTGTACCAGCTGATCGTGATTACACATTCAAAGACATCGTAAAAGATGAAGTCGCATTCCATTCAAATGATTTCGGTGATTTTGTTATCGTGAAAAAAGATGGAATTCCAACTTATAACTTTGCGGTAGCAGTAGATGATCACTTAATGGAGATTACACATGTGCTTCGTGGCGATGATCATATTTCAAATACGCCAAAACAAATGATGATATATGAAGCTTTCGGTTGGGACATCCCACAATTCGGTCATATGACCCTAATTGTTAACGAAAGCCGTAAAAAGTTAAGTAAACGTGATGAATCTATTATTCAATTTATTGAGCAATATAAAGAGCTAGGATATCTTCCAGAAGCAATCTTTAACTTTATTGCACTACTAGGTTGGTCGCCGGTAGGAGAAGAAGAAATCTTCTCTAAAGATGAGTTCATCAAAATGTTCGATGCAGCTCGTTTATCAAAATCACCTGCATTATTTGATTCTCAAAAATTAAAATGGATGAACAACCAGTATATGAAAAAGCAAGATTTAGATACGGTTGTAGAGTTAAGTTTACCGCATTTAGTGAAAGCTGGACGTGTGGGCGAAACTTTAAGTGAACAAGAACAAGCTTGGATTCGTGATGTAATTGCTTTATATCATGACCAAATGAGTTTCGGAGCTGAAATCGTAGAGCTTTCTGAAATGTTCTTTAAAGATCATGTTGATTATGAAGAAGAAGGGCAAGAAGTGTTAAATGGTGAACAGGTACCTGAAGTACTTCGTGCATTTGCTGGTCAAATAGAAGCTCTAGAAGCGATGGAGCCTGCAGCGATTAAGGCAGCTATTAAAGCAGTTCAAAAGGAAACAGGGCATAAAGGTAAAAACTTATTTATGCCAATCCGTGTTGCTACTACTGGTCAAACACATGGTCCAGAGCTTCCTAATGCGATTGCACTTCTTGGGAAAGAAAAAGTTTTAAATCGTCTTCAAAAAGTAATTGGTTAACATTTTCTAGGTTTAGAAATATAATAAGTATACTTAAAATCTAATAAGGAAAAGCGACGAGAAGGAGAAGTAGAAAATCAGGCTTTTTACAGAGAGAACCACCTTTAGGCTGGAAGTGGTTTATAAGCGGATTTTTGAAATGCCCCTTCGAGTCTTCTGCTGAACAACGAATTGTTTCGTGAAATGTCTTAGGGCGTAAAGTAAGCAGAAGCGGTGTACACCGTTATCATGGATGAGTTTGAGGCTTTTTTATTAGCCTAAACAGAGTGGAACCGCGCTTAAAAGGCGTCTCTGTCAATATGACAGAGGCGTCTTTTTTTATACCGTAAAAGTGGGTATAAGTATAAGTTTGATCTCCTTGTATAAAGATTTAGAGGATAAGTGGGGAGTTAAGGGAGTTAGTTCACTCGAAAAAGCAGCCCATAAAGGGGAGGGGACATCGATGTTTAAGAGGCTTCGGGAAGATATTGAAGTCGTTTTTGAACAGGATCCAGCGGCACGAAGTTATTTCGAAGTCATTTTGACTTACTCTGGATTACATGCAGTTTGGGCCCATCGAATTGCACATGCTTTTTATAAAAAGAATTTCTTTTTTATTGCACGTTGGATTTCACAAGTTAGTCGGTTTTTTACTGGCATTGAGATTCATCCAGGAGCAACAATTGGTCGTCATTTTTTCATTGACCATGGAATGGGGGTTGTAATTGGAGAAACGTGTGAGATTGGTGATAATGTAACAATTTATCAAGGTGTTACATTAGGTGGTACGGGAAAAGAAAAGGGAAAGAGGCACCCTACAATTCAGGATAATGTATTAATTGCAACAGGTGCTAAAGTACTAGGCTCAATTACTGTTGGAGAGAATTCTAAAATTGGAGCAGGATCCGTTGTATTAAAAGAAGTCCCTGCGCATTCTACAGTTGTAGGTATACCTGGCCGAGTCGTTATTCAAAATGGAGTGAAGATTGGTCAAGAGTTAAATCATTCCGATCTTCCGGATCCGATTTTTGATAAATTAAAGGTTATGGAAGCAGAACTTGATAAATTGAAAAAGCAACTTGAAGTAAAGGTAGAAAGGAAGGATAAAAATGACTATTCACATTTATAATACGCTAACACGTCAAAAGGAAAAGTTTATTCCATTAGAAGAAAATAAGGTAAAGATGTATGTTTGCGGTCCTACAGTATATAACTACATCCATATTGGGAATGCGAGACCCCCTATGGTGTTCGATACAGTACGCCGTTATTTAGAATACAAAGGGTACGAAGTGCAGTATGTATCTAACTTTACTGACGTAGATGATAAATTAATTAAAGCAGCAAATGAATTAGGTGAAGATGTACCGACAATTGCTGACCGTTTCGTTGAAGCATATTTTGAAGATGTAACCGCACTAGGTTGCAAACATGCAACAGTTCATCCGCGTGTAACAGAAAATATGGATATTATTATTGAATTTATTCAAGAACTTGTGAATAAAGGGTATGCATATGAATCAGAAGGTGATGTGTACTTTAGAACGAAAGAATTCGAAGGTTACGGTAAATTATCGCATCAGCCAATCGCTGATTTACGTCATGGTGCACGTATTGAAGTAGGAGAAAAGAAACAAGACCCTCTTGACTTTGCTTTATGGAAAGCTGCAAAAGAGGGAGAAATCTTCTGGGAAAGCCCTTGGGGGAAAGGACGTCCAGGGTGGCATATTGAATGCTCAGCGATGGCACGTAAGTACTTAGGGGATACAATTGACATTCATGCTGGTGGTCAAGACTTAGCATTTCCTCATCATGAAAATGAAATTGCACAGTCCGAGGCGTTGACTGGAAAAACATTTGCACGTTACTGGATGCATAATGGATATATTAATATTGATAATGAGAAGATGTCTAAGTCACTTGGAAACTTCATTTTAGTTCACGATATCATTAAGCAATATGATCCACAGTTAATTAGATTCTTTATGCTATCAGTACATTACCGTCATCCAATTAACTTTAGTGAAGAGTTATTACAAAGTACGAATAACGGGCTAGAAAGAATTAAAACAGCTTACGGTAACTTAAAGCATCGTATGGAAAGTAGCGCGAATTTAACAGATCATAATGAGAAATGGTTAGCTGAGATGGAAAAATTCCAGGCTGCATTTGAAGAAGCAATGGATGATGACTTCAATACTGCTAATGCGATTACTGAATTATATAATGTAGCAAATCACGCAAATCAATATTTATTAGAAGAACATACTTCTAAAGTTGTAATTGAAGCATACGTGAAACAACTTGAAACATTATTCGATATTTTAGGATTAGAATTAGCAAAAGAAGAATTGCTTGATGAGGAAATTGAGGCGCTTATCCAAAAGCGTATTGAAGCTCGTAAAAATCGTGATTTCGCATTATCTGATCAAATTCGCGATGATTTAAAAGAACGTAATATTATTTTAGAAGATACCGCACAAGGTACAAGATGGAAAAGAGGATAAGAATGATTGATGCAAAGCAATTAAACAGCTTAGCGTTAGCATATATGGGTGATGCGGTATATGAACAATATATCCGCTATCACCTCCTTCAAAAGGGAAAGGTTCGTCCTAATCAATTACATCGCTTAGGGACGAGCTTTGTTTCGGCAAAAGCACAGGCGAAAGTTGTTTATCATTTATTAGAGACGTCATTTTTGACAGAGGAAGAAGAGGCGGTATTAAGAAGAGGGCGTAATGCAAATTCAGGTACCGTTCCGAAAAATACGGATGTACAAACATATCGACATAGTACAGCCTTTGAAGCGCTAATTGGTTATCATCACTTATTAAATAATCGTGAAAGATTAGACGAAATTGTATATAAGGCAATTGCAGTTTTAGAAGAAAAGGAAGGGGGCACATCATCATGAGTAGTGAATATATTATCGGACGTAACCCTGTAATTGAAGCGTTACGATCAGGGAGAGATATTAATAAAATTTGGATCGCAGAAGGTGCTGCCAAAGGGCAAGTGCAGATTGTACTAGCATTAGCGAAAGAAAATAAGATTATTTTACAACATGCACCAAAGAAGAAGTTAGATCAATTAGTTGAGGGTAATCATCAAGGTGTAATTGCTCAAGTAGCTGCATACCAGTATGCTGAATTAGAAGATTTATTCAAAGTAGCAGAAAAACGTAATGAAGATCCATTCTTCTTAATCTTAGATGAAATTGAAGATCCGCATAACCTAGGTTCTATTATGCGTACTGCTGATGCCACAGGAGCTCATGGGGTTATTATTCCGAAAAGAAGGGCTGTAGGACTTACAGCATCAGTTGCGAAAGCATCAACAGGAGCAATTGAATATATTCCAGTTGCGCGCGTAACAAACTTATCTCGCACAATTGATGAATTGAAGGAACGCGGACTTTGGATTGCTGGTACAGATGCCAAAGGAAAAACGGATTACCGTAATTTAGATGGTAAAATGCCGATTGGATTAGTAATTGGTAGTGAAGGAAAAGGTATGAGTCGTATTATTGGTGAAAAGTGTGATTTCTTAATTACTTTACCGATGGTTGGTAAAGTTACATCCTTAAATGCTTCAGTAGCCGCAAGTTTGTTAATGTATGAGGTATATCGTAAACGTCACGAAATTGGTAAATAAAAAATGAACGATATTTTAATCGTTGACGGTTACAACATTATCGGAGCTTGGGGAGACTTGAAAAAACTACGGGATGTAGATTTGCAATCATCAAGAGACGCGCTTATTGATAAGATGGCGGATTATCAAGGATATACAGGAACGAAAGTAATGATAGTCTTTGATGCCTATACAGTCCACGGTATTGAAAAAAAGATGAAACAATCGCGGGTGGAAGTAATATTCACGCGCAAAAATCAAACTGCGGACGAAAAGATAGAGAAACTTGCGATTGAGCTTAGAAATATAAATACACAAATATATGTTGCGACTTCTGATTATACGGAACAATGGGTTATATTTGCGCAAGGTGCCCTTCGGAAATCTGCGCGTGAATTAGAGTTAGAAGTACAAGCGATGGAACAACAAGTAAGAAGACGTACAAAAGACACGAAAGAAAAGCAACCTGCCATGCGAAAGATATTTAGTGAGGATATTACAGAAAAATTAGAAAAATTAAGAAGAGGAGAGCGTTGAAGCATTGACGCTCTTTGTCTTTTTACTGTATAATATTGCTAAATAAATAGCGGTCGGAGGGATCAAGGTGGAAGCAGGCTTCGTAAGTGTAGGCGACGTTACATTTCGTGATTTAGAGGATGAGGCAATCGTTGAGTTAGTTCGAAAAGGTAATACTGACGCTCTAGAATATTTAATTCATAAATATAAGAACTTTGTTCGCGCGAAATCAAGATCTTATTTCTTAGTGGGTGCCGATCGAGAAGATATTGTTCAAGAAGGTATGATTGGATTGTTTAAAGCAATTCGTGATTATAAAGAGGACAAGCTGTCTTCGTTCAAAGCATTTGCTGAACTGTGTATTACTCGACAAATTATTACCGCTATTAAAACAGCAACAAGACAAAAACATATTCCTTTAAATTCGTATGTGTCTTTAGATAAGCCGATTTACGATGAGGAATCTGATCGAACGTTATTGGATGTTATTTCCGAAGCGAAGGTGACTGATCCTGAAGAGATGATCATTAGTCAAGAAGAATATACCGACATAGAGTCTAAAATATCTGAATTATTAAGCGATTTAGAAAGAAAAGTACTTTCTTTATACTTAGATGGTCGCTCTTATCAAGAGATTTCGGAACAGTTAAATAGACATGTGAAATCTATTGATAACGCTTTACAGCGGGTGAAGAGAAAATTGGAACGATATATGGAAATGAGAGAGAGTACAACTTTAAATTCATAGAAAGTAACGCAGGTGTAAATTAATTCACCTGTTTTCTTTTTGTAACGAGAGTGAGAGTCATGACATTGACATTGTCTTTTGTTGTATGATACATTTTTAGGGACATAATGTTACAAGGCTGGTGTAACTAATGAGGAAAAAAGTTGTACTCTCATGTGAAGAGTGTAAAAATCGAAACTACTCTACGATGAAAGATACGAGCTCAGTAGAGCGACTTGAGATAAAGAAGTTTTGTAAATCATGCAATAAGCATACAGTTCACAAGGAAACAAAATAAATAATACACTGGAGGTCCCGCAGATGCGTTTAACGAACTTTTTCGGCGATGTAGGTCGCGAAATGAAAAAAGTAAGTTGGCCTAAAAAAGATGAATTACTCCGCTCAACAGCGACTGTTATCGCTACAGTTGTGTTCTTTGCGATTTTCTTCGCAGTAGTTGATATGGGCATTTCTTCTTTAATTCGGTTAATTCTTGGTTAATTCTTGAATAAGAAGCACTTATCCATGATATAATGTTATTTATAAGAACTGTGTAAAAGCCCGGTGAACGGGTTTTTTCATTTGCGCAAAAAAATGTACGTCAGGGAGGGAAGGACGCTCGTCCTAAATGAATGGAAAAAAGTTGGTATGTTGTCCATACTTATTCTGGATATGAAAATAAAGTAAAGGCAAACCTAGAGAAACGTGTAGAATCAATGGGTATGCAAGATAAAATTTTCCGTGTTGTTGTCCCAGAAGAAGTAGAAGTAGAAATGAAAAATGGTAAAGAAAAAATAATGAAAAGAAAAGTGTTCCCAGGTTACGTGTTAGTGGAACTAATCATGACTGATGACTCTTGGTATGTTGTTCGTAATACACCGGGTGTAACAGGTTTTGTTGGTTCTTCAGGTTCTGGATCTAAACCATCTCCTCTATTAGAAGAGGAAGTTGTTACCATTATGAAGCATATGGGAATGGACAATGAAGTGGTTGATTTCGACTTTGAACTTCATGAGACAGTACGTGTAAATGAGGGACCATTCGCAGATTATACAGGTGCTATTGAAGAAATTGATGTGGAGAAGAAAAAAGTGAGTGTGCTTGTAGATATGTTTGGTCGCGAGACTCCAGTTGAACTTGACTTCCATCAAATTGAAAAATTATAAAATGAAACTTGAAATGAATTGTAAAAAGTGATAATATCTTTTAAGTCAGTACGTCTTCGTTATCGGAGACGTTTTTTGAAAGATTTTATCGTTACAGATAAAATATGACGTGGGAGGGCAAATCACTGTCCAATTGACCACATCACGGACTTAAGGAGGTGTGTCTCGTGGCTAAAAAGGTAATTAAAATGGTAAAGCTTCAAATTCCTGCAGGTAAAGCTAACCCAGCTCCACCAGTTGGTCCAGCATTAGGACAAGCAGGTGTTAACATCATGGGCTTCTGTAAAGAGTTTAACGCTCGTACAGCAGATCAAGCTGGTCTTATCATCCCTGTTGAAATTACGGTATTTGAGGACCGTTCATTCACTTTCATTACTAAAACTCCTCCTGCTGCTGTTCTTCTTAAGAAAGTAGCTGGTATTGAGTCTGGTTCTGGTGAACCAAACCGTAATAAAGTGGCAACTGTTAAGCGTGATAAAGTACGCGAAATCGCTGAAACTAAAATGCCTGACCTAAACGCTGCTAGCGTAGAAGCTGCAATGCGTATGGTTGAAGGTACTGCACGCAGTATGGGCATCGTTATCGAAGACTAATTCGATTTGTTTTTAAAAAAGGTTGCGGGTCTGGAATTCCAATTCGCAACCTTTATTATCGTAAATGATTATCGTTTTTTAAAATAAAAGGATGGCGCGCATCCTCAGGTTATCCCTGGAAAAAAGGCGTAAACGTGGGAGGTTATTCCGCTAAAACCACATTCGAGGAGGAAATAAAAATGGCTAAAAGAGGTAAAAAGTACGTAGAAGCTGCGAAGCTTGTTGATCGTGCAACTGCTTACTCTGCAACAGAAGCAGTAGAATTAGTAAAGAAAACAAACACAGCTAAATTTGATGCAACTGTAGAAGCTGCATTCCGTTTAGGTGTTGACCCTAAGAAAGCTGACCAACAAATTCGTGGCGCAGTTGTTCTCCCACACGGTACTGGTAAAGTACAACGTGTATTAGTATTCGCTAAAGGCGAAAAAGCAAAAGAAGCTGAAGCTGCTGGCGCTGAATTCGTAGGCGATGCTGATTACATCGGTAAAATCCAACAAGGTTGGTTCGACTTCGATGTAGTAGTAGCAACTCCTGACATGATGGGTGAAGTTGGTAAACTTGGTCGCGTATTAGGACCTAAAGGTTTAATGCCAAACCCTAAAACTGGAACAGTTACTTTCGATGTAACTAAAGCTGTTAACGAAATCAAAGCTGGTAAAGTTGAATACCGCGTTGATAAAGCTGGTAACATCCACGTTCCAATCGGTAAAGTATCTTTCGAAGATGCTAAACTAGTAGAAAACTTCAAAACAATTGCTGACACGCTACAAAAAGCTAAGCCAGCTGCTGCAAAAGGTACTTACATGAAGAATGCAACTGTTGCTTCTACAATGGGACCTGGCGTACGCGTAGACGTTTCTACACTTGCGTAAAAATTGGAAGTTGACTTCATAAAGAAGTTTTAATATAATCATTTATGTTGTGAATTTAAATAGTGTACCGTAGACAGTAGGTGTCATTCGACTTAATTTCCTACCTAGGTGTTAATATACGAAGCGGAATCTTTTTTTCTGTGACTATATGCCTCCATGTCTACAAGTTGGGCATGGAGGTTTTTAGTGCACTTTCGGTACATCTTCTATATAATCTACAGGAGGTGTAATAACATGAGCAAAGTAATCGAAACTAAACAACAAGTTGTAACTGAAATCGCGGACAAACTTCGCGCTAGTAAATCTACAATCGTTGTTGACTACCGTGGTTTAACAGTTTCTGAAGCAACAGAATTACGTAAGCAATTACGTGAAGCTGGCGTTGAGTTCAAAGTTTACAAAAACTCTTTAACTCGTCGTGCTGCAGAGTCTGCTGAAATGGCTGAGTTAAACGAATTCTTAACAGGACCAAACGCAATCGCGTTCAGTAACGAGGATGTAGTTGCTCCTGCGAAAGTATTAAACGACTTCGCTACAAAACATGAAGCTTTAGAAATTAAAGCGGGCGTAATCGAAGGTAAACTTGTAACACTTGATGAGGTTAAAGCTATCGCTACTCTTCCATCACGTGAAGGCTTACTTTCTATGCTTCTTAGCGTTCTTCAAGCTCCAATCCGTAACCTTGCACTTGCTACTAAAGCAGTTGCAGAACAAAAGGAAGAGCAAGGCGCTTAATTTTTTAAAAGATAATTACTTGTTATCTATAAAACAATACAAACCTATTTAAGGGAGGATATTTACAATGACTAAAGAACAAATCATTGAAGCAGTTAAATCTATGACTGTATTAGAACTTAACGACTTAGTAAAAGCTATCGAGGAAGAATTCGGCGTAACTGCTGCTGCTCCTGTAGCTGTAGCTGGTGGCGCTGGTGAAGCTGCTGCTGAGAAAACTGAATTTGACGTAGTACTTGCAAGTGCTGGCGCTCAAAAAATCAAAGTTATCAAAGCTGTACGTGAAATCACTGGTCTTGGCTTAAAAGAAGCTAAAGAATTAGTTGACAACACTCCAAAAGCAATCAAAGAAGGCGTTTCTAAAGAGGAAGCTGAAGAAATGAAAGCTAAACTTGAAGAAGTTGGCGCTGCTGTAGAAGTTAAGTAATTAACTTTTGATGCTTTAAAAAGCTCGCTCTCATGCGAGCTTTTTTTTTAACTGTAAAGAAAAGAGGTGGCCATATGGCAGACCATTATTTTTCTAACGACCCTTCTAGTAAGAGTGATCGTAAACGATGGGAATTTACGCTTCGTGAATCTCGATTTACTTTTTTATCTGACCATGGGGTGTTCTCGAAAAACGAAGTGGACTTTGGTTCTCGTCTTTTAATTGAAGCGTTTCAAATGCCAGATGTTAAAGGTAATGTGTTAGACGTAGGGTGTGGGTACGGTCCAATCGGTTTGTCGTTAGCGAAAGAGTTTCAAGATCGTGAAATTCACATGGTGGATGTGAATGAAAGGGCCTTGGGGCTTGCAAAAGAAAATGCCGCTAATAACAAAATTGAAAATGTACGTATTTTGCAAAGTAGTGTCTATGAAAATGTAGATGGCAAGTATGCTGTTATTCTATCTAATCCTCCAATTCGTGCTGGTAAAGATATCGTGCATGAGATTTTAGAAAAAGCTGTAGAGTATTTAGTTTCAGGTGGAGAATTGTGGATTGTTATTCAAAAGAAACAAGGTGCACCATCTGCGCTAAAAAAACTAGAAGAAGTATTTTCTGAAGTTGAAGTTGTAGAAAAGAAAAAAGGATATTATATCATAAAATCAAAAAAGCGTTGACGGTTATTTTTGGCTATGTTAACATTATACAATGCCAATATATGATTTTCTGCGTTGAGAAAAGATGTATATTTTTGTTTCTCTTGGAAAAGATAGTAAAATCAGCAGATTATGAAACAGAATGATGGTTTTCTTAAAGAAGCCATTTTTCTTTTTGAGCAGGTAGAAAGACTCAACGTATCTATCTTTAAGAGAAAAAAACTACGCTAATAGCAGTAGTTGTATTTATTTGTGATTTTGCACAAATTTTTTTGTGCATTTATAATACTCATGATTTGAGGGGTGAAGCAGTTGACAGGTCAACTAGTTCAATACGGACGCCACCGCCAACGAAGAAGTTATGCCCGTATTAGTGAAGTATTAGAGTTACCAAATCTTATCGAAATTCAAACCTCTTCTTATCAGTGGTTTCTTGATGAGGGTTTGCGAGAAATGTTCCAAGACATTTCTCCGATCGAAGACTTTACGGGAAATCTATCGCTTGAATTTATCGACTACAGCTTAGGTGAACCTAAATACTCTGTAGAAGAATGCAAAGAGCGTGATGTGACGTATGCAGCACCACTTCGTGTAAAAGTGCGTCTAATCAACAAGGAAACTGGTGAAGTAAAAGAACAAGATGTGTTCATGGGAGATTTCCCACTCATGACAGAGACTGGAACATTCGTAATTAACGGTGCAGAACGTGTTATCGTTTCCCAGTTAGTTCGCTCTCCAAGCGTATACTATAGTGGCAAAGTGGATAAAAACGGAAAACGTGGTTTTACTGCTACTGTAATTCCAAACCGCGGGGCTTGGTTAGAGTATGAGACAGATGCTAAGGATGTTGTATATGTACGTATTGACCGTACTCGTAAACTTCCTGTAACTGTTTTGTTACGCGCATTAGGGTTTGGCTCTGATCAAGAAATCACCGAGCTTTTAGGTGATAACGAATACTTAAGCAACACGTTAGAAAAAGACAACACAGATAGCACAGAAAAAGCATTGCTTGAAATTTATGAGCGTCTACGCCCTGGTGAACCACCAACAGTAGAAAATGCAAAGAGCTTACTTGTGTCTCGTTTCTTTGATCCGAAGCGCTACGACTTAGCAAATGTAGGTCGCTATAAGATCAACAAAAAGCTACACATTAAAAATAGATTGTTTAACCAACGTTTAGCTGAAACACTGGTGGATCCAGAAACTGGTGAAATTTTAGCGGCAGAAGGAACAGTCTTAGATCGTCGTACGCTTGATCGCATTCTACCTTACTTAGAGAAAAACATTGGATTCAAAACAGCGAAACCAATGGGTGGAGTGGTAGCAGGCGATGTTGAGCTGCAATCTATTAAGATTTATGCTCCTGAGTCAGAAGGCGAACGCGTAATTAACGTAATTGGTAATGCAAATATTACTCGTGATATAAAACATATTACACCAGGTGATATCCTTGCTTCTATCAGCTACTTCTTCAACCTACTATACAAAGTAGGGGACACAGACGATATCGACCACTTAGGAAACCGTCGTTTACGTTCAGTAGGAGAGCTTTTACAAAACCAATTCCGTATCGGTCTTTCTCGTATGGAACGTGTTGTTCGTGAGAGAATGTCGATTCAAGATACAAATGCAATTACACCACAGGCGTTAATTAACATCCGTCCTGTTATTGCATCTATTAAAGAGTTCTTCGGAAGTTCTCAGTTATCTCAGTTCATGGACCAAACAAACCCATTAGCAGAGTTAACTCACAAACGAAGACTATCTGCATTAGGACCCGGTGGTTTAACGCGTGAGCGCGCAGGCTTTGAAGTGCGTGACGTTCACTACTCTCACTACGGTCGTATGTGTCCGATTGAAACACCAGAGGGACCAAACATCGGTTTGATTAACTCATTATCTTCGTTCGCGAAAGTAAATGAGTTTGGTTTCATTGAAACACCATACCGTCGTGTTGACCCAGAAACTGGTCTTGTAACAGGGCAGGTTGATTATTTAACAGCAGATGAAGAAGATAATTATGTTGTAGCCCAAGCGAATATGAAATTATCTGAAGAAGGAGAATTCCTTGATGAAGATATCGTAGCTCGTTTCCGTGGTGAAAACATTGTCACAAATAAAGAACGCATCGACTATATGGATGTATCTCCAAAGCAAGTAGTGTCGGCAGCGACAGCTTGTATTCCGTTCTTAGAAAACGATGACTCTAACCGCGCACTTATGGGAGCGAACATGCAACGTCAGGCGGTTCCGTTAATGAATCCGGAATCACCGATTGTAGGTACAGGTATGGAGTACGTATCAGCAAAAGACTCAGGTGCTGCAGTAATCTGTAAACACCCTGGTGTTGTTGAACGCGTAGAAGCACGTGAAGTTTGGGTACGTCGCTATGTAGAAGTTGACGGTCAAACAGTAAAAGGCGACTTAGATCGCTACAAAATGCAAAAATTCATTCGTTCTAACCAAGGAACTTGCTACAACCAACGTCCAATCGTAAGTGTTGGAAATGAAGTTGTAAAAGGTGAAATCCTTGCGGATGGTCCTTCTATGGAATTAGGTGAACTAGCACTTGGACGTAACGTGCTTGTTGGCTTCATGACATGGGACGGTTATAACTATGAGGATGCGATCATTATGAGTGAGCGCCTTGTAAAAGATGATGTGTACACTTCTATTCATATTGAAGAATATGAGTCAGAAGCTCGTGATACGAAGCTTGGACCAGAAGAAATTACACGTGATATTCCAAACGTCGGAGAAGATGCACTTCGTAACCTTGATGAGCGTGGTATTATTCGCGTCGGTGCTGAAGTAAAAGATGGAGATCTACTTGTTGGTAAAGTAACACCTAAAGGTGTAACAGAACTAACAGCAGAAGAACGTCTATTACATGCAATCTTCGGTGAAAAAGCACGTGAAGTACGTGATACATCACTACGTGTACCACATGGTGGTGGCGGTATTATCTTAGACGTAAAAGTATTCAACCGTGAAGATGGCGATGAATTGCCACCGGGCGTGAATCAACTTGTACGTGCGTATATCGTTCAAAAACGTAAAATTTCTGAAGGTGACAAGATGGCAGGACGTCACGGTAACAAAGGTGTTATCTCTCGTATTTTACCAGAAGAAGATATGCCTTACTTACCAGATGGTACGCCAATCGATATCATGTTAAACCCATTAGGGGTACCATCTCGTATGAATATCGGTCAGGTATTAGAGCTTCATCTTGGTATGGCAGCAAGATACCTTGGCATTCACATTGCAACACCAGTATTCGATGGTGCTCGTGAGGAAGATGTATGGGGCACAATTGAAGAAGCTGGTATGGCAAATGACGCGAAAACAATCCTGTATGACGGACGTACTGGTGAACCATTCGATAACCGCGTATCTGTTGGTGTCATGTATATGATCAAACTTGCGCACATGGTTGACGATAAACTTCATGCTCGTTCTACTGGACCATACTCACTTGTAACGCAGCAACCTCTTGGAGGTAAAGCTCAGTTCGGTGGACAGCGTTTCGGTGAGATGGAGGTTTGGGCACTTGAAGCTTATGGTGCTGCTTATACTCTTCAAGAAATCTTAACAGTGAAGTCTGATGATGTTATCGGACGTGTTAAGACGTATGAAGCAATTGTTAAAGGTGAAAATGTTCCAGAACCAGGCGTTCCTGAATCATTCAAAGTATTGATTAAAGAACTGCAAAGTTTAGGTATGGACGTTAAAATGATGTCTAGCGACGATAAAGAAATCGAAATGCGTGATACAGAAGATGACGACGATCATCAATCAGCAGATAAATTGAATGTCGAAGTTGAGACAACTAAGGAATAATTGGGATAACCTGTAGACTAAAAGGGAGGTAGGCCCCTTGATAGATGTAAATAACTTTGAATATATGAAGATTGGACTTGCTTCACCTGACAAGATTCGTTCTTGGTCATACGGTGAAGTTAAGAAACCAGAAACAATTAACTATCGTACGTTAAAGCCTGAAAAAGATGGCTTGTTCTGTGAGCGTATTTTCGGACCACAAAAGGACTGGGAATGTCATTGCGGAAAATACAAACGTGTACGTTATAAAGGTGTAGTTTGTGATCGATGTGGCGTTGAAGTAACGCGTGCAAAAGTTCGTCGTGAACGTATGGGTCATATCGAATTAGCTGCTCCTGTATCTCATATTTGGTATTTCAAAGGTATCCCGAGCCGCATGGGACTTGTCTTAGACATGTCCCCTCGCGCGCTTGAAGAAGTAATTTATTTCGCTTCTTATGTTGTAACAGAAAGTGGAGATACACCACTTGATAAGAAGCAATTACTTTCTGAAAAAGAATACCGTGCATATCGTGATCGATATGGTAGCGCATTCCAAGCTGCTATGGGTGCAGAAGCGATTAAAAAGCTACTACAAGATATCGATTTAGATAAAGAAGTAGACTTCTTAAAAGAAGAATTAAAAACAGCACAAGGACAACGCCGTACTCGTGCTATTAAACGTCTAGAAGTATTAGAAGCATTCCGTAACTCTGGAAATCACCCATCTTGGATGATCCTAGATGTTCTTCCAGTTATCCCACCAGAACTACGCCCAATGGTACAGTTGGATGGTGGACGTTTTGCTACTTCTGATTTAAACGACTTATACCGTCGTGTAATTAACCGTAACAACCGTTTAAAACGTCTATTGGACTTAGGTGCACCAAGCATCATCGTTCAAAACGAAAAACGTATGTTACAAGAAGCTGTAGACGCATTAATCGATAATGGTCGCCGTGGCCGTCCAGTTACTGGACCAGGTAACCGTCCATTAAAATCTCTATCTCACATGCTTAAAGGTAAACAAGGACGTTTCCGTCAAAACTTATTAGGTAAACGTGTTGACTACTCTGGTCGTTCAGTAATCGTTGTAGGACCGAACTTAAAGATGTACCAATGTGGATTACCGAAAGAAATGGCGCTTGAACTGTTCAAACCTTTCGTTATGAAAGAGTTAGTTGAAAAAGGTTTAGCACACAACATTAAGAGTGCTAAACGTAAAATCGAGCGTGTACAACCTGAAGTTTGGGACGTTTTAGAATCTGTGATTAAAGAACATCCAGTACTTCTAAACCGCGCACCAACACTTCACCGTCTTGGTATCCAGGCGTTTGAACCTACACTAGTAGAAGGTCGTGCAATCCGTCTTCACCCACTTGTATGTACTGCATACAACGCGGACTTTGACGGTGACCAAATGGCGGTTCACGTTCCGTTATCATCAGAAGCACAAGCAGAAGCTCGTATTCTTATGTTAGCGGCACAAAACATCTTGAATCCAAAAGACGGAAAACCAGTTGTTACTCCATCTCAGGATATGGTATTAGGTAACTACTACTTAACACTTGAGCGTGAAGGTGCAATCGGTGAAGGTATGGTCTTCAAAGATGCCAACGAAGCAATACTTGCATACCAAAATGGATATGTACATCTGCACACGCGTGTTGCAGTTGCTGCAAGTTCAGTAAATAATGTAACGTTTACTGAAGAGCAAAAAGGTAAGCTTCTATTAACAACAGTTGGTAAATTAATATTTAACGAAATCTTACCAGAGTCGTTCCCTTATATTAACGAACCAACAAACTCAAACCTTGAAAAAGAAACACCAGCGGAATATTTCGTTGAAAAAGGTGCGAACATTAAAGAAATTATTGCTAGTCGCGAAGAAGTGGCACCATTTAGCAAGAAGATTCTTGGTAACATCATTGCGGAAGTATTCAAGCGTTTCAAAATTACAGAGACGTCTCGCATGCTTGACCGTATGAAGAACTTAGGATTTAAATACTCTACAAAAGCTGGTATTACAGTTGGGGTATCTGACATTCTTGTATTAGGTGAAAAAGATGAAATTCTCCACGAAGCACAAGCAAAAGTAGATAATGTAATTAAACAATTCCGTCGCGGTTTAATCACGGAAGAAGAACGTTACGATCGTGTTATCTCTATTTGGAGTAATGCAAAAGACGTTATCCAAGGAAAACTGATGAAGTCCTTGAATAAACGCAATCCAATCTTCATGATGAGTGATTCCGGTGCCCGTGGTAACGCATCTAACTTCACTCAGCTTGCTGGTATGCGTGGTCTGATGGCCAATCCATCTGGTCGTATCATTGAACTTCCGATCAAATCAAGTTTCCGTGAAGGTTTAACAGTACTTGAGTACTTCATCTCTACGCATGGTGCTCGTAAAGGTCTTGCCGATACAGCACTTAAGACTGCCGATTCTGGTTACTTAACACGTCGTCTTGTAGACGTTGCACAAGATGTAATTGTTCGTGAAGATGATTGTGGAACAGATCGCGGTTTACTAATTGGTGCGATTAAAGAGGGTAATGAAGTAATTGAGTCATTATATGATCGTCTTGTTGGACGTTTTGCAAGAAAAACTGTAAAACATCCTGAAACAGGTGAAGTATTAGTTGCTGAAAATCAATTAATTACTGAAGATATCGCTCATATCGTTGAAAATTCGGGTGTTGAAACTGTAAACATTCGTTCAGCGTTTACGTGTAACACTCGCCATGGTGTATGTAAGAAGTGTTACGGTCGTAACTTAGCAACTGGTACAGACGTAGAAGTAGGAGAAGCGGTAGGTATTATCGCGGCTCAATCTATCGGTGAGCCAGGTACACAGTTAACGATGCGTACGTTCCATACAGGTGGGGTTGCCGGTGATGATATCACACAAGGTTTACCTCGTATCCAAGAGATCTTTGAAGCTCGTAATCCGAAAGGTCAGGCAGTTATCAGTGAAATCGACGGTGTTATCGCAGCGATCAACGATGTTAAAGATCGCCAAGAAGTAGTTGTACAGGGTGAGGTTGAAGCTCGTACGTATGCTATTCCTTACGGTGCTCGTCTGAAAGTAACGCCAGGACAGCCAATTAGCCACGGTAAAGAGTTAACAGAAGGTTCTATTGATCCGAAAGAATTACTAAAAGTAACGGACATTACGGCAGTTCAAGAATACTTATTACGTGAAGTTCAAAAAGTATACCGTATGCAAGGGGTAGAAATTGGTGACAAACACGTAGAGGTAATGGTACGTCAAATGCTACGTAAAGTTCGTGTAAGTGATGCAGGTGAAACAGATGTATTACCAGGAACATTACTAGATATCCATCAGTTTACTGATGCGAATGCGAAGGTGTTACTGCAAGGTAAACAACCAGCAACGGCTAGACCTGTTCTACTTGGTATTACAAAAGCTTCACTTGAAACTGATTCATTCTTATCTGCAGCATCATTCCAAGAAACAACTCGTGTCTTAACTGATGCAGCAATTAAAGGTAAACGTGATGAGCTTCTAGGACTGAAAGAGAACGTTATTATCGGTAAACTTGTTCCTGCTGGAACAGGTATGAATCGTTATCGCAAAGTTGATCTTGTAAAAACAACACAAGATGACATGAATGTAGAAAACGATGAGATTTATGTGGAACAGTAAAATTTTCCGTCGTAAATTTTGTATAAAAACATCTAATCCTAGTTGACATTGTATGAGTCAAAATGTTACTATAATCAAGGTTGCTCCTGAACGATGCTTTGGAGGATATTTATATGTCTTATCAAAAAGTGTCAAATGCTGAAAATGTAGTCGTTGGTCATAAACGAACATTGGAAGCAATCAAAAATGGTATAGTTAAAGAAGTTGTTATTGCAGAAGATGCTGATGTGCGGTTAACCCATATTATCATTCGCACTGCTTTGCAACATAACATACCCATAACCAAAGTTGAATCAGTTCGTAAGCTTGGAAAAGTTTCGGGGATTCAAGTGGGAGCTTCAGCAATAGGAATAATAAGTTAAAACTGTTTTTGTGAGGAGAGAGCATTTGCTCTTCCTTGCAAAAACTTTGTTTTCAACTAATAATGAACCACCTGGATATGTGGTCATACAAACATGCGAAGGGAGGATAATCAAATGCCTACTATTAACCAATTAGTGAGAAATGGTCGTACTGATAAAGTATGGAAATCTAAATCACCTGCGTTAAACAAAGGTTTTAACTCTTTAAAGAAAAAATCAACTGATATCTCTGCACCTCAAAAACGTGGTGTATGTACTCGTGTTGGTACAATGACTCCAAAGAAACCTAACTCAGCGTTACGTAAATACGCTCGTGTACGTTTAACAAACGGTATTGAAGTTACAGCTTACATCCCAGGTATCGGTCATAACCTACAAGAGCATAGCGTAGTATTAATTCGCGGTGGTCGAGTAAAGGATTTACCAGGGGTACGTTACCACATCGTTCGTGGAGCGCTTGATACAGCTGGTGTTGACAAACGTATGCAAGGACGTTCTAAATATGGTACTAAGCGACCAAAACCTGCTAAAAAATAATAAACTTATAATGAAAGGAGGAACTCAATATGCCTCGTAAAGGACCTGTTGCGAAACGTGACGTGTTACCTGATCCAATGTACAATTCTAAACTTGTAACACGCCTAATCAACAAAATGATGGTTGACGGTAAAAAAGGTAAATCTCAAACAATTCTTTATAACGCTTTCGATATCGTTCGTGAACGTTCAGATAAAGAACCAATGGAAGTATTCGAGCAAGCTCTTAAGAACATCATGCCTGTTCTTGAAGTACGCGCTCGTCGTGTTGGTGGTGCTAACTACCAAGTTCCAGTTGAGGTTCGTCCAGAACGCCGTACAACTTTAGGTCTTCGCTGGTTAGTAAACTATGCTCGTCTTCGTGGTGAAAAAACTATGGAAGAGCGTCTAGCTTACGAAATCTTAGATGCAGCTAACAACGCTGGTGCATCTGTTAAGAAACGTGAAGACACTCATAAAATGGCAGAAGCTAACAAAGCATTTGCTCATTACCGTTGGTAGGATTCAACGTAAAATAAATGTAAGCATAAACCGCTTTATTTGTCGCTTATGGAAGTGTGGAGAGGGAGAATGCCTCTCCCTTTCGTTGGGCGCTCGTTTTACATAATGAGGGTACTGGACACTGGCATATGTAACAATATAAAGTGGCTTTTTTGCTACTTAAAATAAAAAAATCCAATCCATATATGGAAGGAGCAAGACACCAAATGACAAGAGAGTTCTCTTTAGAAAACACTCGTAATATTGGTATCATGGCTCACATCGATGCTGGTAAAACTACAGCAACTGAGCGTATTCTGTATTACACAGGACGTATTCATAAAATCGGTGAAACTCATGAAGGTGCATCTCAGATGGACTGGATGGAGCAAGAGCAAGAGCGTGGTATCACAATTACTTCTGCTGCAACTACAGCTCAATGGAAAGGTCACCGTGTAAACATCATTGACACTCCAGGACACGTAGACTTCACAGTAGAAGTAGAACGTTCTTTACGCGTACTTGATGGTGCGGTAGCAGTACTTGATGCACAATCTGGTGTTGAACCACAAACAGAAACTGTTTGGCGTCAGGCTACTACTTACGGTGTACCTCGTATCGTATTCGTTAACAAAATGGATAAGATCGGTGCAGATTTCTTATACTCTGTAGGAACAATCCACGATCGTTTACAAGCAAACGCACATCCAATTCAGTTACCAATCGGTGCTGAAGATGAGTTCAATGGTATCATTGACCTTGTTGAAGAGTGTGCTTACATGTACGGTAACGATTTAGGAACAGACATCGAGCGTGTCGAAATTCCTGAAGAGCACAAAGAACTAGCTGAAGAATACCGTGGAAAGCTTATTGAAGCGGTAGCTGAGCTTGATGAAGAAATGATGATGAAGTACCTAGAAGGTGAAGAAATCACTGTAGAAGAGCTTAAAGCTGGTATCCGTAAGGCTACAACTTCTGTAGAATTCTTCCCAGTAATCTGTGGTTCTGCATTCAAAAACAAAGGTGTTCAAATTCTGTTAGACGCAGTTATCGACTACCTACCATCTCCATTAGATGTACCTGCTATTAAAGGTACTCTTCCGGATACAGAGGAAGAAGTAGAACGTAAGTCTAGCGATGAAGAACCATTTGCAGCTTTAGCATTCAAAATCATGACTGACCCTTATGTTGGTAAGTTAACGTTCTTCCGTGTGTACTCTGGTGTGTTAAACTCTGGATCATACGTGAAAAACTCAACTAAAGGTAAGCGTGAGCGTGTAGGTCGTATCCTACAAATGCACGCTAACAGCCGTGAAGAGATTTCAACAGTTTACGCTGGTGACATCGCTGCTGCTGTAGGTTTAAAAGATACTACTACTGGTGATACTCTTTGTGACGAGAAGAGTCTTGTTATCCTTGAGTCTATGGAATTCCCAGAGCCAGTTATCTCTGTAGCTATCGAACCAAAATCTAAAGCTGACCAAGATAAAATGGGTACAGCATTATCTAAGCTTTCTGAAGAAGATCCAACATTCCGTGCTCACACTGACCAAGAAACTGGCCAAACAATCATCGCTGGTATGGGTGAACTTCACCTTGATATCATCGTTGACCGTATGCGCCGTGAATTCAAAGTTGAAGCAAACGTTGGTGCTCCTCAGGTAGCATACCGTGAAACTTTCCGCGCTGCTGCGAAAGTTGAAGGTAAGTTCGCTCGTCAATCTGGTGGACGTGGACAATTCGGTCACGTTTGGATTGAGTTTGCACCTAACGAAGAAGGTAAAGGATTTGAATTCGAAAACAAAATCGTCGGCGGTGTAGTTCCACGTGAATACATCCCAGCTGTTGGAGCGGGTCTTGAAGACTCACTTAAAAATGGTGTACTAGCTGGTTACCCACTAGTTGACATTAAAGCAGCATTAGTTGACGGTTCTTACCATGATGTCGATTCATCTGAGATGGCGTTCAAAATCGCTGCATCTATGGCACTTAAAGCTGCGGTTTCTAAATGTAACCCAGTAATTCTTGAGCCAATGATGAAAGTTGAAGTTGTAATTCCTGAAGAATACATGGGAGACATCATGGGTGACGTAACATCTCGTCGTGGACGTGTAGAAGGTATGGAAGCTCGCGGTAACGCACAAGTTGTTCGCGCTATGGTTCCACTTTCTGAAATGTTCGGTTATGCGACAGCATTACGTTCAAACACTCAAGGACGCGGAACATTCTCAATGACATTTGATCATTATGAAGAAGTACCGAAGTCTGTTTCAGAAGAAATTATTAAAAAAAATAAAGGTGAATAATTGATTTTTATCGATTGTTCAAGTATAACTACTTATGTAAGCTTAGAAAGTGAGACTTCGGTTTCGCTTTCTAGTCTAAATATAAAATAACCTATATAAACTAAGGAGGAATTTAGAATGGCTAAAGCTAAATTCGAACGTTCTAAACCCCATGTTAACATCGGTACAATCGGCCACGTTGACCATGGTAAAACTACATTAACTGCTGCGATCACTACAGTTCTTGCAAAAGCTGGTGGTGCTGAAGCACGCGGATACGATCAAATCGACGCTGCTCCAGAAGAAAGAGAGCGCGGAATCACAATCTCAACTGCACACGTTGAGTACGAAACTGAAACTCGTCACTATGCACACGTTGACTGCCCAGGTCACGCTGACTATGTTAAAAACATGATCACTGGTGCTGCTCAAATGGACGGCGGTATCTTAGTAGTATCTGCTGCTGATGGCCCAATGCCTCAAACACGTGAGCACATCCTTCTTTCTCGTCAAGTAGGTGTACCTTACATCGTTGTATTCTTAAACAAATGCGACATGGTAGACGACGAAGAATTATTAGAATTAGTAGAAATGGAAGTTCGTGACCTATTATCTGAATACGGATTCCCAGGCGACGACATTCCTGTAATCAAAGGTTCTGCTCTTAAAGCTCTTCAAGGAGAAGCTGATTGGGAAGCAAAAATCATTGAATTAATGACTGAAGTTGATGCTTACATCCCAACTCCAGAACGTGAAACTGACAAACCATTCTTAATGCCTATCGAGGATGTATTCTCTATCACAGGTCGTGGTACAGTTGCAACTGGTCGTGTAGAGCGCGGAATCGTTAAAGTTGGTGACGTAGTAGAAATCATCGGTCTTGCTGAAGAGAATGCTTCTACAACTGTAACTGGTGTAGAAATGTTCCGTAAACTTCTTGACCAAGCTCAAGCTGGAGACAACATCGGTGCTCTTCTTCGTGGGGTTGCTCGTGAAGACATCCAACGTGGACAAGTTCTTGCTAAAACTGGCTCTGTAAAAGCACACGCTAAATTCAAAGCTGAAGTTTTCGTATTATCTAAAGAAGAAGGTGGACGTCACACTCCATTCTTCGCTAACTACCGTCCTCAGTTCTACTTCCGTACAACTGACGTAACTGGTATCATCCAATTACCAGAAGGTACTGAAATGGTAATGCCTGGTGACAACATCGAAATGACTATCGAACTTATCGCTCCAATCGCTATCGAAGAGGGAACTAAATTCTCTATTCGTGAAGGTGGACGTACAGTAGGTTACGGCGTAGTTGCAACTATCGTTGAGTAATCTTAACTGATATAAAAACCCAAGGGATTCTCCCTTGGGTTTTTTGTTTGTGTTTATATAATGAGTAAGATTATATTTTTATGTTTTGACGAGTTTCTTCTATATTAATATAAAACCATCAAAACAAAATCCAGAAAATGTAAAATGAATTCTGTTAGATGAAAACTTGAAATTCTTTAAAGTGCCATGTATAATAGCAAAAGTAGAGAAAAGCAGATGCAAACAAAAAGATGCTTGCATCTAGACGAATAACATTGTATAATAGACAATGTTGGTCTTTGACTGCGATGAAGTGGAAGGTTGCTGACACACCCGGCCGCTTTGCCATGGCATGGTGTGGGGAAATTTCCATGGAGAAGGTCTATTTTAGAAATAGGCGAACGAAGGAGGGAAAATAATGGCAAAAGAAAAAATTCGTATCCGTTTAAAAGCTTATGATCACCGTATTCTTGATCAATCAGCTGAGAAAATTGTAGAAACAGCTAAGCGTTCTGGGGCAACAGTTTCTGGTCCGATCCCATTACCAACTGAGAAGACTATTTACACAATTCTTCGTGCTGTTCATAAGTACAAAGATTCTCGTGAGCAATTCGAAATGCGCACACACAAACGTTTAATCGATATCGTGAGTCCTACTCCACAAACAGTAGATTCATTAATGCGTTTAGACTTACCGTCTGGTGTAGATATCGAAATCAAACTATAAATTATATAACTTAAAAATGTAGGAGGTGTAACTCATGACCAAAGGAATCTTAGGAAGAAAGATCGGTATGACTCAAGTATTTGCTGAGAACGGTGAGTTAATCCCAGTAACAGTTATCGCTGCTAATCCAAACGTTGTTCTTCAAAAGAAAACAACTGAAACTGATGGCTACAATGCAATCCAGTTAGGATTTGAAGATAAACGTGAAAAGTTAACTAACAAACCTGAACAAGGCCACACTGCTAAAGCATCTACAACTCCTAAGCGCTTCATTCGCGAAATCCGCGATGCAGACGTGGACGGATTAGAGGTTGGTCAAGAGGTAAAAGTTGAAGTTTTCGCTGCAGGTGAAATCGTTGACGTAACAGGAATTTCTAAAGGTAAAGGTTTCCAAGGTGTTATCAAACGCCACGGACAATCTCGCGGACCTATGTCTCATGGTTCTCGCTATCACCGTCGTCCAGGTTCAATGGGCCCAGTTGCTCCGAACCGTGTATTCAAAGGCAAAAAACTTGCTGGACGTATGGGTGGAGACCAAGTTACTATCCAAAACTTAGAAATCGTTCAAGTTGACACTGAGCGCAACTTATTACTAGTAAAAGGTAACGTTCCAGGTGCTAAGAAATCTCTTGTAGTTGTTCAAGGCGCTGTGAAGGTTAGCAAATAATTCACAATAGGAAGGAGGAATTCCAATGCCAAAAGTTACTGTATATAACCAAACTGGTTCACAGGTTGGTGAAATCGAATTAGCTGAAGCTATTTTCGGTATCGAACCAAATGAAGCTGTACTTTTCGAAGCTGTAATGATGCAACGTGCATCTTTACGTCAAGGTACACACAAAGTAAAAACTCGTTCTGAAGTTCGCGGTGGTGGTCGTAAACCATGGCGTCAAAAAGGAACTGGACGTGCTCGTCAAGGGTCTATCCGCTCTCCTCAATGGCGTGGTGGTGGTACGGTATTCGGACCTACACCAAGAAGCTATGCGTACAAACTTCCTAAGAAAGTTCGTCGTTTAGCAATCAAATCTGCATTAGCTACTAAAGTAGTTGAGAACAACATTGTAGTTCTTGAAGACCTAGTGTTAAATGCACCAAAAACAAAAGATATGCTAGCAGTACTTAAAGGATTAACTGTTGAGAAGAAAGCTCTTATCGTAACTGCTGATGCAAACGAATCTGTAGAGTTATCTGCTCGCAATATCCCTGGAGTAACAGTAATCACTGCTGATGGCGTAAACGTTTTAGACGTGCTTCATCATGATAAGCTAATCATGACAAAAGCGGCAGTGGAAAAAGTAGAGGAGGTGCTTGCATAATGAGAGATCCTCGTGATATCATTAAGCGCCCAGTTATCACTGAACGTTCTATGGAAATGATGGCTGAAAAAAAATACACGTTCGATGTGGACGTTAAATCTAATAAAACAGAAGTTAAAGATGCTCTTGAAGCGATCTTTGGTGTTAAAGTAGAAAAAGTGAACATCATGAACTACAAGCCGAAAGCAAAACGCGTTGGTCGTCACGCTGGTTTTACTAGCCGTCGTCGTAAAGCAATCGTTAAGCTAACTGCTGACAGCAAAGAAATCGAAATCTTCCAAGGCGTTTAATTCTTACTAAAGAAGGAGGGAAATTGAGATGGGAATTAAAAAGTATAATCCAACTACTAACGGTCGTCGTAATATGACTACGAATGATTTCGCTGAAATCACGACTGACAGACCCGAAAAGTCATTACTTGCTCCTTTAAGCAAGAAGGCGGGTCGTAATAACCAAGGTAAAATTACTGTACGTCATCAAGGTGGCGGACATAAGCGTCAATACCGTATCATCGACTTTAAGCGTAACAAAGATGGAATTCCAGGACGCGTTGCTACGATCGAATACGATCCAAACCGCTCTGCGAATATCGCATTAATTAACTACGTTGACGGTGAAAAACGTTACATTCTTGCTCCTAAATCTTTAGAAGTAGGTATGGAAGTTATGTCTGGCCCAGAAGCTGACATTAAAATCGGTAACGCATTACCATTAATCAACATTCCAGTAGGTACTGTTGTTCATAACATCGAGCTTAAGCCTGGTCGTGGCGGACAATTAGTTCGTTCTGCTGGTACATCTGCTCAAGTACTTGGTAAAGAAGGTAAATACGTACTTGTACGTTTAACTTCTGGTGAAGTACGTCTTGTATTATCTGCTTGTCGCGCTTCAATCGGTCAAGTTGGTAACGAACAACACGAACTTATCAAAATCGGTAAAGCAGGTCGCTCTCGCTGGTTAGGTAAACGCCCAACAGTTCGTGGTTCTGTAATGAACCCGGTTGATCACCCACACGGTGGTGGTGAAGGACGTTCTCCAATCGGACGTAAGTCTCCAATGTCTCCATGGGGTAAACCAACTCTTGGATTCAAGACTCGTAAGAAAAATAAAGCGTCTGATAAATTTATCGTTCGTCGTCGTAAAAAATAATGGGATTGTAGTACGGTTCATTTCTAGAACCGTACGCCAATCACGAAGGGAGGCACCAAAATGGCTCGTAGCTTAAAAAAAGGACCATTTGTCGATGATCACTTAATGAGCAAAATGGAAAAATTAGTTGCATCTGAGCAAAAACAAGTTGTTAAAACTTGGTCTCGCCGTTCAACAATCTTCCCTCAGTTCATCGGACACACAATCGCTGTATATGATGGTCGTAAACACGTACCTGTGTACATCACTGAGGATATGGTTGGCCATAAGTTAGGTGAATTCGCACCAACTCGTACGTATAAAGGTCACCTTGCTGACGATAAGAAAACTAGAAGATAATGAGAGGAGGCACTTCAATGCAAGCTAAAGCAGTAGCGAGAACAGTTCGTATTGCTCCTCGTAAAGTTCGTTTAGTAGTAGACTTAATCCGAGGTAAGCAAGTGGGTGAAGCGATTGCTATCCTTAACCACACACCAAAAACTGCTTCTCCAGTTGTAGAAAAAGTTTTAAAATCTGCAATCGCAAATGCAGAGCACAATTATGAGATGGATATTAACAACCTAGTTGTTGAAAAAGTTTTCGTTGACGAAGGTCCAACGTTGAAACGTTTCCGTCCACGTGCAATGGGTCGTGCAAGCCAAATTAACAAACGCACAAGCCACATCACAGTTGTGGTATCAGAAAAGAAGGAGGGATAATCGATGGGTCAAAAGGTTAATCCAATTGGTCTTCGTGTCGGTGTTATCCGTGACTGGGAATCTCGTTGGTTCGCTGAGAAAGATTACGCTACATTATTACATGAAGACATCAAAATCCGTGAGTACATTACTGTACGCTTAAAAGATTCTGCTGTTGCTAAAGTAGAAATCGAACGTGCAGCAAATCGTGTAAATGTTACAATTCACACTGCAAAACCTGGTATGGTAATTGGTAAAGGTGGTACTGAAGTTGAAGCACTTCGTAAAGCTCTTAACCAATTAACAGGCAAGCGTGTACACATCAACATTTTAGAAGTTAAGAGAGCTGATCTTAACGCTAAATTAGTAGGCGAAAACATCGCTCGTCAATTAGAAAACCGTGTATCATTCCGTCGTGCACAAAAGCAAGTTATTCAACGTGCTATGCGTGCAGGTGCTAAAGGTATTAAAACACAGGTTTCTGGTCGTCTTGGCGGAGCTGATATCGCTCGTGCAGAATCTTACAGTGAAGGAACTGTTCCACTTCATACACTTCGCGCTGATATTGACTATGCAGCAGTTGAAGCTGATACAACATACGGTAAATTAGGCGTAAAAGTATGGATCTACCGTGGAGAAGTCCTTCCTACAAAAAAGAAAGCTTCTGAGGAAGGAGGAAAATAATATGTTAATGCCAAAACGCGTAAAATATCGTAGAGAGCATCGTGGTAAAATGCGTGGTCGTGCAAAAGGTGGAACTGAAATTGCTTTCGGTGAATTCGGTTTACAAGCACAAGCTGCTTCATGGATTACAAACCGTCAAATCGAAGCTGCTCGTCGTGCAATGACTCGTTACATGAAACGTGGCGGTAAAGTATGGATTAAAATTTTCCCTTCTAAGCCTTACACTGCAAAACCTCTAGAAGTACGTATGGGTTCCGGTAAAGGGGCACCAGAAGGCTGGGTAGCAGTAGTAAAACCTGGGAAAATTATGTTCGAAATCGCGGGTGTGTCTGAAGAGGTAGCACGCGAAGCATTACGTCTTGCAGCTCACAAGTTACCTGTGAAATGTAAATTCGTAAAACGTGAAGAAAATGGTGGTGAATCTAATGAAAACTAATGATATTCGTGAATTAACCACTGCCGAAATCGAAACAAAAGTTAAAGCTTTAAAGGAAGAGTTGTTTAATCTTCGCTTCCAACTTGCTACAGGACAATTAGAGAATCCAACTCGCATTCGTGAAGTGCGTAAAGCAATTGCTCGTATGAAAACTGTAGTTCGTGAAAGAGAGATCGGAATTAATCGATAAATTGAGGGGAGGTTTGCATAGTGAGCGAACGTAACCAACGCAAAGTTTATACTGGTCGTGTAGTGTCTGACAAAATGGACAAAACGATTACAGTTTTAGTTGAAACTTACAAAACTCATTCCTTGTACGGAAAACGTGTTAAGTATTCTAAGAAGTACAAAGCCCATGATGAGCAAAACCAAGCGAAACTTGGCGATATCGTTAAAATCATGGAAACTCGCCCGCTTTCTGCTACTAAGCGTTTCCGTTTAGTTGAAATCGTTGAAGAAGCGGTTATTATCTAAATAGACGAATCGGAATTTTTAGTCCGAAGGGAGGTTTCATAACATGATCCAACAAGAATCTCGTTTGAAAGTTGCTGACAACTCTGGTGCACGTGAACTTTTAACAATTAAAGTATTAGGCGGCTCTGGTCGTAAATATGCTAACATTGGTGATATTATCGTTGCTACGGTAAAACAAGCAACACCAGGTGGCGTTGTTAAAAAAGGTGACGTTGTTAAAGCAGTAGTAGTACGTACGAAGAGCGGAGCTCGTCGTCCGGACGGTTCTTACATCAAATTTGATGAAAACGCAGCGGTTATCATTAAAGACGATAAGAGCCCACGTGGTACTCGTATCTTCGGACCAGTAGCTCGTGAATTACGTGATAGCAACTTCATGAAGATCGTTTCTTTAGCTCCAGAAGTTCTATAATTTAAGGTATTGCCTTGCTAAGGAGGTGCAGAATTAAGATGCATGTAAAAAAAGGTGATAAAGTACAGGTAATCACTGGTAAAGACAAAGGAAAACAAGGCGTTATCCTTGTGGCTTTCCCAAAGCAAAACCGTGTTATCGTTGAGGGTGTCAATATCGTTAAGAAGCACTCTAAGCCATCTCAATTAAATCCACAAGGTGGAATTATTACTAAAGAAGCACCTATTCACGTTTCTAACGTTATGATTTTAGATCCGAAAACAGGTGAACCTACTCGTGTAGGCTTCAAAGTAGAAGATGGTAAAAAAGTTCGTATTGCAAAAAAATCTGGTGAATTATTAGATAAATAATTTTCTTAAGAAAGGAGGTCACTTCATTGAATCGCCTTAAAGAGAAGTTCCAAAAGGAAATTACTCCTGCTCTAGTGAGCAAGTTTAACTATAAATCTGTGATGGAAGTACCGAAAATCGAAAAGATCGTAATCAACACTGGTGTTGGTGACGCGGTATCTAACTCAAAAGCTTTAGACAATGCAGTAGAAGAATTAACACAAATCGCAGGTCAAAAACCTGTTGTAACTCGTGCTAAAAAATCAATCGCTGGTTTCCGTCTTCGTGAAGGTATGCCAATCGGTGCGAAAGTAACTTTACGCGGCGAGCAAATGTATGAGTTCTTCGACAAATTAGTGTCAGTTTCTTTACCACGTGTACGTGATTTCCGTGGTGTTTCTAAGAAATCATTCGATGGTCGTGGGAACTACACATTAGGTGTTAAAGAGCAACTTATCTTCCCTGAGATCGATTATGATAAAGTAAGCAAAGTCCGCGGTATGGACATCGTAATCGTTACTACAGCGAAAACTGATGAAGAAGCTCGTGAACTTTTAACACAATTCGGTATGCCATTCCAAAAATAATGGAAGCCAACGCTAAGTAGAGGAGGCGAAAACGTGGCTAAAAAATCTATGATAGCGAAACAAAAGCGTACTCCTAAGTTTAAAGTACAAGAGTATACACGTTGCGAACGCTGCGGTCGTCCGCATTCTGTATACCGCAAATTTAAACTTTGCCGTATTTGTTTCCGTGAACTTGCATATAAAGGTCAAATTCCTGGTGTTAAAAAAGCTAGTTGGTAAAACCCACAAATGGGAAGGAGGTAAAACACATGGTGATGACAGATCCAATTGCAGACATGCTTACTCGCATCCGTAATGCGAACATGGTACGTCATGAGAAATTAGAGGTTCCTGCTTCTAAAATCAAAAAAGAGATCGCTGAACTTTTAAAACGTGAAGGTTTCATTCGTGATGTAGAATACATCGAGGATAACAAACAAGGTATCCTTCGTATTTTCCTGAAATATGGTGCAAACAATGAACGTGTAATCACTGGATTAAAACGTATCAGTAAACCTGGCTTACGCGTTTACGCTAAAGCTGATGAAGTACCACGTGTACTTAACGGATTAGGTATCGCTCTTGTTTCTACATCTAAGGGAGTAATGACAGACAAAGATGCTCGTCAATTACAAACTGGTGGAGAAGTAGTAGCATACGTTTGGTAATATATATTTAAAACGAACGGAGGTGTGACCACATGTCTCGTATTGGTAAAAAGATTCTTGAAATCCCTGCAGGTGTTACTATTACAATTGCAGAAGACAATACTGTAACAGTAAAAGGCCCTAAAGGTGAATTAACTCGTAAATTCAATGCTGATATGTCTATCAAAATTGAAGAAAATACACTAACAGTTGAGCGTCCATCTGAACAGAAGGAACACCGTGCATTACACGGTACAACTCGTGCTTTAATCGGAAACATGGTTGAAGGTGTAACTACAGGTTTCGCACGCGGACTTGAATTAGTCGGTGTTGGTTACCGTGCTCAAAAACAAGGAGATAAACTTGTATTAAGCGTAGGTTATTCTCATCCAGTAGAAATGACTCCGGAAGCAGGTATCGAAGTTGAAGTACCTGCACCAACTAAAATCGTAATTAAAGGTATCGACAAGCAACGTGTTGGCGAATTTGCTGCTAACATCCGTGCTGTACGTGCTCCTGAGCCATATAAAGGTAAAGGTATTCGTTACGAAGGCGAAGTTGTTCGTCGTAAAGAAGGTAAAACTGCTAAGTAAACCCGTTAGGTGAGAGAAAGGAGTGACAAGAATGATCACTAAAGCTGATAAAAATGCGACTCGTAAGAAAAGACATGCACGTGTACGTGCTAAACTTACTGGTACTGCAGAACGTCCACGTTTAAACGTGTTCCGTTCTAACCAACATATTTACGCTCAAGTTATTGATGATGTGAATGGTGTAACGTTAGTAAGTGCATCTACTCTTGATAAAGACCTTGCTCTTAACGGTACTAGCAATACTGAAGCTGCTACGAAAGTTGGAGAATCAGTTGCTAAGCGTGCTGTAGAGAAAGGCGTTAAAGAAGTAGTATTCGATCGCGGTGGTTACTTATACCATGGCCGTGTTAAAGCTCTAGCTGAAGCTGCTCGTGAGGCTGGATTACAATTTTAATGGTCAAAGGAGGGAAAATTGATGCATCGCATTGACCCAAGTAAATTAGAACTTGAAGAACGTGTAGTTACGATAAATCGTGTCGCGAAAGTTGTTAAGGGTGGTCGTCGTTTCCGCTTTGCTGCACTAGTTGTAGTTGGCGATAAAAACGGTCATGTTGGATTCGGTACTGGTAAAGCACAAGAGGTACCAGACGCAATTCGCAAAGCTATCGAAGACGCTAAGAAAAACTTAATCGCTGTACCATTAGTTGGTACAACAATTCCACACACAATCAACGGTCATTTTGGAGCTGGTGAAGTATTCTTAAAACCTGCTGCTGAAGGTACTGGTGTTATTGCTGGTGGACCTGTTCGTGCGGTACTTGAATTAGCTGGTGTACAAGATATTCTTTCGAAATCTCTTGGTTCTAACACACCAATCAACATGATTCGCGCTACTGTGAACGGATTAAGCGAACTTAAGCGCGCTGAAGATGTTGCAAAATTACGCGGTAAATCTGTAGAAGAGCTACTAGGTTAAGGAGGGAAAACAAATGGCGAAAAAGTTAGAAATTACCCTCACTCGTAGTGTAATTGGTCGTCCACAAGATCAACGTGCGACGGTAGAAGCTTTAGGTCTTAAAAAGTTGAATTCAACTGTAGTTAAGGAAGAAACTCCTGCTATTCTTGGTATGATCAACAAAGTTTCTCACCTTATAACTGTAAAAGAAGCTTAAGGATAACTCATTAATATAAGGAGGTGCCTGGGAATGAAACTTCATGAATTAAAACCTGCAGAAGGTTCTCGTAAAGTACGTAACCGTGTCGGTCGTGGTATCGGTTCTGGTAACGGTAAAACTGCTGGTAAAGGTCATAAAGGACAAAACGCACGTTCTGGTGGCGGTGTTCGTCTTGGCTTCGAAGGTGGTCAAACTCCATTATTCCGTCGTTTACCAAAACGCGGCTTCACAAACATTAACCGTAAAGAGTTTACTATTGTAAACTTATCAACGTTAAATCGTTTTGAAGATGGTACAGAAGTAACACCTGAATTATTGCTGGAAACTGGCGTTATCAGCAAGTTAAACGACGGTGTTAAAATTCTTGCAAGCGGAGCAGTAGAGAAAAAATTAACTGTTAAAGCGCACAAGTTCTCTTCAAGTGCTAAAGAAGCAATTGAAGCAGCTGGCGGATCAGTTGAGGTGATCTAATGTTTCGTACAATCTCCAACTTTATGCGCGTTGCTGAGATAAGACGTAAAATATTATTCACTTTAGCGATGTTAATCGTATTCAGGATTGGCACGTTTATCCCAGTGCCATTTACAAATGGAGACGTACTGAAAGCACAAGATCAATTAAATGCCTTAGGTATCCTAAATACATTTGGCGGTGGCGCCTTGAAAAACTTCTCCATCTTCGCGATGGGAATCATGCCGTATATTACAGCATCCATCATCGTGCAATTATTGCAGATGGATGTTGTTCCTAAATTTTCGGAATGGTCGAAGCAAGGTGAAATGGGCCGTCGTAAACTAACGCAATTCACGCGTTACTTTACAATTGTTCTTGCGTTTATTCAGGGGTTTGGTATGTCAATCGGTTTTAACGGTATGGTAGGTGGGCAATTAATTTTGAATCCTGGTTGGAGCACTTATTTATACATTGCTACGGTACTGACTGCTGGTACTGCATTTTTAATGTGGTTAGGTGAACAGATTACAGCTAAAGGTGTAGGTAATGGTATTTCCATCCTTATCTTTGGTGGTATTGCCGCAGCGATCCCAAGTGTTATATCTCAAGTGTATCAACAACAGTTTCAAAATATCGGAGATCAATTGTTCATGAGTATCGTTAAAGTTGTATTGATCTTACTAGCTGTGCTAGCGGTTATTGTTGGTGTTATTTTCATTCAACAGGCTGTTAGAAAGATCCCAATTCAATATGCGAAGCGTGTAACAGGAGCGAATGGGAATCATGCTGGAGCACAAAACACTCATTTACCACTTAAGGTAAATAGTGCGGGTGTTATTCCAGTCATTTTTGCTGTTTCATTCTTAATTACACCTCCAACTATTGCACAGTTCTTCCCGAAACATGATGTATCGCAGTGGATTATTGCAAACTTTAACTATTCTCACCCAGTGGGAATGATCATATATGTTGCGCTCATTGTAGCCTTCACATATTTCTATGCATTTGTTCAGGTTAATCCAGAGCAAATGTCAGAGAATCTAAATAAGCAAGGTGGATATGTTCCAGGTATTCGTCCGGGTAAGAATACGGAACAATATTTAACAAAAATCTTGTATCGTTTGACCTTTGTAGGATCAATTTTCCTAGCAGCGATTGCAATCTTACCAGTTATCTTTACGAAATTGGGAAATCTTCCTCCATCTGCACAGATCGGTGGAACGAGTATGTTAATCGTTGTCGGCGTTGCTTTAGAAACAATGAAGCAGCTAGAAAGCCAACTGGTAAAACGCCATTACAAAGGGTTTATCAAGCAATGAGTAAGTGGGAAGGCTTGTCTTCCCTACATGCTCATGTACTGAGGGGGAACAAGGATGAACTTAATTTTAATGGGGCTTCCTGGTGCTGGTAAAGGTACACAAGCCGAACAGATTGTTGCCAAGTATAACATCCCTCACATCTCAACAGGAGATATGTTCCGTGCAGCTATGAAGGCTGAAACTGAAATGGGTTTACAAGCAAAATCTTTTATTGATAAAGGTGCTCTTGTTCCAGATGAAGTTACAATCGGAATCGTTCGTGAACGTTTAAGTCAAGAAGACTGTGTAAAAGGATTCTTATTAGATGGTTTCCCACGAACTGTTGCACAAGCATCAGCTCTTGAAGAGATTATGAAAGATCTTGGCAAAAAAATCGACTATGTTTTAAACATTAATGTGGATTCAGGGTTGTTATTAAAACGCCTTACAGGCCGTCGCATTTGTAAAGAGTGCGGTGCGACTTATCACTTAGAATTCAATCCACCAGCAAACGCTGATGTGTGCGATAAATGTGGTGGCGATTTATATCAACGCTCTGATGACAATGAAGAAACTGTAGCAAATCGTTTAGATGTAAATATTAAGCAAACAAAACCTTTGCTTGATTTCTATGAGGAGCTTGGTTACTTGCAAAGCATTAATGGTGAGCAAGACATCAATAAAGTATTTGCTGATATCGATGTTCTCATCGGAGGCTTAGCGTAATGATCATCTGCAAAACTCCTCGCGAGATAGAAATCATGCGAGAAGCTGGCAGGATCGTTGCTTTAACTCATCAAGAGTTGAAACAGCATATTACTCCAGGAATTACAACGAAAGAGCTCGATCAAATAGCGGAAAAGACGATTCAAAAATATGGTGCTACGCCATCTTTTAAAGGATACAACGGATTTCCGGGGAGCATATGTGCTTCTGTAAATGAAGAGCTTGTACACGGAATTCCAGGGAAGCGAAAGCTCGAAGAGGGCGATATCATCAGTATCGATATTGGTGCGAAATACAATGGGTACCATGGAGATTCTGCATGGACGTATCCAGTTGGAAACATTTCTGAATCTGTTCAAAAGCTACTTGATGTCACAGAAAAATCGTTGTATCTTGGTTTAGAACAAGTAAAACCAGACGAAAGATTATCAAATATCTCACATGCGGTTCAAACCCATGCTGAAGAGAACGGATTCTCGATCGTTAGGGAGTATGTTGGTCACGGAATCGGGCAAGACTTACATGAGGACCCTCAAATCCCGCACTATGGTCCTCCAAATAGAGGCCCTAGATTAAAGCCGGGAATGGTCATCTGTGTTGAGCCGATGGTGAATCAAGGAAGACGATATGTAAAAACACTATCTGATGACTGGACAGTGGTAACGGTAGATGGTAAATGGTGTGCCCATTTTGAGCACACGATTGCTCTTACAGAAGCAGGATACGAAATCCTTACCACTTTATAAGTAGCTGGCTCTCCGGAATTTCAGAGCAGTGTAAAATGTTACTGATTTGAAGAAGGGAGAACTATTGAATGGCTAAAGATGATGTAATTGAAGTCGAAGGTACCGTTCTTGAAACGTTGCCAAATGCTATGTTCAAAGTAGAATTAGAGAATGGGCATGTCGTATTGGCTCACGTTTCTGGTAAAATCCGTATGAACTTCATTCGTATTTTACCAGGAGACAAAGTTACGGTAGAATTATCTCCGTACGATTTAAATCGTGGTCGTATTACGTACCGTTTTAAATAATATAGCACTCCGTAATCTTTAAGGAGGTTCGAGACATGAAAGTAAGACCGTCAGTTAAACCAATCTGCGAAAAATGTAAAGTTATTCGTAGACGTGGAAAAGTAATGGTTATTTGTGAAAACCCTAAACATAAACAAAAACAAGGTTAATCAGAAGGAGGTGCATTCAGAATGGCACGTATCGCAGGTGTAGATATTCCTCGAGACAAACGCGTTGTTATTTCTTTAACTTACGTATTCGGCATTGGTCGCACAACTGCTGAAAAAATTCTTACTGAAGCTGGTATTTCTTCAGAAACACGAGTTCGTGATTTAACGGAAGACGAACTAGGACGTATCCGTGATGTTATCGATAGCATTAAAGTTGAGGGAGACCTTCGTCGTGAAGTATCTCTTAACATTAAACGTCTAATGGAGATCGGTTCTTACCGTGGTCTTCGTCACCGTCGTGGTTTACCAGTTCGTGGTCAAAACTCTAAAAACAATGCTCGTACACGTAAAGGTCCACGTCGTACAGTAGCAAATAAAAAGAAATAATAAGTAAAGGAGGTTGAACTAACAATGGCACGTAAAACAAACACTCGTAAAAAACGTGTGAAAAAGAATATTGAAGCTGGTATAGCTCATATTCGTTCTACTTTCAACAACACAATCGTAACACTTACAGATACTCATGGTAACGCACTTTCTTGGTCTAGTGCTGGTGCACTTGGTTTCCGTGGATCTCGTAAGTCTACTCCATTCGCTGCGCAAATGGCTGCTGAAGCTGCTGCTAAAGTTGCAATGGAGCACGGTTTAAAAACTTTAGAGGTTACTGTTAAAGGTCCTGGTGCTGGTCGTGAAGCTGCAATTCGTGCTCTTCAAGCTGCAGGTCTAGAAGTAACAGCAATTAGAGATGTTACTCCAGTTCCTCATAATGGATGTCGTCCACCAAAACGTCGTCGTGTGTAATTTTTCTGTATAGAATTTTCCCTTTTGTCTATAATGGATATGATGCATTATCGAGAAATTTCGTACAGAAACATCGCTTGTTGTGCACAATCGGGAACTGCCTAAGGGGGACTTTCGGTTAATCAAAGGGGTATACCTTTGTTTAACCGGGGTTTCGACGTTTTGAAGGAGGGTTTAGTTAATGATTGAAATCGAAAAGCCGAAAATCGAAACGGTTGAACTTAACGAAGATGCTAAATATGGTAAATTCGTAATTGAACCGCTTGAGCGTGGATATGGTACTACTTTGGGTAACTCCTTACGTCGTATTCTTTTATCCTCACTCCCTGGTGCCGCTGTTACTGCTATCCAAATCGATGGCGTATTACATGAATTTTCAACAGTTGAGGGCGTAGTAGAAGACGTTACGACGATCATCTTAAACTTGAAAAAGTTAGCTCTTAAAATCTACTCTGAAGAAGAGAAGACGTTGGAAATTGATGTGCAGGGCGAAGGTATTGTCACAGCTGCTGATATTACTCACGATAGTGATGTAGAAATCTTAAATCCAGATTTACACATTGCAACGTTAGCAAAGGATGCGCATTTCCGCGTGCGTTTAACTGCAAAGCGTGGCCGTGGGTATACGCCAGCTGATGCAAATAAAAGCGAAGATCAACCAATAGGAGTAATTCCTATTGATTCTATTTATACTCCAGTATCACGTGTAACTTACCAAGTGGAAAAGACACGTGTCGGACAAGTGGCTAATTATGATAAGCTTACGCTTGATGTATGGACGGATGGAAGCATCGGGCCAAAAGAAGCTATCTCTTTAGGGGCCAAAATCTTAACTGAGCATTTAAATATCTTTGTTGGTTTAACTGATGAAGCACAAAATGCTGAGATTATGGTCGAGAAGGAAGAAGATCAAAAAGAGAAAGTTCTTGAGATGACTATCGAAGAACTAGATCTTTCTGTTCGTTCTTATAATTGCCTAAAACGTGCAGGAATTAATACTGTACAAGAGCTTGCGAACAAAACAGAAGAAGATATGATGAAAGTTCGTAACTTAGGACGTAAATCCTTGGAAGAAGTTAAACATAAACTTGAGGAATTAGGTTTAGGTTTACGTAAAGACGACTGAGGATTTAAACCCATCAACAAAGGAGGGAACTACGAATGGCATACAGAAAATTAGGCCGTACAAGTGCGCAACGTAAAGCTATGTTACGTGATTTAGCTACTGATTTAATTATCAACGAGCGCATCCAAACGACAGAAACTCGTGCAAAAGAACTTCGTTCTGTAGTGGAAAAAATGATCACTTTAGGTAAACGCGGAGATCTTCACGCTCGTCGTCAAGCAGCAGCTTTCATTCGCAATGAAGTTGCTAACGCTGAGACTGGTCAAGATGCACTTCAAAAATTATTCGCTGATGTAGCTCCACGCTATGCTGAGCGCCAAGGCGGATACACTCGTATTGCAAAAATTGGTCCACGTCGCGGAGACGCAGCACCAATGGTAATTATCGAGTTAGTATAATGATAATTAAAAGGGCAGGACAGTTCTTTTCAAGTAACTGGTCATGGCCCTTTTTTTTTAAATATAAAAAAGGCTAACTTGGCGAAGGAAAGGGTGCCTTGTATTGAAAAAAGAGAAACTTCGGACAGAAAATGTATCATTTCAATATCCTGGGGCAGCCTCGTATGCATTAAAAGATGTTTCGTTTTCCTTATATGAAGGAGAATGGGTATCTGTTATCGGACAAAATGGTTCAGGTAAATCTACACTTGCAAAATTATTGAATGGTTTGTTTTTGCCGGAATCAGGGACAATTACTGTAAATGATACAATGGTTTTATCAGAAGAAACGGTATGGGATGTTCGAAAACAAATTGGAATGGTATTTCAAAATCCAGATAATCAATTTGTTGGAACGACAGTACAAGATGACGTTGTATTTGGCTTAGAAAATATCGGAATGCCAAGGGAACAGATGGTAGAAAGATTAGAACAAGCCCTGCGACTTGTCCGTATGGAAGATTTTCTTAATGATGAGCCCCATTCGTTATCTGGTGGGCAAAAGCAGCGAGTTGCAATAGCAGGTGTTTTAGCACTTCAGCCATCTATTTTAATACTAGATGAAGCAACGTCAATGTTAGACCCTCAAGGGAGACGTGAAGTAGTAGAAACGGTTAGACAGCTTGTTAATCAAAAAGGTATTACCGTATTATCAATTACGCACGATTTAGAAGAAGCGGCACAGTCAGACCGTGTCATTATTTTAAACAAGGGAGAAATATTAGAGGAAGGGACCCCAAAGCAAATTTTCAAGTCCTCTCATATGCTCCAAGAAATTGGGTTAGATGTACCTTTTTCAGTAAAAATAGCAGAATTATTAAAAAGAAGTGAAATTCTTTTGCAAAATACGCATCTTACAATGGAAAGTTTGGTGAACGAACTTTGGAGATTACATTCCAAAAAGTAGAACATCGTTATCAATATAAAACTCCATTTGAAAGACGCGCGCTTTATGATGTAGACGTGTCGTTTCCAAGTGGAGGCTATTATGCCATTATCGGTCATACTGGTTCAGGTAAGTCGACGATGATTCAACATTTAAATGGTTTATTGCAGCCGACAAATGGTACGGTTCAAATTGGTGAACATTTAATTTCAGCAGGGAAGAAAGAGAAGAAGCTTAAGCCACTACGAAAAAAAGTAGGGGTTGTCTTTCAGTTCCCAGAACATCAGTTATTTGAAGAAACAGTGGAGAAAGATATTTGTTTTGGGCCTACTAATTTCGGTTTATCTGAAGAAGTGGCAAAGCAAAAGGCAAAAGATGCCATTCAGCTTGTTGGATTGGATATAGAGTTATTAGCACGTTCTCCGTTTGAATTAAGCGGTGGGCAAATGAGGCGTGTTGCAATAGCGGGCGTACTTGCGATGGAACCCGAAGTACTTGTATTAGATGAACCTACAGCGGGGCTTGATCCGAAAGGACAGCACGAGCTTATGGAGATGTTTTATAGTTTGCATAAGGAGCAGGGGCTTACAGTCATTCTTGTTACCCATAATATGGAGGATGCCGCTAAGTATGCAGATCAAATTGTGGTCATGCATAAAGGAACGGTCTTTTTGCAAGGAAGTGCAGAGGAAGTATTTTCACATGCTGATGAACTAGAACAAATTGGTGTGGACCTTCCGATGTCTTTAAAGTATAAACGTGCAATTGAAGAGAAGTTTGGTATTTCAATTCCAAAGGCTACCTTATCTTTAGAGGATCTTACTCATGAAGTTGTGCAGGTGTTACGAAAAGGTGGTCATGAATCATGCAGCAGTTGATTATTGGGAGATACATTCCAGGTAAGTCACTCATTCATCAACTTGATCCTCGTACGAAGCTGTTGATTGTCTTTTTATATGTATTTGTTGTTTTCTTAGCAAATAATGCGATTTCATATGGATTTTTATTTTTATATGCACTCATTGCTTTATTTTTTGCAAAAGTGCCGATTCGTTATGTACTTTCGGGCTTAAAACCAATTTTATGGATTTTTCTTTTTACATTTTTCCTGCATATCTTCACAACTAAAGAAGGGGATGTACTATTCCAGCTTGGTTGGTTTTCAATACATGAAAAGGGATTAGAGCAAGGGATATACATTTCTATACGATTCTTTGTTATTATTTTAATGACGACATTATTAACGTTAACAACGACACCTATTGAGATTACAGATGGTTTGGAGACGTTATTAAAGCCGTTGAAGCGTATAAAGGTTCCTGTTCATGAAATCGCATTAATGATGTCTATTTCTCTTCGTTTTATTCCGACATTAATGGATGAAACGAGTAAAATTATGAAAGCACAAGCGTCACGTGGTATTGATTTTGCTGGAGGTCCGATAAAAGATAGGATGAAGGCAATTATTTCACTACTCGTTCCACTTTTTATTAGTGCTTTTAAGCGTGCTGAGGATTTAGCAATTGCGATGGAAGCACGTGGATATCGAAATGGTGAAGGACGAACTAAATTTAGGCAACTACGCTGGAAAATGAGCGATACAGTAACAATTATAAGTTTACTTTGTCTAGCTTGTATTTTAGTATGGTTGCGATTGTAATGGAGAACGGAAAGATGGAAAGAATAAAATGTACAGTTGCATATGATGGCATGCATTTTTGTGGTTACCAAATTCAACCACAGCATCGTACTGTTCAACAAGAAATAGAGAAGGCATTACAGAAATTGCATAAGGGTGAACTTGTTCGTGTTCAGGCATCAGGCAGAACGGATTCTACCGTTCATGCGAAAGGACAAGTCATACACTTTGATACACCTTTGTCTCTTGAAGAGTGGCAATGGAGTAATGCTTTAAACACAATGTTGCCAGATGATATTGTTATCAGGCAAGTAGAGAAGAAAACAGAAGAATTTCATGCACGTTACGGTGTTGAGAGAAAAGAATATCGTTATCGTGTATTATTATCAAAGACTGCGGATGTATTCCGTAGAAATTACGTATATCAATATCCATATCCGCTTGAAATAAACTCTATAAGAAAAGCGATTCCTTATTTTATTGGAACGCATGATTTCACTTCTTTTTGTTCGGCAAAAACTGACAAAAAAGATAAAGTGCGAACAATTTTTGAAATCGAGTTAATTGAGCAAGATGATGAATTAATTTTTCGTTTTGTAGGTAATGGATTTTTATATAATATGGTCAGAATTATTGTTGGTACGTTACTTAACGTAGGGCAAGGAAAGCTTGATCCTGATAGCATTCCAGAGATTTTAGCAAAACAAAATCGCCAGTTTGCTGGAAAGATGGCTCCAGGTCATGGACTTTACTTATGGCAAGTAAACTATAACAACTAATCCTGGTGTAACATTTGCTTGACATTAGAAACTCAAAAGTATATCATAACATATGGTATTGTTTCTAAAACCACGATTAGCCCCGGAAGGAAATCGTGTTTAAGATAAACAATAGATTTTTTCTATGGAAAAGATAACGAGGAGGGAAACACATGCGTACGACTTTTATGGCAAAAGCTAACGAAGTTGAGCGTAAATGGTATGTGGTTGATGCTGAAGGTCAAACTTTAGGTCGCCTATCTACTGAAGTAGCATCCATTTTACGTGGTAAAAACAAACCTACATTTACACCACACGTTGACACGGGTGATCATGTAATTATTATTAACGCTGAGAAAATTCATTTAACAGGTAATAAATTAAACGATAAAATTTACTACCGTCACACTAACCACCCAGGTGGACTTAAGCAAAGAACAGCTCTAGAAATGCGTACAAACTACCCTGTACAAATGTTAGAGCTTGCAATTAAAGGGATGCTTCCAAAAGGACGTTTAGGACGTCAAGTATCTAAGAAATTAAACGTGTATGCTGGAGCAGAGCATCCACACCAAGCACAAAAACCAGAAGTTTACGAACTTCGCGGATAATTAATTAAAGGAGGGCTTACTTTGGCACAGGTTCAATACTATGGCACTGGACGTCGTAAGAGTTCAGTAGCGCGCGTACGCCTAGTTCCAGGCGAAGGACGCGTTATCATTAACGGTCGTGATTTTGAAAACTATATCCCATTTGCTGCATTACGTGAAGTAGTTAAACAACCTCTAGTTGCAACAGAAACTTTAGGTAACTACGATGTACTTGTAAACGTAAATGGTGGTGGATACACTGGTCAAGCTGGTGCTATTCGTCACGGTATTTCTCGCGCTTTATTAAAAGCTGATCCAGAATACCGTCTAACACTAAAACGTGCAGGTCTATTAACTCGTGACGCACGTATGAAAGAGCGTAAAAAATACGGTCTTAAAGGCGCACGTCGTGCACCTCAGTTCTCAAAACGTTAATTTTTGCGAACTACAAACCTCAACCATTTTGGTTGGGGTTTTTTTATATTTAATTCCTCTTATTTATTTTTGAAGTTTGGAATATTTTAGTGCTACCGTCCCGCGTATGCTTCTTCTTTAGAAGTTTAGACTAATACGTATTAGGGAGGTTTTATAAGTACTATGAATGTCATTGTCAGCTTAAAAGAAAAACAAAAAGAAAAGCAATTAAAATACGAGCGGAAGATGCTACGAGAATTATCATTAAAAACGTTGCGTTCAAATATTCGTGATGCCTTTCACATGCAAGAGCTTCATCGTCAGTATGAAGATTACTGTATTGAACTAGGAATAGAATCTTATTTATTAGGAGCGAGATACAGTAAGTTTGGTTATTATGGCGAATCGTTCTTTGATGTGAAATATAGGGCTTTAGAAGAAGAGCAACAATTAACGGAAACACTATTTCAATTTTTAACGAGTATGACTATACGAGAAATTAAGTTAAAAGATGAGGAATTACTTTTTGAATCTTGTCAGCAGTTTATCGGATTGTGGTGGCAGGAAGGATATGAAAAAGGTGAAAGAAGATATCGTTTAAAGCTACATTAAGACAAGCATAAACTTTCCTCTTGTCCCATATAAGTAATTAGAGGGACTAGCTGGAGGAGGAAAGGTATGAAGAGAATTCGAATTATCTCTTTTGCGCTCGCTGCGGTTGTTTTGTTTTTTTTAGTCAAACAAGAATTTCAAATTACAAAATCGTGGCGAGCGTGGAATTTACCCTTATCAGGGAAAGTAATTGTATTAGACGCAGGGCATGGTGGACCAGACGGAGGAGCTGTTGGTGGAAAGGATATTATAGAAAAAGACATAACTCTTGAAATTACAAAAAAAGTGCAAGATTATTTGCAAGAGCAAGGTGCATTAGTTATTTTGACACGTGAAGGAGATTATGATTTAGCTAACAAAGATACAAAGTCGTACAGTAGACGTAAAGCAGAGGATTTAAGAAGACGTGTGGAGATTATTAATAAGCCAGATGTCGATTTCTTTGCAAGTATTCATTTAAATGCATTAACTAGTAGTGGTTCTAAAGGAGCACAAACGTTCTACTACCGTTCTTTAACTGAAAATGAACGTGCTGCGAAGTTTATACAAGCTGAATTGAGAACGAGTTTAGAAAATACGAACCGTTCTGCTAAAACGATTTCTCATGTGTATTTATTAAAGTATGCGAAAACACCAGGCGCTTTAATTGAAGCTGGATTTTTATCGAATGTGAACGAAAGGTATATGTTAAATTCGGAAAAATATCAGCAAAAGGTAGCGGCTGCCGTATATCGAGGTATATTGCGTTATTTCACGGAAAAAGGAAATCCTCCAGAATAAGGGGGATTTTTTGAGTTTCTCTCGTTAACGAAGTTTTCGGAAAATATGTTATACTGAAAATGTAAACGCATTTATTTCAAGGATAAAGAGAGATAAATTCAATTAACATTACGTTATTTTTCATACAGGGGGCTGGGCTAATTATGGTAACGAAAGAGCAAGTAGTGGAAGCGTTAGAAGGGATTGTAGATCCGTTTTTACATAAAACGTTAAAAGAAACAAATGCAATTAAAGAGGTAACAGTCAAGCCGGAGAAGGAACATGTGAGTGTTAAAATTGCAATTGTAAAAACAGGTACTGCGGAACAAATGCAGTTGCAGTCGGGCATCGTAAAGTTAGTGAAGGAACTTGGGGCAGCAACAGTTGGACTTCGTTTTGCAGAATTTACAGAAGAGGAATTAGCTCAGTTTGTACCACCGCAAGAAGAAGAGCAAATTGAATCTTTATTGTCACCGAATTCAAAAACGACATTTTTAGCAGTTGCGAGTGGAAAAGGTGGAGTGGGAAAATCAACAGTCTCCGTTAACCTTGCCATTGCTTTAGCTCGTCTAGGGAAAAAAGTTGGTATCATTGATGCGGATATTTACGGTTTTAGTGTACCTGATATGATGGGGATAGAAAAACGTCCTATTGTAAGAGGAGATAAAATAATCCCAGTGGAGCGTCTAGGTGTAAAAGTAATCTCAATGGGATTCTTTGTGGAAGATAATGCACCGGTTATTTGGAGAGGACCTATGCTTGGGAAAATGTTAAATCATTTCTTCACAGAAGTAGAATGGGGTGATTTAGATTACTTAGTATTAGATTTACCGCCAGGTACAGGTGATGTTGCGCTAGACTTGCATTCCATGTTGCCGGCTTGTAAAGAGATTATAGTAACGACGCCTCATCCAACAGCGGCATTTGTAGCAGCGCGTGCTGGAGCGATGGCTTTGCGCACTGAACACAGTATTCTTGGTGTCGTTGAAAATATGGCGTATTTTGAAAGTAAAGTAACTGGTGAGAAGGAGTATGTATTTGGAAGAGGTGGAGGAGATAAATTAGCTACCGAATTACAAACAGATGTAATAGGCCGCATTCCACTTCAACAACCTGATTGGAATAAAGAAGACTTCGCTCCTTCAGTATATGAAGATACGCATACAACGGGGATTATTTATCGCACGATAGCTGAAACAGTAATTGATAAAACAGCTGTCGCGCAAAAATAAAATAATAATGAGTGGACGATATATATTGTCCACTCACTATTATAGTTATTATTTTTTACTGTTGTTCCTTACTCCCGCTTTGGGAGCCACCTTCGCCACCTGCATCTTTTTTATCAGAGCCACCTTTTTCAGCCTTTTGCACACCTTTACTAATAATATCAATCATCTTAGCTTGGAAGAGTGGACTTTCAGTAGTTTCTGTTAGTACTTGTTGTAAATATTGACGGTATTCTTTACTCTTCATTGTTTGCAACATCATTTTTTCTACTTCAGGGTTTTTCATGATCTCTATAACGCCTGCTTGGTATTCAGGGTCTTTTAGTAAGGTTTTCATTAAATTTGTTTGTTCTTTCCCCATACTTTTAGCGAATTTCGATGAGAACTCAGGGTCTTTAAAGAGCTTTTCCCAGAATTGCTGCCCTTTGTCGGATACCATTGCATCTTCAATCGTTTTCTTTACTACTGTTTCATCTAGTATGAGTGCTTGTTTCATTTTTTCATCAGTTAATACATCTTGAATGGCCTTCTTACCTTGATCAGTTTTTAAAATATCAACAATCATTTTCTTTGTTTGATCGTAATCTAATTCGGATTTCGTTTCTTTTCCTTGTGCACATGCTACAAGTGCAATAAGTAGAAAAGAAGAAACGAAAACGAGTAGTATCCGTTTCATAAGTTGGAACTCCTTTCAACACAGTTCTCTCTTTTTAATATAAATATCTTTAAGGAATTTATACATGAACATGGCTAGCTTTTTGAAATTGTCATTGATACAATTTAATTAGAAATATAAGGATAATGGGGGATGTGTTGTGAATAGCCGCAAGTGGGTACGACTATTTTTAACGACGTTGTTTCTTGGTGGAGTCAGCACGGTTATTATTGGGTTTGTTTTGGAGTGGGACAAGTACGATAAATTTTTTCAAAATTTCGACGTAAAGGAGATTCTAGCAGTTTCTTTCTGGTTGATGGGTGTAGGGTTTATTTTTAGTGTTATAAGTCAAATGGGGTTCTTTGCCTATTTAACGATTCATCGTTTTGGACTAGGTATGTTCCGATCGTCATCTTTATGGAATGTAGTCCAGCTCTTCTTTATTGCATTCGTTTTATTCGATTTTGTGTATTTAAGATCTGTACTCATTGCAAATGGAGAAGTTTCATTAGGGAATAACATACTTGTTGCTGGAATATTATTTGTGTTTGGAGCGATTGTTGCTTATATAAAAAGTAAAGAAACAAATAAAAAAGCATTTGTGCCTGCCCTGTTCTTTATGGTTGTTGTAACAATTCTTGAATGGGTGCCAGCACTAAGGATTAATGATACAGATTGGTTATATTTAATGGTTATACCACTTTTATTATGTAATGCATATCAGTTACTTATATTACATCGTTTAATCGGAAAAACGAGTAAAGCTGCTTAATTGAAAAGTACTTTTGAATTAAGCAGCGATAGTTATACTACGAGAAATAGTGAGATGGAAATAGCTCTATTACCTTTCGATAAGGTAATAGAGCTATTTATGTGTAAAGGGTAGCAGAAAAGAAACTACTTCACATCTTCACTTTTCGTACTTGTGTTGGAAATGAGTTGTGATACGGATATTTGTTGATATCCGTCACTCTTTAACTTTTGTAGAAGTAGCGGTAAAGCTTTATTTGTTTGAAGAGCAGAATCAGATGCGTGTAATAAGACAATATCTCCACCCTTCAAATTATTAGAGACAGTGGAAACGATAGTATTTACACCTGGATTTTTCCAATCATTTGAATTATTACTCCAATGAACGACAGTGTATCCGAGCGATTCTGCGATTTTAAGAGTTGCTTTGTTGAATTCACCACTAGGTGGACGCAATAGCTTGACTTGTTTTACGCCAAGTTTCGTAAAAACATCTTGGGCTCGTAAAAGATCTCTTCTTATTTCATTTGGCTCTAGAGAAGTGTAAGACGTGTAATTATAACCCATACTACCGATTTCATGTCCATCTTTCATGATACGTTCGACGATATCGGGATGTCTTTCGGCCCATGCAGCAGAAAGGAAGAAGGTTGCATTCTTAATTTCTCTTTCTTTGAGTGTCTCAAGGATTGGAATCGCTTTTTTGTCTCCCCAACTAATATCAAACGTGAACGCAACTTGTTTTTTAGCAGTATCTCCTTTGTAAATTACCTTAGGACCTGTAGCAGTTGAAAAAGCAGATTCATGTGAATATGTTTTTAAAAAGAGTAGCCATGCTGTAAATAAGGAAAGTATCACTATTAAGCTAATGTGTTTAAAAGTTCTTTTGCTCGTAATAAAAAAGAAAAACATAATATTACGCCCCTTTGTCCAATCCTTTTCAGTTACATATATGCTTTAAATATAAAAAAGAGAACAAGGGATTAATATCGTAAGTGGTGGATATAATGAATGATAGGATTTTGATGATTTGTTTTTGATAAGTAAAAATGAGCGGAACTTGTATTGCTCTGTAAGGAATGATTGAGGTGATGATTTGCTTGGGCTTATGTTGACGAAAGAAGAGAAAAAAGAAATGGAATACATATTGAAGAGAGAGTTAGAGGAACTTTTATTTGATTTTGAAGATGAGCGTATTCATGAGGTTGTAAAAAAAGCGATGGAAGAAAGATATAAAATCATTTTTTGTTTATTTCGAAGAGTTGCTAACGCAGAAGAATGTATTCGTTATGTAAGAAAAAGAATTTTTTATTAAAAAGTGTTGACGTTAATGATTAGTATATGGTAAATTAATAAACGTCGCTGATGCGGAAACGCAGAAAACGACAAGAAATAAATTGAAAAACTTAGTTGACATCGAAAAACGAAGATGTTAACATAAGGAAGTCGCAAATGAGCGACCAAGTAGTTCTTTGAAAACTGAACGAAACAAACAACGTGAAACGTCAATTTTTATTTTTAGATGCTAGACAAACTAACTTTATTGGAGAGTTTGATCCTGGCTCAGGATGAACGCTGGCGGCGTGCCTAATACATGCAAGTCGAGCGAATGGATTGAGAGCTTGCTCTCAAGAAGTTAGCGGCGGACGGGTGAGTAACACGTGGGTAACCTGCCCATAAGACTGGGATAACTCCGGGAAACCGGGGCTAATACCGGATAACATTTTGAACTGCATGGTTCGAAATTGAAAGGCGGCTTCGGCTGTCACTTATGGATGGACCCGCGTCGCATTAGCTAGTTGGTGAGGTAACGGCTCACCAAGGCAACGATGCGTAGCCGACCTGAGAGGGTGATCGGCCACACTGGGACTGAGACACGGCCCAGACTCCTACGGGAGGCAGCAGTAGGGAATCTTCCGCAATGGACGAAAGTCTGACGGAGCAACGCCGCGTGAGTGATGAAGGCTTTCGGGTCGTAAAACTCTGTTGTTAGGGAAGAACAAGTGCTAGTTGAATAAGCTGGCACCTTGACGGTACCTAACCAGAAAGCCACGGCTAACTACGTGCCAGCAGCCGCGGTAATACGTAGGTGGCAAGCGTTATCCGGAATTATTGGGCGTAAAGCGCGCGCAGGTGGTTTCTTAAGTCTGATGTGAAAGCCCACGGCTCAACCGTGGAGGGTCATTGGAAACTGGGAGACTTGAGTGCAGAAGAGGAAAGTGGAATTCCATGTGTAGCGGTGAAATGCGTAGAGATATGGAGGAACACCAGTGGCGAAGGCGACTTTCTGGTCTGTAACTGACACTGAGGCGCGAAAGCGTGGGGAGCAAACAGGATTAGATACCCTGGTAGTCCACGCCGTAAACGATGAGTGCTAAGTGTTAGAGGGTTTCCGCCCTTTAGTGCTGAAGTTAACGCATTAAGCACTCCGCCTGGGGAGTACGGCCGCAAGGCTGAAACTCAAAGGAATTGACGGGGGCCCGCACAAGCGGTGGAGCATGTGGTTTAATTCGAAGCAACGCGAAGAACCTTACCAGGTCTTGACATCCTCTGAAAACCCTAGAGATAGGGCTTCTCCTTCGGGAGCAGAGTGACAGGTGGTGCATGGTTGTCGTCAGCTCGTGTCGTGAGATGTTGGGTTAAGTCCCGCAACGAGCGCAACCCTTGATCTTAGTTGCCATCATTAAGTTGGGCACTCTAAGGTGACTGCCGGTGACAAACCGGAGGAAGGTGGGGATGACGTCAAATCATCATGCCCCTTATGACCTGGGCTACACACGTGCTACAATGGACGGTACAAAGAGCTGCAAGACCGCGAGGTGGAGCTAATCTCATAAAACCGTTCTCAGTTCGGATTGTAGGCTGCAACTCGCCTACATGAAGCTGGAATCGCTAGTAATCGCGGATCAGCATGCCGCGGTGAATACGTTCCCGGGCCTTGTACACACCGCCCGTCACACCACGAGAGTTTGTAACACCCGAAGTCGGTGGGGTAACCTTTATGGAGCCAGCCGCCTAAGGTGGGACAGATGATTGGGGTGAAGTCGTAACAAGGTAGCCGTATCGGAAGGTGCGGCTGGATCACCTCCTTTCTATGGAGAATTGATGAACGCTGTTCATCAATATAAGTTTCCGTGTTTCGTTTTGTTCAGTTTTGAGAGAACTATCTCTCATATATAAATGTATGTTCTTTGAAAACTAGATAACAGTGTAGCTCATATTTTTTAATTTTAGTTTGGTTAAGTTAGAAAGGGCGCACGGTGGATGCCTTGACACTAGGAGTCGATGAAGGACGGGACTAACGCCGATATGCTTCGGGGAGCTGTAAGTAAGCTTTGATCCGAAGATTTCCGAATGGGGAAACCCACTATACGTAATGGTATGGTATCCTTACCTGAATACATAGGGTATGGAAGACAGACCCAGGGAACTGAAACATCTAAGTACCTGGAGGAAGAGAAAGCAAATGCGATTTCCTGAGTAGCGGCGAGCGAAACGGAATCTAGCCCAAACCAAGAGGCTTGCCTCTTGGGGTTGTAGGACATTCTATACGGAGTTACAAAGGAACGAGGTAGACGAAGCGACCTGGAAAGGTCCGTCGTAGAGGGTAACAACCCCGTAGTCGAAACTTCGTTCTCTCTTGAATGTATCCTGAGTACGGCGGAACACGTGAAATTCCGTCGGAATCTGGGAGGACCATCTCCCAAGGCTAAATACTCCCTAGTGATCGATAGTGAACCAGTACCGTGAGGGAAAGGTGAAAAGCACCCCGGAAGGGGAGTGAAAGAGATCCTGAAACCGTGTGCCTACAAATAGTCAGAGCCCGTTAATGGGTGATGGCGTGCCTTTTGTAGAATGAACCGGCGAGTTACGATCCCGTGCAAGGTTAAGTTGAAGAGACGGAGCCGCAGCGAAAGCGAGTCTGAATAGGGCGTTTAGTACGTGGTCGTAGACCCGAAACCAGGTGATCTACCCATGTCCAGGGTGAAGTTCAGGTAACACTGAATGGAGGCCCGAACCCACGCACGTTGAAAAGTGCGGGGATGAGGTGTGGGTAGCGGAGAAATTCCAATCGAACCTGGAGATAGCTGGTTCTCCCCGAAATAGCTTTAGGGCTAGCCTTAAGTGTAAGAGTCTTGGAGGTAGAGCACTGATTGAACTAGGGGTCCTCATCGGATTACCGAATTCAGTCAAACTCCGAATGCCAATGACTTATCCTTAGGAGTCAGACTGCGAGTGATAAGATCCGTAGTCAAGAGGGAAACAGCCCAGATCGCCAGCTAAGGTCCCAAAGTGTGTATTAAGTGGAAAAGGATGTGGAGTTGCTTAGACAACTAGGATGTTGGCTTAGAAGCAGCCACCATTTAAAGAGTGCGTAATAGCTCACTAGTCGAGTGACTCTGCGCCGAAAATGTACCGGGGCTAAATACACCACCGAAGCTGCGAATTGATACCAATGGTATCAGTGGTAGGGGAGCGTTCTAAGTGCAGTGAAGTCAGACCGGAAGGACTGGTGGAGCGCTTAGAAGTGAGAATGCCGGTATGAGTAGCGAAAGACGGGTGAGAATCCCGTCCACCGAATGCCTAAGGTTTCCTGAGGAAGGCTCGTCCGCTCAGGGTTAGTCAGGACCTAAGCCGAGGCCGACAGGCGTAGGCGATGGACAACAGGTTGATATTCCTGTACCACCTCTTTATCGTTTGAGCAATGGAGGGACGCAGAAGGATAGAAGAAGCGTGCGATTGGTTGTGCACGTCCAAGCAGTTAGGCTGATAAGTAGGCAAATCCGCTTATCGTGAAGGCTGAGCTGTGATGGGGAAGCTCCTTATGGAGCGAAGTCTTTGATTCCCCGCTGCCAAGAAAAGCTTCTAGCGAGATAAAAGGTGCCTGTACCGCAAACCGACACAGGTAGGCGAGGAGAGAATCCTAAGGTGTGCGAGAGAACTCTGGTTAAGGAACTCGGCAAAATGACCCCGTAACTTCGGGAGAAGGGGTGCTTTCTTAACGGAAAGCCGCAGTGAATAGGCCCAAGCGACTGTTTAGCAAAAACACAGGTCTCTGCGAAGCCGTAAGGCGAAGTATAGGGGCTGACACCTGCCCGGTGCTGGAAGGTTAAGGAGAGGGGTTAGCGTAAGCGAAGCTCTGAACTGAAGCCCCAGTAAACGGCGGCCGTAACTATAACGGTCCTAAGGTAGCGAAATTCCTTGTCGGGTAAGTTCCGACCCGCACGAAAGGTGTAACGATTTGGGCACTGTCTCAACCAGAGACTCGGTGAAATTATAGTACCTGTGAAGATGCAGGTTACCCGCGACAGGACGGAAAGACCCCGTGGAGCTTTACTGTAGCCTGATATTGAATTTTGGTACAGTTTGTACAGGATAGGCGGGAGCCATTGAAACCGGAGCGCTAGCTTCGGTGGAGGCGCTGGTGGGATACCGCCCTGACTGTATTGAAATTCTAACCTACGGGTCTTATCGACCCGGGAGACAGTGTCAGGTGGGCAGTTTGACTGGGGCGGTCGCCTCCTAAAGTGTAACGGAGGCGCCCAAAGGTTCCCTCAGAATGGTTGGAAATCATTCGTAGAGTGCAAAGGCATAAGGGAGCTTGACTGCGAGACCTACAAGTCGAGCAGGGACGAAAGTCGGGCTTAGTGATCCGGTGGTTCCGCATGGAAGGGCCATCGCTCAACGGATAAAAGCTACCCCGGGGATAACAGGCTTATCTCCCCCAAGAGTCCACATCGACGGGGAGGTTTGGCACCTCGATGTCGGCTCATCGCATCCTGGGGCTGTAGTCGGTCCCAAGGGTTGGGCTGTTCGCCCATTAAAGCGGTACGCGAGCTGGGTTCAGAACGTCGTGAGACAGTTCGGTCCCTATCCGTCGTGGGCGTAGGAAATTTGAGAGGAGCTGTCCTTAGTACGAGAGGACCGGGATGGACGCACCGCTGGTGTACCAGTTGTTCTGCCAAGGGCATAGCTGGGTAGCTATGTGCGGAAGGGATAAGTGCTGAAAGCATCTAAGCATGAAGCCCCCCTCAAGATGAGATTTCCCATAGCGTAAGCTAGTAAGATCCCTGAAAGATGATCAGGTTGATAGGTTCGAGGTGGAAGCATGGTGACATGTGGAGCTGACGAATACTAATAGATCGAGGACTTAACCATATAATATGAAGCGATGTTATCTAGTTTTGAAGGAATATATATTTAAAATTCCTTTTGACATTCTGAAAAGAATGTGTATAATGATAAAAGTCTGGTAATGATGGCAGAGAGGTCACACCCGTTCCCATACCGAACACGGAAGTTAAGCTCTCTAGCGCCGATGGTAGTTGGGACCTTGTCCCTGTGAGAGTAGGACGTTGCCAGGCTTGTATTATTCCGCAGTAGCTCAGCGGTAGAGCTATCGGCTGTTAACCGATCGGTCGTAGGTTCGATTCCTACCTGCGGAGCCATTATGCTTCCATAGCTCAGCTGGTAGAGTACTTCCATGGTAAGGAAGAGGTCACCGGTTCAACCCCGGTTGGAAGCTTGGAAAAAGTTTTTAAATTTTTGGCCCGTTGGTCAAGTGGTTAAGACACCGCCCTTTCACGGCGGTAACACGGGTTCGAATCCCGTACGGGTCACCACTTTTGGAGGATTAGCTCAGCTGGGAGAGCACCTGCCTTACAAGCAGGGGGTCGGCGGTTCGATCCCGTCATCCTCCACCATATATGTTTAAATGTCGGAGGGGTAGCGAAGTGGCTAAACGCGGCGGACTGTAAATCCGCTCCTTCGGGTTCGGCAGTTCGAATCTGCCCCCCTCCACCATTTTCTTTAAAATAACCTGAGAGGGTTTATTTTTTTGAGAAGATAAGCATACTAGTAAATATTAATGGGCTATAGCCAAGCGGTAAGGCAACGGACTTTGACTCCGTCATGCGCTGGTTCGAATCCAGCTAGCCCAGCCATTTACGAGCCATTAGCTCAGTTGGTAGAGCATCTGACTTTTAATCAGAGGGTCGAAGGTTCGAATCCTTCATGGCTCACCATTTTCGCGGAAGTAGTTCAGTGGTAGAATACAACCTTGCCAAGGTTGGGGTCGCGGGTTCGAATCCCGTCTTCCGCTTTGTTACTACGGGGCCTTAGCTCAGCTGGGAGAGCGCCTGCCTTGCACGCAGGAGGTCAGCGGTTCGATCCCGCTAGGCTCCATATAAATAGAGAAAGCGTACATCATATGATGTACGCTTTTTTTGTGTTTAAAAAGACAACTTTCATATTTGTCGTTTAAAATGAAGAAAACGTAAAAATAAAGGATGGGGGATAATTGTGAAAGTTGTCATTGCATCTGATTCATACAAAGAAAGTCTAAAGGCTATAGAAGTATGTGAAGCTATTGAAAGAGGTTTTAGAGCAATTTTTCCTAAAGCAGAGTATGTAAAAATACCAATTGGAGATGGTGGTGAAGGAACTGTTGATTCACTTGTTGATGCCACAGGAGGAAGCGTTGTATCACTTTATGTGACAGGACCGCTTAGAGAAGGCGTACAAGCTTTTTATGGCATTTCTACAGATAAAAAGACAGCGTTTATTGAAATGGCATCGGCATCTGGATTACAACACGTTCCGGTTGAAAAGCGAAATCCATTCATTACAACGTCAAAAGGAACAGGAGAGCTTATATTACATGCGCTAGACCAAGGAGTTAAGCATATTATTTTGGGGCTTGGAGGAAGCGCTACAAATGATGGTGGGGCAGGTATGTTATCGGCTTTAGGAGTAAGGTTTATAGATGAAAAGGGTGAAGCAATAGATCCATCTGGAGGAACATTACATTCGATTGTCGCGATTGATTTTTCACGAATGGATTCACGCCTAAAGGAGATAACGATAGAAGCGGCGTGTGATGTAAATAATCCATTAGTCGGAATGAGAGGGGCATCTTTCGTATTTGGTGCTCAAAAGGGTGCGGATGTAGAGATGCTGAAAAGGCTAGATGAGAATTTAAAGCATTATGCGACTATTCTTAAACGATATGTATCTTTGGATGTATCTGAAATACCTGGTGCAGGAGCGGCAGGAGGTATGGGAGCAGCTGTTATTGCGGTGTTAAAGGGAAGCTTACGAAAGGGTATTGAAATTGTATTGGATCATACAAATTTTGATAAGCATATAGAAGATGCGGATTTAATTATAACTGGTGAAGGTAGAATAGATGAACAAACAGCATATGGAAAGGCTCCTGTTGGTGTCGCGGGGCGAGCGAAACGTCTTCATATTCCTGTGATTGCTATAGGAGGATCGGTATCTCCAAATTATCCAGTTGTTTACGAAAAGGGAATCGATGCAGTATTTAGTATTACGCCTTTTCCAATGGCACTAGAAGAGGCATATAAGATGGCAAAAGAGAATATTGAAATGACAGCAAGAAATATTGCAGCAGTATGGAAAATTGCATCGAAAAAACACTTCTAAATGTAGAAGTGTTTTTTATTATTATCTAATAATAATGATAGCAGTTGTTTCATTAAGTTAACTTTATACATAAAATGGTCTTAAGATTTGGATTTCAACATAAATATAAGTGAATAAATTGTATATCCATACAGAAAAATGTCGAGTTGAGTCAGAGTATATAAAAGATTTAAAATATTTAGTGAAGGCATAAAAGGGGGATACTATCTATGAAAAAAGAAATCTCAGTTATTGGAGTTCCAATGGATTTAGGACAGATGCGTCGTGGAGTTGATATGGGCCCGAGCGCGATCCGTTATGCAGGGGTAGTTGAAAGAATTGAAGAAATTGGATATAACGTTAAAGATATGGGAGATATATGTATAGAGAGAGAAAAAGAAGTTGATGAAAATACAAAATTAAGAAACCTTACACAAGTTGCGACTGTATGTAATGAATTGGCAAGTAAGGTGGATCATATTATAGAAGAAGGTCGTTTTCCACTTGTATTAGGTGGTGACCATAGTATCGCAATTGGTACACTAGCTGGTGTGGCAAAACATTATAAAAATTTAGGTGTTATTTGGTATGATGCACATGGAGATTTAAATACGGAGGAAACTTCACCATCTGGTAATATTCATGGAATGTCACTTGCAGCAAGTTTAGGCTATGGACATCCCACGCTTGTAGACTTATACGGGGCATATCCAAAGGTGAAAAAAGAGAACGTTGTAATTATCGGTGCACGTGCATTGGATGAAGGAGAAAAAGACTTTATTCGCAATGAAGGTATTAAAGTATTCTCGATGCATGAAATCGATCGTATGGGTATGACGGCTGTTATGGAAGAAACAATTGCTTATTTATCTCATACTGATGGTGTACATCTATCATTAGATTTAGATGGTCTTGATCCTCATGATGCACCAGGAGTTGGAACGCCTGTAATTGGTGGTCTATCGTATCGTGAAAGTCATTTAGCGATGGAAATGTTAGCGGAAGCTGATATTGTTACATCTGCTGAGTTTGTTGAAGTAAATACGATTTTAGATGAGAGAAATAGAACGGCAACAACCGCGGTTGCTTTAATGGGTTCTTTATTCGGTGAAAAACTAAAATAAATGTAAGAAAAGCAACTGAGAAGTTGCTTTTTTTATTTGAAAATAGGCGTATAATAATGATTTATATTATACTGTACGATAAGATTGTTTGACATCTTACCAATTTGATCTAAAGGGGGTTGTTTGTAATTGTCGTTTGTTTCATGTATGGTATAATTAACTAGTTGTTGGAAATACATACAGATAGAGCATAAAACAATATTTCAATATATGGATAGAATTGCTCGTAAGTAGGAGGAAGGGTTAGCATGCCTTTTGAAGATACGACCATTTTGAAATATCTTAGTACGGTATTAGATATTGCCGTTGTATGGTTTATTATATATAAGCTAATTCTTATAATCCGAGGGACAAAAGCTGTTCAACTTTTAAAGGGGATTACAGTTATTATTGTCGTTCGGATGATTAGTATTTTCCTTGAATTGCATACGCTTTATTGGCTAACGGAACAAGTATTAACGTGGGGATTTTTAGCCGTTATTATTATCTTCCAGCCAGAATTGCGAAGAGCACTTGAGCAGCTAGGACGCGGAAGTTTATTTTCGCGTGTTGGAACTCAGGAGGATGATGAACCTGAAATTGTTGCAACATCGATAGCAAAAGCAACGGAATATATGGGAAAACGTAGAATTGGTGCATTAATTACGTTGTCAAAAGAGACCGGAATGGGTGATTATGTGGAAACGGGTATTCCGTTAAATGCAAATGTATCATCGGAGTTACTCATTAATATTTTCATTCCAAATACGCCTCTTCACGACGGAGCCGTAATTATGCAAGGAAGTACAATTAAAGCAGCGGCTTGTTATCTTCCATTATCAGAAAGTCCCTTTATTTCTAAGGAGTTAGGAACAAGGCATCGTGCTGCAATGGGAGTTAGTGAAGTCACTGATAGTATTACAGTAGTTGTATCTGAAGAAACAGGCCAAATTTCTTTAACGAAAAATGGTAAGTTGCATCGTGATTTGAAGACGGAACAACTGAAGGATATGTTATTAGCAGAATTTAGTGGGAACGAAAAAACGACTTCTTCGTCTTTATGGAATTGGAGGAGAAAGCGTCATGGATAAGTTAATGGAGAATCATTGGTTTTTAAAAGGAATCTCATTACTATTGGCGTGTATGCTTTTTATGTCCGCAACTTTAACTGAAAAGAATACGACATCGGGTATATTACCTTTCGCAAATGATACGAAAGAAACATTAACTAATCATGCTATTAACCTTAAGTATGATGAAGATAAATATATTGTAAGTGGTATTCCGGCAGAGGGCGTTAAGGTGAAGTTAGAAGGCCCAAAAGCAGCAGTTGCTACAGCAAAAGCAAAAAAACAATTTGATATAACGGTTGATTTGCGAGATAGTCCAAAAGGGACTTATGAAGTTTCTTTGAAAACGAACGGGCTTCCAGATGATGTGAAGGGAACAGTTCAGCCATCAACAATTAAAGTTACTCTTCATGAAAAAGCGAGAAAATATGTTCATGTAGACTTAAAATTATCAAATGAGGATCAGATGCCAGCTGGTGCTACTCTCGAAAAATCAAACATTAAACCTGATACTGTTGAGGTAGTTGGGACGAAAGAAGAAATCGAAAGTATTTCATCTGCTAAGGCGTATATTGATTTAAAAGGTGTTAATAAAACTGTTACAAAAACAGCTGAAGTTACATTATACAATAAAGAAGGAAAACGTTTAAATGTAAGAACAAGTCCATCTAAAATTAGTGTAACGTTGAATGTGGCGACGCAAGCTACGGCCAATAATACGGAAAAAACTGTTCCTGTAACGTATACGAAAAAGGGGAGTTTACCAGAAGGATTGGCCGTTACAAATATTAGCGTTGAACCGAGAGAAGTAACGATAGCGGGTCCAAAAGATATTTTGGATAATATACAATCGATAGAGGGGGTCGAAGTAGATCTTAGTCAATTGACTGAGTCTACAACATTCGATACCTCTGTTTTATTGCCAAAGGGTGTAACGAGTTCTAAACCAAATCAAGTGAAGGTTTCCGTAGGGGTACAAAAAGTAAAACAAACAAAAACTAGAACAATTGAAGGTGTCTCGATTCAAAAAAATGGAGTTTCTAAAGATGTCACTGCTCAGCTACTTTCGCCACAGGATGGAAAGATAAGCGTTGATATTTCAGGAGAAGCAAGTATAGTAGATAAAATAACAGCTGCTCAAATAACAGCGGTAATTAATTTGCAAAATGTATCGCCAGGGACGAAGGATGTTTCGATTCAAGTGAGCGGTCCTGGTAATATTTCAATAGAGCCAAAACAAAAAAGTGCTAAAGTTACTATTGTGAAGAAAGAAAAGCCAGATCAAGAAGTACAGGGTAATGGTGAACAACCAGATTCAAATAATAATCAAGATAATCAAACTGAAAAACCAAAAGATCCTGAAACTAATCCAGAAAAAGACCAGGACAAAGAAAAAGACAAAGATAAAGATAAAGAACTTAGTCAAGAACCAACGGTAGATAATCAAAAAGAGCAAGAAAAAGGAGCGAATCATAATGGGTAAATATTTTGGTACAGATGGAGTACGTGGAGTTGCGAATGAGGAATTAACACCTGAATTAGCTTTCAAAATTGGACGTTTTGGTGGTTATGTATTAACAAAAGATACAGATCGTCCAAAAGTAATTATCGGTCGTGATACACGTGTATCTGGTCATATGTTAGAAGGAGCTTTAGTAGCAGGTCTATTATCAACTGGAGCAGAAGTAATGCGCCTTGGTGTTATTTCTACACCGGGTGTTGCTTATTTAACAAAGGCGTTAGGCGCACAAGCGGGTGTGATGATTTCTGCATCTCATAATCCGGTACAAGATAACGGAATTAAATTCTTCGGTTCAGACGGTTTTAAATTAACAGATGAGCAAGAAGCAGAAATCGAAGCTTTATTAGACAAAGAAGTTGATGAATTGCCACGTCCAACAGGTACTAACCTTGGACAAGTGAGCGATTACTTTGAAGGTGGACAAAAATATTTACAATACATTAAACAAACTGTAGAAGAAGATTTCTCTGGTTTACATATCGCTTTAGATTGTGCACATGGTGCAACGTCTTCTTTAGCGCCGTACTTATTTGCGGATTTAGAAGCTGATATTTCAACAATGGGAACTTCACCGAATGGTATGAATATTAATGCTGGAGTAGGTTCTACGCATCCTGAAGGCCTAGCAGAATTAGTGAAAGAAAAAGGTGCTGATATCGGTCTTGCTTTTGATGGTGATGGTGACCGTTTAATCGCTGTAGATGAAAAAGGAAACATCGTTGATGGCGATCAAATTATGTTTATTTGTGCGAAGTACATGAAAGAAACTGGCCAACTAAAGCACAATACAGTTGTTTCAACTGTTATGAGTAACTTAGGTTTCTACAAAGCACTTGAAGCAAACAATATTACAAGTGACAAAACTGCAGTTGGTGATCGCTACGTAATGGAAGAAATGAAACGCGGTGGTTACAACTTAGGCGGAGAACAATCAGGTCACATTATCTTACTTGATTACATTACAACTGGTGATGGAATGTTAAGTGCACTTCAACTTGTAAACATCATGAAAATGACGAAAAAGCCATTATCTGAGCTTGCAGGAGAAATGACGAAATTCCCACAATTACTAGTAAATGTTCGTGTAACAGATAAAAAATTAGCATTAGAAAATGAAAAAATTAAAGAAATTATTCGTGTTGTAGAAGAAGAAATGAACGGTGATGGCCGCATTCTTGTGCGTCCATCTGGAACAGAACCGCTTATTCGTGTAATGGCAGAAGCACCGACACAAGAAGTTTGTAATGCATATGTACATCGTATTGTAGAAGTTGTTAAAGCTGAAGTTGGCGCTTAATAATTTGTTGAATTTATTTTAAAAGGAGCACAAGAAGTGCTCCTTTTTCATATGTTTTAAAGACGATGAAAAAAATTTCATTGACGGTTTATAATGTTTGTTATAAGATTGTCTTGTTCTTTTTCTCAAAGTAAATGTTGTAAATTATAAAAGCGCCAGAACTACAAGTAGTGTAGTTGACGAGGTGGAGTTTTATCGAGATTTCGGCGGATGACTCCCGGTTGTTCATCATAACCGCAAGCTTTTACTTAAATCATTAAGGTGACTTAATGGACAAAGGTGAAAGTGTGATGAGAGAAAAGGAACGGATGAAAACTAGCTGTATAAGTATATACGGACTTAAACCCAATCGAGAGGAAGGTGAAAGCCGTTACAAGCTTACAGGGCTAGCAATATGTAATCCGTTTTTTAGTATAAATAAAAATGGTATCGGACTATGTCGTTACATGTTCGCAGAGCAGTGTAAGCATTTGTAACGGCGACTAAACATGTGTGGAATCGTAGGATTTATTGGAGAACAAGATGCAAAGGAAATTTTATTAAAAGGTTTAGAAAAACTAGAATATCGTGGATATGATTCAGCAGGTATTGCAGTACAAGCAGAGAACGGTGTTGTTGTGTACAAAGAAAAAGGCCGTATTGCAAAACTTCGCGAAATCGTAGATGAGAACGTAGCAGCAAGCGTAGGTATCGGACATACACGCTGGGCTACACACGGTGTTCCAAGTAAGGTAAACGCGCATCCGCATCAAAGTACATCAAAGCGCTTTACACTAGTTCATAACGGTGTAATTGAAAACTATGAATTAGTGAAAAAGGAATATTTACAAGATGTAACGTTCGTAAGTGAAACAGATACAGAAATTATCGTACAGCTTATGGAACAACAAGTGAGCACAGGATTAAGTGTAGAAGAAGCGTTCCGTAATACGCTATCTCTTTTACATGGCTCTTATGCAATCGGATTACTTGATGCTGAAAATCCAAACATGATTTATGTTGCTAAAAACAAAAGCCCGCTATTAGTAGGTGTTGGTGACAACTTTAATGTTGTGGCGAGCGACGCTATGGCGATGTTACAAGTTACAGATCAATTTATTGAGTTAATGGATAAAGAAATCGTAATCGTAACAAAAGAAAGCATTACAATTAAAAACTTACAAGGTGAAACGATTGAACGTGCACCGTTTACAGCGGAATTAGATGCAAGTGACATTGAAAAGGGAACATACCCTCATTTCATGCTTAAAGAAATTGATGAGCAACCACTTGTAATCCGTAATATTATTCAAAAGTATCAAGATGAAAATGGCGAAATTGAATTAGATCAAGATATCCGCAACGCGATTTTAGATAGCGATCGTATTTACATCATTGCATGTGGAACGAGTTATCATGCAGGTCTTGTTGGAAAACAATTTATCGAGAAGTTTGCAAAAACACCAGTTGAAGTACACGTAGCAAGTGAATTCTCTTACAACATGCCATTATTAACAGAAAGACCATTCTTCATTTACATTTCACAAAGTGGTGAAACAGCTGATAGCCGTGCAGTACTTGTGCAAACAAATGAAATGGGTCATAAAGCATTAACAATTACAAACGTACCTGGTTCTACGCTTTCTCGTGAAGCTGACTATACACTTCCACTATACGCTGGACCAGAAATTGCGGTTGCATCAACGAAAGCTTACACAGCACAGCTTGCAGTACTTTCAATCTTAGCGGCTGACATTGCTAAAGCGAAAGGTGAAGTTCTTGATTTCGACTTAACACACGAACTAGGAATTGTAGCAAATGCAATGATAGAACTTTGTGATCAAAAAGAAGAAATGGATGCATTAGCAAAACAATTTTTAGCAACAACGCGTAACTGTTTCTTCATCGGACGTAGCGTAGACTTCTACGTAGGATTAGAAGGTGCGTTAAAACTAAAAGAAATCTCTTACATCCAAGCAGAAGGATTTGCTGGAGGAGAATTAAAACACGGTACAATCGCTTTAATCGAAAATGGTACACCAGTTATCGCACTTGCTACACAAGAGCACGTAAACCTTGGAATTCGCGGTAACGTGAAAGAAGTAGTAGCACGCGGAGCTAACCCATGTATCATCTCAATGAAAGGCTTAGAAATGGAAGGAGACAGCTTCGTATTACCAGCTGTACACGAAGCACTAGCACCGCTAGTAGCAGTTATTCCATTACAACTTATCTCATACTACGCAGCACTTCACCGCGAGTGTGACGTTGATAAGCCACGTAACTTAGCTAAATCTGTTACGGTTGAGTAGAAGGTTGGTAGATTTGAAATAAATTTGTGAAGCCTCACCCCTTTGGATATTTTTATCTAAAGGGGTGTTTTTGTGTCCAAAAGAAAGAGAACATTTAAAATCGATAAGTGGATTAAAGAGGAGCGAGGAACTAGCAGTGGGAATGGACAGAAGCCCTACTGATTAAAGGTTCACTTTATCGGATTTGGAACGAAATCACTTTTGTTTATCTGAATTTTCTAGTAATATTTTAAGTATTCATGAACAGTTTTCTTTATTACTACAAGAAAAGACGATTGTTATTGCTGAAGAGCTTGGAATGAAACACCTAGCTGATCCAATTGAACGGGAATCTTGGGAGTATAGATGCATTAATTGACTAGACATGACGAGGGGTGTTTATTAATGAAAGTGAAAGAAAAAACATATTTAAGTATAGAAGAGATTATTTCATTACCGGCCTTATCAAGTACAAATATAAGTGATGATGGCAAAAATGTAGCGTTTGTTAAAAAGACAGCTAACTGGAAAGACAATACATATAGAAATCATGTATGGATATATGAAAAGGAAAAGGGGAAGAGTTACCCATTAACAATTGGAGATATAGATAGTACACATCCATTATGGTCTCCAGATTCTAAGGGTATCGCATATCTTAGCCCTGTTGGAGATGGGAAAAATCAGATCTTTTTTAAGTCACTAGACGGCTATAGTGAGGTTCAAATTACTGATGAGAAAGAAGGAGTCAGTAATTTCAAATGGGAGCCTACTGGTAAAGGTTTTTATTATATTGCACAGTCAAAAGAATGTGAGGAGATAAAGAAACGTAAGGAACGATATGGAGATTTCCATCATGTAGGTAAGGAACATCAGAATAATTGTTTATACTACATTGAAATAGAAAAAGTGAAACAAAATGATAAACAGGAACGGAAGGTTAGCGGTGTTTATCAACTAACGGACGGTAAGGATTTTTATATACATAACTTTGATATTTCAAATGATGGGAAAAAGGTTGTATGTATGGCTACACCAAGCCTAAACGATTATATGAATGGTGATATATATATATTAGATGTTGAAGCTGGGGAACTACAAAAGATGAATATAGATACGTTGTTAGGAGCGAGCATCTGCTTTTCTCCTGAGGGCGATAAAATATGTTACTCAGCAAGCATAAGAGAGAAGGATTACTATAGAAATCATATACAAGATAATACATTAGAGATATATGATATGAATACTGGAGAGGTAATTCAGCCTCTAACAAATTTTGATAGTACGGTTACGCCATTACAGTGGACAGCTAAAGGAATTTTAATTAGATGGCAGGATAAAACGAATTATCGTATTGGATTACTAGCTGAAGATGGCACTGTGGAAGCATTAAGCGACAAGGTAGATGGCTTTATAATGGATGCCTCTATAACAAAGGATGGAAATCATATAACCTATAATAAGGCTATAACAAATGAAACCTTTGAAATCTATTTGGATGATAAAAGAATAACGGATGAAAATAGCTTTTTCGAAGACAAGCTTAAAAGTAATAGGGAAATCATCTCATGGAAAAGTAGTGATGGCCTTGAAATTGAGGGTGTGTTATCGACCCCAGCAGAGTTTGACTCAAATAAAAAATATCCTTTATTAGTAGTAATTCATGGTGGTCCGGCTTGGGCATCCTTTCCGATATTTTCAGACTGCTTCAATGAGAAATATCCGATTGAACAGTTTATCGAAAAAGGCTTTATCGTTTTAGAGCCAAACTACAGAGGAAGTTCAGGTTATGGTAATGAATTCTTAAAAGCAAACTACAGAAAACAGGGAATCGCTGACTATGATGATGTTATATCAGGGGTGGATAAACTAGTTGATCAAGGGATTGTAGATAAAGATACAGTAGGAGTTATGGGATGGAGTAACGGAGGATATATATCAGCTTTCTGTTCTACATTTAGTAGTAGATTTAAAGCTATTTCAGTTGGGGGCGGAATTACGAACTGGAGTACCCATTATGTAAATACAGATATCCCTTACTTTATTAGAATGTATTTAGGAAATACTCCATGGAATGATCCGGAGATCTATACGAAGACATCACCAATGACATATATTAAATCAGCTTGTACGCCTACCTTAATTCAACATGGGGAAAAGGATGCAAGAATTCCAACTACAAATGCATATGAGCTATATGAAGGATTAAGAGATATGGAAGTTGATACAGAATTAATTATATTTAAAGGAATGGCATATAGTTCTGATTAGCCAGGAATGAGAGTAGCTATTATGAAGCAGAACTTGATGTGGTTTTCACATTATATTCTTGGAGAAAGTATGGAGGGCTTTCGTACTATATAATGGATATTCGTACAGGGATTTTTCGTTGTACAATCGGGTCATATTGTTGAAAAAGAGATACAACAAATTATATAATTTGTTGTAAACTGCATGCAAATCATTATGATTATAAGGAAATGTAATTCGGAGGACTAATATGACAGAAAATAAAAATGTGTTACCAGTAGAACAGCGTGAAGAATTATTCAAAGTATTGAAAGCTCGTTTTGAGAAGAATATGAATCGTCATGAAGGTCTTGAATGGGCTAAAGTTGAAGCGAAGCTGGATGTTAATGCTGAGAAATTATGGTCACTTAATGAAATGGAAGTAACTGGCGGTGAGCCGGATGTTGTTGGTTATGATAAAGAGAAGGACGAGTATACTTTCTATGATTGTTCAAAGGAGAGTCCTAAAGGCCGCAGAAGTCTTTGTTATGATCTTGAAGCGTTAGAGTCAAGAAAAAAACATAAACCAGAAAATAATGTCATTGATGTGGCAACTGCTATGGGCATTGAATTATTAACTGAAGAACAATATCGAGATTTGCAACAAATTGGGGATTTCGATATGAAATCATCAAGCTGGGTACAAACGCCTTCAGATATTCGCGAACTCGGTGGCGCTCTATTTTGCGATTATCGCTTTGGACACGTTTTTGTGTACCACAATGGAGCAGATTCCTATTATGCTGCTAGAGGGTTTCGCGGTTCGTTAAGAGTTTAAATTTGGAGTAAGTAAGAAAAGAGCCTATACTTAGGCTCTTTTCTTACTTATATTTTAAAAGTAAACTGTTACTACGCAGTTTTACTTAATTTATATGTTTCGTGGTTGTTTTTCCGGAAAAGTTTAGGGAAAACATAACCGTCTAATCCAATACGTCCAGCATTATGACCCGCAATTAAAATGAACATAGTTAAAACAAGCATGTTTGGGTTTACACTAACAGTTCCACTTAATAAGAATGAAAGATTCATTATGATTCCAAAGAATGCAGCAGTTTTTGTTAATCCACCTAAAATTAAACCTAAACCTACTAAGATTTCTCCCCATTGTACGAAAAAGCTAAATAAGTCTGCGTGCGGAAGAACAAAGTTTTGAAGGAAATCCGCCCACCAGCCTTGTACTGCGGGGTGATCGCCTGATGCTTGGGCGATGGCGCCTTTGAGGAAACCGCTGGCATCAAAAGATTGTCCTAAAACTTTCCCTATTCCAGCAGTAATCCAAGAATATCCTATGTAAAGACGTAAAAGTAATAATATGAAAGTAGCACGTTTATCAGTTCTTAAAAAATTGATAACCATTGAAATCCCTCCAATATTGTATTTACATGTTTATTATATATCCATTGTGAATAAATTCACAATGGAGGAAATGTGAACGAATATATGTTGTGAGTAATTGTTTTATTTTTTGTAACATTTCATCTTTTTTGATAGACTAATAATAGAGATATATCAAAAGGAGGCAAAGACTAGATATGTGGATGAACTTGTAATGATTAGCAATTGGATAGATTATTTTTCTCTCATAAGTGAGGGTTTATTTAGCTATCTGTAAATCATTCAAGGACTGCATATTTGGCGTAGTCATTCCTTCGGTAAGGATAGGCCTATTATGTATCTATCTTTTTTGTGGGGAAATTTATATCTCTCATATAAAATATGCGTCCTTTAAAATTGGAGGAGTATATGATGAATCAATTAAAAAATAAAGTAGCAGTTGTTACAGGTGTAAGTCGTCTAGACGGTATAGGAGCAGCTATTTGCACAGAGTTAGCAGAGGCTGGATACGATATATTTTTTACGTATTGGACAGCTTACGATAAAGAGATGCCTTGGGGCGTTGAGCAAAATGAACAAATACAATTAAAAGAAGAGCTAATACAAAAAGGTGTTAAAGTATCGAGCATGGAGTTAGATTTAACTCAAAATGATGCACCGAAAGAGCTTATAAATAGGGTTACTGAACAACTAGGCTACCCTCATATATTAATTAATAATGCAGCATATTCTACGAATAATGATTTCTCTAATTTGTCTGCTGAAGAGCTGGATAAGCATTACATGGTAAATGTTCGTGCGACTACATTGTTAAGTAGTCAATTTGCCCGAGGATTTGATAAGAAATTTGGTGGTAGAATTGTGAATATGACTTCGGGGCAATTTCAAGGGCCTATGGCAGGAGAACTGGCGTATGCAACAACGAAAGGAGCTATTGATGCTCTTACTAGTACGTTGTCAGCAGAAGTAGCCCATTTAGGAATAACAGTGAATGCAATTAACCCAGGTCCAACTAGTACAGGATGGATGACTGAAGAGATAAAGCAAGGATTAAAGCCGATGTTTCCTTTGGGCAGAATTGGTGAGCCAAAGGATGCAGCTAGACTCATAAAGTTTTTAGTAAGTGAAGAAGCAGAGTGGATTACGGGACAAGTGATTCATTCGGAAGGTGGATTTAAAAGGTAAAAAGAAGGCATCTCCTTCCGGTGAGATGCCTTCTTTCTAATCTTTCTTCAATCTTCGTGCAACACCATTCCCTAAAGATTGTAATCCTTGAACGAGGATAATTAAAATAAAGACGGTTGCATACATTACTTCAGGTTCATAGCGTAAATGTCCGAAGCGATATGCCAAGTCCCCTAGCCCGCCAGCGCCTACAAGACCAGCCATCGCTGTTGCGCCAATTAAGCCGATTGTTGCGATCGTTAATCCGAGCACAAGAGATGGGCGTGCTTCTTTAACCATGACGTGCCAAATGATTTTTATAGTAGAGACTCCCATTGCTTGGTAAGCTTCAATAACACCACGATCCACTTCTAGTAAAGCTGTCTCCATTAAGCGTGCAATATAAGGAGCTGTGAAGACGACAAGTGGTACGATAACACCTTGCACGCCAATGGATGTTCCCATTAGAAACTTCGTAAAAGGTAAAATGAAGAATAATAGAATGATAAATGGAAGAGAGCGAATGACATTAATAACTGTATTAAGAATAGGATAGATAAGTTTATTTTCTCGCTGTCCACCGGGTCTCGTCAAAACAAGTGTAACTCCGAGTGGTAATGCGATAAGGATAGAGATAAGTAATGAAATAGATGTCATTTGAAATGTTTGAATTGTTGCTTCCCATATGACTTTACCCCATTCATCCAAAAAGGGCTTGTTTTCCATAGTCTGTTTTCCCTCCCTCTACGATGATACCTTTCTCTTGTAAGAATGCTAAAGCAAGGTTTACTTCATTTTTTTCACCTTGCATATGAACGACAAGTTTCCCATATGCCTCATGTTTTAACTGCGTAATATTACCGGATAAAATATTTGGATATACTTGGTAACGTTTTGTAGCGATAGCTAGTGCTGGTTCTCCCGAAGAACTTCCTATAAAAGAAAGTGTTACAATTTCACCAGTAGTTTGTAGTTCTTTTTGTACTTCTTCTGGAATTTTAGCTGCAAATGCGCTATTTACAAACTTCTTCGTTGTTACATGTTGTGGATTTGTAAAAATGTCTTTCACAGTCCCGCTTTCGACTACAGATCCATGCTCCATAACGGCAACCTGGTCACAAATACGCTGGATGACATTCATTTCATGTGTAATGAGTAAAATCGTAATTCCAATTTCTTCATTAATTTTTAGTAATAAATCAAGAATAGAATCAGTTGTTTCTGGATCTAATGCGCTCGTTGCTTCATCACTTAATAAAACCTCTGGTTCATGTGATAGTGCACGAGCGATGGCAACACGTTGTTTCTGGCCGCCAGAAAGCTCGCTTGGATAAGCATCTTTACGGTTAAAAAGATCCACGATGCATAAATATTTTTCTACTCTTTTTTCAATTTCCTCTTTTGGAATGCCAGCAAGGCGTAACGGCAATGCGATATTTTCATAAACGGTAACAGTTTTAAGTAAATTGAATCCTTGAAAAATCATTCCGATTTTTTGCCTCGCTTTTGCTAGTTCTTTTGTTGATAAAGTGGTTAAGTCTTGGTTGTTTACGATGATGTTTCCTGTCGTTGGTTTTTCTAATAAATTTACACAGCGAATTAATGTGCTTTTACCAGCGCCGCTATACCCAATGATTCCAAATACCTCGCCTTTTTCTACTTTAAGGGAAGTAGACTTAAGAGCCTCAACAGTCCCTTTTTTTGTTGTAAATACTTTGGAGACGTTTTTTAATTCAATCATTATCGTCAGCTCCTACCAAGATGGTAAAACTGAACCATCAAATTTTTTCTCGATAAATTCTTTTACTTCTTTAGATTGATAAGCTTTCTTTAATTTACTTACAACAGCATCATCTTTATTTTCAGTACGAACAACGACCCAGTTCACGTATGGTGAATCTTTTCCTTCGCGGAAAATGGAATCTTTCGCTGGATTTAGTTTTGCACCTAATGCAAAGTTTGTGTTAATTGCAGCTGCTTTCACTTCACTTAATTGCGTTGGTAATTGAGAAGCTTCTAATTCAACAATCTTTAAATTTTTCGGGTTTTCAATTACATCCTTTGCAGTCGCTTTTTCTGTAGCCTTTGGATCAACTTTTAAAACCCCTGCTTTTTCAAATAATTTTAAAGCTCGAAGTTCATTCGTTGGGTCATTTGGTACAGCGATTGCATCGCCCTCTTTTAATTCTTTTACATCTTTTAAGCTTTTAGAATATACGCCCATTGGGAATGTTACTGTTGAAAATACTTCAGTTAATTTCATATTGCGTTCGGCTTTAAATACATCTAAATATGATTTCGTTTGATAGCTATTTACATCAAGACTTTTTTCATCTAACGAAACGTTTGGTGCTACGTAATCATTAAATATTTTTATATCAATGTCGAGACCGTCTTTTGCCGCAACTTCTTTAACCTTCTCAAAAATTTGTTCATGTGGTCCACCTGTTACACCGACAGTAATCTTTTTCTCGTCTAATATTTTTACATCTTTATCTGAATTTGCGCCACATGCGCCTAATAATAGTACTGCTCCGCTTACAATGCTCAATAATACTTTCTTCATCTATAATTCCCCCTTAATATACGTTCCAAAATAAAAAGCACCTCTCAAAATAAGAGAGGTGCCGAATAGACGAAATAGGTTCCTCTCTTATCTTCCAAAACGAAAACTCGTTTTGCAGGAATTAGCACCTTAGCTTATACGTTATAAGCTCGGTTGCCGGGCATCATCGGGCCAGTCCCTCCGCCACTCTTGATAAGAGTATGTATATGTAGTTTTTAAATATGGTACTAATAGTAAATCTAACAAAAGGAATTGTCAACTTTATTTTCTGAATATATTTTATTTTAAGGTAATCGAAACGTTTCCTTTCTTATGGCCCATTTCTACATACGTATGGGCTTCTGCAACTTCTTCTAATCGGTAAGTTCTATCAATAACAGGTTTTAGCTTTTCTGTTTCAACTAGTTGTTTTAGTAGTTTCATATCTTCTTTACTGACCTTTGCCATCATTCCGTTAACAGATACATATTTTCCATTAGGCATTAATGCGTCTGTACAAAGAGACTTTTTATACTTTCCAACTGCATCAAATATAATATCGTAGTGCTCGCCCTGCTTAGTAAAATCTTCTTTCGTATAATCAATTACTTTATCAGCCCCTAAAGATTGCACTAGTTCAAAATTTGAATTACTACAAACAGCTGTAACGGTCGCGCCGAAATATTTAGCAAGTTGTACAGCAGCTGTTCCTACTGATCCAGAGGCGCCGTATATGAGCACTTGTTGCTCTTTTTTTATACGGCCCTTCCTCAGAAAATGCAATGCTGAAGTTCCGCCAAAAGGAATAACGGCAGCTTCTTCATATGTCACATTGGTAGGTTTTAATGCTATTAATCCACTTTCATGCACGCATGTGTATTCGGCATAACCACCAAGGTTTAGTTCTGTTAATGCAAAAACTGGGTCTCCTTTTTTAAATTGAGTTACATCTGTTCCAATTTCTTCGATTTCACCGGATAACTCTACGCCGAGTATAGGTTTTCTCGGTTTTCTAAAACCTAATATGATCCGCATAGGAACCCAAAATAAGAGGGGACTATTAAAGCCACGTATTCTACAATCTCCAGTCGATACACTTGTTGCGCGAATTTTAACTAATACTTCGTTCTTTTTAGGTTTAGGTTTTTCTACATTTTGAAGCTGGAGAACGTTCGGTGGTCCATATTGTGTACAAATAATCGCCTTCATAATAACCTCCTGAAATGAGTTGTTATTATTTACATCATATTTAAGATCTTCATTAAACATGTCGCTATATAGAGAATATAGATTAAAAATTATATAGATTTCATAGGAAAAGAGGTGATATTATTTTGGGAAAGGGGGCGACATTATGAAAAAAATTATTTTTGTTTCAAGTTTAGTACTTGCAATCAGTCTAGGGGTAGGGTGTAGTAATGAGAAAACAGCAAAGACGGATGAGCCGAAAAAAGAATCAGTTCAAAAAGAAAAGGAATTAGCAGCGAAGGATGTTTTCAAGAAAACGAACGAAGCTTTTAAAAATGAAGAGCATGTAACGATGACATATGGTGTAGGGGTAAAAGCTGAGGGAACAGAGATGGACATATTAAAGGCTAAGATGCAATTAGAGCCAAAGACAAAGAATTCTCGTTCTGAAATGAATATTTCCGGTACAGATGTTGTAGTGTATACTGTGGATGGTAAAGTTGCTGGTGAGGTAAAAAACCCTAATACAGGAGAAGTTATAACCGTACCAGAGGAGCAATTAAATGCTGGTGGAATGAAAGCGACTCAAGATATTATAGATAAGTTAGAAGTACCGGAAGTAGTTTTAGATAAAATGAAGATGGAGAAAAGCGGAGATAAATATAAACTGAAATTTACATTAAAAGGGCAAGAAACAGAAAGTATGTTAACTAGCATGGATGAAACGCAGAAGAAAATGTTACAAGCACAAAATGCGAAGATAGAAGAAGTGGATGCAGAATATATCATTACAAAAGATTTTAAATATGAATCAGCAAAGATAGACATGATTATGAGTAGTAATGGCAAGGATAAAGCACACATTATTACGAACGCAAAATATACGTCGTACGAAAAGTTTGACCCAATAAAATTGCCAGCAGCAAAGTAACAGTTTTGATGAGGGGGGACCTAAAATAAGGACCCTCTTTTTTGTATACTTTCTTCATAGGAAAATAGGTACAATATGAAGAGGAAAAGATGTAGAAGAGGAGAGTGTCATTTGAAAAAAAGAAAGATGACGGTGGTCATTGTAGCTTATACAGTGTTGCTTGCAACATCTGTAAATACATATAAAGAGCAACTAATTCATCCCATTATGAGCGATGTAGGAAAGTTACTTCCAACGAAAATTAAACGTGTTGAACATGCTGAGGATGAAAGTTCATTAAAACAGGTCGTGCAAGATGCAAATGTTTCTGGAGAGAAGATTTCTATTGCAGGTATGCAGCATAGCCAAGGCGGGCAGACGTATTATCCGAACGGTACGATGCTTGATATGAAAGGGTATAATGAAATATTAGAATTCGATGCGGAGAAGAAGAGGATTAGGGTGCAAAGCGGTGTCACATGGAATGACATTCAGAAGAAAATTAATCCGTATGGTCTTGCGGTTCAAGTGATGCAATCTCAAAATATTTTTACTGTTGGTGGTTCATTAAGTGTGAATGTACATGGGCGTGATATTCGTCATGAAGCATTGATTGATACGGTAGAGTCGTTTAGATTGTTAATGGCAGATGGTAAGGTGCGTAATGTAAGTAGAGAAGAGAATGCTGATTTGTTTCCGTATGTAATTGGGGGATACGGATTGTTTGGCGTGATTTTAGACGTGACGCTAAAGTTAACAAACGATGAATTGTATGAAACGCATACGAGGGTATTAGATTATAAAGAATACTCTTCATATTTTAAGAATAAAGTGCGAAGGGAAGAGAATATACGTATGCATTTAGCTCGTATTTCTGTTGCTCCAAACTCATTTTTAAAAGAGATGTATGTGACGAATTATACATTGGCACAAAATCAAAATATGAGAAAAGAGTACAGTGAATTAAAAGAAGAAAATATTATAGCTGCACCGAAATTTTTGCTTGGGTTATCGCGTTATAGCGACTGGGGAAAGAATACGTTTTGGGATATACAAAGAAGTTATTTTGAACGTACAAATGGTAGGTACGAAACGCGAAATAATGTAATGAGATCGGATAGTGCCTTTATGGAGTATGATAACCCAAACTTGACCGAAGTTTTACAGGAGTATTTCGTACCGATAGACGGTTTTGCAGTATATATAGATGATTTGCGAAATGTTTTGAGTGAAGAGGAATTAAACCTTATTAACATTACAATCCGTTATGTAGAAAAGAATGAAAATGCAGTTTTATCCTATGCAAAAGATGATATGTTTGCACTGGTGCTTTTAATTAACCAAGGACGCTCCGAGAGTGAGGTGAAGAAAACAGAGGATGTCATTCGGAAGATGATTGATGTTACTTTAAAACATAACGGTAGTTATTATTTACCGTATTATTCTTATCCAACGAAAGAACAGCTAAAGAAAGCATATCCTCGTATAGAAGAATTTCTTCAGAAGAAGAAGGAAGTGGATCGGGAAGAGAGATTTGTGAATTTATTTTATAGGGAGTATACGAAATGACATATAGAAGATTTGTAGCCTCACAAAGCATCATTATGATGGCAGGAAGTATGGTATTTCCTTTTTACATTCTATTGCTTCGGAATGTTGGAAATAGCTTCTCACAGTTTGGGTGGGCTTATGGCTTATTTGCATTAACTTCAGCACTTGTATATCCGTTAGTAGGGAAGGCGTCTGATAGAGTAGGTGATCAAAAATTATTAATAATATACGCTTGGTCCATGGCGATATTAATGCTTTGTTTTCCAATTGCAACGGAAGTCTGGCATGTGTATATTCTTCAAGTTGTAATGGGAGTTTTAGGTGCTGTGCAGCGTAATACTGAGAAAACGTCGTTAGCACGAAAGGTTGTGCAGGAAAAGGCTGGTTATGAGATTGGAAAATACCATGTGTGGACATCAATTGGAGGCGCAGTAGCGATTATTATAACGGGGTATTTAGTAGATTTCTTTACGATTGGTACGATTTTTTATATTGCATCTATCTTATATGTAGTAAGTGGAGTTGTATTAAGTAGTAAAAAAATATAACCATTCCTATTTTTACCTAAATACCCTTTGTTTGTTATACTAAAAGGGAAGACAAAAGAAAAGGGGACATTGCCTTTGATGAAATTTTTAGTTTTAGCTATTCTCACTTTGTTTTTGATTCCATGGACAAGAAGCGGTAGTAAACTTCGAGCAGTGGATAAGAAGGGGGATGAGAAGGTTGTAAAGGGTAAGAAATCATCCATTTTAGTTATTCCTGTTTTATTTTGGATAGGTATTGCAATCTATGAATATTTTTGGCTAATTGATGATCGAGCAGATTCGATTCTTACTCATTATTCTGTTGCAGTAGCAATTTTAATTGGGCTTGTTTTATTTTCACAAGATCAGATAGGGAAATTAGAAGGTACATTAAAAGGTCTTCTAATGTTTGTTTTACTTGCAAGTTACGGCTATTTTGGTTATTTGCACGATATAGTAATCACGCAAAAGAAATATGATTCTGTTGTTAAGGTAGAGAAAGATATTTCAGAGCCATTTACTGAAAATGATCAGCCGTTTACAGTGCCGCCAAAGACAGCGGAGAATAAGATGAAAAAAGTATTTGGGGATATTCCGAAAGTAGCTTATTTTGAGCTAGGAGAATTAACGCCACAAATGGTAAACGGTGAGGCTTTATATGTAGCGCCGATTGAAGTTTCAGGATTTTTTAAAGCACGTAAAGCTGAAACAATTCCAGGGTACGTAACGATGTCAGGTACGAACCCTGATGCCGAAGCGAAACTGCATCTCGGTTATAAGATGAAATACGTGCCAAGCATGTTTTTCGGGAATAATTTAGAGCGTGTCGTACGAAAATCCGAACCAAATTTAATCTTTAAAGGGAAACCTAAATTTGAAGTTGATGATAAAGGGAAACCTTATTATACAATGACATATGGTGAATTTATTTCAGGGAGATCTGGATTTGAGGTAGAGGGTGTTGTTGTAGTAGATGCACAAACAGGTGAAGTGAAAAGATATGATAAAGGAAAGGCACCTAAATTTGTTGATGGTGTATTGAATCATGAGACCGCATCTACATTAAATACGTATTTCGGTAAATATATTCACGGATTTTGGAATACAAAATTCTCGCAAACTGATATGAAGATTCCGACTGAGTGGGGGACGAAAGAAGGAGTGACACCAATCTTCGGTAAGGATGGAACGCTATATTACTTTACTGATTTCACCTCTCCAAAAGAAGGAGTAGATTCTGCGTTAGGTTATTCACTTATTGATGCACGTACAGGTAAGTTGTATTACTATAACGGAAAAGAAGTAAAGGGAATTATGGATGGTTCAGCTGCTTCAGAAGTGGTGGATAATTCCTTTAAAAGAGAGAAATGGCATGGAACGATGCCGGTTATTTATAACGTGTACGGTAAACCTTCTTGGATTGTACCTGTTATTGATGACGGGGGATTAGTACGTGCCCATACTGTCATCTATGCTTCTAATGCAAAAATATTTGCAACAGGTTCGACGCAAAAAGAAGCTCTTGAAAATTATAAAAATGCGCTAAGCGGGAGTGGAGATTCATTTAGACCAACTTCGAGTGGAAAAGAAGCGCAAAAAGAAGGTATTGTACAGCGAGTATATAAAGAAAAATCAGGTGAAAATACAATTGTGTATGTACTGTTAGAAAATGAACAAAAAGTATTTATGATACCTGCGAAAAAATTCCCATATGCTATGTTTACAGAAGTGGGAGATCCAATTCAAATCACATACTTAGATACAGGAGAGGCGATGTCTTCCGTATCTAAATTTACAAATAGCAACTTGAAAAAGTAAAGCGATAGAATTTCTATCGCTTTTTTTTACATTATGAAAGAGGAAAATGCGCTATACTTGACGTATGTTTATGTTGTAACTATAATTGTTACGATTCAGTATGAATACGAAAGGGTGAATGGAAAAAGTGAATGAAGTTAATCACGAAATATATAAACCTGTAAAGATGAACAGGTTATGGATGATTCTTGTATTAGGAACACTTACGGCGATTGGGCCGTTATCTATTGATATGTATTTGCCTTCGTTACCGAAATTAACGGATGATTTACAAACGGGTGCATCCCTTGCGCAGCTTACGTTGACAGCATGTTTACTTGGGCTTTCAGTAGGACAATTATTTGTCGGTTCAATTAGTGATATTTACGGAAGGCGCAAACCTCTTATTATTGCTCTTATTATTTATGTTGCTTCTTCATTACTTTGTGCTGTAGCACCGTCTATTTGGACTTTAGTGCTTTTACGTTTCTTACAAGGCGCTTCGGGCTCTGCTGGTATCGTTATATCCCGTGCAATGGTAAGAGATATGTACTCAGGTTCTGAAATGACGAAGTTTTTCTCACTACTTATGTTAGTAAACGGAGCAGCACCTATTTTGGCCCCGATTATCGGGGGGCAATTATTACAGTTTACAACGTGGCGTGGTGTCTTTATCGTTCTTGGAGCAATTAGTGTATTTATGTTAATCTCGGCTACTTTCGTATTACGTGAAACATTACCTCCTGAAGAAAGAGAGACAGGTGGTTTGTCAGGAACATTGGCGACATACGGAAAGCTTCTGAAAGATCGCTTGTTTATGGGATATGCATTGTCACAAGGATTAGTAACAGCGGCAATGTTTGCCTACATTTCGGGATCACCATTTGTGTTGCAAAATATATACGGGGCATCACCACAGCAGTTTAGTTTATTCTTTGCGATTAACGGTATCGGTATTATTATTGCCAGCCAAGTTACTGGTCGTTTAGCAGGAAAAGTGAATGAGAAAACATTATTTGTTTCCGGTATTATTATCGCCGCTGTTGGTGGCTTATCTCTACTACTTACAATTGTATTAGGAATAGGTTTCATTGGTGTTTTATGCTCGTTATTCCTTGTTGTATCAAGTGTTGGGGTTGTATCGACAACCGGCTTCTCGTTAGCAATGAGAAATCAAAAACAAGCGGCAGGAACAGCATCAGCTTTACTAGGCTTATTACAGTTTATTTCAGGGGCACTTGTTGCACCATTAGTAGGTATTGGTGGAAGTAATACGGCATTGCCGATGGGTATTGTTATTGCGCTTTGTGAAGTGGGAGCCGTGTTATGTTACCTATTTATGGCGAAACGAAGTGAAAAACAATTTGATTTGCAAAAAGGGTCAAATATAGAAGTATAGAAAAGTAAAAAGCGATGACACTTTGTCATTGCTTTTTATTTTAGGATTATAAATCCGATTATTCTGTAATTTTATTGTTTTCAGTTTATTATTTACTTATAATGGATATTGGGCCTGTCTTATATTCTCTAAAGAGTATAGGATGGTACAGATAATAGAATGGTATCAATAATAGGGGAGGAATATTTTTTATGTTTAAAAAGGTAAGTGCAATAACTCTTGTATCGCTTTTAGCTTTATCTCCTGTTGTAGCGTTAGCGGCACCGGAAGGTAATAATGTGAAACAAGGAAATGTGGAAAAAGTAGATAAGGAAGCTGGAACTGAGAATAAAGATGCGAAATTAAAAGAATTAGAACAAAAGAAAGATCAGAATCAAGGAAATAAAGAAGTTTCTAAAGAAATAGGGCAGACAATAAAGCCGGAAGAAAAAAAAGAAATAAAAGAACCAAAACCTAATGTAGAAAAGAAACTGGAACTAGTAGAAGAAAATAAACAAGAGCAAAAGAAAGAGAATGTAGGACCAAAAAATGTAACACCTGCAAAACCGGTAACACCGTCAGAGCCGGTGACTAATAAACCGTTAGCGCCATCTTCTTCAAAAGTAGATGAAGAGGAGGCAATAGATGTATCTAATTTTAGTGGGAATGTAGTAGGGAAAGCGAAATGGAATTCTAAAGAAAATCATTATGTATTAGATATAACAGTATCTGTAACAAATAATTCTAAGGAAAAAGCAAGTGATCTTTATCTAGGTATAGCTATACCAAAGGGATTAGATGGAGATTTTAAAGATGTCCATGGAGTAGAACTTGAGGACGGTTCTGAGGCGATTGCAATTCAATTGCCAGAAATGGATGCAGGCAAAACAGTTACAAAAAATATTAAGATTCCTGTTCTTGGCAATGTAGCAGGTGAAAAAGTAAGTAAAGATATTGAATTATATTTAATTGATCATACGAATAATGAATATGAGCCGCTTGGAAAAATTACAGGAAGTGCCAATATTGACTTCTCAGAAATGAACAAAGATATACGTTTTGATGGGAAAGTAAAGGCAACAACATGTGTACCAAATTTAAAGGAAAATCAATTTACGCTAGATTTCTTATTAACAACTCAGAATTTAACAATTGAGGAATTAAAGGGATTTGATGTGGAAATTGATGTTCCAAAAGATATTAAATTAACAATTCCTGATTATTATAAGCAAGCGGAAATTCCTGATTATTTAAAAGATGCTTCTTTACAAGAAGGGCTTCATGAAGGGGCAATGAATCTAGATATTAAATGGAACGGAAATACAGCGACAATCCCAGTACAAGCAATGATAGCAGGAGAAGGATCTGTATTGTACTTCCAAATTGTTGGTGAAACAGTTAAAGATTTAAAAGATCTAAAAGTTACGTTTACTGCAAAACGTGGAGATCAAACTGTAAAGAAACAAGTAGCGATTGAAAAAATAGAAAATAAAGACTGTAAAAAACAAGATGATAAAAATACAGTAGGAAATAATAATGGTGGAGAGAAAGGAACTGGAAATAATACACCTAATACAAAAGGACCAAATTCAAATCAAGTAATTAATAAACCAAATCAAGTTACACCGACACCAGTAACGCCAACACCAGTAAAAGTGAGTGATAAAGTCTCTTTACCAAAAACAGGTGCTTCACAAACTGATAATTTACTTACATTAGTGGGTGTTGTTATGCTGGCGGGAAGTGTTCTCGTATATAAGCGTAGTCGTATGAATGTGAATAAATAAGAAACGGTAAAGATACATAGTAAATTTTCCGTTTAAAAAAACCTGGTAAAGTTATTACTGGGTCTTTTTATTATGCTTACAGTTTTTGTATCGTGTTGTAGCAAGGTGATGCAAAAGTTATTTGCATAAAGTGACGATACTGTGACAAAAATGTTGGTATATATATTAAGGTATCCTCTTAAGTGTAAAAAGTAGGGCGTTCTCGGTATAATAACAAGTGGAGATAAAAGAAACTATAGATAGAAGTAGATGTAGATAAAAGGAGAAAAAGAGATGAAGAAGGTTTTGGGTATTGCTGTAATGGGAAGTATGATTCTTCTAGCGGGATGTAATGGAAATAAAGATACGAAAGAACCGAAAGAGAAGGTAGAGCAATCTACAGAACAAACAGAAGAAATGAAAGAATACAGCGCAGTACATGAAAAATATGATATAAAAATGAATAAAGAAATCAATAAAGCACTGCAGTTATTTGAAGTGGCAAAGGAAAAGGGCGGTAAGGAAATAACGAATGCTGCATATAAAGAAGATGTGCAAAAAGTAACAACGAGCATGTTAGAAGATATTGATAATATACGTAAAGAAATTCATGTTCCGAAGTCGAAAGAGCAAGAACATGAGGTATATGTTGGTTTCTTGAATGAATCGGAACAAGCGATGAAAAAATTACAGAAGTTAGCTAAAGAAGAAGATTCATCATTAATTCGTGATATAGAAATTAATTTTGCAACAGCATCGACATACTATAAACGTTTTCAAACAGAAACGAAAAAATAACCTTGCACATGCAAGGTTATTTTTTCCTCTTACTACCGCCTACTTCTTTATTTTATTTCTCGTTTATATTCTTTTTTCGTTCCATCAGAGAAGACAACTTCTAAATCGAATTTTTGATAGTCTTTATCAAGTTTGAACACGTTCACTACTTGATCGATTACTTCTTGGTCAGCAGTATCTTTATCAAATTTTAATTCTTGTAGAAGTGGGCTTAATTTTGTGATAGCCTCGTCTCCTGTTAATTTTACATCTGCTTTATGATCTTCAATTTTTGCTTCCATTTTCTTATCAGCTGCTACATTTTTATAGTCTGCTTCGTAGTCTTTCTTTGTATCTTGGTAGTCTGCCTTTAAATCGAATTCATTGAAGTTTAGTTTTAAATCTGCAGGAGCCTCATTTTTTGCTTCTTCAGTCGTCTTTTTATTAGAAGTTGTGTCTTCTTTTGCAGGAGCTTTACATCCTGTTAATGCAGGTACTAGCATAAGAGCTAATAAAACTGATAGTAGAATTCTCATTATAAATTCCTCCTTATGTAAATTCGTTCTATACAAGTTTTTCCCAAAAACATGTAATTATGTATGTGTTGAAAATAAATTATTATCCTGCAGTCATAAGGGCTAATCCGCAATTTAAATCAAAAACGATTTGTATGTATATGGTAAATTGAAGTTGTGAGGGAGGGACTAAAATGCATGAAGAATATAAAGAGATAATAAAAAAATCAATTGAATATATAGAGAATCACTTACATGAGGAGCTTACAACAGAAAGAGTGGCATCTCACAGTGCAGTATCGATGTACCATTTTCATCGCATCTTTCAAAGATATGTTGGGATGAGTGTAACGGATTATGTTCGTAAGAGAAGATTAACTCATGCTGCACAAGATTTGGTATCGACTGAAAGAGCAGTCATTAATATTGCAGTGCAATACGGTTTTTCCTCACAAGAGGCATTTACTAGAGCTTTTAAAAGAATGTTTCAATTACCACCAAAAAAATATCGAAAGTATTTCCAGTCATTTTATATAGAAAGAGAGGGGATTTCAATGGAAAAAGGTATACCGAAAGGATGGGTATTAAGTGGAAGTCATCCCGCTGAATATGAGATGGGTTTAGATTACGAAATTGCCCATCAAGGAAAAGTATCTGCATATATAAAAGCAAAAGAGAACGTTACGCACGGAGGATTTTCAACATTAATGCAAATGTTTCGAGCGGATAACTATGTAGGTAAGAGATTACGTTTAACAGCATTTATTAAGAGTGAGAATGTAAAAGATTGGGCAGGATTGTGGATGCGAGTAGATGGAAAAAATACGGAGCCGATTGCTATGGATAACATGCAAAATCGTCCAATTAAAAATACGAATAACTGGCAATCGTACTCGGTTGTACTAGATATAAAAGAAGAAGCACTTGGTATTGCATTTGGTGTTTTATTATCAGGAGAAGGTTGTGTCTGGCTAGATAGTATTCGATTTGATGAGGTGGATGGAAAAATTCCTGTAACGGATTTGGCAGAAAGTTTTTATGAAACTCTTCTAGAAGAGCCAATGAACCTGCAATTTGAAGAAATGGAAAAAGAATGAGGTAAGGAGAAAATGTATGCTCCAATATGTAAAACTAATAAGTATTAGTTTAGTAGCGTCATCTTGTATTATGGGAATTAACTATTTAATTAGCTATCTTTGGTCAGGGCATATACCTTCTTTGACGTGGAAAACATATTTGATATTTGCATTTATATTTATTATGAGTTTTAGTTCAATACAAAAAGATGGGAAAGAGGATTGTTGACAATAGTCTTCTTCGCATTTCTTTAACACAAATGTTTATTCCTGTATGTGGGATTATTTCCCGCAACATGCGTAGCGAATGGCTATTACAAAATAATATTTGCCGGAGTTAATTTAGAGAAAATATTATCTCATTATTATTTATTAGACTAGTTACACAATTAGTAGCGGGGCTCACTATAGGTATAAAAGAAATGATAAAGGGAAGAGACCTTGTAATTAATGAAGTACACAGTAAAAAGGTATCCTTCAATTGGATACCTTTTTATTAGTACTTATTATTTTGCAACTTCTGCCCACTTGTAGTTAAATTCACCGCCGAAGTCAGTTGTTACAAGTCCTTTAATGAAAGAGCGTTGTAAGTAAGAGCGACCTTGTTGGTACAAAGGAGCGACAGCGCCATCTTGTAATAAGATTTTTTCAGCTTGTTTCATTGCTTCCCAGCGTGCTTTTTCATCGCCAGCTAAATCTGTTTTCACTTTATGAATTAGCTCGTCGTACTCTTTGTTAGAGTATTTATCAAAGTTATAAGCACTATCTGTTGTGAATAAATCTAAGAATGTAATAGGATCAGCGAAGTCAGGACCCCAGCCATCAATTCCGGTTTCATAATCACCACTTAATAGTAATTTCAACTGTTGTTTACGTGGTTGTGGCTTTAAATTCACTGTTAATCCATCTAGATTCTTTTCCAGTTCACCTTTTAAATATTCGCCAGTCTTTTTAGCTAAAGCATTATCACTTGTTAATAGTTCAAGTGTTACTTTGTCAGTACTAAGTTCTTGCTTCGCTTTTTTCCAGTTTTCTTTCGCTGATTTCACATCATCTTTGACTAGGTTTCCGTTTTCTTTGCGGAAGTCAGTGCCCTCTGGGCTCTTTGCAAATTTCGCAGGAACCATTCCTTCAGCTGGAACAGCACCGTTATTTAAAATTGTTTCTACGTATGCTTTTTTATTCATTGCGCCGTTAATAGCAAGGCGTGCATGTTGATTTTTTAATACTTCATTTTTTTGATTGAGTCGTAAAAATTGAATGCCGACTTCAGCACGTTCTTTGAAGTTTGGATCGCCCTTATATTTATCAACAAACTCCGCAGTTAAAGCAACACGGTCAATTTGTCCTGAATCATATAAGTTAACTTCTGTAGACTTATCTTTAACGACATTGAAGTTGATTTCTTCTAATTTTACTGTTTTAGCATCCCAATAGTTAGGATTCTTCTTTAATTGGAAGCCTTGTTCGTGCTTCCAGTTATCTAATGTGAAAGCACCGTTGTAGATTAAATGATTTGTTTCTAAACCGTATTTATCACCTTGCGATTTTAAGTAATCTTCATTAATTGGTAAGAATGTTGCAAATGTCGTTAAGCTTAAGAAGTAGGGAACAGGACGGTCTAGTTGTACTTCTAAAGTTTTGTCATCAAGGGCTTTGACACCTAATTGATCAAGTGGTAATTGTTTTTGATTTATTTGTTTTGCATTCTTTATATCGAAGAATAAGAATGCGTATTCGGCAGCTGTTTCAGGATTTACAGCACGTTGCCAAGCGAAGGCGAAGTCTTTTGCTGTAACAGGAGTACCGTTTGACCATTTCGAATCACGAAGATGGAATGTATATTTTGTTTTATCAGGACTAACGTCAACCGACTCAGCGACACCAGGAATTGGTTTATTATCTTCGCCCATTGCATATAAACCTTCAAAAACATTTCGCATTACGTTCATGGATTCCCCATCCGTTGCTTTTGCAACATCCATTGTTGGAATTTCTGAAGCAAATGATAAGTTAATTGCTTGTTTATCAGGTGCTTTATCGTTTGCTTTTGCTCCGCTTGCATTATTTTTATTTCCCCCACAAGCAGTTAGTAGTAGACTTGCCCCTAAAACAGATGCAACAACAGGTACAACTTTTTTCTTCATTGTTCGTTCCTCCCTAAATGTGTTGTTCATAACGTCATAATGTCCATGTCTTGAAGTAGCTATAGAAAGAGATAAAACCTAGTATAAATATTTGTTTATAGGTAATCATGTGTTCTATATGTATATACATGTTGAACTATAATGTATCGTTATATGTTTCAACATAGTAGACATTATATTTTGATGGTTAAATATTTCGTTTCTTTGATTATTTAGAATATTAACACCAGAAAGAACTATATGTCAATAATAAAAACAAAGCGTTAATTTCTTGGAATAATATATTAAAAAAGTAGATTCACTCATATTAAGGAATCTACTTTTAATATATTTTGTCAAAAAAACAATGGGAGTTGGTGGAAATACGTTGTTTAAAGTTTCACTTTATTTTTCAATTTTTGCCCATTTGAAGTTTAATTGACCTGCAAAGTCAACTTGTACAATGCCTTTCACATAAGATTTCTCTAAATAAGATTCGCCTTTTTGGTAAAGAGGAGCAATAACAGAGTCTTTAAATAATATTTTCTCTGATGCTAGTAATGCATCAAAGCGGGCTTTTTCATCACCAGCTAAAGTAGTTTTCACCTTTTCAATTGCTTCGTCGAACTCTTTATTAGAGTAATGATCTAAGTTGTAAGGGTTATTCGTTGTAAACAATTCAAGGAATGTAATTGGATCAGCAAAGTCAGGGCTCCAACCATCAATTCCGATTTCGTAGTCACCTTTTAATAAGAGTGAAACTTGTTGTTTACGTGGTTGCGGTTTTATATTTACTGTTAAGCCCTCTAAATTCTTTTCTAATTGACCTTTTAGAAACTCACCAGTCTTCTTCTCAAGGTCACCGTCACTTGTTAATAATTCTAATGTTATCTTTTCAGAACCTAGTTCTTTTTTTGCCTTTTTCCATAATTCTTGTGCAGATTTCGTATCAACTTTTGTTAAATCGCCGTTTGTAGCACGGAAGTCTTTTCCATCAGGACCTTTTGCAAAGTTTTTTGGCACAAGACCAAAGGTTGGTGTAGAGCCATCATTTAATAACGTATTGACAAAGGACTTTCGATCAATCGTTTGATCAATTGCTTGGCGTGCAGAAACGTTTTGAAGTACTTTGTTTTGTTGATTCATACGTAAAAATTGTACCCCTACGTTCGGACGTTCTTTAAAATTAGCATCCTTTTTATATTTATCAACGAAGTCAGATGTTAGTTTTATACGGTCTAATTGTTTAGATTCGAATAAATTTACTTCTGTTGATTTTTCTTTTACGATGTTGAAATTGATTTCTTCGATTTTGACAGTATCTTTATCCCAGTAGGTAGGGTTTTTCTTAAATTTAAAGCTTTGTTCATGCTTCCAATCACTTAGTGTAAAAGCTCCGTTATACAAAATTGTATTATCTTCTAAAGCGTACTTATCACCTTGTGTTTTAAAGAATTCCTCGCTAATTGGTAGAAATGTTGGGAACGCCGTTAAGCTAATAAAGTACGGAACAGGACGCTCTAATTCTACCTCAAACGTATGGTCATCAACTGCTTTTACACCAAGTTGATCGGCTGGAAGCTCTTTGTTGTTAATTTGTTTTGCGTTTTTAATATCAAAGAATAAAAATGCATATTCAGAGGCTGTTGCTGGATCAACAGCTCTTTGCCAGGCGAAGACGAAATCTTTCGCTGTAACAGGAGTACCGTTTGACCATTTTGAATCTCGTAAATGGAATGTGTACTTCGTTTTATCGCCACTTACTTCATGGGATTTTGCAACGCCAGGGACAGGTTTGTTACCTTCACCAAGATTATACAAACCTTCAAATACGTTTCTCATTACTTGACCGGAATCAGTATCTGTAGCACGAGCTGTATCCATTGTTCGTATTTCAGAAGGTGAAGATAAGTTTAAAACCTGTTTACTAGATGCCTCGTCTTTTGCATTTGCTCCGCTAGCTTCGTTTTTATAACTACCGCAACCAGTTAATAAAATACTTACTCCTACAACTGATGCGATACCGGGTACAAACTTCTTTTTCATTTGATTTTCCTCCTAAATAATTAAGTTTGGATGATGATGAGGGAAATGAAAAATAAAAAAATCCCTCTTTTCTGATTGAGAAAGAGGGATTTTCACATACAAGTTATGTACCCGTATATAAACGAAGTCCCTCATTCTATCTTTCAAGCATAAAGCTTGCAGGAAGTGGCACAGTATTCAAAATGAACCTGCTGCCGAGGTTTCAAAGGGCCAGTCCCTCCACCTCTCTTGATACAATGAGTAAACGAATGAATTTTATTAATTTTTGTGTTTCTTTGATAATTCAAAATCTTACACCTTGGATAATGAAGTGTCAATCAAATGAAACATAGTTTAAATTTTCAGTTTTTTTAAAGTGAAAAAAACCACTGCACATGGCAGTGGTTTTTCTACTAGAAGTTAAAGTTATCTGGATCTGGACCGACGCGATGATTTTCGTTCAAAGCTTGAATTGCTTTCATATCATCCGAGCTTAATTCAAAATCGAAGATGTTTGCATTTTCAATAATGCGGTGCTCTTTAATTGATTTAGGAATCGTTACAACTTCATTTTGTAAATCCCAGCGTAAAATAACTTGTGCAGTTGATTTACTATATTTTGTCGCAATTTCTTGTAATTTTGGATGATCCAGTAGTTGCCCTTGCATTAATGGTGACCAAGCCTCGAGCTGGATGTTATGTTCTTTACAGAAAGCATGTAATTCTTCTTGTGCTAAACGAGGGTGGTATTCCACTTGGTTGACCATTGGCTTAATTTCAGCAATTTCAAATACGTCTTGTAAGTGGTGAATGTGGAAATTACTCACACCGATAGCACGAACACGACCATCTTTATAAAGCTTTTCTAACGCTTTCCATGATTCAGTATATTTCTCTTTTACAGGCCAATGTACTAAATATAAATCTAAATATTCTAGGCCTAATTTCTCTAATGTAGTTTCAAATGCTTGAATTGTTGTTTCATAACCTTGATCGCTATTCCATACTTTTGAAGTGATAAATAGCTCTTCACGAGGAATATCAGATTCGCGAATTGCTTGACCAACGCCTTCTTCATTTTGATAGATTGCTGCAGTATCGATGCTGCGGTATCCGTTTTTAATAGCTGCTTTTACAGAATCAATTACTTCTGATCCGTCCTCTACTTTAAACACACCTAAACCGAACCAAGGCATTTTTACACCATTATGTAATGTTGTATAGTCTTTTAAACTTGTTAAATTCATATTATTTCCCCCTAGCTTTTTTATTTGTTGCTTCAACTGCTTGTTGAATGACTTCTGAAAAATTATTTTCATATAGAACTTTTAAGCCTTCAGCAGTTGAACCTCCTGGTGTTGTTACTTGTTCTCGGAGCATAGCTGGATCTTCGTTTTGTTGGAGCATAGCGGCAGAACCAGCAATCATTTGAATGACAAGGTGGTTTGCCGTTTTCTCATCAATTCCATAGTTTTTCGTCGCTTCAATTAAACCTTCAGCAAAGTGATAGAGAAAAGCAGGTGCACTACCAGTAATGGCGGTAAGTTGATGAACTTCCTCTTCAGTACAAAACTGTGAGGTACCAATACCTTTTAAAAGGAGTTGTAGCGTTTCTTGATGCGTTTCACCTACGGAATGTCCCGTCGTATATAAGGAGATGGACTTTCCGATTTCGGCAGCTGTATTTGGCATAATCCAGGCAACAGGTGTCCCTTGAGGAAGCCGTTTTTCTAAATAAGATGGTCCAATTCCGGCAGCAACGGTCACAACGAATTGCTCAGTTAGAAGAGGAGATAACTCCTGTAATAACTGTTCATGTGCAGCTGGTGGCATTGCTAAAACAATCGTATCAACGGATGTAATATGCTGCTTCCAGTCTGTAGTGATGGACACATTATATCGCCCTTGTAATTGTTCTAGTTTTTCTATGTTGCTTCGGTTGGAAACGATAATTTCTTCGATATATTCTTTACTCGTTTTAAGTAACCCGGAGAAGATAGCTTCTGCCATACGACCGGCACCAATAAATAAAATTCGATGTTTAGTAAGCATATCCTTTATTCCCTTCTAGTAGAGATATGTTATAAAAAACGATACCATTTTTAAGAGAATTTTGTAAAAAGAAAAGACTTACCGTATATGGAATAGATAATGAGGGGGTTTTTGAATAAGGGAATTCATGATAAAAATAAGAGGAGTTCCTTATACTGGTGATATGGAATTTATTACACATCTGGGGAGAGATAAATATGGTTAGAAGTCCACTTTTTTTACTCATTTCTAGTATTATTTGCGTATTGGTTGGATTTTACATTCAATCGAGTTATATTGAAATTTTCGCATCGGTTATGGGGATTGTTAATGTTTGGTTATTAGCAAGAGAAAAAGTATCCAACTTTTTATTTGGTATGATTACTGTTACGTTATTTCTGTATATTTTCATTATACAATATTTATATGCAATGGCAGTATTAGCAGTCTTTCAATTTATATTTAATGTATATGGTTGGTATTATTGGATTGCACGTAGTGGGGAAGAAGAGGTAAAAGCAACTGTCCGTTTAGATTTAAAGGGGTGGACCTTTTATATAATTTTTATTTTAGTTGCTTGGGTTGGTTGGGGCTATTATCAAGTCCGTCATTTAGAATCAACAAGTCCATATTTAGACGCTTTAAATGCTGTATTAGGATTAGTAGCTCAATTTATGCTAAGTCGAAAAATCTTAGAGAACTGGCATTTATGGATTTTGTATAACGTAGTTAGCATTGTAATTTATATTTCCACTGGTTTATATGTCATGCTAATACTAGCTGTTATTAATCTCTTTATATGTGTAGCTGGTTTGCTAGAGTGGAAGAAGAACTATAAAGGACAAGTGCGTGTAAATAATTATATTTAGAAAATAATTAAAATCGAAAAAACCCCTGGGACACATATGCCTCAGGGGTTTTTAATAGAATATAAGTTTATGCTTTTGTTAGACCAAGTAATACAGCGCCGCCGATAATTAAAACACTACCTAGTGCAATAAAGATCAATTGACGTTTTGTTTTCTTTTCACCTAAGAAGACAATCGCACCGAATGTTGAGATAACGATTCCAGTTTGAGATAATGGGAAGCTTGTCGCTACTCCGACACGTGGTAATGAAAGAAGTAAGAATAAGTTTCCTGTTCCCCAAAGTAAACCAGATAAAGCATTACGAATTGCATATTTGTTAAATGGCTTATGTTTAGATGTCAGTACAACCGCACCGACAAACATACCAACTGCTTGTGGTAAAATAGCAGACCAACCATCAATGTTATACCAACGAATAATAATTACATATACAAGATAGCCGAAAGTAGAAACAATTAAAGTAAGAAGTCCTTTTTTCAATTGTCCTGGTGGCTGTGCATTTTCTTTATCATCTAATGATGTGAATACAACGCCAACTACGATTAATAGGATTGCAATCGTTCCCATAATGATCGTTGTTGTAGTAGTCCACTCGCGGAAAGCGATAACTCCAAAGATAGAAGTTGCAACAAGTTGCATACCAGTAGAAATCGTTACAGTAGTAGAAACACCTAACTTTTCAACTGTTTTTAATTGGTTTACTTGTCCTAAAGCCCAGAATAAACCTGAAATAAAACCAACAATCAAGATTGTCATTGTTAAAGCTGGTTGAGTAAATACATACATAACTGTTGCGAAGAATAGAGCACCGATTGTCATACCTACCGTTTGGCTATATGCACCACCGCCCATTTTTACGCTTACTAATAAGATGTTTCCCCATGCAATTGCAGGAAGAAGCGCTAATAAAATGTCCATTACAAGACTCCCTTCGGTTTGCTATACCAATATAATTACATATCGTTCTAACGATCGGTAATGCCCCACTAATAGAGTAGAAGATTACCGATCGCTAAAACAGGATGAAGAATTCACGATATAAATGCGTTTTCATTTCTTCATTTTTTCAAACACCTCCATATAATAACAGGAAATTGCCTATTTTAGAAAGTAAATTCAAATAGAATGTATCTTTAAATAAAAGGTAAAATTCAGTCACTTTATATAGTATTTTTTATTTCCTAAGAAATAAAAAAGCAGCTTTTGTCGAAAGCTGCTTTAAGAATTAGTAATTCTTTTATTAATGAGCTGAATACATAGGAGAAATATGAGTGACATACTGATAGTGATAATTACAAGTGTCCAAGCGAGTTGCATATTACTTGCATCAATGGCCATATAAATTGCTGTTGGGATTGTCTGTGTTTTGCCAGGAATATTCCCAGCAAACATGAGTGTAGCACCAAATTCTCCTAGTGCACGAACAAAGCTTAAGATCATACCGCTTAGTAATGCAGGAAATGCAAGCGGTAGTGTAACGTGTAGAAAAACTTGATATTCACTGGCGCCGAGATCGCGAGCGCCCTCTTCAATTTGTACATTTGCGATCGAAAATCCTGTTTTTGCTGATTGATACATGAGCGGAAATGCGACAACTGTAGAAGCAATGATAGCAGCAGTAGATGTGAACATAATGGACTGCTGAAATACCGATTCTATCCACTTTCCAATGGGGCTGTTATTTCCAAAAATAATAATGAGAAAAAAGCCGATTACAGTTGGCGGAAGTACCATTGGTAATAAGAAAATAGTTTCTAGTATTACTTTATATCTCCATGAGGAGCGTGCTAGTGACCGACCGATAATCGTTCCTAAAATTGTGACGATAATGGTGGCGTATGCAGCTACTCGTAAAGATAAAAAGACAGGTGACAAAATATCATCAAAGCTCATGGCAATTATGATAGGACTGTAAATCCATATTTCTTAAAGATAGATTGTGCATCTTTTGACTGCAAATATTCATAAAATGAAGTCGCCTCTTTCTTATGCTTCGATTCTTTTATAACGCCTAAAGGATAGTGGATTGGTTCATGAGAAGTAGCTGCTGCCGTCTCGCCAATTTTTACTTTGTCTGAAATGAGAGCATCTGTTTTGTATACAATACCAGCATCGACATTACCTGTTTCTACATATGTTAACACTTGGCGAACATCTTTTGTAAATACGATTTTATTTTGAATGTCATTCCAAAGATTTTCATGTGTGAGAGAAGCTTTTGCATATTTCCCAGCGGGTACAGATTCAGGTGTACCAAGTGCGATTTTTTTGATTTTCTCATCTTTTAAATCTTGAATTTTTGTAAGAGAGCTATCTTTTGGGACGACTAGAACTAGTTCATTTCCAAGAAGGTTTTTTCCTTCTTTTTCATTAATGAATCCTTTTTTAACAAGTGTTTGGAATTTATCTTCTGCTGCAGAGAAGAATAAATCAGCAGGCGCACCTTGTTCGATTTGTTGTTGAAGTGCACCGGAAGCACCGAAGTTAAAAGAAAGTTTAATATTAGGCTTTTTCTCTTTATATTGTTTTTCAATTTCTTTTAATGCATCTTGTAAGCTAGCAGCAGCTGATATAGTCAGTTCGACTGTTTTTCTCTCTTTAGCAACTGACTTCTCCTTCTTTTCCACGCTTGTACAAGCAGCACTAAATATAAGAAGGAAAGAAAGTATAAGTGCCCCAATAGATCGTAATGTGAATTTGTTCATAAAAAAATCCCCTTTCGTTTTGACATAATTAATTATAACTAAATATAACTAATTATAACTAGTTATAATTGAATATAATTTGAACAATATGGTTGTTTTTAAAAAATAGGAGAAATATTCTTTTCTTTGTTACAATGAAGGAAGAAAGTGAGGAATCGTCTATGGATCATCATTCCTACACAACGGAAGAAGTAGCGAAGCGATTAAAAGTATCAAAACTAACTGTATACGACTTAATTAAAAAAGGAGAACTTCCTTCTTATAGAGTTGGTAGACAGATGCGCATTGATACAGCGGATTTAGAACAATATATAAAGCAAATGAAAACAGGAAAGATACAAGTTACTTCTGTAAAGAATGACGATAGTAGTATCTTGAATACATGCATCATTAGCGGGCAAGAACTAACGTTAGATATGTTGGCAAAACGTATAGAAAATCGATTGCTAAATTCTAATGTATTAAGAGCGTATCAAGGTAGTTTAACAAGTTTAGTGAAGATGTACCAAGGAGAAGGAAGTGTAGTTAGTTTACACTTATTTGATGGTGAAACGGGTACTTATAATGTTCCTTACGTAAAACGTATTTTAGTTGGACAACCGTGTATTATGATCAATTTATTGGCAAGAAATGTGGGGTTTTATGTTCAAAAAGGAAACCCAAAGAAAATAAAGACATGGGCTGACATATCCGGGTCCTCTATAAAATTTGTAAATCGAGAAAAAGGCTCTGGTATTAGGGTGCTAGTGGATGAACAATTACGAATTCAAAAGTTAAATAAAGAACATATTAGTGGATATGAATGGGAAGAATCGAGTCATCTTGGTGTTGCCACGCAAGTTGCGAACGGAAAAGCTGATGTTGGGGTAGGATCGGAAAAGGTTTCGCAAATTGTAAATGTAGACTTTATTCCGATAATGAAAGAACAGTATGATTTAGTAATTTTGAAGAATAAAGACAATGAAGAACTTATTGAAGTTATGAAAGACATTCTGCAATCGGAAGAATTTCATAATGAGTTAAAAGCGATTGGCGGATACGATATTATGAAAACAGGCCAAATTATATATGAAACAAACTAAAAAGCTGCTTGTCTATAAGACGAGCAGCTTTTTCTATATATAAAGGGGTTTGGGGAAACGAATTGTTAAACAAGACTTTGAGCAAGTGTGTAAATGAAAGCTGTAAGAAGAGTCGCTCCACTTGCAAGTCCGATAAAGTCTGATTTGTTGAAAGTAATGTTGTTCATTATAATCTCTCCTTATTTGTTTAATGTAGTTGCAACTGCTTTTGCATCGACAAGTGCGGATAGCGCCATGCCCATTGTGTTAAAAAAATTGTTTGATTTCATTTTGTTCATCATGCGTATCCGCTCCTTTTCGAATTGTTGTTGCCCTGCTTTATGTCTTAATTATAGGGAAAATGATGAACTACAACTATCGAATTATCTTACGGGAGACTTACACTTTTGTAAGAAAAAAAGACATTCGTGTAAGAATGTCTTTTAAAGCATATTGATGTGATGGTGCTCTTCAATTGTTTTTAAAAAGCTACGCATTGAATTGGTCATGTAGCTATCTTTGCGGCGTATGAAAACAGTTGAAATACTACCGTATTTCTCGGGAATCGGATGACAGTGTACTTTACCTGCTGTAGAAAGATGTTGTACCGCGGACTGGGGCACGAGTGTAATCCCAAGACCGAGTGCTACACTATTTAATATTGTTTCTAATATGTTAAATTCCATAATTCTTTTTGGTAGCAAACCTTCATCTTTAAGCCATCGTTCTAGTTTGGTACGGTATCCACACCCTTGATTAAAAACGAGTAAGGGCGTCGTAGTAAATTCTTCTATATGAAAAGCTTTATTTTGTGTCACGAGCATTAATTTTTCTGTACTAACATCGTATTGTTCAATTAGTGGATGCTTAATAGGACCTGATATAAAGGCGCCATCTAATTGATGGTCAAGGACTTCTCTAATAAGTTCTTCGGTTAGACCAGCTTGTAATGATAAATCAACGTTTGGATAGCTTTTATAGTAAGAAGACAAAATGGTAGGCAATGTACTTACTGTTTCGACTGTACCGATTTTTAATATACCAGATGGTGTTTCACTATCTAGAAACACTTGTTTTAGCTCTTCAACATCTTGCAAAATTTTATTAACATAAACGAGCATTTTTCTTCCTTCAGCTGTTAAAGTCATGCCTCGTTTATGACGGTAAAAGAGCGGTGTTTTTAGCTCGTTTTCTAATTGTTTAATACGTGCGGTTACATTTGATTGTACATAATTTAATTCCTTTGCTGCGCCGCTTACACTACCGCGATCGGCAACGCTTTGGAAGATTTGTAAGTCTCGTAATTCCATTGTATGCTCCCCCTTGATGTTAACTATCATTATAAATGATAGTTAACATCATTTTGAATCGTTTTACGTGATATGTTTTTTCTTTTACAATTCTCTTTGTGCAAATAGAAAGAAGCGGGGGATTATGGTGAGAAGAGGTCAAATAGTAATAGGAGCTTTGGCATGTTTAATTGCAAGTATGTCATGGGGAGCGATGTTTCCGGTTGCTGATCATGCGCTAGAATACATAGATCCATTTTATTTTTCACTTATTCGTTATGGAGCAGTGGCGATAGTACTGATTATATTATTGTTAATGAAAGAAGGAAAACAGGCATTTCGTTTAGAAGGAAGGGGAAAGTTACTCGTCTTTTTTGGAACGATGGCGTTTACTGTATATAATGTACTCATATTTTTAGGTCAAATGTTAATGGGAAAATCAGGTGTAATGGTAGCCTCCATTATGGAAGCACTCATGCCGATGATTTCCATTTGTATTTTATGGGGATATAAGCATATAAAACCGAAAAAATATATGATAACGAGCATGATTATCGCTTTTGTAGGAGCTGTGTTTGTTATTACGAAAGGTGATATGAGTTTCTTTTTAACATTGAAAGATAACATGTTTTCACTAGCGTTTATATTTATTGGTGTTGTAGGTTGGGTTATTTATACGATGGGTGGTCAAACGTGTAGCGATTGGTCAACATTACGCTATTCTACATTGACGTGTGTATTTGGTACGACTGTCACAGGAATTATAACTGTAATGATTACGGTGCTTGGGTATGTTCCAGTCCCAAGTATGGGAACGATTTCTATCGTGAAGTATGATTTGTTATTTATGATGACATTACCAGGAATCATAGCGCTACTCGCTTGGAATTACGGTGTGAAAATCTTATCATCGATTAACGGCATTTTATTTATTAATTTTGTACCCGTTACGACTTTGATTATTATGATGATACAAGGGTATCAAATAACAATGTTTGATATTGTAGGAACTTTACTTGTTATTGCAGCACTTATTCGCAATAACGTTTGTCAGAGAAAAGAAGAAAATATAAATAAGCAAGTTTTACAAGAAGAGCAATTACGCCAAGCGGTTTAATAGGCAATTGGAGGATTTAACATGTTAGAAAGTTTATTGTTTTTCTTCGCCGTCGGAGTTGCGTGCGAGCTTGCAGCAATTAATCGAAATGGTCGTAAGAAGGTAAAACAACAAGCTGAACTGATACAGCTTTTAAAAGAGTTAAAAGAAAGAAAAATTTAAAAAGACGACCGGGCATAGACGGTCGTCTTTTTCTATATATAAGGGGAAAGGGGACACAAAGTTTATATAAGCGTAGCAGCGTAAATAAAAGCAGTAAGAAGAAGAGAGCCGCTAGCTAGTCCTAAAAAATCTAATTTGTTAAAGGTGATATTTTGCATAATATATTCTCCTTACTTGTTTAATGTAGAAGCAACAGATTTTGCATCGATAAGAGTGGACAATACCATGCCCATTGTATTCGTAAATTTGTTGTTCTTCATTTTGTTCATCATATCGATCCGCTCCTTTTCAAATGGTTGCCCTGTTTCTGACTTAATTGTATAAGATATTGGGGAGAGTCACTATCGAATTAGCTTACAAGAAAATTACACTTTTGTAAGAATTGAAATTTAACAATAAATACTTATTTTTATTACCAACTCCTAAAACTTAGTGTTATAATCATTGTAAGAAAATGATTATACTTCGGATATTTAGAAAGGAACGAAACAAATGTATAAACCAATTACATTTTCGTTGAAATATATATTTAAAATGGCTGGGAAAGTAGAAGTACAAGGGAGAGAGAAATTACCAGAAGGCGGCCCTTACGTTGTTGCGTGTACACATACGAGTTTTATGGACGTTTTAATGTTAGCAACTGGGATGTATCCAACCCAAATTCATTACATGGCCAAAAAAGAATTATTTGAAGGGAAATTCAAAAACTGGTTCTTTAAAAATGTAAATGCATTTCCGGTAGATCGTGCGAATCCAGGGCCGAGCACATTAAAAATTCCATCGCGTTTATTAAAAGAGGGAAAAGTAGTAGGGATTTTCCCAAGTGGAACGAGATCAACAGAAGACGTTTCATTAAAAGCGGGGGCTGTTACGATTGCACTGCGTTCTAACGTTCCATTAGTGCCGGCAGCTTATATTGGTCCATCAAGTGTAAAAGAATTAATAAAAGGAAAAAAGCGCAATTAGTTTTTGGAGATCCGATTCAAATTGATGCCAGAGAACAAATAGATCGAAAAACGGCTATGAAAATGATGACAGATCAATTAAACGAAAAATTTGAAGAACTAAAGGAAACTTTGCAATCAAAACAAAAGTAAAAAAGACGACCGGGCATAGACGGTCGTCTTTTTCTATATATAAAGGGGAAAGGGGACACAAAGTTTATATAAGCGTAGCAGCGTAAATAAAAGCAGTAAGAAGAAGAGAGCCGCTAGCTAGTCCTAAAAAATCTAATTTGTTAAAGGTGATATTTTGCATAATATATTCTCCTTACTTGTTTAATGTAGAAGCAACAGATTTTGCATCGATAAGAGCGGACAATACCATGCCCATTGTATTCGTAAATTTGTTGTTCTTCATTTTGTTCATCATATTGATCCGCTCCTTTTCGAATAGTTGTTGCCCTGTTTCTGACTTAATTGTATAAGATATTGGGAAGAGTCACTATCGAATTAGCTTACAGGAAAATTACACTTTTGTAAGAAAAACGAATGAAGGTGTAATGATGAGAAGATTTGACATATGTTCATGGAATTCATTAAGTTAAAAGGAGAGGTGAGTGTATGGCTAATATTAAAGATATCGCAAAGATGGCCGGAGTTTCAGTTACGACCGTTTCGAGGGTGCTAAATGATCACCCATATGTAAGTGAAGAAAAAAGGAAAGCGGTTATTGAGATAGTTGAGAAGTTGAATTACTCACAAAACGCAAACGCTGTTCATTTATCCAAAGGGAAGACGAATATTGTTGGTGTAATTTTACCTTACATTAATCATCCGTGTTTTGATGCGATGGTAGGTGGAATGATGGAGGTGGCGTTAGCTCATAATTACAGGGTGTTACTTTGCCAAACGAATTACAATAAAAAAGAAGAAATGAAAAGTTTACATATGCTAAAAACAAAACAATTGGACGGCCTTATTATTTGCTCGCGTGCGAATGATTGGGAAACGATAGAACCGTATGTTTCTTACGGCACAATAATTGCTTGTGAAGATAATGATATTTCAAATATCTCAAGTGTATATACAAATCATTCGGCAGCCTTTCAGTTAGGAATGAATTATCTTATTGAAAAAGGTTATAAAAAAATTGGTTATTGTACGGGAAGGAAGTTAGGGCCAAGTAGTCAAAAACGTTTTGATGTTTATAAACATCAATTACAATCCATAGATGAAGAGGTTAATGAAGAGTGGATTTTTACAGAATGTTTTACATTAGAAGATGGTGTGAGAGCGGCTCATAAGTTAAAGGAGATGCAGGTCCTCCCAGAAGCGTTAATAGTAGCAGGAGATGAAGTTGCGATTGGGATTATGACAGAAGTTGAAAAGTTAGGTATTCAAGTTCCTGAGGATTTGGCGATTATTGGTTTTGATAATCAACCTATTTCACAAGTGTTACAGTTGACAACGATTGATCAAAATTTAAAGGAGATAGGCAAAAACGCTTTTGAAATGTTTTATAGGCAAGTGAGCAACGAGAGTTATAAACAAGAAAAGGTGGAGATTCCGTATGAACTTGTGGAACGCTCTACAGTTTAGTCTTAATCCGTTATGTGTATAATCGCATAACGGATTATTTTTTGAAATGTCTTTGACAGGAAACGCGTTTCATACTTTATAAAAGAGTTAAACCGGTCTGTAATAATCCATGGATTCTTTTCAAGTGTTAAAACAATGAATAGAATTTGGAGGAATATGCATGAATGAACTTTTATCGAGTATGAAAAAATATGTAGAGGATGACGAAAAGATTTTAGCTGTTGTGGTAGGGATATTTGAGAAGGATGATTTTACTGTAGCTTACCGGCATGGGATTTTTGCTGCTACTACTAGACGTCTCCTTTTTTACGGGAAATTTTCGGGCTACCCTGCAATATTTGAAGAGTATCCGTATTTGCATATAGATGACATAGATCTCTGTCCATATTTTGAATTTACTTGTAATCATGAAAGGGTTAGAGCTAGGTATATTCAGAAAGGGAATGTGGAGCGATTTGTTCGTGCAGTTAGAGAAAATATGAATAATTAATCAACCCTTTGTTTAAACATAATATCTCGATCTTTAAGAGGTAAAATGCGGAATAAAAACCACTTCTAAACCTCTAGGAGATAGTGATACAATGTCAAATGGGGGAGGGTATGAATTATGGTTAATCAACGTATAAAGGAAATAACACTAATTACAATTGGTTCATTATTATTCGCAATTGGTATTAATTACTTTGCAATTCCAAACCGTTTATCGGAAGGTGGAATTATTGGTTTAACGGTTGTTACGTACTACTTATTTGATTGGTCACCAGGGATTGTGAACTTTGCTATAAATGCAGTTTTACTAGCTATTGGTTATAAGTTTTTTGATAAAAAAACGATGGTTTATACGATTTTAGGGATTGTAGAAACATCCTTGTTTTTATATGTTACAGAACATATTGAGTATCATGTAAATAGTGATACGCTATTAGCAGCTTTATTTGCTGGTTTGTTTGTAGGTATCGGATTAGGCTGTATGTTCAAAGCTGGAGGTACATCAGGAGGATCGGCAATTTTAGCACAGTTAGCAAATCAATATTTAGGGTGGAGCGTTGGTAAAGGCGTACTTATTATTGATATCGTTGTAATTGCTGGTTCTGTATTTATAATAGGACAAGAAAAAGCGATGTACACACTTGTTGCAGTATTCATCGGTGCGAAAGTGATTGATTTCATTGTAGAAGGAATGGATACAAAAACGGCTGTTACAATCATTTCAAATCAACCAGATTTAATACGTGAGGCTATTACGAAAAACATGACACGCGGTGTCACTGTATTAGAAGGACGCGGCGGATATACTGGAAAAAATAAAGAAGTTTTATATGTTGTTATTAATAAACAAGAGCTTGTTAAGTTAAAGCAAGTTATTAGCCGAGTAGATGAAGATGCTTTCGTTGTTATTCATGATGTGCGTGATGTGCTTGGTGGGGGCTTTAAAGCGAGCTAAAAGGTGAACGAGTAAAATCGTTCACCTTTTTTTATTCTTACAAAAATGTAAGTGTAATGTAATGAGATTCAATAGTAGATTTTATTGCTTCTTCTTAAAATGGATGTATATATATCCTGCAGAGGAGGAATGTTTATTATGAAGAAAAAATGATCACTACTATAATAGCGATGCTAGTGATAGTAGTAATGTTACTGCCTACGAAACTTGGACCAGTTATTGATAAATATAATCCGCTTTATAAGACGAAAGAATACTATACGGTTGTGAATACAATTGGTCAGCATGTTGGTGATGAGTGGTATGAATATGAATTTATTGCATTTGACGAACGTGGAAGAGAACAAAAAATAAAGAAGACTGTTAAGCATATGTTAAAGAGAGATGAAGCATTAAAAGTGTACGCAAAAGGACGCTACGGCGAGTCAATTGAAGAAATTGAAGCTGTAAATATTCCTATTAATGCGAAGAGTAAACTTTTAGCGATGAGATAGCGAAATATACCCCTACCTATTTTTTGTCGAAAATCAAAATACTAGGTAGGGGTATTTTGAGGTTCATAAAAAAGCCTTAGTCCATATGGGCTAAGGCTTTTTTTATTATATAAAGGGGAAGGGGGTACATTGTAGTAGCATGAGTGAAAGGTATAAGAAGAGTAGCTACTAGCAATGTAATTTGGTTATGTGAGCGTTCTTCTTATTTGGCTTACTTTCTAACTGTATTGTACGAAATATAGATATGGAAAACTATCGAATTACATTATGCATGGCTTACAAACATGTAAGCCTTCTGTAATGTAATTCGATAGTTAAAAGATAGTAAATTTAATATAGTATAAGTAGAAAGTCTAATGTATTACTTTCTGTTTGTAATGTAAGGAAGAATGAAAAAACAACTACTTTTTAATAACCCTCATCTGTATGTAGATGGGGCTCTTTTTATAAACCTTACAACATTGTAAGGTTTACGTAAGTTAATTCGATAGTAAATTTGTCATATTTTTTGCATAATAGATACAAATAGATGAAAATAATTAGGGATTTAGTAAGAAGGGAGAAAAATGGGATGCGTAAAGAAGAAGTAGTGAGGTTTCCAATTAAAGATTTCTGTAGCTACTTTACTGTTGCCGTAGTATGTATTGGATTATTTGATATCATAACAAACTTAATTGTTAAATAATATAGATGATAAAACAAGAAGGGGGTTCCTTTCTTGTTTTTTTTATGGAGGAATAAAGATGAAGTGGATTGATAGCCATATACATGTTGATCAATATAAGGATGAAGAGAAAAGTAGATTACTTAAAGATTTGGAAAATAGTAAAGAGGTAAAGGGGCTTATTGCGGTATCTATGAATTATCAATCATGTAAGGAAACTTTATCTTTAGGAAAGAAATTCCCTTTCATACACCCAGCAATAGGATTTCATCCGGAGCAACCGATTCATAAAGAAGAATGTGAGCGCATATTCAAATTAATTGAAGCTCATGCTGAGGAAATCATTGCGATTGGTGAAGTGGGCTTGCCGTATTATTTAACGAAAGAAGATGAAAGGGTTACTATAGATTCATACGTGGCGATATTGAGACGATTTATAGAACTAGCTAGTGAATATGATTTGCCCATTGTATTACACGCAGTTTATGAAGATGCCGATATTGTATGTGATTTACTTGAAGAATATAAAATTTCACGTGCACACTTCCATTGGTTTAAAGGAAATGAAGCGACAATGGGACGGATGGACCGTGGGAATTTCAAGAGAATACTATAACACACCCTTGTATGATTAAAGATGTATTAGAAGAAGTTAGTGTAATAAAAAAAATTCCAGTAGAGAAAGTTGCAGAACAAATATATAAGAATACAGTTCGCTTTTATCGATTGATTGAATCCTAAAAAACACCAAGCAGCTCGCTTGGTGTTTTTTATTAGGATTCTAATTTTTTCGCACGTCTTAATAATAATAGAAAGACAATGATAACGAACCCAAGTATAAGGAAGAATCCATATTGTTTTATATAATCAATTACGTCACTTGCACTAGTTGGTTTTTCAACGTGGATACCGTCTTTATTAGTAGTAATATGAATATCTTTCATTTTTACTTCATTCGTTTCTTTTTGTAAATCAATCCACTCTATGTTTGGAATACTCTCTAGATCTTTTAATACTTCTTTTAATGGTTTCACACCTAAGTAAGGATGATAGAATGCACCAATAACTCCATCGGATAATTTAGCAACAGATAAAGCACGCTCTTTCATTTGGGCAATAGCTCGTGGTTTATCTTCTTCAATAAATCCAACTGTTTCAGGCATTAATTTCATTCCATGTAGAAATGATGGTGTACTTCTATACGCTGGAGAGTGCATGGATTTCCAAGTTGTATCACTTAACTGCAGTTGACCTACATAAGTTGAAAAGTACTTTGATAAGATTTCATATCCTTTTTGAGACATTGTGTAATGAGGTGCTTCAAATGCGACAGGATATAGTTTAGCATCTACAAGTTCTTGGATACCTTTTTCAATATGATCTGTCGTATATTTTTCTTCAAATGCTTCACCTTTTTTTACATATTGGTTATATGCCTCTATATTTGGGAAATTATCTTTTGTTTTTGGCTTTTCATGCTTCGGTTGACGAATGGGTTGATCAGTTTTTACGTCCCAAAATTCAAACCCTTCACCAGTTTCACTGTCATAAAATTGGTGAGTATAGCCATGCATAATAATTGCTGCACCATCATCTTGCATAGAGCGTAAAAGATCGACTAGTTTGGGTTTATCTTTTAAATGTAGTGTTTTACCTGTCTCTGGATCTGTATATACAGGAATAACAGTTATCATATAAGGAATCTTTTTATTCTTTAATAATTCGGCAATATCCTGTAATTGATTTATATCTGCAGCTGGGTGAACATCTTCAAGGCGTAAATAGGCTAATTTTTTATTAGTTTCAGGTTTTTGTTGGAAATAAGAAAATAAGCTTTCGCCAATATAATAAGATATCCAATCAAAGAGGTTGGAAGTTGCAACGTAATACGAATTGTTTTGCTGTACAATTAATGGATAAGTATTATTGTCTCTTAAGGCATGGGCAAGAATTGTTCCATTTGTATCAAGTTGTTTAATTGATCTCTCTTCCTCTAATGTATTCTTTAGCTTACGTGTTGGATATTCAATTTTATCAGAGTTTATATCTTCGTTTTTAAGTGTGATGAACGAAAAACGATTAGATAACTGTTCTATGTTTTGACCTAAAACTAGTAGTGGTCCGGGGAAGCTTTCTAGAAATTCTTTTGCTTCAGTAGAAAGTTCTTCTTGTTTTTCACCCATGTAAATAACGTGTGTATACGAAGATTTATCAGTTACTTCAGATAACTGTTTTATATTTTTAATTGTTATATCATTAGTGAAATGTCCTACTTGTGTATTAAGTATTTGGATATCACTTGTAATTTGATCATCATTTGAACTGTATAAAATAAGGACTTTCGACTTTTCGGTTTTTTGTGCGGAAATAGGGACAGGGATTAATAGTAGTAAACTGAATAAGAGTAATAGCCATTTTTTCATATTATTATTCTCCTAGTTTATATTTAGAATTCAATTTACAATTATATACAAAAAATAAGTTATAGTCTATGAAAGTTACATTTTTGCACGTATTTACCAAATGTTTTTTCACAAAATAGGCCTAAAGCATGATGATAATATGTATAGTTATTTGCTATGATAAAAGAGTAAGAGAATGATAGAACATAGGTAATTGTAAAGGGAAGGCTGAAAGGGGACAAATTTCAGCGGAGAAAGAGGTAGAGGTAGTGAAGAAATTCTTTGTAGGATTTTTAGTCGTTCTTGGGGTGTATTTATATTTCCAAGGAAAGTCTGAAGGAATGGATAAGCTAGTGAAAGAGACAAGCTATGTTGATTCAGAAGAAGCAAAACAGATGAAACAAATTATTATAGAGGAAGCAAAGAAAGTAAATCTTCCAGAATGGATACCTCTTACAATTGCCGAACATGAAAGTCGATTGAATCCAAGAAGTATTGGAGACAACGGAACTTCATTCGGATTGTTTCAATTGCACCGTGGTGGTGGACTTGCGCCAGATCATTTAACTGATGAAGAGTTGAAAGACCCACGTACAAATGCACAAATTGCAATGCCGCATTTGGTGAAGGGATATAAGCGCGGGGTGCAAAGAGGTTTGACTGATTTTGCATTATTGAAATATGTAGCGAATACATCGGGATGGCCAGGGAATTTAGGGCCAGAGTGGACGGATAATAATATGAAGTATAACGTTGGATTAGAGAACGTATACTATCGAAATAAAGGTGTACTAAAAGAGTAGGTTTTCGATACCTACTCTATTTTTTTATGGATATTTTTGTCTTCCTGCCTTGTGAAGTACTGCGCTAGTTGTATGTTCACTTCTTCTAGTTTTGTAGAAACTTGTGGTATTTTATATCCTACATACAACGGTGAAACGACAAACCTAGGAACAACTTTACAAATAATTTTTCCGTTTAAGTGATAGAAGAATAAGTTATAACTGCTACACCCTTTATGGAAATCTGTCAGTATGTAACGTACAGTTTGCTGAATGTAATTTGCCATTTCATCTATACATGCAATATCATCAATGATTATATTGAATTCAGTAAAACCGATAATAGGACGCTCTGAAATATTGAGTTCAATACGTTCATTTTTTTGAACAATTATCCCTTGGAAATTTTCCTCTTCAATATTCTCGAGATAGTCTACATGTTTCATTCCGATAATTTGCATGTGTGCATGATGCAAACTTCCGCCTGAAAATGGACCATGATTTTTGTATAAAATTACAGATGAAAAGTCTTCGTTTTCCTGTAACTTTAACCAATGTTGAATAGAGAAATGAATTAGTTTTCGCATATGCTCTTCTGTATATGTTGCGATATGATCTTCACAATTATCCGTTTCGATTAACACGGTTTGAAATGTATCTTTTAATGTAGGGAATTTATTTTTCAACCAAATAATTGAGCCCTCAGTTTCTAAAATATCCGTTAAATTTTCTCTATCGCAAAATGGACATGCAGCGCTTCTGTTCCGAATGCTTTCTGGTTTTTGTTTACCGATATCGTTTAAAAAATATAGTTGTTGTGTATCCATTTGTATATACCCCTTTAAAATATGTGTAAAAATCCCGCTTAATACATTCGGGGAAAGGAGAAGGAAATCCTTTAAAGTGAATAGGGAAAAATAAAAGACAAGATATCCTCATTACGATAGGGTATCTTGTCTTTTATTTTTTCTTTAATAATGTGTATGGATAATATAGAGTATTTTCACTATGTTTCGTTTTTCTATTTTTTATTGTGTATAAGGCGATTGCTGTACTTGTGATTATAATAATGGCTTTCTTCATATTCATATACCCCTTTTTATTGTTGGTTTAATTCTTGGCTAACTGCCTTTGCATCGACTAAAGCGTGTAAAATCATTTTCACCATGTTCATCATATTTCTTCACTCCTTTTTATAGTTCATTTAGTTCTTTTACAACTGCTTGTCCGTTCACTAATACCTCAAAGATTGCTTTTACGATTTCTTTCATCATGATTGTTTCCTCCTTTTGTTTGTCTCTCTTGTTTACATCTTTATTGTATAGGGAGGCATCTTTTCGTACTATCGCTTTCCATTACGTGAACATAACAGTTTTGTAAGATTTGATGTCACTTATTGAAATGTTTAGTCTATCTTCATTATTTTCAGAAAAATGACTATTCAAACATAAAATAGGGAAGTATAATAAAGAAGTAAGTATTAAATTCCGTACGAAAGGGGTGAATGAGATGAAACGTTCTTTAGCTGCGCGTGCCAAATTTTTAGATTTTATCTATTTTTGTCGTGCGATTTTTCATGATGTAATTGTTAACGGGATACGTCTGCCCTTTTTTAACAATTGCATAGGTAGCTATTGAACGATAGAAATCTCTTCACCCATTTTTAATAAACGTGTGAAAAGGGAGCTATTTGGCTTCCTTTTTCTATGTCGAAAATCATGGGGAATGTTTCTTTCCTATGGTTTTTTTATATTGAAAGGAGTACGGAAAATGACAATTTGTAGTGTAAATAATGTAACGAAATCTTTTGGTGGAAACATCATATTTGAAAATATATCGCTTGAAATAAAGAATGGTGAACGTGTTGGTTTAGTTGGCCGTAACGGTAGTGGGAAGACAACAATCTTTGGTCTTCTAACAGGAATGGAGAATGTGGATGCAGGAGCCGTTCATATGAAGAAAGGTACACGTATTGGTCATGTCGCACAAATTCCAAAGTTTGATGAGGGCATGACTGTATACGATGTATTGGGTTCCGCCTTTAAAGTAGAAAAGGAATTAGAAAAAGAAATGCGTGTTTTAGAAAAAAATATGACGGAGGAACGGGAAGCGTCTGCTTTGCAAAAACTGATGGAGAGGTACGGTATAATTCAAGAAAAATTTACGTTTCTTGGTGGTTATGAAATAGAGGCAAATATTATGAAGGTAGCAAATGGTCTACAAGTGACGGAACTATTCCTCCGATCATTTCTAGAATTAAGCGGAGGAGAACAGACGAAGGTAAGCCTTGCGTATATGCTATTGCAGAAACCAGATTTACTTCTATTAGATGAACCGACAAATCATTTGGATTTATTTGCAGTCGAATGGTTAGAGCAATTTTTAAAAGAATACACCGGAACAGTTATGGTTATTTCACATGATCGCTATTTCCTTGATGAAGTTGTAACGAAAGTTTTTGATTTAGAAGATGGAGAAATTCACGTGTATCATACGAATTATTCTCAGTTTGTTGAGGAGAAGGAAGAAAGGTTGCTTCATGAGTTTCAGGCTTATCAAGAACAGCAAAAGAAAATAAAGAAAATGAAAGAAGCAATTAAGCGTCTACGTGAATGGGCAAATCAAGCGAATCCGCCGAATGAAGGACTCCATAAGAGAGCGAGAAATATGGAACGTGCGTTAGAACGTATGGAGAAGTTAAAGAGACCGATTTTAGAACGAAAACAGATGGGACTTCAGTTTGAAGGGCAAGAGAGAAGCGGGAAAGATGTTGTTGTAATGAAAGAAGTGAGTAAAGGTTTTTCTGACAAACCTTTATTTGAACAAGCGAATTTACATGTTCGTTTTCAGGAGCGTGCGGCTATCGTTGGTCGTAATGGCACAGGGAAGACTACGCTACTAAAATTACTATTAGAAGAAATAGAGCCAGATGCTGGTGAAATTCGGATGGGTAGTAGTGTCAAAATTGGTTATTTATCGCAGCATGCGTACGGAAATATGAAGAGTAATGTATTGGAAGCTTTCAGAGAGTATGTAGCTGTAACAGAGGGAGAAGCAAGACATATATTAGCTAAGTTTTTATTTTATGGTCCAGCTGTGTTTAAGAATGTAACGCAACTGAGCGGTGGAGAAAAAATGAGGCTAAGACTGGCGCAACTTATGTATCAAGACATCAATTTTTTAATTTTAGATGAGCCGACAAACCATCTTGATATTGAATCAAGGGAAGTTTTAGAGGAAGCTCTTGAGCAATATAATGGAACGATTTTAGCTGTTTCACATGATCGTTATTTTTTAAATAAGTTATTTGAAAAGACGTATTGGATTGATGAACGCAAATTATTTGAGTTTGCAGGGAACTATGCATGGGCTCGTCAAAAGTGGGAGGAAAGGATTGAGAAGCAAGTAATAAAGCAGAAACCTCAAGGGAGAAAAAGTATTGAAACAGTCCCTGTAAAAAAGAAAGAAGCTAGGAATATTGAGGGGATTGAAACCGAGTTAATGCGTGTAGAAGAAGATATATATGCACTTGAATGTAAAATGGAACATGTAGCTGATGTTGAAATGCTTGAACAATTGTATGAAGAAAAAACGAAAAAAGAGTTGTTACGAGCGGAGTTATATAATGAGTTAGATAATATTGTGGGGTAAAGAGTAGAAAGCTAATTCCTTTCAGTTTTGCTGAAGGGATTAGCTTTCTTTTTTTTATAACTATATTTTACTGTAAGAGATAAATGAAAAAGTGTGTTTCACGTGAAACAGTAACTTGGGTAAATCTTTGTTACGCATCTTGCATAGGTTGTGAAACATATGCAATGGTGAGGCAAAATATATATGTTATTAGTAGATTTTCGATAGGATTAATTACGAAAGTAAAGGCTAATTATTTCCCGAGACATAAGTATGTATGATGGAAATCTGAGATTGAAAATAAAAAAGAAAGCAGAGTCACAGCTTTACGCGCTGAACTCTGCTTTCTTTTTGTGTGGTATCTTCTTTTGTTGAAATGATAATAGCGATCCCGAGCATAATAAAAAAAGCTAAAAAGAGGACGAATTTTGGGAAGAAAGGGAATAGTAATAGCGCCCCGACTATCATAATTGTTAATAATACGTAGTGCAGGACATATTGGAATAGGTTGTCCATGTTTTCGCCCCCTTTTTGGTAATTGATTATTAGTATTCTATGTTTCATGCTGAAGGAATAGAAGTAGTTTTTATGTTTTTTAATATAAAATGTGGATGCATAAACTAAAAAACATTAGAAACGATACATATTGAAAACGAAAAGGGACTTATAAAAAAAGCTATAGTAGGGGTTGAGTGAAGATAACTACAACGATATGTAGTTTCCTAAATTAAATGAACAATATTTTTGAAAAAAACCATAAAAATATTTATTTAGAAAGAATTGACAAAATATATTGAAAGTTATAAGCTATTAACTATAAAGTCTACCGGAAAAGTCGGAATAAGATTGTTACCCCTCAAAAACATCTATTTTTTTACAATTAAAACCGACTTTTCCGATTGGCTATAAATGTTGCTGTGGGAGGCATACATAGGGCAAGCAGTTCATAAGGTGTAATTATTAAAAAAAAGTTAGGGTGGGGACAATGAAGAAAAAGACGAAAAAATGGGCTGGTGTATTTTCGGTATTAATGAGTAGTTCGCTTGTGCTATCTGCTTGTGGGGGACAGGAAGATACGGCTTCTACAGAATCGGTTAAACAACAAGATTTAAAAAATATAAAAATTGAAAAGATCGCTGCGACAGATAAAACGAAAGTACCAGATAAAGCGAAGAATAGAAAAGATACGCTAGTAGTTGGTATTAGTAAACCTGGCGGCGTATTTTTACCATATTTCCAACAAAATGGTTGGGATGGAAACGTGACTTCAGTGATTTTTGCATCTCTTGTATCAACGGATAAACAAGGGAAACCAATTCCGGAATTAGCGGAGAAGTGGGACGTTTCTTCTGATCAGTTAACATATACATTCCATTTACGTAAAGACTTAAAATTTAGCGATGGATCGCCATTAACAGCAGATGATGTAGCGTTCACATTGACGCTTTTACATGATAAGGCATATGAAGGTGAAATAGATATCTCTCAATATGCGGTTAAAGGTGGTAAAGAATATAAAGAAGGAAAGGCAACTTCTATTGAAGGTATTCAAGTTGTTGATCCACAAACAATTAAAATTACCACTGAAAAAGTTAATTCACAAGCTATATTTGTTTTAGGCGGTACAGTATTATCAAAAGCTTATTATGGAAAAGATTACAAACAAAATACAAGTTTAGATTACTTAAAAGAGTTATATGGAAAACCGATAGCTGCGGGTCCATATAAATTTGAAAAGTATATCCCGGGGCAAGAAGTTCGATTTGTAGCAAATGAAAATTATTATGCGGGCAAACCCAAAATTCCAAACTTCATTTATAAAATTACTTCTGGCGATACGAAGCTTCAATTATTCCAAACAGGTGAGGTTGACTACACTGGCCTAGGTACTGGTGATGAAATTCTTGAACAGGCTAAGGGTTTAGAATTTGCGAATATCCAAATCGAAACAGCAGCGTCATTTAGTTATATTTATATGAATAATAATAAGCCGTACTTAAAGGATAAAAAGGTTCGCCAAGCACTTATTTACGGATTAGATCGTAAAAAATATGTTGATACAGCATTGAAAGGATACGGTACGGTAGCTAATGTACCAATTCATCCAACTTCTTGGGCTTATACAGAAGAAGGAGTTAATAAATATGAATACAACAAAGAAAAAGCGAAAAAATTATTAGATGAAGCAGGATGGAAAGTTGGTTCGGATGGAGTTCGTGAAAAAGATGGTCAAAAATTAAAGCTTTCTTATTTCGGCCCAAGTTCGGCTAAAGATAGTGATTTATTAATTCCAATTGCAAAAGAGAATTATAAAGAAATAGGTGTAGAATTTAATCCGGAATTTATGGACTTTAATACTATGCTTTCGAAGGTAAATAAAGGTGACTATGATTTAGCTTCTGTTTCGACACCGATTACAAGTGATCCGAGTGAAACAGCTGGTGAATATTTGTCTGGTGTCAATGATAAGAGTCTTGGTTATAAAAATGCGAAAGTAGATGAGTTAATTAAAAAAGGTATTGAGACAGTTGATATTGAAAAACGTAAACCTATTTATAAAGAATTGTATAAAGAGTTAAGTGATGACCCACCAGTAATTCTATTAAACTACCGTAGAACAATTACTGGTTATAACGGGAATATAAAAGGAGTTGACTCTGAAAAATACAATAGTATTAGCGCAAACTTACCTGTTTTATCATTTGAAAAATAACGATAAGGATGTATAAATAGAAGACATTTTTTCATTCGGTTAGTAATGTACCGCTTTGAAAAAATGTTCTTCTATTTTAGGCATAAGATTGGAGAGAAAAAGGGTGAAAACATATATCGTTCGTAGGTTATTACAAATGATTCCTACACTGTTCGGAACATCAATTATTATTTTCTTCCTGTTTGCGCTTCTTCCAGGAGACTATATTGATTCAAATCCAAAGATTACACCTGAAAGGGCAGCTGAACTTAGGGAATTATATGGATTAAATAAGCCAATTGTTGAGCGTTATTTTCATTGGTTAGGTAATGCATTGCAAGGGGATTTTGGTTTTTCGCTTCAATATCAGGAACCTGTAACGTCATTATTAAATAAATTTATTTGGAATTCTTTCAGTGTAGCTGTTATTGCATTGTTTTTTATTTGGCTAATTGCACTTATTATCGGCGTATTCTCAGCGATGAAGCAACATTCTTTATTCGATAAACTTGTAACAATTGGTGTCTTTGCAGCAATGTCATTTCCTTCATTCTTTATCGGTTTGTTTTTAATTAAGGTGTTCGCGGTGGACTTTAAGTTATTACCGATAGGCGGAATGATTGATGTCGGGAGTAATTCGACTGGATTAGCTTACGTAATAGAAGTTGCCAAGCATATGGTTTTACCAGTATTTATTTTGACTCTTCTTGGTGTGGGTTCATTAACTCGTTACTTTAGAACAAGCATGTTAGAGGTTGTAAGGCAAGATTACATACGAACAGCACGGGCGAAAGGTTTAAAGGAGAAGACTGTTATTTATAAGCATGCGTTAAAAAATGCAATATTACCGGCGATTACGTTATTAGCATTTGAATTACCAGGTTTATTTTCGGGAGCAATTATTATTGAACAAATTTTTAACTGGCCAGGGATTGGTAATATTCAATTAGAAGCACTAAATTTTCGTGATTATACAGTATTAATGGCATTTACGATGTTTCTTTCTTGTTTAACAATTGTTTCAAACTTTTTCGCTGATATCGTATATGCAGTTGTTGATCCACGTATTCGGTTGAAGTAAGGGGGGATTAGATGGAAACTGTTACAGCAATTACAGAGAAAAAAGAAAAAAAGAGAAGAAATGAATCATCACCATGGCGACAGGCTCTTAAAAAAATAAAGAGAAATAAGATGGCACTCGTGGGGTTTTATGCACTAATGTTTATGTTTTTATTTTGTTTTGTCGGTCCGCTCTTTTCGCCATATGCATCAGGGAAAATACAAGTCGCTTTAATTAACAAACCACCTAGTTTTTCACATTGGCTCGGTACAGATCAATTGGGAAGAGATATTTTAACGAGACTTATGCAAGCAGGACGCATTTCATTAACAATTGGATTAGCTTCAATGGTCTTATCGGTTATACTTGGAGCTTTATTAGGAGCTATTGCAGGTTTTTATCGCGGGATTGTCGACAATATTATTATGCGTCTTGCAGATATTTTAATGTCGATGCCGGGATTGCCGTTGCTTATTATAATGGGAGCTATTTTATCAGAATGGAAAGTACCATCTGATTATCGTCTTTATGTCATTATGATTATTTTAAGTTTAGTAGGTTGGCCAGGACTTGCACGTCTTGTAAGAGGTCAAATTTTATCACTCAGGGAGCAAGCATTTATGCAAGCTGCTGATGTGTTAGGAATAAAAGATTACCGGAAAATTATATATCATTTAATCCCTAATGTTTTACCGATCTTAATTGTTGTATCCACATTAGGTGTTGCAGGCTCTATTTTAGGGGAATCCGCACTAAGCTACTTAGGTCTCGGAGTCGTCCCGCCTACACCATCATGGGGAAATATGATTAGTGCAGCTAACTCATTAATCGATTTCCAAAAGCGTCCGTGGTTATGGATTCCGCCCGGTTTTGCAATTTTTATAACAGTTGTATCAATTAATTTACTTGGTGATGCACTTCGTGATGCGTTAGACCCAAAGATGAGACGGTAGGTGAGGGAATATGAGTAAAGCGGTAGTAGAGCTGAAAGATTTGCAAACACATTTTCAGACAGAAGAAGGAACGGTAAAGGCTGTTAATCATGTTAGCTTTGCAGTTCGAGAAGGTGAAACAGTTTGTGTTGTAGGTGAATCGGGTTGCGGAAAGAGTGTAACGGCGCTATCGATTATGGGACTTATTGCTGAATCAGGAAGTGTAGTAGGTGGAGACATTTTATATGAAGGAAAAAGTCTTTTAGGTATGAAAGAGAAAGAGCTTCGTAGTTTACGAGGAAATGATATTGCGATGATATTCCAAGAGCCGATGACATCGCTGAATCCCGTCTTCACTGTAGGAGAACAAATTGTAGAAACGTTAAGAGAGCATGAATTACTTAGTAAAAATGAGGCGTATAAAAAGGCAATCGAATTAATTCGTAAAGTTGGTATAGCTCGTGCGGATGAAATTGTCCATTCGTATCCACATGAACTAAGTGGAGGCATGTTACAACGCATTATGATTGCTGTTGCGCTTAGTTGTAATCCTAAGTTATTAATTGCAGATGAACCGACAACTGCTCTTGATGTTACGATTCAAGCTCAAATATTAGACTTACTAAGACAGATAAAAGAGGAATTTAAAACATCGATTTTATTAATTACACATGATTTAGGCGTTGTAGCAGAAATGGCTGATTACGTTGTCGTTATGTATGGCGGAAAAGTTATTGAGGAAGCTCCAGTACTAGAGATATTCCAAAATCCGAAACATCCGTATACGAAAGGTTTGTTGAAATCAAAACCGGTAATGGGAAAACGAATAGATAAACTATATTCTATTCCAGGGCAAGTTCCGAATTTAGTTGGCTTAGGTGAATTTTGCTATTTTAGTGGTCGTTGTGAGCATTGTATGGAAATATGTAAAGAAGAGGCACCAAATTTGAATGTGCACGATGAGAACCATAAAGTAGCTTGCTGGTTATATGAGGAGCGTGCGGAACAATGAGTGAACCATTATTAGAAGTGAAAAACTTAAAGACGTATTTTCCAATTAAGGGCGGCATATTTAGTAGAACGATTGGACATGTAAAGGCAGTTGATGGAGTAAGTTTTACTATTAATAAAGGTGAAGTGTTTGGCCTAGTTGGAGAATCAGGAAGTGGAAAAACAACGATAGGAAAAACAATTTTACGTCTCGTCCAAAAAACGGAGGGAGAAGTAAAGTTTAAAGGGCACGATGTTTATTCCTTATCCAAGGAGGAATTGAGAAAACATCGCCCTAATATGCAGCTTGTTTTTCAAGATCCATTTAGTTCATTAAACCCAAGAATGAGAATTGGAGAAGCACTTGGTGAGCCGATGTTGGCTCACGGACTAGCGACGAAAGAAAATGTTCGTGCAAAGGTGATAGAAGTATTGGAGTTATGTGGTTTAGCTCCGTATCATATTGACCGGTATCCTCATGAGTTTTCTGGTGGGCAACGTCAGCGTATCGTTATCGCAAGAGCTATGGTATTAAATCCAGAATTCATTGTAGCTGACGAACCTGTGGCAGCACTAGATGTATCTATTCAAGCACAAATCATTAATTTATTTAGTGAGTTACAGGAGAAAAAGGGATTATCTTATTTATTCATTTCACATGATTTAAGTGTTGTGGAACATTTATGTACAAAAATAGGAATTATGTATTTAGGAACGATTGTAGAAACGGCACCGCGTGATGAGTTATTTACGAATCCACTTCATCCGTATACAAAAGCATTGTTATCAGCTGTGCCAATACCAGATCCAACAGTGAAGCGGGAGCGAATTATACTAGAGGGGGATATTCCCAGTCCAGCAAATCCACCTTCAGGTTGTCGTTTTCATACACGCTGCCCGTTTGCGACAGATGTTTGTACACAAACGGTACCAGAGTTTCGTAATGTTGGTGAAGATCATTTTGTTGCTTGTCATCATGTATAAAAGAGAAGGACCCTTTCAGAAGTTGAAAGGGTCTTTTTTTTATTTACTAGATAAAGTTTGTTTTAAAACAAATTGCTCGATTGCATGGGCAACACCATGTTCATTGTTTGTTAATGTTACAACGTCACATAATTTTTTTACATCTTCTTCAGCATTTCCCATTGCAACAGATAAACCAGCAACTTCTAACATTGGTACATCATTAAAATTATCACCAATAGCAATTGTATCTTCAATTGGTATATTAAAATGAGCTGCCATCTGCTGTAGCCCATTTCCTTTATGGCCATTCTTATCCATAATTTCTAAATTAGTAGGAGCAGATGCTGTAACCATAATAGCAGTGTCTTCTTGTAACATACTTAATAACTGGGCGCGATGACCTGCATTGAACGTTAAAATGAAGAATTTAGATATTTCGAGTTCTTGATTGTTTACAACATCTTCGATTTTTTGGAAATCAGTAATTAGGTTTGATTTCTTTTGTTTTTCTGTAATTCTTTCGAGTTCTTCTAATGTAACATCTAGCGCATGCTTGTTTTCTTCGAATGCCTGCATCACTTGATCTTGCCATGTAGAAGGAGAGTAAACCCCTTTATTTGTATATAGCTTATATGGAAAACCTTCAGCTTCTAGTAATTTTGCAAGTTTGTACACTTTATCGTTTTGTAAACAACGCGAGTTAATTACTTTTCCATCCACGTAAACAATTGCCCCATTGCTTGCTCCAACTGGAAGAGATAATTGGTATTCTTCCAATAGTTTTAAAGCATCCTCTTTTGCGCGGCCAGAACAAATCATTACAATATGTCCAGCTTCTTGTGCAGTTTGGATTGCTTGTAAGTTCTCTTTGGAGATTTCAAGATTAGATGATAGTAGTGTACCATCCATATCTAATGCGATTAATTTCAAAATGACCACCTCTTTGTTTTTATTATACATAGTTATATAGAGGAAACATATAAACTTATCTTGGAAAGATAGTATTTTGTCCTATAGTGTACCATCCAGTGAAAACCTAGTAGATTCAACCTTACTTATTAAAGATTCACCTTGATTTGTAACAAAAGTAGAGAGGAATATAGTTATATTTAGGTTTATGACTGTAATGTTACACGAATGTTACAAACGTGAATGTAGTGGGAAATGCATTGAAATAGGGTTTTTAAGGGTGTTTATAAAAAAACGTAAAAAAAATGTAATAAAATTTACGTAATCATATTGCAACGTAATAATAGTTATGTTACATTAATGTTACAAACGTTACGTTATCAAATTCAATGTAACGATAACATAAAAACTATGAAAAAAACATTTCTTAGAAATTACATATAGAAAACTTATTCAAAGGGAGGATAAATGATATGAAAGAGCAAGTATTACAAGTAACAAAAGGTGACTTCGTAGGATCAGCAAGTGGAGCGGTAGTATTAACAGCATTAATCGTATTTCTATCAAGCGTATTAGTATAATAGAAGTTCTGTAACAAAAGATAAATGAAGGGAGAATGAAAGATATGAAAGAGCAAGTATTACAAGTAACAAAAGGTGACTTCGTAGGATCAGCAAGTGGAGCGGTAGTATTAACAGCATTAATCGTATTTCTATCAAGCGTATTAGTATAATAGAAGTTTTGTAACAAAAGATAAATGAAGGGAGAATGAAAGATATGAAAGAGCAAGTATTACAAGTAACAAAAGGTGACTTCGTAGGATCAGCAAGTGGAGCAGTAGTGTTAACGGCATTAATCGTATTTCTATCAAGCGTACTAGTATAATAGAAGTTTTGTAACAAAAGATAAATGAAGGGAGAATGAAAGATATGAAAGAGCAAGTATTACAAGTAACAAAAGGTGACTTCGTAGGATCAGCAAGTGGAGCGGTAGTATTAACAGCATTAATCGTATTTCTATCAAGCGTATTAGTATAATAAAAGTTTTAAATTGTACAAAATGAAAGGAGAATGAGGAATATGAACAGTGAACAAGTGTTACAAGTAACAAAAACAGATTTATTAGGATCATTAGGCGGAGCAGTAATATTAACATCGTTTATTCTATTCCTTGCAAATATATTAGTATGAGAAATATAAATACAATCATTCAAAAAAAATAAAGACTCTAACGTATTAGTAAGTAGTTAATATGTTGGAGTCTTTTTTGTTTTCCCCTCATATATACCTTCAAGTATGAATATTTTCCCCTTACTTTAAAGAGAAAAAAGTCGAATTTTATATGTAAGAAAAAAAGAGGAATTTGACAGAAAAGATAGAAAATTTTAAAGGTCAGAAATTGTTAGCCTGCTAACTAATTTCTATAAATTGATGTTGGAAGCGTTTTCGGTTGGTTTTAAGTATGGACCATTTAATCTATTTACAGGGGGATGAAGATATTATGAAACAAAAATCTATGGATACGCTAGCTGCACAAATGGAGGACTTTTTTCCGGTACGTGATGTAGATCATTTGGAGTTTTACGTAGGGAATGCAAAACAATCGAGTTATTACCTTGCGAGAGCGTTCGGATTCAAAATTGTGGCTTACTCTGGATTAGAAACAGGAAACCGTGAAAAGGTATCTTATGTTCTTGTGCAAAAAAATATGCGTTTTGTTGTGTCCGGGGCCCTAGGTAGCGATAATCGTATCGCAGAGTTTGTAAAAACTCATGGTGATGGTGTAAAAGACGTTGCATTACTTGTCGATGACGTTGATAAGGCTTACTCGGAAGCGGTGAAACGTGGTGCCGTCGCAATTGCTCCACCTGAGGAGTTAACAGATGAGGACGGTACATTGAAAAAGGCAGTTATTGGTACGTATGGTGATACAATTCACACGCTTGTAGAGCGTAAAAATTATAAAGGAACATTTATGCCAGGATTCCAAAAGGTTGAGTTTAATATTCCATTTGAAGAATCTGGTTTAATTGCTGTAGATCATGTAGTTGGTAACGTTGAGAAAATGGAAGAGTGGGTTAGTTATTACGAGAATGTTATGGGCTTTAAACAAATGATCCATTTCGACGATGATGATATTAGTACAGAGTATTCGGCATTAATGTCAAAAGTTATGACGAATGGAAGTCGTATTAAGTTCCCTATTAACGAACCAGCAGATGGAAAGAGAAAATCGCAAATTCAAGAATATCTTGAATTCTATAATGGAGCAGGTGTACAACATCTTGCCTTATTAACGAGTGATATTGTTAAAACAGTTGAAGCGCTTCGTGCAAATGGTGTGGAGTTTTTAGATACACCAGATACGTACTACGATGAGTTAACTGCGCGAGTTGGAAAAATCGATGAGGAAATTGATAAGTTAAAAGAATTAAAGATTTTAGTAGACCGTGATGATGAGGGCTATTTACTGCAAATCTTTACGAAACCAATTGTAGACCGTCCAACTTTATTTATTGAAATCATTCAACGTAAAGGTTCTCGTGGATTTGGTGAAGGGAACTTTAAAGCATTATTCGAATCAATTGAAAGAGAACAAGAGCGTCGCGGAAATTTATAAGATTTGTATCCACCAGCAAGAATTCTTTTGCTGGTGGAAATTTCATTTTCATAGGGAGGAATTATGATGAAATTTGTTACATTTCGTCTCCCTTCGAAAGAAATGCGAGCTGGGTGGCTTGAAGGTGACAAAGTAATCGATATGAATCTTGCTAGTGACGGAAAAGTCCCTTCCTCTATGCTCGCCTTTTTAGAGAAAGCGGATGAGTATGTAGAGTTGCTGCGTAATAGTAAGAATCCAAACAAGGGTATATATTCCTTAGAAGAAGTACAATTGACAGCTGTTATTCCTAATCCGGGTAGCATTCGAGATTTTTATGCATTTGAACAGCATGTAAAAACAGCTCGCGGACGAAGAGGACTAGATGTTGTACCTGAATGGTATGATGTCCCGGTTTTTTATTTTACTAACCATCGTGCTGTTATTGGTCCAGATGATTTTGTAATTGGTCCGAAGAAGTCTAAAAAGCTTGATTATGAATTAGAGATTGCTTGTGTAATCGGAAAAGAAGGAAGAAATATTTCTCGTGAGCAAGCAGAGGAATATATTTTTGGTTATTGTATTATGAACGACTGGAGTGCAAGGGACTTACAAGCAACAGAAATGAAGGTAGGGCTTGGACCAGCAAAAGGAAAAGACTTTGCAACTTCATTAGGAGCGTATCTCGTTACGAAAGAGGAATTAGACATTTATCGTAATGGTAATCGATATGATTTAGAGATGACTGCTCACGTGAATGGGAAACTATTATCAAAGGGAAATTTCCAAGATATTTACTATACGTTTGCTGAAATGATTGAACGTGCTTCACAAGACGTGACCTTATATCCGGGAGATGTGATCGGTTCTGGAACAGTAGGAACAGGATGTATTTTAGAACTTGGTACAGAAGAGTGGCTACAAGATGGAGATGTTGTAGAGCTGTCGATTACTGGTTTAGGTACGTTACGTAATACGGTCAAAAAAGACATGAAAGCAGGTGATGGACATGTTTTATCGTCACATGGGGGAGCTACCTCATAAACGACATGTACAATTTCGTAAAAAAGATGGAGCGCTTTATCGTGAACAGGTAATGGGAACGAAAGGTTTTTCTGGTACGCAGTCTATTTTGTACCATCATTATATGCCAACGGAAGTAGGTCATGCGGCAGTATCTCATTCTTGTCAGTTGCAGTATGAAGAAGATGTAGCTCTTGCACATCGTCATTTTCGCACGAAAGAAAATAAAAAAACGGGCGATGCAGTAAGCGGAAGAAATTTTATGCTTGGGAATGAGGATTTATTAATTGGAGTAGTGACTCCGACAGAAAAAATGGACTATTTCTATCGTAATGGCGATGGCGATGAAATGTTATTTGTTCATTATGGAACAGGAAAAATCGAAACAATGTTCGGAACGATTCACTATAGAAAGGGTGATTATGTAACGATCCCAATTGGAACGATTTATCGTGTTATTCCAGATGAAGGAGAGACTAAGTTTCTTGTTGTAGAGGCGAATAGCCAAATTACAACACCACGTCGCTATCGCAATGAATATGGGCAATTGTTAGAACATAGCCCGTTTTGTGAGAGAGATATTCGTGGCCCGGAAAAATTAGAGACATATGATGAGAAAGGTGAGTTTGTCGTAATGACAAAGTCGAGAGGATATATGCATAAGTATGTTTTAGGGCATCATCCGCTAGATGTTGTTGGGTGGGATGGTTATTTATATCCGTGGGTCTTTAATGTGGAGGATTTTGAACCAATTACAGGTCGTATTCATCAGCCGCCACCAGTACATCAAACATTCGAAGGGCATAATTTCGTCATTTGCTCTTTCGTACCGCGTTTATACGATTATCATCCAGAATCTATCCCGGCACCGTATTATCATAGTAACGTGAATAGTGATGAAGTACTGTACTATGTAGAAGGAAACTTTATGAGCCGAAAAGGTGTGGAAGAAGGGTCTATTACACTTCATCCGAGCGGAATTCCTCATGGGCCGCATCCTGGGAAAACAGAGGCAAGTATCGGAAAGAAAGAAACGCTTGAATTAGCCGTTATGATAGATACATTCCGTCCGCTTCGTATTGTAAAACAAGCACATGAAACGGAAGATGAAAAGTATATGTATAGCTGGATTGAAGATGGTTCATATACTGTGAAGTAAGCAAAAAGAGGCGTGCTCAATAAAGGAGCACGCCTCTTTAATATGTATAATGACACCAAAATAAGGTGATAGAAAGATTCTCAGAAAGAATAATAAGGATATTGTATATTCCGAAAGATTTCTACTTATTTCGACAAAAGTATTGACGAGAAAAAGTGTTATGGGTAAAATGAAAAAGCGAATTAAAAATTTTCAGAAAATTTAAAACTTGGAGGAGTGGACGATGAAGCAAATTTTTCAAAAGAAGCCTATTGCAAAGTTAATGCAAGAAAGTAAGCAAAAAACGTTAGCGAGAACATTGGGCGCACTGGATTTAACTATGCTTGGAATCGGAGCGATTGTTGGAACTGGTATTTTCGTTCTTACAGGCGTAGTGGCAGCGAAACATTCTGGACCAGCTATTATCTTATCATTCGCGATAGCCGCATTAGCTTGTGCCTTTGCTGCATTTTGTTATGCTGAATTTGCTTCTTCAGTTCCTGTCTCGGGTAGCGTATATACGTATACGTACGCGACGATGGGAGAAGTATTCGCGTTTTTAATTGGTTGGGATTTAATGCTTGAATATTTACTTGCTACATCTGCTGTAGCAAATGGATGGTCCGCTTATTTTCAGTCTTTACTAAAGGGATTTGGGATTCATATTCCGACCATTCTTTCTTCGGCCCCAGGCACAGGAAAAGGTGGAATAATTGATTTGCCTGCAGTCTTAATTATTTTAGTGATGACAGCTCTTTTATCTAGGGGTGTTCGAGAGAGTGCACGTGTAAATAATATTATGGTATTTATTAAAATAGCAGTTGTTCTTATTTTTATCTTTGCTGGTTTTAATTATGTGAAGCCTGAAAACTGGACGCCTTTTATGCCATTTGGTTTAGATGGTGTAATGGCTGGGGCTGCTACAGTATTCTTCGCATTTATAGGATTCGATGCAGTTTCAACAGCTGCGGAAGAAGTGAAACGTCCACAACGTGATTTACCAATCGGCATTATTGCATCGTTATTAATATGTACAGTTCTTTATATCGTTGTTTCACTTATTCTGACAGGAATTGTTCCATACGGACAGCTGAATATATCAGATCCAGTTGCTTTTGCACTTCAATTTATTGGACAAGATGGTTTAGCGGGGGTAATTTCAGTAGGGGCAATCACAGGGATTACAACTGTAATGCTAGTGATGATGTATGGGCAAGTTCGTGTTTCATATGCGATGAGCCGTGATGGATTATTGCCGAAGCGTCTGGCTAAGGTTCACCCGAAATTTAAAACACCGTTTTTAAATACATGGACAACGGGTATTATTGCAGCATTGATTTCAGGATTAATAGATTTAAATGTATTGGCACACCTTGTAAACATGGGGACATTGTCAGCCTTTGCACTCGTAGCTGTTGCGGTTATTGTGATGAGAAAGACTCATCCGGATTTACCAAGAGCATTTAAGGCGCCACTCGTACCATTTTTACCAGCGTTAACAGTAATTTTCTGTTTATACTTAATGCTTCAATTATCAGGGACAGCGTGGATTAGTTTTGGAGTATGGATGGTTATAGGTATAGCGGTTTACTTCTTATATAGTCGAAAACATAGTGTTTTAAATAATAGTAAAAAAGAAGATGATGTAGCGAATTTATAAGTGGAAAAATCCATTCTAATTCTGTTAGAATGGATTTTTTGTTTGAAAATTTACATTTTTCTGAATCTATTATAAGATAATTGTTGGTCAACTAAAGGGGTGAAAATATGAAAAATACATGGCGTGAGCTAAGGGAAATGGATCGTAACGTATGGATTCGATTTATCGGTGAGACATTGAATGGAATTGCGATGATGATGTTAATGCCTTTTTTCGCATTATATTTAAAAGATAAGGTAGATTCTTTATTACAGGTTGGAGTTATTATGGCGCTTTCTCCAATTGCTGCAAGCTTTGGATCGCTTATAGGTGGAAGAATTGCTGATATATATGGAAGAAAGCCGATTATGATATTTTCAATGGCAAGTAATGCATTATTAATGCTCGGCTTTTTATTTATAGAAGGGTTTATTTCATATGCAATTTTATCTGTTTTTTTAGGATTAAGTAATTCTTTATTTCATCCAGCTGCATCAGCGATGGTTGCAGATGTGACCGCGCCAGAAAAAAGAACCGAAGCATATGGTTTATTGCGAATGGGACACAATATAGGTGCTGCAATCGGTCCAATAATGGGTGCATCAGTAGTGATGTTGTCAAAGAATCTTGTGTTTATTATTGCCTCTTCTACGATGCTATTTTATGCATTACTTGTACTAATTCTTATCCAGGAGACAATGCCAAAAGCAGCAGATAAAAAAGAAGAGAATGCAGAGAAGGAATCAGGTGCAGTTTGGAAAGTTTTAATGAGAGATAAGGCGTTAATGATTTATTTGTTAGCAGGTATCATTATTTCTATGGGATTTTCTCAAACAGAAGGCATGTTACCACTTCACTTTGATAATGAAATGAAGGATATTTTTGGAGTTAACAATCCATACCCGTATTTAATGGCGCTAAATGGACTATTAGTTGTGTTGTTCCAGTTTCAAATCTCAAAATGGGCGACAGATAAACCTGTCGGAAAGACGATGTTATACGGGGCGTGTTTGTTTGGAGTTGGTTTGTTTTTTATAGGGTGGCTACCGAAGTGGTTTGGAGAATTTAATACAAATGCTACAATTATTTTAGTGACGTTAATGTTCGTGTATGCCATATATACGTTAGGCGAGATGATTATGTCGCCTGTACAGATGACGTTTGTAGCGAATTTGGCCCCTGAGCATTTGAGAGGAACTTATATGGGAGCAGCGAGTTTGCAATGGATTACGGGAAGTGCATTTGGTCCACTTCTTGGAGGTTTTTTATTAGATAGATTACTCGGACATTTCTTATTTACAATTTTAGGTGTAGGATGTTTAGTTGCAGGTATTGTATACGTTTCTTTAGATCGCCTCGTGGAACAAAGGCAAAAGGACACACTAACCAAACAATCTTCTTAATAAAATAGGTGACATACACAAAAAGGGGATTTCTACATATTTTAGGTACATAACTAGATTAGGTTGCCATTTCATTTTGTGTAGTTGTGAAGAAAATGAAATAGAAAAGTGTAGAAATCCAATAAGTGGTGTCATTTAATTATTTGTGGAAGTTACATTTTATTTCAAATAGGAACTACCTATTTTTATAAAAAGTGCTAAAATAGAAAAATGAAAACAATTGGTTAGGGTGATTTAATTGACGAAAATTAAATTAGGTTTATTATATGGTGGAAAATCAGCTGAGCATCAAGTTTCGTTACAGACGGCTCTTGCTGCTATTAAAGCGTTAAATCAAGATAAATTCGAGATTCATCCGATTTATATTACAGAGCAAGGTCAATGGGTACGCGGTGAGCGTATTGAAGGTGAAGTAACGGATGTTGAAGCTTTAAAAATGAGCGGTGCAGAAAATTCGATTTCTCCGTTATCATTAAGCACGGAAATTATTCCATCTGCAACTTCTGAGGAAGATGCTATCGACGTTATTTTTCCATTACTACATGGACCAAATGGTGAAGATGGAACGGTTCAAGGGTTATTAGAATTAATGAACATTCCTTATGTAGGAAATGGTGTTCTAGCATCATCTGCCGGTATGGATAAAGTTGTTATGAAAAATATCTTTGCAGAAGCTGGTTTGAAACAAGCGAAATATGCATCTTTCATTCGTAGTGCATGGGAAAAAAATCGCGAAGAAGCTTATGACAAAGTAGAAGAGAAGTTAGGGTATCCTTGCTTCGTAAAACCAGCAAACCTTGGTTCAAGTGTTGGTATTAATAAATGTAAAAATCGTGAAGAACTTGAGAGTGCATTCGAAGAGGCATTCCAATTCGACCGCAAAATTATTGTAGAAGAAAATATCGTAGGTCGTGAAGTAGAAGTTGGTGTACTAGGTAACGACGAACCGAAATGTTCAGTTGTAGGTGAAATCGTACCGAAAAAGGACTTTTATGATTATAAGTCGAAGTACATCGATGGTGATACAGCGTTAATTATTCCAGCTGAAATGACAGAAGAAGAGTCTAATGTAATTAAGCGAGATGCAATTGTTGCATTCCAATCTTTAGATGGTGCAGGCTTAACACGAGCTGATTTCTTCTTAACGAAAGACGGAGAAGTATATATTAACGAAGTAAACACAATGCCAGGATTTACGCCGTTTAGTATGTTCCCTCTATTATGGCAACATACTGGATTACCATATCCAGAATTAATCGAAGAGCTAATTCGTTTAGCGATTGAACGTCACGAAGAAAAACAAAAAATTAAATATACAATATAACAAAAAAGGAGGAAGCACTATTCGAAGGAATAGTGCTTCCTCTATGTAAGGAGTGTTTTCATGATTAATCGAACGTTAAAACAAGTAGAACAGATGATAAATGGTACGGGATTAGCAGAGCAGTATGAGGGAATTACTATACAGGGAGTGTCTATTGATACGAGAAAAATCGAAAAAGGAAATTTATATGTTCCGATTCAAGGTGAACGTTTCGATGGACATGCTTTTGTAGATAAAGCTGTTGAAAATGGAGCTGTTGCTACATTATGGATGAAAGATGTAGCAAATCCGCCTGAGGATCTTCCAGTTATTTTTGTAGAAGACACACTATTGGCATTACAAATGTTAGCGAAAAACTATCGCGATCAATTGGATGTTAAAGTTATTGGTGTGACAGGTAGTAACGGTAAAACATCTACGAAAGATATTGTAACAAGCCTTCTTGCGACTAAATTCAAAGTTCAAAAAACAGAAGGTAATTTCAATAACCATATTGGTTTACCTCTTACTATTTTAAACCTAGAAGAAAATACGGAAGTTGCTGTATTAGAAATGGGTATGTCAAGCCGAGGAGAAATTGAATTCTTATCTAAGTTAGCTCGTCCTAATGCAGCTATCATTACGAACATTGGTGAGGCGCATTTAATGGATTTAGGCTCTCGTGAGGCAATTGCAGAAGCGAAATTAGAAATTGTGGCAGGATTACAAGAAGGCGGAGTGTTCGTATATAACGGAGATGAGCAATTATTAACAAATCGTGTTCCTGAAATGAATTTAGCGACGGAAACAGTAACATTTGGTGATGCGAGAGCAAACGATTACTATCCAACGACTGTAACATTACAGGCAACTGGCACACATTTTAAAATGAATAGAGAAGAAAACATTTCATTCTATATACCAGTGTTAGGGAAACATAATGTGTATAATACACTTGCTTCTATGGCGATTGCGAAACATTTTGGTGTGACATGGGAAGAAATGAAACAAGGTTTAGTAACACTTCAAATGACAGGTATGCGCATGGAAATTGTAAAAAAGGATAGTGGGTTAACAATTATCAATGATGCTTACAATGCAAGTCCGACAGCTATGGAAGCAGCATTCCATTTAATGAATGGTTTAGATGGTTTTTCTCAAAAAATCGTTGTGCTTGGTGATATGTTAGAGCTTGGAGACCAAGAGGTTCAATTTCATTATGAAGTAGGTAAATTAATTGACCCAGCAAAAATCTCATATGTATTCACATATGGTAGATTAGGGGCTCAAATTGCTGAGGGAGCGGAAATTAATTTCCCTGGTGAACGTGTAAAGGCCTATCATAATAAAGAAGAGCTTGTAAAAGATTTACAGGCGGTAGTTGGTAATAACGATGTTGTATTAGTTAAAGCATCTCGTGGTATGAAATTAGAAGAATTTATTACGATGTTGAAATAATTGGTGAATATAAATAGGGATGATAGTCACGAAAATAGAAGAAACTTATAATAAGCGCTTACAGAGGATGTTAAAAAATAAAAGTGAAGAAAAAAAGTCCTGAATATGAAAATAAGGTAACAGTTGGGTTTGCTTTTTGCACATACAAAACTTATAATTGATAAAGTGTAATAACGTTTAGAAGTATTTTCGTGTAGAAATACGCCCGTTTATATACGTGAGCATTCAGGAAAAGGGCTTTTCCGCCAATTCGGAAAATGCCTTTTTTTAAATGATAAGTATAGGATAGAAAAGGAGAAGTAACATTGACAACATTTCGAGAATTAGGATTAAGTGAATCTTTATTGCAATCTGTTGAAAGTATGGGCTTTGAAGAGGCTACGCCGATTCAAGCTGAAACAATCCCACATGCATTGCAAGGTAAAGATATTATTGGGCAAGCGCAGACAGGTACAGGGAAAACAGCAGCATTTGGATTACCGCTATTAGATAAAGTAGATACTCGTAAAGAAGCAGTTCAAGGTATTGTTATCGCGCCAACGCGTGAATTAGCAATTCAAGTTGGAGAAGAGCTATACAAAATTGGTAAACATAAACGCGTTCGTATTTTACCAATTTATGGTGGTCAAGATATTAACCGCCAAATTCGTGCTCTAAAAAAACACCCACACATTATTGTTGGTACGCCGGGTCGTATTTTAGATCATATTAACCGTAAAACACTTCGCCTACAAAACGTTGAGACTGTTGTTCTTGATGAAGCGGATGAAATGTTAAACATGGGCTTCATTGAAGATATTGAAGCAATTTTAACAGATGTGCCAGAAACACATCAAACATTATTATTCTCAGCGACAATGCCAGATCCAATCCGTCGTATTGCTGAGCGTTTCATGACTGAGCCTCAACACATTAAAGTAAAAGCAAAAGAAGTAACAATGCCAAACATTCAGCAGTTCTATTTAGAAGTGCAAGAAAAGAAAAAGTTTGACGTATTAACGCGCTTACTAGATATTCAATCTCCAGAGCTTGCGATCGTATTCGGTCGTACAAAGCGTCGTGTTGATGAATTATCAGAAGCATTAAACTTACGTGGTTATGCAGCAGAAGGTATTCATGGTGACTTAACACAAGCGAAACGTATGTCTGTATTACGTAAATTTAAAGAAGGTGCTATTGAAGTTCTTGTTGCAACAGATGTTGCTGCGCGTGGTCTTGATATTTCAGGCGTAACACACGTATACAACTTCGATATCCCACAAGATCCAGAATCATACGTTCACCGTATCGGTCGTACTGGCCGTGCAGGTAAAAAAGGTATTGCAATGTTATTTGTAACACCACGTGAATCAGGACAATTAAAAAATATCGAGCGTACAACAAAACGTAAGGTTGACCGTATGGAAGCACCGACACTTGACGAGGCACTAGAAGGTCAACAACGTTTAATCGCTGAAAAACTTCAAAGCACAATTGAAAATGATAACTTATCATACTACAAGCGTATTGCAGAAGAAATGTTAGAAGAGAACGACTCTGTAACAGTAGTAGCTGCTGCTTTAAAAATGATGACAAAAGAGCCAGATACAACACCAATCGCTTTAACATCAGAACCACCAGTTGTTTCAAGAGGTGGCGGTTCTAAAAAACGCGGTGGTAACGGAGGCGGATACCGTGATGGTAACCGTAATCGTAGTCGTGATGGACGCAGTGGCGATGGTCGTAACCGTGACCGTAACCGTGATGGACGCAGTGGCGATGGTCGTAATCGTGATCGCAATCGTGATGGTGGCCGTGATGGTAACCGTGGTCGTAGAGGTGAAGGTCAAGGTCGCCCTGGATCTTCTTCAAATGGACGCGGCGAAAGAAAACATCATAGCCGTCCACAAGCTTAATAAAAAAAGAGAATGCCCTTTGTTGGCATTCTCTTTTTTTATTTCTAAAATTGTACATACTACATAATAACTCATGTAGAAAAGAGGTACGATATGCTTGTAAGGCTTGGGTATGTTGCGATGAGTGTGCATTTGAAGAACGCATCTCCATCTCAAACGATGACATATGCACAGTTTCAACGGATTGATGATCGAGAGGCTGCGATTCGTAAACTTGAAAGAATCGCTAATTTGAATTTGGAAAATTGCTTGCGGTTATTAAAGCATAATAAGGGGCATGATATATCTTTCTTTCGACTTAGTTCTAAGCTTATTCCTTTAGCGAATCATGAGGAATTGTTAGAGTGGAACTATATTCGTCCATTAAAAGAAAGTTTAAAAGTGCTAGGTGAATACGCAATTCGTATGAATATGCGAATTGATTTCCATCCGGATCATTTTGTTGTACTAAATTCACCGGAGGAAAGTATTTTTAAACAGTCAGTAAAAACTTTGCAGATGCACAAAAAAATGTTAAAAGGTATGGGGATTGAACATAAGCAACGATGTGTATTACATGTTGGAGGAGGTTATAAAGATAAAGAGCTCGCATTAGAACGCTTTATAGAAAATTGGTCTAACGTTCCAAGGGGTATTCAAGAAATGATCATGTTAGAAAATGATGATACAACCTTCACGCTAGCGGAAACATTGTATTTAGGAGAAAAATTAGACATTCCGGTCGTGTTTGATTTGCATCATCATACGATGAACAATGAACGAGAAGATTGGCATGAAGATTGGGCGCGTGTTGTTCATACGTGGGAAACATCTTTGTTACCAGTTAAAATGCATATCTCCAGTCCTAGAGATGAGAAAGACCCGAGGGCACACGCTGATTTTATTGATGTTGATGCATTCTTATCTTTTTTAAGAAGGATTAAGGGAAGTGTTGGGCAAATTGATTGTATGATTGAGGCGAAGCAGAAGGATGAGTCTTTATTTCAACTCATGAGAGACTTAAGTAAACAAATAGATGTGGAAATTATCGATGGTGCGAGCTTTTACATTAAATAAGCTCAGCACCATCGAATTTTTTTGTTAAAAAAGGAGTTAAAATACCACCGGTTATTAATCCTGCTAAATGGCTTATAGGATTGGCGAAAGGATTAAAGAAAGTAAATAATAGTAATATAAGTATCATGATTGAGAAAATAGCAATTTCTTTTGAGTGTGAAGGGCGGTATCGATTGTACAATAAAAATAGTTGGGCGCCTAGTAACCCGAAAATCCCACCAGATGCTCCCGTATGAATGTATTCAGGAGGCATAATAATATAAGAAGCGATATTTCCGGAAATACCGGGAAGAAAAAATAGAATGATAAAAGAAATGTGTCCGAGTTGTTTTTCGATAGAAGAGCCAAGAATAAATAAGCAAATACTATTAGAAAGAAAATGTTGTAAGTCCACGTGTACGAGCAGAGAAGTTATGACACGCCACCATTCTCCTTTAGTGATATATTCATTGTTAGCTGCCATTGGAAAGAGAAAGAAGTCGCCTAACATCATCATGAATAGTTGAATAAGAAGTAAAGAGAGGATGATTGGATTTAAGGAAATGCGAGTGGGTCGTATTAGCATGCTGGTAGTATCACTCCTTTTGCATCAGAATGATTCTCTGTTATTCTTACAATATGAAAGAAGAAAGCTAAATAGAAGAAGGGGATTTCGAAATGATTGTAGGGATTGGAATAGATATTATTGAATTGAATCGAATTGAAAAAATGCTAGATGGAAAGCTTAAATTTATGGAACGTATTTTAACTGAAAGTGAACGTAATGTTGCTATGGAACTGAAAGGGAGTCGCCTTACAGAGTTTGTAGCGGGAAGATTTGCAGCGAAAGAGGCGTATTCAAAAGCGGTAGGCACTGGTATCGGGAAAGAAGTGAGTTTTTTAGATATTGAAGTGAAAAATGATGATAGAGGGAAGCCGCTTCTTATTGCAAATACAGAGCATATTGTTCATTTATCAATTAGTCATAGTAAGGAATTTGCTGTTGCACAAGTTGTTTTAGAAAGCTCGTCACGCTAGTCTGCATATTTCATATCCTTGTCTCATATATTTGAGGTAGCGATAAGGAAGGTACACCTTCCATTCATTTATAGGGGCAAAGGGGCTGAAGTGATGAAAAGGCGTCTGTTTTTAGTTCTTGTCGGTTTATTGACCGTTTTTGTGTTGGCGGGCTGTATGGAAAAGAAACAAGATGATGTTGTGAGAGATTTAGAAGCGAAAGTGAAAGGGATGAAAAGTTATCAAGCTGAAGCGAAATTAACTATTAAAACAGGGAATGAGCCTCAGGAGTATAAAGTGGAAATTTGGCATAAAGAACCTTCTTTTTATCGTGTGAATTTACAGAATGCAAAAAAAGATCAGAGCCAAATTATTTTAAGAAATGAAGAAGGGGTATTTGTATTAACGCCAGCGCTTAATAAGAGTTTCCGTTTTCAAAGTGATTGGCCGCAAAATAGTAGCCAGGCCTATTTATATGAATCACTTGTAAGAGATATTTTGCAGGATAAGAAAAACCTTACTTTCGAGAAAACAGATAAATATTATATTTTCAAAACAAAAACAAACTATCAACATCAAAATATGTTACCGAAACAAGAGATTACATTGAAGAAAAGCGATTTAACACCAGTTTCGGTGAAATTAATGGATAATGATCAAAATGTTCTTGTGAAAGTAGATTTCTCTAAAGTGAAATTCGATGCGAAATTTGATAAAGGTGCATTTGATACGAAACAAAATATGTCTAGAGCGCAAGTAGATGTTCAAACAACAGCGAAAGAAGACAAACCATTTGCTATTTTGTATCCGCGTGATACGCCGCAAGGCATGACTCTGAAAGACGAAAAAGAGTTGAAGACAGACAGTGGCAAGCGTACGATACTCACATACACTGGAAATAAGAAATCCTTTACCTTAATACAAGAAAAGGCAAAAGTTGCAGAGGCTTCGTCAGCGGTAAGTGTAAGTGGAGAGCCGGTTGATCTTGGGTTTACGATTGGTGCATTGACGAAAGAATCTGTAACGTGGTCACATAACGGAGTAGAATATATGCTCGTGTCTAAAGGTTTAGAGCCGAATGAGTTGTTAATGGTAGCTCGTTCAGTTACAGCGAAGCAGGTGAAGTAAACTTCTTAGACGTGGTGATATATGTGCACCACGTCTTTTCTTAGTTTGAAGGTGGATTTCATAAAAGAAGCATATAAAAGAATAAGCTTCGCATATCGTGTATAAGGAAGTGTATTTATGGAAGAAGCGTCATTTTACCGTGATACTTGGGTGGAAGTGGATTTAGATGCGATTTATAACAATATTACGCATATTAAAGAGTTCATTCCGAGTAATGTTGAGATTTTTGCTGTAGTTAAAGCGAATGCATATGGGCACGATTATGTACCGGTGGCTAAAACGGCATTAGAAGCAGGTGCAACAAGATTAGCAGTTGCTTTTTTAGATGAAGCCTTAGTTCTTAGAAGGGCTGGTATTACCGTACCAATTTTAGTGCTAGGTCCTTCCCCGCCTCGAGATATAAATGTAGCTGCTGAAAATGATGTAGCATTAACTGTTTTTCAAAAAGAATGGGTGGAAGAAGCCATCAAACTATGGGATGGTTCATCTATAATGAAATTCCATATTAATTTTGATAGTGGTATGGGGAGAATTGGAATACGCGAACGCAAAGAATTAAAAGAATTCTTAAAGAGTTTAGAAGGTGCACCATTTTTAGAGTTAGAAGGAGTATATACGCATTTTGCAACAGCAGATGAGGTTGAGACTTCGTATTTTGATAAGCAATATAACACGTTCTTGCAGCAGTTAAGTTGGTTGAAGGAATTCGGAGTGGATCCTAAATTTGTCCATACAGCTAATAGTGCTGCAACTTTACGTTTTCAAGGAATTACATTTAATGCAGTACGAATTGGTATTGCGATGTATGGATTATCCCCATCTGTAGAAATACGTCCTTTTTTACCATTTAAATTAGAACCGGCGTTATCATTGCATACGAAAGTTGCTCATATTAAACAGGTGATTAAAGGGGATGGAATTAGTTATAACGTCACTTACCGAACAAAAACTGAAGAATGGATTGCAACTGTTGCGATTGGATATGCAGATGGCTGGCTTAGAAGATTACAAGGATTTGAAGTGCTTGTGGATGGTAAAAGAGTACCGATTGTAGGGAGAGTAACAATGGATCAATTCATGATTCATCTTCCTTGTGAAGTCCCGCTTGGTACGAAAGTTACACTCATTGGACGACAAGGTGATGAATATATTAGCGCTACAGAGGTTGCTGAATATTCCGGGACTATTAATTATGAAATTATTGCAACGATTAGTTTCCGTGTGCCGAGAATATTTATACGACATGGTAAAGTTGTAGAAATCATCAATTATTTGAATAATATATAGAAGATCATCTAATTTGCTTCTTGTCATTTAATTGAGCTTTTTATTGATGGAAAATATGCTCTTTTTTGATGAGAAGCTTTTACTTATAATCACTTTTAATATAAGTTTTGCATAGGAATTCTTTTGTTCCTTGTTTAAAATAAGATGAAAAATAATAGAAGATGAATGTTTTTCCTGTGAATTGGAAAACATAAGCAAGGAATAAGGAAGTCTTTGCAACAGGCTCCATACAATGGTATTATTACAATAGGTGTCATATATATATTTGGGTGTGTAGTTGACGGTGGAGGTGTATTTTTGTGTCCGAATCAAGTGTAACTACTGAAATCGTGGTTCGGTTGCCAAAGCAAATGGTAACGGAATTGGACGGAATTGGAAAACAAGAGAATAAGAATCGCCATGAACTAATTTGCCAGGCAACACAACTGTTATTGCGTCAACATAAGACGAAGAAACGCTACCAACATGAATCAATGCGACGTGGGTACATTGAAATGGGAAAAATTAATCTTGGTATTGCATCTGAAGCTTTCTTAGCAGAGTATGAAGCAGCTCATACGGTAGAACGCTTAGTTAGCGGGGGGTAATATTTTGATTGTAAAACGCGGCGACGTGTATTTTGCAGACCTTTCCCCAGTTGTTGGTTCTGAGCAAGGAGGCGTTCGTCCGGTTCTTGTCATTCAAAATGACATCGGAAATCGTTTTAGTCCAACGGTGATTGTAGCGGCTATTACTGCACAGATTCAAAAAGCGAAATTACCCACTCATGTGGAAATTGATGCGAAAAAGTATGGATTTGAGAGAGATTCTGTTATTTTACTTGAGCAGATTCGAACAATCGATAAGCAACGCTTAACGGACAAAATCACTCATTTGGATGAAGTGATGATGATTCGTGTAGATGAAGCGTTACAAATTAGTTTAGGACTAATAGATTTTTAAATCGGCAGTTTAAGTTGCTCTCTTTGAAGGGCAACTTTTTTTTATTATAGAGGAGGTTACGGTTGTATATGGAAATGGTAGATAATCGACAAGCGTTAATGAAAATGTTAGTGAAAGAATTAGGCTTTACTGAAAAGCAAGTTCGTCATGTTATTCAATTAACAGAAGAAGGTAACACAGTTCCATTTATTGCTCGTTACCGAAAAGAATGGACAGGCTCTTTAGATGAGGTGCAAATTCGTGCAATCTTAGAGAGATGGCAATATATGATGCAGCTTGAAGATAGGAAAGAAGAGGTTCTTCGTCTTATTGGTGAAAAGGGTAAGCTAACCGAAGAGTTGCGCCGTCATATTGTTACCGCAACGAAACTACAGGAAGTAGAAGATTTATATCGTCCTTATAAAGAGAAAAGAAGAACGAAAGCGAAGATTGCAAAAGAAAAAGGATTAGAACCGCTAGCTGAATGGTTATTGTTATATAAAAAAGAAGATCCGGCTAAAAAGGCTATGGAATTTGTTAATGCAGAAAAAGAAGTGGAATCTGCAGAAGAGGCGTTGCAAGGTGCGCAAGACATTATTGCAGAAATCGTTTCAGATGAAGCTGCGTATCGTAGTTGGATTCGGAATGTTACTTTTAGAAAAGGTGTTATGTCTTCGGTTGTAAAAGACGAAGAAAAAGATGAAAAGAATATATATGAAATGTATTACAGTTATGAAGAACCGTTGCAGAAAGTAGTACCGCATCGTGTATTAGCGATGAATCGTGGTGAGAAAGAAGATATATTGAGAGTTTCTGTTGTTCCACCAGTAGATGAGATAATAACTTTCTTATATAAGAAAGTAATCCGTGATAACGATTCAAAAAGTGCGCATTATGTACAATTAGCGATTGAGGATGGTTATAAACGATTAATTCAATCTTCGATCGAAAGAGAAATTCGAAAAGAATTAACAGAAACAGCTGAAGAACAAGCGATACATATTTTCTCTGAGAACTTACGTAATTTATTATTACAACCTCCAATGAAAGGGAAGGTTGTGCTAGCCGTAGACCCTGCATATAGAACTGGTTGTAAATTAGCTGTAGTAGATGATACGGGGAAAGTTCTATATATCGATGTTATTTATCCGCATCCACCTGTTCGTAAATATGATGATGCAAAAACGAAAGTTCTTTCTATTATAGATAAATATCAAGTTGAAATGATTGCAATTGGGAACGGCACAGCTTCTAGAGAAACGGAAGAGTTTATAGTAGATGTATTACAAAGTGTGAAACAGGATGTTTTTTATATTATTGTAAATGAAGCAGGGGCAAGTGTGTATTCGGCTTCCGATTTAGCTCGTGAGGAATTCCCTGATTTCCAAGTTGAAGAAAGAAGCGCGGTTTCAATTGGAAGACGCCTGCAAGATCCACTGGCTGAGCTCGTGAAAATTGACCCCAAATCGGTAGGGGTGGGGCAATATCAACATGATGTAACTCAAAAGAGATTAAATGAATCGTTAACATTTGTGGTAGAGACAGCGGTTAACCAAGTTGGTGTGAATGTAAATACAGCTTCAGTTGCGTTGTTACAATATGTTTCGGGGTTATCAAAAACAGTTGCGAAAAATATTGTAGCTAAGCGTGAGGAAGATGGGAAATTTACGAAGCGTACTGAATTAAAGAAAATCCCTCGTTTAGGCGCGAAAACATATGAACAGTGTATTGGTTTTTTACGTATATTAGAAGGCGCGAATCCGTTAGATCGTACAGGGATTCATCCAGAACAATATAAAAATGTCGAATTGCTACTAAAGAGTCTAGGGTTATCGAAGAACGATGTAGGGAAACCGAACTTGCAGGAGAGTTTAGAGGGAGTGGATGTTTCTAAATTATCTCAAGAGACGGAGATCGGTGAGCCGACATTGGTTGATATTATTGATGCCTTAATTAGTCCAGAGCGAGACATGAGGGATGAATTGCCAAAACCACTTCTGAAAAAAGGGATTTTGAAATTAGAAGATTTACAGCGTGGTATGGAACTGGAAGGGACAGTTCGTAACGTTGTTGATTTTGGTGCTTTTGTTGACATTGGTGTAAAACAAGATGGTTTAGTGCATATTTCTAAATTAAGCAAACAGTTTGTAAAGCATCCATTAGATGTTGTATCTGTAGGGCAAATCGTAAAAGTATGGGTAGATGATATTGATACAAAAAAAGGTCGTGTTGCATTATCTATGTTACCGATTGAATAGTAAGAAAAGAGAGCAGATAAAACTGCTCTTTTTTTATGGAGTAGAAAGTGTAATGGATTATGAGCTTTGATGTATTTTGCTATAATAAAACCAGCATTCATTTAGCAATTTAATTTGATACCGGTTTTTTTCAAAATATGCACGTTGCATTTGTTTTTTTAGCCATGTAGGCATAGGAATCCCTCCTTGTATAATCCTACTCTCAAAAAATTACCTTTGTAGTTAAGGTACTATTGACGAGAGGTTAATGAGTGGATTTCTATTAATGTCGTATTTTTAGAAACCACGCTTCTTGAATGAGGATGGGTATATGTACTATTTAATATATGTATAGGAAGGGAGAAAAGTGTAAAAATATTTTTTTGTTTAGGAGGAATGAGAATGGATGAGAAAGAAATTCAGCAGCTAGTGGAAGAAGTATCCCTACGATACTTCGGGATGCCATTCTTACATAAAGCGATGTTTAATAATAGATTACGTACAACTGGTGGACGTTATCTATTGAAGAGTCACAATATCGAACTGAATTATCGATATTATGAAATGTATGGTAAAGAAGAATT
>NZ_JBBOVC010000001.1:242500-260000 GCF_038006385.1 Bacillus sp. FSL L8-0099
CAAACCGACACAGGTAGGCGAGGAGAGAATCCTAAGGTGTGCGAGAGAACTCTGGTTAAGGAACTCGGCAAAATGACCCCGTAACTTCGGGAGAAGGGGTGCTTTCTTAACGGAAAGCCGCAGTGAATAGGCCCAAGCGACTGTTTAGCAAAAACACAGGTCTCTGCGAAGCCGTAAGGCGAAGTATAGGGGCTGACACCTGCCCGGTGCTGGAAGGTTAAGGAGAGGGGTTAGCGTAAGCGAAGCTCTGAACTGAAGCCCCAGTAAACGGCGGCCGTAACTATAACGGTCCTAAGGTAGCGAAATTCCTTGTCGGGTAAGTTCCGACCCGCACGAAAGGTGTAACGATTTGGGCACTGTCTCAACCAGAGACTCGGTGAAATTATAGTACCTGTGAAGATGCAGGTTACCCGCGACAGGACGGAAAGACCCCGTGGAGCTTTACTGTAGCCTGATATTGAATTTTGGTACAGTTTGTACAGGATAGGCGGGAGCCATTGAAACCGGAGCGCTAGCTTCGGTGGAGGCGCTGGTGGGATACCGCCCTGACTGTATTGAAATTCTAACCTACGGGTCTTATCGACCCGGGAGACAGTGTCAGGTGGGCAGTTTGACTGGGGCGGTCGCCTCCTAAAGTGTAACGGAGGCGCCCAAAGGTTCCCTCAGAATGGTTGGAAATCATTCGTAGAGTGCAAAGGCATAAGGGAGCTTGACTGCGAGACCTACAAGTCGAGCAGGGACGAAAGTCGGGCTTAGTGATCCGGTGGTTCCGCATGGAAGGGCCATCGCTCAACGGATAAAAGCTACCCCGGGGATAACAGGCTTATCTCCCCCAAGAGTCCACATCGACGGGGAGGTTTGGCACCTCGATGTCGGCTCATCGCATCCTGGGGCTGTAGTCGGTCCCAAGGGTTGGGCTGTTCGCCCATTAAAGCGGTACGCGAGCTGGGTTCAGAACGTCGTGAGACAGTTCGGTCCCTATCCGTCGTGGGCGTAGGAAATTTGAGAGGAGCTGTCCTTAGTACGAGAGGACCGGGATGGACGCACCGCTGGTGTACCAGTTGTTCTGCCAAGGGCATAGCTGGGTAGCTATGTGCGGAAGGGATAAGTGCTGAAAGCATCTAAGCATGAAGCCCCCCTCAAGATGAGATTTCCCATAGCGTAAGCTAGTAAGATCCCTGAAAGATGATCAGGTTGATAGGTTCGAGGTGGAAGCATGGTGACATGTGGAGCTGACGAATACTAATAGATCGAGGACTTAACCATATAATATGTAGCAAATGTTATCTAGTTTTGAAGGAATATGCCTTCATAGTTTGGTGATGATGGCAGAGAGGTCACACCCGTTCCCATACCGAACACGGAAGTTAAGCTCTCTAGCGCCGATGGTAGTTGGGACCTTGTCCCTGTGAGAGTAGGACGTCGCCAAGCTATTTATATCATCGCGGGGTGGAGCAGCACGGTAGCTCGTCGGGCTCATAACCCGAAGGTCGCAGGTTCAAATCCTGTCCCCGCAACCAATGGTCCCGTGGTGTAGTGGTTAACATGCCTGCCTGTCACGCAGGAGATCGCCGGTTCGACCCCGGTCGGGACCGCCATTTTATATAAAGAAAAGAACGAAACAAGTTGTTTCGTATTTTTTTATTTGTTTTAACAAAAAACTAATAAAGACAGTCAAACTATCCTTAGGACAACTCCTAAGGACTTTTTTATATATTCAAAACCTGTATAATAAAGAGCAGAGAACATTGTGAGTAAAGTAGGTGAAGTCTGTGAGTAAATATGAAGTAACAACAAAATCTTCTGAGGAAACACAAAGATTATCAGAAAAACTAGGTGAACTTGCCCGGGCACAAGATGTAATTATTTTAGAAGGAGATCTTGGAGCTGGTAAAACGACTTTTACAAAAGGGCTAGCAAAAGGTCTTGGCGTGAAAAGAGTTGTAAATAGTCCTACCTTTAACATTATTAAAGAATATAAAGGAAGATTGCCGTTATATCATATGGACGTGTATCGTTTAGCGGAAAGTGAAGAAGACTTAGGTTTTGATGAGTACTTCTATGGTGAAGGAATTACGGTAGTAGAATGGGCTCATTTGATAGAAGCATATTTACCGAATGAAAAGTTACAAATTAGTTTATTCCATGCTGGAGATGACACAAGGAAAATTGTACTCGAGCCAGTTGGAGACCGTTATATTAGATTATGTGAGGAGCTATTACAAGATGAAAGTACTAGCAATTGATACTTCAAATTACGTAATGGGTGTATCCCTTATTGAGGAAGAAAACGTAATTGGGGAGATCATTACAAATTTAACAAAAAACCATTCTGTACGCCTTATGCCAGCTGTAGAGCAACTATTAAAAGAATGTGGTGTAAAACCGAAAGAATTAACTAAAATCGTTGTGGCTGCTGGACCTGGATCATATACAGGAGTTCGCATAGGTGTGACAGCGGCAAAAACATTAGCTTGGTCACTTCAAATACCAATCGTAGGTGTATCAAGTTTAGAAGTAGTAGCTGCAAACGGTGCTAACTTTAGTGGGTTAATTTGTCCTTTATTTGATGGAAGACGTGGACAAATTTATACTGGATTATATACATATGAAGGAGAGCAGTTAACTTCAATAGAAGAAGATCGAATTATTCTTATTGTAGACTGGTTGCAAATGTTAAAAGATAAAGGACAGCCTGTTTTATTTATCGGTAACGATGTTAAATTGCATAAAGAAACAATTATAGAACATTTAGGCAATCAAGCTGTATTTGCTCCTTTCACTAAAAATAACCCAAGACCAAGTGAGTTAGCTTTCTTAGGGTTACAAAAAGAGGAACAAGATGTACATTCATTTGTTCCTAGTTACCTTCGTTTAGCTGAAGCTGAAACAAAGTGGTTAGAAAGTCAAAACAAGTAGGAGCTTGCAGAAGATGGATATGATATTTAGAAAGATGGAACTCGATGATATCGCTCAAATTGTAGCTATTGAAGAAGCATCTTTTTCGACTCCTTGGACTGCAGATGCCTTTCAACGTGAATTAACGATGAATGAACATGCACATTATGTTGTGCTAGAAAAAGATGGCCTTGTAATCGGGTATTGTGGATTGTGGATAATTATTGATGAATCACATATCACAAATATAGCTATTTTGCCAGAATACCGAGGTCAAAAGTTAGGAGATGCCCTATTGAAAGAAGTTATTTCCGTAGCGAAAGAACTAGGGGTAAAAACAATGACGCTTGAAGTACGCGTATCAAATGAAGTAGCAAAGCAGTTATACAAAAAATACGGATTTCAAAATGGTGGAATTCGTAAACGATACTATGCAGACAATCAGGAAGATGGTCTTGTAATGTGGGTGAATATATAATGGAAAAAAATACGATTATACTTGGTATTGAAACAAGCTGCGATGAAACAGCAGTAGCAGTTGTTAAAAATGGAACGGAAATCATTGCGAACGTCGTTGCATCACAAATTGAAAGTCATAAGCGTTTTGGCGGGGTTGTACCAGAGATTGCATCCCGTCACCATGTAGAAGAAATTACAGTTGTGTTAGAAGAAGCTTTAAAAGAAGCGAATATAACTTTCGAGGATATTGATGCAATTGCTGTAACAGAGGGACCCGGTTTAGTAGGAGCACTTTTAATAGGAGTAAATGCAGCGAAGGCGGTAGCCTTTGCACATGATATTCCTCTAGTTGGTGTTCATCATATTGCTGGCCATATTTATGCGAATCGTTTAGTAAAAGAAGTTCAATTCCCACTACTATCACTTGTTGTATCTGGTGGACATACAGAACTTGTTTATATGAAAGAACATGGTTCATTTGAAGTGATTGGTGAAACACGAGATGATGCAGCAGGAGAAGCATATGATAAAGTAGCTCGTACGCTATCTATGCCGTATCCAGGTGGTCCTCATATTGATCGCCTTGCGCATGAAGGGAAGCCAACAATTGATTTGCCTCGTGCATGGCTAGAACCCGATTCGTATGATTTCAGCTTTAGTGGATTGAAATCAGCAGTTATCAACACTGTGCATAACGCAAAACAACGTGGTATAGAAATTGCACCGGAAGATTTAGCAGCAAGCTTTCAAGAGAGTGTAATTGATGTACTTGTAACGAAAGCATCTCGTGCAGCAGAAGCGTATAATGTAAAGCAATTGCTTCTTGCTGGTGGAGTAGCTGCTAATAAAGGGCTTCGTGCACGTCTAGAAGAAGAGTTTGCACGAAAAGAAGATATAGAGCTAATTATCCCACCGTTATCTTTATGCACAGACAATGCAGCAATGATTGCAGCTGCAGGTACAATTGCATACGAACAAGGAAAACGTGCGACATTAGCTTTAAATGCAAACCCAGGCTTAGATATTGAAGCATAGTTATACACAAAATTAACCACAGCTTGTGGATAAAACCCATATTATCTGTTGATAATGTGGGTTTTATTGTGTATATAAACTGTTAATAACTTTTTTGTTAAATGTGGATAATGTGGAAAAGTTATTTTGATGTTTATTTTATAAAGGTGGATATGTGTATAACCTTGTGGATAAAACGGATGAAGTCTGACCTTTAAATGAATTCTTTTTCGGGAAATAAAAACGAGAAGATATCCTAAAAAACTTTTGAAAAATCCTCCTCTTATCATATTGGTTGCTGCAATTGTCAATCTTTGTCGGGAAAACGATGTTTCTTGTCGAATTGTTTATATATTTTAAGTTAAGGTATGTGCATTCAAAAAATCGTCGATATAATTTCATGTACTACGAAACTGATTCTAAAGGGAAATAAAAAGGATGTCATCTAGTCAAAAATCCTCGACTGATGAGACATCCTTTTTGTTTAAATTAGCTTATATATGCAGTTCTTCCCATTCTGCCATACAGGCTTCAAGTTGTTCTTGTAATGTTTGTTTTTTCGTTGTAATCTCACTAGCCTTTTCATAATCTGCATATATTTCTGGTAAGCAAAGCTGATCCTCTAACGTAGCAATTTCTTCTTCTAAGCTTACGATGTTTTGTTCTAGTTCTTCGATTTTTCGAGTGCGTTGACGTTCTAATTGTTTACGCTCTTTTTCTTCGAGATAATTTAATTTTTCTTGAGCTACAGTTTTTTGAACAGGTGCCTGATTTTCTTGCTGTTCTTGTTGTTCAAATGCTGCGCGTTCAATCATTTCATTTTTCTTCTCCACATAGTAATCGTAATCACCTAAATACTCTTGCGCACCTTCTGTTGATAATTCGACAACTGTAGTCGTTACGCGATTAATGAAGTAGCGGTCATGTGAAACGAATAGAAGAGTTCCTGGATAATCAATTAAAGCATTCTCCAAAATTTCTTTACTATTTAAATCAAGATGGTTCGTTGGCTCATCGAGAATTAATAAATTGGATTTTTGCATCATAAGTTTTGCGAGAGCTAATCGGGCCTTTTGTCCACCACTAAGAGAAGATACTGGTTTTAGTACATCATCCCCTGTGAATAAAAAATTACCTAATATAGTGCGAATTTCTTTTTCGGGTTGAAGCGGATATTCATCCCATAGTTCATTTAAAACGCGCTTAGAAGATGTTAAGTTAGCTTGCTCTTGATCATAATAACCAACAGATACATTTGATCCGAAAGCAACATCTCCATGTAATAGCTGTAACTTATTCACAATGGATTTTAATAATGTGGATTTTCCAATTCCATTCGGTCCAACTAAGGCAACACTATCTCCCCGAGTTAAGCGCATATTTACATGTTCAATAATAGGATCATCATCATAACCGATGGTTGCATCTTTTACTTGTAAAACATCATTTCCACTTTGTTTTTCAATATCGAAGTGGAATGAGGCTGATTTAGAGTCACCTAATGGTCTGGTTAATAATTCCATTCTATCTAATTGTTTACGACGGCTTTGTGCACGTTTTGTCGTAGATGCACGTGCTATATTTTTTTGAACGAAGTCCTCAAGTTTAGCGATTTCATCTTGTTGCTTTTCGTAACGCTTCATTTCTTGTTCGTATAGGGCTGATTTTAAGTCTAAATATTTACTGTAGTTACCAACAAATCGTCTGCTTTCTTTATTCGAAATTTCATATACTTGTGTAACAAGCTTATCTAAGAAATAACGGTCATGAGAAACGATTAAAATTGCGCCAGGATAACCTTGTAAGTATTGCTCAAGCCACGTTAATGTTTCGATGTCTAAATGGTTTGTAGGCTCGTCTAAAATAAGTAAGTCTGGTTTCGTTAATAATAATTTCCCAAGAGCTAATCTCGTTTTTTGTCCGCCACTTAACGTAGAAATTGTCGTCTGATGCGTTTCAACAGGGAAACCAAGACCGCTTAAAATGGAGCGAATATCTGCTTCGTACTGATAGCCGCCTTGATCTTTATAATCTAATTGCAATTGGTCATAATCAGCTAATAATTTTTCATATGTAGCGGCATTTGAAAAGTTTTCTTCTTTTCCCATTTCTTGCTCTAGCCTTCGAAGTTTTGTCTCCATTTGCTGTAGGTGTGTAAAGACGGTTAGCATTTCATCCCAAATTGTTAATGATGTTTCTAATCCAGTATTTTGAGCTAAATACCCAATTGAGACATCTTTCGGTTTTATAATTTCGCCGCCATCATGAGATAATTCACCGGCGATAATTTTTAATAATGTAGATTTTCCGGCTCCATTTCGTCCAACTAAAGCGATACGATCTTTCGTTTGCACTTCCAATTTTATGTTTGCAAGAATCGTTTCGGCACCGTATAATTTTGAAAGCCCGTTTACTTGTAATAAAATCAATGTTTTCACCTCAAATAATTTCTTAACTTTGCCATGTTTATATTTCTCAATCATACTAAAAATAGTGTATAGTTTAAAATAAAGAGAGAATACTTCTTCTCTTTATTATACAAGGAAATTCATAAGTACTAAACTTCTGTATTCGATTCAAGTATATGAATAAAGATAGGAAGAGAGGAGAGGTTATATGGATCAGCAGAAAATTCCGCAAGCCACTGCTAAACGATTGCCTCTATACTATCGATTTATCCAAAACTTATCTCTTTCTGGTAAGCAACGTGTTTCATCAGCCGAATTGAGTGAAGCGGTAAAGGTTGATTCCGCAACTATTCGAAGAGATTTCTCATACTTTGGAGCATTAGGGAAAAAGGGATATGGATATAACGTAAATTATTTATTATCATTTTTCCGTGAAACACTCGATCAAGATGATATAACACGTGTAGCGCTTATTGGAGTAGGTAATTTAGGGACCGCTTTCTTACATTATAATTTCACGAAAAACAATAATACAAAAATTGAAATGGCATTTGATGTTAGTGAAGAGAAAGTTGGAACAGAAATCGGGGGTATTCCTGTATATCATTTAGATGAATTAGAAGAAAGGTTATCAAATGATATACAAGTGGCAATATTAACAGTACCCGCTACAGTAGCGCAATCTGTAGCCGATAGATTGGCAGAAACAAACGTGCACGGTATTTTAAACTTCACACCAGCACGCTTAAATGTGTCAGAGAATATAAGAATTCATCATATTGATTTAGCTGTAGAGCTACAAACGCTTGTTTACTTTTTAAAGAATTATCCACAATAAAACGCAGAGGAGGTGACCTCTGCGTTTTATTATTGTTTTTTCTTTGTGAATTTAACTAATATAAGGCGAAGTGCCAAATTAAAATCAATTGTTGCCATAACTGCAAATAGTATTGTCCACATATTCCAGATTGTATCTGTCACGTTCGTAATGGCGAAACGTGTAAAGATACATCCGAGAAGGAAATACAATGCAGCCATGAACAATGGTGAGTTTCTCATACAAAAAATCCTCCGATAAAGCCTTGCATTTTTTCAGCTTCTTTAATCATTTCTTGAATTTGTTCATTGCTCATGAAAATCTGTCCAATGGCAACTAATGTATTCATTGCTACATGGGCTGCTATAGGAACGATAATACGTTTCGTTTTTACATATAAGAAGGCGAATACGAGCCCCATAGAAGTGTATACCAATAGGTGAGTAAAATCAAAATGAATCGCTGCGAATACGAGTGAACTAATAATAGCAGCAACGAAGAAATTAAATCTCTTATAAAGTGTACCAAATAAAATTTTTCTAAATACGATTTCTTCTAAAATAGGTCCGATTATAGATATAACAATAAGGAACCAAGGTGTCGTTCTTGCGATGTCCATAAGTCGGTCTGTATTCTCAGATCCAGGTGTAATCCCTAATAGATACATTTCAATCATACCTGCAATACTTTGTGAGATGATTGCTAAGAAGAACCCGATAAAAATCCACCCGATTGTAGCTGGAACAGAAGAGCGCATTGCATCTAAATGCCTGTCACGAATATCTGTTCTAAGTAACCAAATTACAACGCATAGTGCAATGAAAAAGCTAATAATAGACCAATGTCCGGTTATTAGTTGAAACTTTTCCTCGTTGGTAAATCCTCTATTATCGTATAGTCCGGTTTTCAGAAGAAGTGGTAATCCGGCAATACCCGACAATTGCATTAAAATGTATGTAACGATAATCCACCAATATTGTTTCTTCAAATGGTTTAACCATCCTTTCTAACTCTAGTGTATGAGATAAGGCAGGATAACATGTAATATGCTACCTACGATATAAACTTTCATTCGAATTATGTTTTTTTTGTAAATCTGCATTGGAAATTAAAATAGAAGACAGGAAAAAGTTGTGTGTGTAGCGAAAACAACTTAGGGTGTCTTTCATATTGTAACATACGAGTAGTGGAAACAACGATTCATATAGTAAAGGTAGTAGAAGAAGGATTTTATATAGAAGAGTATATAGTAATTTGCGAAAAAATTATGATTTTTTTACTTGCAAAAGAAATTGAGATTATTTATTATTATAAGTGTGTTAGCACTCGGGTGACTCGAGTGCTAATAAAAAATTTACATAACACAATGAGGAGGTTATTGTTCATGCTAAAGCCATTAGGTGATCGCGTTGTAATTGAGCTTGTTCAAGCAGAAGAAAAAACAGCAAGTGGTATTGTATTACCAGACACTGCAAAAGAAAAACCACAAGAGGGTAAAGTTATTGCAGTAGGTACTGGTCGAGTGCTTGAAAATGGTGAGCGTGTTGCTTTAGAGGTAGCAGCAGGTGATCTTATCATCTTCTCAAAATATGCAGGTACTGAAGTAAAATACGAAGGTACAGACTACTTGATTTTACGTGAAAGTGACATTTTAGCAGTTATCGGTTAATTATATAAATCTTAAAAATTCCAAGGGGGTCAATTATTATGGCAAAAGATATTAAATTTAGTGAAGAAGCACGTCGTTCGATGCTTCGCGGTGTCGACACTCTTGCAAACGCAGTAAAAGTAACGCTTGGACCAAAAGGTCGTAACGTTGTACTTGAGAAAAAATTCGGTTCACCACTTATTACAAATGATGGTGTAACAATCGCAAAAGAAATCGAATTAGAAGATGCATTCGAAAACATGGGTGCAAAATTAGTAGCAGAAGTTGCTAGCAAAACAAACGATGTAGCTGGTGACGGAACGACAACTGCAACTGTATTAGCGCAAGCTATGATTCGTGAAGGTCTTAAAAACGTAACAGCTGGTGCAAACCCAATGGGTCTTCGTAAAGGTATCGAAAAAGCTGTTACTGCTGCAATTGAAGAATTAAAAGCGATTTCTAAACCAATCGAAGGTAAATCTTCTATCGCACAAGTAGCTGCTATTTCTGCGGCTGACGAAGAAGTAGGTCAATTAATCGCTGAAGCAATGGAGCGCGTTGGTAACGACGGCGTTATTACTTTAGAAGAATCTAAAGGATTCACAACAGAATTAGACGTAGTAGAAGGTATGCAATTTGATCGTGGATATGCATCTCCTTACATGATTACTGATTCTGACAAAATGGAAGCTGTTCTTGATAACCCATATATCTTAATTACTGACAAAAAGATTTCTAACATCCAAGAAATCTTACCAGTATTAGAGCAAGTGGTACAACAAGGTAAACCACTTCTTATCATTGCTGAAGATGTAGAAGGCGAAGCTTTAGCTACATTAGTAGTGAACAAACTTCGTGGTACATTCAATGTAGTGGCTGTTAAAGCTCCTGGATTTGGTGACCGTCGTAAAGCAATGCTAGAAGATATCGCAATTTTAACTGGTGGCGAAGTAATCACTGAAGAATTAGGACGTGACTTAAAATCTGCTACAGTTGAATCTTTAGGACGCGCTGGTAAAATCGTTGTAACGAAAGAAAACACAACTGTAGTTGAAGGTATTGGAAACACACAACAAATCGAAGCTCGCATCGGTCAAATCCGTGCGCAATTAGAAGAAACAACTTCTGAATTCGATCGTGAAAAATTACAAGAGCGTCTTGCTAAATTAGCTGGTGGCGTAGCAGTAATTAAAGTAGGTGCAGCAACTGAAACTGAGTTAAAAGAGCGCAAACTTCGCATTGAAGATGCACTTAACTCAACTCGTGCAGCAGTAGAAGAAGGTATCGTTGCAGGTGGTGGTACTTCACTTATGAACGTATACACGAAAGTAGCTTCTATCGTAGCTGAAGGCGACGAAGCAACAGGTATCAACATCGTACTTCGTGCACTAGAAGAGCCAGTTCGTCAAATCGCAATCAACGCTGGTCTAGAAGGATCTGTAGTTGTAGAGCGTCTAAAAGGCGAAAAAGTAGGCGTTGGTTTCAACGCAGCTACTGGCGAATGGGTTAACATGCTTGAGTCTGGTATCGTAGATCCAGCTAAAGTAACTCGTTCTGCACTTCAAAACGCAGCATCTGTTGCAGCTATGTTCTTAACAACTGAAGCTGTAGTTGCTGATAAGCCAGAACCAAATGCACCAGCAATGCCTGACATGGGCGGCATGGGCATGGGCGGTATGGGCGGAATGATGTAATAAGCATCACTCTGTGAAGCTGTTCAATGTATAAATAGTTAATTAGAAGAAGGCTACTTCCTTGATAAAAGGAGGTAGTCTTTTTTGTTGTTAAGATGTATATAAAAGGTTTCTGGAAGGTCGCAAGTTTAGAGAGAGAATGGAGGGGAATATTCAAGCTTCTTTTATTACGGTAATATTCAATATAATTCCAATTGAATATATAATTCTTTTAACATTTATGATACAGTCAAAAGGGATTTTTCTTATTTTTTAGTCGAGATAATAAGTCTCCTAGTTCTTATTGTCTATGAGAGAAGATGGCGGTAGCCTAGTTAGTGAGGTATATGATGCAGATTAAAGAAAATTTGGGTAGAAACATTTTTTCGAAAATATTAGTAGTATGTGGTTTGGCGATGTTTGTCATTACACTTTATAATTCATTTCAAATAGAGAAATCTACCTATTCCTCGGTCGCTGTGTTAATTCTGGAGATAGTAGCAACTATTTTGGTGCTCGGAATAATATCATTTTTAGCAAATCGTTTTTTAACAGTTAATCAATTTTTGCTCATTCTCATAGTTACAGCCTTTGCAATTAGGTTGTTATGGATCATTTTTGAAAAAACAGTACCTATCTCGGATTTTTCTGTAATGTATGAAAGTGCTCAACAAGCTGTAAAGGGTAATTTTGCATTTATTACAGATGAATACTATATGAGTTGGACATACCAATTGGGATTCACATATTATGAGGCTATATTAATAAAAATTTTTGGTAATCATCTGTTTATATTGAAGTTATTTAATATTTTTTGGAGCGTAGGTACTGCCGTGATTATTTATTTTATGGGTAAAACCATTTTTAATGAATACAGTGCGAGAACTGCGGCAATATTTTACGCGCTTTACATACCTAATATTATCTATAGCTCTGTATTAACAAATCAATATATTTCTACCTTTTTCTTTTTTTTAGGACTGTATGTTTTAATTACAAAAGGTTTTTCAACTAAATACGGTTGGGGTTTAACAGGGTTACTGTTAAGCATTGGAAATATTATGAGACCGTTAGGAAGTTTCTTTTTATTGGCGGTTTTTGTTTATGTATTAATTTATAAGATACTTCCGTTTAGAAAAAAAGAAACGTTAAACTACGTAAAAAAATTAGTGGGAATAGTGATTGTATATTTTCTAGTGATGCAAATTGTAAGTATTTTCTTAATGAACACGGGATTAGCGAAAAAACCATTGTCGAACCAAATGCCATATTGGAAATTTGTTGTGGGATTCAATTATGATTCGATTGGTGGATGGAATCAGCCAGATGTTGTTTACCTTAGTCAATTTAAACTTGGGAAGGAAAGAAATGATGCTTCCATTGCTTTGATCAAGGACAGATTGAAGGACAAAGAGAAAGTTCGTCAATTACTTGTATTGAAAGTTGAAAAAATGTGGAGTAATCCTGATGATGCACCTGGTTGGGCTTTGGAGTGGGGGGAACTGAATAAACCACACTTACAACAAATGCTGACAAAATATGAAAGGCTTATGTATATTACATGTTGTATATTTGCGATTGGTACCATTTCATTATATAGAAGAAATGATTCAATATATCCTCTTTTATATATTTTGTTTGGTGGATATGTGGTTATTCATTTGTTTGTCGAAGTTCAAACTAGGTATCGTTTTGACATTTTGCCCGTTATTTTTTTATTTGTGGGATACGGGGTATTTGTAATGAAAAATGGTGTTACACGATTAATGGGTAGAAAACAACAGAAAAAAGTTGAATAATAGGATAAAACACAAAAAACATTTCTATATGGAAATGTTTTTTGTGTTTTAGTGGGAAAGAAATTAATTTCTGTAGAATTTTGTCGCTTTCTCTCTTGACCACATCGACACTTCATTGTTAGAATCTAGGAAGATAATATAAAACGATCCTTCATATATCCTCAATGATATGGTTTGAGAGTCTCTACCGGGTTACCGTAAACAACCTGACTATGAAGGCAGTGTGTCTTATATTTATAAAGAGCGGAGACTATCTTTCTTTATAAAGCCAGACCCCTGCCTTTTCTTTGTTATGAGACTAGAGGCGGAGGACTGGCTTTTTTTATTATATTGGTAATGCTTTTCGCCAAATTGGTGAAAATATTTATATACGAGAACTAACGTTGGGGTGATTATTTTGAAAAAGCAGCACGATACAATTATCGTTTTAGATTTTGGAAGTCAGTACAATCAGTTAATAGCACGTCGAATTCGTGAGTTCGGTGTATACAGTGAACTTCATCCACATACAATTACTGCAGAAGAAATTAAAGCAATGAATCCAAAAGGGATTATTTTCTCTGGTGGACCAAATAGTGTATACGGTGAAGGTGCATTACATTGTGATGAAAAAATCTTTGAACTAGGATTACCGATTTTCGGTATTTGTTACGGTATGCAGCTTATGACACAACACTTCGGTGGTAAAGTAGAACGTGCAAACCACCGTGAGTACGGAAAAGCTGTTCTTAAAGTAGAGAACGAATCAAAATTATATACGAACCTTCCAGAAGAGCAAGTTGTATGGATGAGTCATGGTGACTTAGTAACTGGTTTACCTGAAGGATTCGTAGTAGACGCAACAAGTGAGTCTTGCCCAATTGCTGGTATGAGCAATGAAGCGAAAAACTTATACGGTGTACAATTCCACCCAGAAGTACGTCACTCTGAGCACGGTAACGATTTAATTAAAAACTTCGTATTCGGCGTATGTGGTTGTTCTGAAGGATGGAACATGGAGAACTTTATCGAAGTAGAATTAGAGAAGATCCGTGAAACTGTTGGAGACAAAAAAGTACTATGCGCACTTAGTGGCGGTGTAGATTCTTCTGTTGTAGCAGTATTAATTCATAAAGCAATTGGCGACCAGTTAACATGTATTTTCGTTGACCACGGCTTACTTCGTAAAGGTGAAGCAGAAGGCGTTATGAAAACATTTAGCGAAGGCTTCCATATGAACGTTATTAAAGTGGATGCACAAGAACGCTTTATGAACAAGTTAAAAGGTGTAGAAGATCCAGAACAAAAACGTAAAATTATCGGTAACGAATTCATTTACGTATTTGATGATGAAGCTTCTAAATTACAAGGTATGGACTTCCTAGCACAAGGTACACTTTACACAGACATCGTTGAAAGTGGTACAGCAACTGCACAAACAATTAAATCTCACCATAACGTTGGTGGACTTCCGGAAGACATGCAGTTCAAATTAATTGAGCCTTTAAACACGTTATTTAAAGATGAAGTACGTGTATTAGGATCTGAATTAGGAATTCCTGATGAAATCGTATGGCGTCAACCATTCCCAGGTCCAGGACTTGGTATTCGTGTATTAGGTGAAATCACAGAAGAGAAATTAGAAATCGTTCGTGAATCTGATGCGATTTTACGTGAAGAAATTATTAAAGCGGGCTTAGACCGCGAAATTTGGCAATACTTCACTGCGCTTCCTGGTATGCGTAGCGTAGGTGTTATGGGTGACGAGCGTACTTACGATTACACAGTAGGTATCCGTGCAGTAACATCTATCGACGGTATGACAGCTGACTGGGCACGTATCCCTTGGGACGTATTAGAGAAAATCTCTGTACGTATCGTAAACGAAGTAAAACACGTTAACCGTATCGTGTATGATGTAACGAGTAAGCCACCAGCAACTATTGAGTGGGAATAGTATTATAAAAAAGATCCATCTTTTGCTTATGCATAGATGGATCTTTTTATTTTCAGTATTAATACGAACGAAAATATAAAATTTTATAAAATTGTTCGTTTTTAAATTGACAAAAATACTTTCAAGAGTTAATATGAGTATGTAATTCAAACGAAAAGTGAATATTATGCCGTCGTATAATATCGGGGATATGGCCCGAAAGTTTCTACCTAGCTACCGTAAATGGCTTGACTACGAGGCGTTTTTATAAAGATGAGGGGAAACTTGTCTTTGTTTATAGAACGCTTCCATGTATATGCAATGGAAGCCTTTTTTATTTTTATAGATAAAAGAGGGCTAGGGTGAAATGCGGCGAGTAATCATATAACGGGGGAAACGTAGGATGAAACGCTATTTTCAATTTGATGAGCTCGGTACGAATTATAAGACTGAGTTCATAGCAGGGTTAACGACATTTCTATCTATGGCTTACGTACTATTTGTCAATCCTGCTACGCTGTCACTTGGAAATGTTAAAGGGTTACCAGCAGGTACAGGAATGGATCCAGGTGCAGTATTCGTTGCGACAGCATTAGCGGCCGCGATCGGTTCGTTAATTATGGGTATTTTCGCAAAGTATCCAATTGCTTTAGCCCCAGGTATGGGAATTAACGCGTTCTTTGCTTATACAGCAGTTTTAACGATGGGTATTCCGTGGCAAACAGCAATTGCCGGAACGTTAATGTCAGGTATTATCTTTATTATTCTTACAGCTTCAGGTATTCGTGAAAAAATCATTAATGCAATTCCATCGGAGTTAAAGTTTGCAGTAGCAGCAGGTATCGGATTGTTCATTGCCTTTCTTGGATTCCAAAATGCCGGAATTATCGTGAAAAATGATGCTGTTCTTGTTGGGTTGGGGGACTTAACAAAGGGCACAACGTTACTAGCAATCTTTGGGGTTGTTACGACAATCATCTTCATGATTAAGAAAGTTAATGGTGCGGTATTCTACGGTATGATTCTTACGGCAATCTTAGGAGTAGCAACAGGATTAATTGACACTCCTAAAGCAGTAGTGGGGGCGATACCGAGTCTAGAACCAACGTTCGGTGCTGCGTTAACTCATTTCGGAGACATTTTCACTATTCAAATGGGGATTGTAATTATAACGTTCTTCTTTATCGATTTCTTTGATACAGCAGGTACGCTTGTAGCGGTTGCCAATCAAGCAGGATTAATGAAGAACAATAAATTACCACGTGCAGGAAAAGCATTATTCGCAGATGCAATTGCAACTGTAATTGGTGCGATCTTAGGTACATCAACAACAACGTCTTACATTGAATCGTCTGCAGGGGTAGCAGCGGGAGGACGTTCTGGATTTACAGCAGTTGTAACAGCAGGATTCTTCTTACTGGCACTATTCTTCTCGCCATTATTAAGTGTTGTAACACCAGCTGTAACGGCACCAGCTTTAATTATTGTAGGGATCTTAATGGTTTCTTCTTTAGGAGAAATCGACTGGAAGAAGTTCGAGATTGCAGTACCGGCATTCTTTACTATCATTTCAATGCCGCTTACGTATAGTATCGCAACGGGAATTGCGATTGGATTTATCTTCTATCCAATTACAATGGTTGTGAGTGGTCGTCGTAAAGAGGTTCATCCGATTATGTATGTTATGGGAGTTTTATTCGTACTGTATTTCATCTACGTTCGTAAATAAAGGGGTTTTTGAAAGGTCTAGACTTAAGGGGAGTCTAGGCCTTTTTTGCGTCTTCAGAAAATCTTAAGGATTTCCGAGCGTTTTTCTTCAGAAGTTTTCCTATAATAGAAGTTAGGGATAAAAAATGAATGGGGGAAATATTATGGCCGGGGAAACAATACTTGTCGTAGATGATGAAAAAGAAATTAGGAATCTTATTACAATATATTTAAAGAACGAAGGATATAAAGTGTTGCAAGCAGGAGACGGAGAAGAAGGATTACGTTTACTAGAAGAAAATGAAGTACATCTAGTCGTATTAGATATTATGATGCCAAAGGTAGATGGTATTCATATGTGTATGAAAGTAAGAGAATCGAAAGAAATGCCAATTATTATGCTTTCTGCGAAAACGCAAGATATGGATAAAATTTTAGGATTAACAACAGGTGCAGATGATTACGTAACGAAACCATTTAATCCGTTAGAGTTAATCGCAAGAATTAAATCTCAGTTACGTCGTTATATGAAGATGAATGGTTTTGCTATTCAAAATGAGGACGAGTTAGAAATTGGAGAGATGAAAATAAACATCTCCACTCATACAGTTATTGTGGATGGAGAAGAAGTGAAACTGACCCCGAGGGAATTTTCAATTTTAGAATTATTAGTTCGTAATCCGGGGATGGTCTTTAGCGCGGAACAAATTTATGAAAAGGTTTGGAACGAAAGATCTTTCCAGTCGGATAACACGGTAATGGTTCATATTCGGAAAGTGCGTGAAAAGATTGAGGAGAATCCAAGGAAGCCAATATATATAAAAACAGTATGGGGAGTGGGGTATAAGATTGAAAAAGATATTTAATCCATTTACTTATATTAGGAAAATTCGAGAATTAATTGGAAAAATAATGAAGAGTGTGAAACGGAGTGTGCGAATTCAACTTATTACTGCGTTTACTGCTTGTGCGTTATTAGGTCTCTTTGTATCAACGAAGATAGTAGCTCCTATTTTTGAGGATGCTAGTCGACATGCTGAGATTAATTATAAAGATGGTATGGAACAAATTAATCGTAAAGCACAAAGTACAGCGGAAATGATGGTTGATGCAAATAAATTAGATGCTGTACAAAGTATGATAGAGCTAGAAAATGAAAATT
>NZ_JBBOVC010000001.1:265000-267500 GCF_038006385.1 Bacillus sp. FSL L8-0099
TCTCTGCGAAGCCGTAAGGCGAAGTATAGGGGCTGACACCTGCCCGGTGCTGGAAGGTTAAGGAGAGGGGTTAGCGTAAGCGAAGCTCTGAACTGAAGCCCCAGTAAACGGCGGCCGTAACTATAACGGTCCTAAGGTAGCGAAATTCCTTGTCGGGTAAGTTCCGACCCGCACGAAAGGTGTAACGATTTGGGCACTGTCTCAACCAGAGACTCGGTGAAATTATAGTACCTGTGAAGATGCAGGTTACCCGCGACAGGACGGAAAGACCCCGTGGAGCTTTACTGTAGCCTGATATTGAATTTTGGTACAGTTTGTACAGGATAGGCGGGAGCCATTGAAACCGGAGCGCTAGCTTCGGTGGAGGCGCTGGTGGGATACCGCCCTGACTGTATTGAAATTCTAACCTACGGGTCTTATCGACCCGGGAGACAGTGTCAGGTGGGCAGTTTGACTGGGGCGGTCGCCTCCTAAAGTGTAACGGAGGCGCCCAAAGGTTCCCTCAGAATGGTTGGAAATCATTCGTAGAGTGCAAAGGCATAAGGGAGCTTGACTGCGAGACCTACAAGTCGAGCAGGGACGAAAGTCGGGCTTAGTGATCCGGTGGTTCCGCATGGAAGGGCCATCGCTCAACGGATAAAAGCTACCCCGGGGATAACAGGCTTATCTCCCCCAAGAGTCCACATCGACGGGGAGGTTTGGCACCTCGATGTCGGCTCATCGCATCCTGGGGCTGTAGTCGGTCCCAAGGGTTGGGCTGTTCGCCCATTAAAGCGGTACGCGAGCTGGGTTCAGAACGTCGTGAGACAGTTCGGTCCCTATCCGTCGTGGGCGTAGGAAATTTGAGAGGAGCTGTCCTTAGTACGAGAGGACCGGGATGGACGCACCGCTGGTGTACCAGTTGTTCTGCCAAGGGCATAGCTGGGTAGCTATGTGCGGAAGGGATAAGTGCTGAAAGCATCTAAGCATGAAGCCCCCCTCAAGATGAGATTTCCCATAGCGTAAGCTAGTAAGATCCCTGAAAGATGATCAGGTTGATAGGTTCGAGGTGGAAGCATGGTGACATGTGGAGCTGACGAATACTAATAGATCGAGGACTTAACCATATAATATGTAGCAAATGTTATCTAGTTTTGAAGGAATATGCCTTCATAGTTTGGTGATGATGGCAGAGAGGTCACACCCGTTCCCATACCGAACACGGAAGTTAAGCTCTCTAGCGCCGATGGTAGTTGGGACCTTGTCCCTGTGAGAGTAGGACGTCGCCAAGCAAGCTTAAGACGAGTCAGGATGACTCGTCTTTTTTGTGTTTTATAACTTCTTTTCAATGCTAAATACTACCTGGATTTTAAAGAACTCCCTATTCTTTTAAGATTTTTGGTTACATATCTATATAAGTTTTATTCTGTTTCTTTCGTGATTTTTAATATGTAATTTAAGATTTTCTATTTTATTTCTTATAGATAAGATTCACCGGTATGTTAAAATAGTACAGTTGTTTTTGAGGTACGTTAACATAAGAGATTTAATTTGGAAAAAGGAGATAATATGAAAAAGATAGGTATGATTACTATAGTAGTTTTAGTGCTTCTAACAATCGCGTATATGTTAGTTGGGAATTATTTTTATAACTACGCATTGAATGCGAAACAAGAAAAAGAATTTTTGCAAGATAACCCTCATTTGGCAGAAACAGTGAATGCATCGGGAGATGTATTGGCTACGAATGAAAAAAAGAATGCGGATTTTGTATCGAAATATAAACCGAACACATTAACTATACGTTCTTTCGATAAGCTGAATTTAAAAGGTTATGAATATATGAATGAATCATCTAGTCATAAATGGGCAATTGTAGTTCATGGATATAATGGCAGAGCATCAGAAATGACGAAATATATTCGGAACTTTTATGAACGAGGCTATAATGTCATAGCGCCAGACCTTCGTGGACATGGAAATAGTGAAGGGGATTATGTTGGTATGGGCTGGCATGATCGTAAAGATGTCCTACTGTGGATTCAACAAATTTTAAAGAAAGATCCTAATGCTGAAATAGCTCTATATGGTATTTCTATGGGGGGAGCAACTGTAATGATGACTTCAGGCGAAGATTTACCTTCAAACGTTAAAGTTATTATTGAAGATTGCGGATACTCAACTGTTAGTGATGAATTTACGTATCAACTAAAAGATTTATTCCACTTACCGAAGTTTCCTGTTATGAATGCGGCCAATACAGTTACTAAATTGAGGGCGGGATATGATTTAGAAGAGGCTTCAGCTGTGAAACAAGTTGAGAAAAGTAAAACACCTATGCTATTTATCCATGGGAATGCTGATACATTTGTTCCTTTTGAAATGTTAGATCAGGTGTATAATGCTGCAAAAGTAGAAAAAGAGAAGTTAATTGTTCCAGGTGCGGGGCATGGGGAAGCGGAGAAAGTAGATTCAAATAAATATTGGAATACTGTATGGAAATTCGTAGAGAAGTATATTC
>NZ_JBBOVC010000001.1:272500-282500 GCF_038006385.1 Bacillus sp. FSL L8-0099
TAGTACCTGTGAAGATGCAGGTTACCCGCGACAGGACGGAAAGACCCCGTGGAGCTTTACTGTAGCCTGATATTGAATTTTGGTACAGTTTGTACAGGATAGGCGGGAGCCATTGAAACCGGAGCGCTAGCTTCGGTGGAGGCGCTGGTGGGATACCGCCCTGACTGTATTGAAATTCTAACCTACGGGTCTTATCGACCCGGGAGACAGTGTCAGGTGGGCAGTTTGACTGGGGCGGTCGCCTCCTAAAGTGTAACGGAGGCGCCCAAAGGTTCCCTCAGAATGGTTGGAAATCATTCGTAGAGTGCAAAGGCATAAGGGAGCTTGACTGCGAGACCTACAAGTCGAGCAGGGACGAAAGTCGGGCTTAGTGATCCGGTGGTTCCGCATGGAAGGGCCATCGCTCAACGGATAAAAGCTACCCCGGGGATAACAGGCTTATCTCCCCCAAGAGTCCACATCGACGGGGAGGTTTGGCACCTCGATGTCGGCTCATCGCATCCTGGGGCTGTAGTCGGTCCCAAGGGTTGGGCTGTTCGCCCATTAAAGCGGTACGCGAGCTGGGTTCAGAACGTCGTGAGACAGTTCGGTCCCTATCCGTCGTGGGCGTAGGAAATTTGAGAGGAGCTGTCCTTAGTACGAGAGGACCGGGATGGACGCACCGCTGGTGTACCAGTTGTTCTGCCAAGGGCATAGCTGGGTAGCTATGTGCGGAAGGGATAAGTGCTGAAAGCATCTAAGCATGAAGCCCCCCTCAAGATGAGATTTCCCATAGCGTAAGCTAGTAAGATCCCTGAAAGATGATCAGGTTGATAGGTTCGAGGTGGAAGCATGGTGACATGTGGAGCTGACGAATACTAATAGATCGAGGACTTAACCATATAATATGAAGCAAATGTTATCTAGTTTTGAAGGAATATGCCTTCATAGTTTGGTGATGATGGCAGAGAGGTCACACCCGTTCCCATACCGAACACGGAAGTTAAGCTCTCTAGCGCCGATGGTAGTTGGGACCTTGTCCCTGTGAGAGTAGGACGTCGCCAAGCAAGCTTAAGACGAGTCAGGATGACTCGTCTTTTTTGTATGCTTTCATACCTCTATCGATTGCCTTTTTAACCGCTTCTAAATAGGAAAATCCATATTTTTGATCTGGTTCTAAGTAGGTTCCTTCTGCCCATTCGTTCCACGCATTGATAAATAAAAACTCACTGTTATAAAGAGAGTAAGTACGATGAATTTGCTTACTTAAATAGATTGCGAACTTTTCAGGAGTAGAACCTATAAAAATACTGCTATTTGAATTTTTGCGTCGTGCAGTGTTATCCCAATCAACGAAAGCTCCAGGGAATGTTTTTTTCTTTGGAGGAGATCGTTTTAATATATACATCCATACTTTATCGTAGTCCCAAGCATTTAATTGCATACCAGACTCATATATTGTTTTATTTATGTCTGAAGAGCTATCATGGGCAATTGTATAAAATGGTTCAAACTGAATGCTAGCATCGAACCCATTTATATCAGGGAGTGGAAAACTGTTTAATGTTTCTGTAAAGTATATACCTTTTAAACCGTTTTCTCGTGCTAATGCATTCCAATAATTAAGCATTTTTTCACAATCAGGAATATGTCCCGGGCGATAAATAATGAATAGAGGTTTATCATCTATACGAATATATCTTTTATCTTGGAACGCTTGTAATAAATATTCAAAGTGCTCTTTCCAATCTGATACATCTCCATAATCTTGAGGCATTAATATATGTTTATCAAGACCATCCCAAGATTTTGTCCATGGCTCATTTGCCCAAGAAAGGCAAAATGGAAAATCTGGTTCCCCTATCTTAAGTACCTCATTAAAAGGTGTTTCTAATAGCCTCTTACCTTTAAACCAGTAGTGATAATAACAAAAACCATATATACCGTATGCTTTCGCGATTTCTGCTTGCCATTTTCTTACTGATGGGGTAGTTAAGTCATAATAAAAATCTTGATAAGGTTCCCTAGGTTGATAATGTCCTGAAAATAAAGGTTGTGCATTTTTAGTATTCGTCCATTCAGTAAAACCTTTACCCCACCAGCGATCATTTTCTTTTATTTGATGGAATTGTGGTAAGTAAAAAGCGATTATTTTCAAGTTATATCCCCCTTATGTTCTTCGAAGTTCAAGTGGTGGGAAGTTACTTTTGATTTTGTGGAGCAAGTTTAAAACGAGAGTCTTGGGTGCTCTCATATATATGTCTGAAATAAAAAGTATCATTCATCATGAAATTAAGCGGATTACTATGAACGAAAGAAGTTAATCTTTCTGGAGAACAAATAGGGCCTGTGGTAACCGGTTTACATCATCAAAAAAATCCCGCAGTTTTAGATACTTCTCATAATGCTTTTTAATATAGGTCATAGGTATAACAGTTTCTCCATAAAAGCTGCTATCTCTAACATCTCCTGCACCAGTAGGACTGTGTACAAAATTCCCATGTTCATAATCCGAGATAGCGCGATGTATATCTGGAAAAGCCTGAGATAAAGTTTTATGCCATCCTGTTTGAATTAATTCAGGGTGTTCCTTGAATTGTTGACAAAAATCGAGAAAATATCGTGCCTGTGTTGTTGCGATGAAGATTCCACCTGGACGCAGAATTCTTGAAAATTCTTTTATCCAATTTTCTGCAGTTTCTTCGGATAAATGTGAGAATACAGAATAAGCGAATATGATGTCTAATGAATTGTCACGAATAAATTCTACAGGAGGTTGTGGGCTTGCGGTTTTATATATCCCTCTTCCTAATGTTTCATTGCAAAGAGTAATCATGAAGGGGTCTACATCAATCCCAAGCAGATTTTCATCCCGAACATCTTTGAACAAGAAGCGTATAATTCGTCCCCAACCGCAACCAAAGTCTAAAACTTTACTTTCTTTATTCAAGGGAACCCCTAAATTTTGAGCGTATGTTTTTATATGACTATAAAACAAATATGCTTCATATAGGGCGTGTTCATAGGAAGCACCTACAAATTGTTTTTGGATTTCTTCAGGGGGGAACATAGGTACGGGTACACCGTTTATTGTTGTTTCTGAGCAACTTTGTATAAATAGATTTAGAAGTTCAACGTCAGATAATGGACTAACAAGGTTATCAAAATCACTTCCTAACTTAAAATTATTCATTTGTTAAACCTCCAAATTACATAATGATAAAATTTATTTACGATTTTTTTGTACTAATAAAAACATGCAAAAATTCAGCATCTAACCCTAATGATCTATCCTTTTGTAAATAAACAGTAGTATACATATTTGCCTGTGTGTAAATATATTCAATCATATCTAGCCCCCAATCAAATGTTACTAAAGACCCATTCTCATCGATAGGGTTTCCATGATAAATGGGCTCTTCAATATGCTCAATTACTTCTTTATTCACTCTTGCTCTTTGCACAGTCTTTGTGAGTGTATGATACCAAGGGACAGTAAATACATGAGCACCACCAGGTTTTAATACTCGTTCTATTTCTTTAAATGCCTTGTTTGGCGTCATGACATGTTCAAAAACATCTTGAGTAATGAATAAATCAAAAGATTCACTGGGGAAGGTCATGTCTTCTAAATTTTCACATCTAATTCCTTGAAAGTATTGGCCGAGAGGATAGTTTTTAAAGTATTGAGAATATGTATAGTTTTTACAGTTTTTTATTAGTAGCTGAGTTGTAATTCCTCCAGGAGAGGATTCGTGGATATTATAGGAATTCCATTTTGGAAAAAATGTATTTAAAACATGGATTAAAGCTCGCTGCCTTGGTATAGATTGGCATGTAGAACATAAGTAATGATCTCTAAGCCAATCATTATGTTCTATAAATGTAGTTTCCTTCTCGCAAATAACGCAGTACCCAGTATTGTGTTTCAAATTGTCTTCCACATGACATCACTCCTGTTTTAAATGCAATGTATTGATGGATAGTATGACACACTTCAACAATCAAAGGAATCAAAGAGAGTGGCTGAAAATTAGGAAACTCATACAAGTACGATTGATAGAAGGGGATAACCAGCTGAGGGATAATCTCGCGCGAATTACAGTGTCAATTTATGCTATGCGAGACATTCGCTTTTATTCATTGAAGAATGTATAGACTTAAAATATCCCTTTCTTGTATGGATACATTTCAAAGTCCTGTGCATATATTTCTGTAACTAAATCCATAGTTTCTTTATCGTAAAAGCTTTTATATGTTGGAAATCGGGGGAAGGCTTCATCTGTAATGCTAAGTTCTGCATAGCTGCCTTCATACATCATCTTATGAGTGCGATGATGATCTGAATTCGTAAGTATGGCTAGGTCGGACTTAATTAAACCGTATTCGTCTTCTATTTTGGGGATTTGCTTATTAAAATCTTCTAAAGGTATGTAGCGTTGGATGAAGGCTTCTTCCCCCTGAACATATTGCTGACTAAAATGTATATCCATTACTAGGGAGTTGGGACCAAGTGCTTGAACGTAATATAAAAATTGTTTAAATGATATTCCTTCATTACTATATTTGTCATTATAAAAACATTTTCGGATACTTTCCCATTGTGGGCTAGCATATGGATTGTCAGCAAGTAATAGAAATGAGCTAACGGCCCTTGTATAGGGATTTCGTACGAGTTTACAAACATCTTTTTTCCCTTTTAGAAGAACATTTTGTAACTCAGGTATGTAATTTTCTTTGTTTTTGTATACCCAGAACTCATAGTAATGAATAAAGTCATTGTATTTCTTTGCTTCAGTATATAATCCAATTTGAAAAAAGAACCAATTAGCTAATGCGGTGCATCCGCTTCTATGACTCCAAAATAGTATAAGGGGAAAGTCTTTATGGAAGTGTGGAATTCGATCTTTATGTAGAATTACATGGTTTAAAAGTTTTTGATTTATATTTTTCATGAGTTCTGTACTCCTTTTTCGAGAGTTTTGTGTATGTAGAAGCATCTTTAAATGGAATACACGAGTGGAAATATAGGAAGAGAAGGTTGATTTTTTATTAATAAACTATATTCATGGGGGTGAGTAAATATTATAAGTGTTTTTTCGGACATTTTAGATAAGATAGTGATTCTAAAATGAAAATATAAAATAAAGATAATGAAAATGTATAAGGGGCATACAATTACAAGAGTATGAATAATAACAATGATCGAGTTCATGTATTTGCATTTCTAGGTGTGAAGAGTAAAAAATTTGCTTACTAGAGAGAGGATATTATGAGGAAGAATAATTATTTAATAGTAGGTGGAAATAGTTTCATTGGTATTAACCTCACGTTAGGTTTATTAGAACAGGGACAAAATGTAAAAGTATTTTCCAGGCATATAAATAATTTCCCTCGAAATATTATAAATGAAGTTGAATTTATTAAAGGTGATTTAGAAAATGTTGAAGATATATATAAAGCTTTAGTGAATGTGGATATTATTATTTATTTAGCTGCGACGTCTAATGTAGCAACTTCCATCGAAGATATTTTTGGGGATATTAACAGTAGCCTTTTTTTTCTTAATTTCATGGAAAGTGTTAAAGATTTTCGTATTAAAAAAATTGTATTAGCATCTTCAGGGGGTACAGTTTATGGGGAACCTGAATATTTGCCTATTGATGAGAAGCATCCGTTGAAACCACTTTCTCCATATGGAATCACAAAAGTTTCGCTTGAGAATTATTTGTATTTTTATAAGCGAAACTACGGCATCGACTATGTTGTATGTAGATACTCTAATCCATATGGGAAATATCAAAATCCTTTAAAGAAAGTTGGGGCAATAAATTGTTTTTTGTACCAACATCTTAGTAATGAAAGGATTAATATATACGGGAATCCACAAGAGATTATTAGAGATTATATTTATATCGATGATTTAGTTGAAATTACTATACAACTATCACAATTAAATCGATTGAAATCTTGTGTATATAATATAGGAAGTGGCAAAGGTCTTTCTTTAAAACGAATTATAGTGGAATTGGAGAAAATAACAGAAAGAAAAGTAGACTTTATCTGTTATAAACCAAAACAAGAAAATGTTCAAAAAATCATTTTAAATATAGATAAGGTGAGACAAGAATTTAATTGGGAACCTAAAATAGATTTCAAAAGTGGAATTAGATTAAATAAGTTATGGATTGAAGAGTTCTTATATAGTAAAAAATAATAAACCATGCTCTACTTATATAAGCAGAGCATGGTTTATTATTTTACTTCTTTTTTTATTACCCAAAGATCTTGATGATCCCACCAAAACCCTTCAGTGTATTTTTTAATGATAGGGTTATAGGGTAATAACTTAATTTTGTCACACACGTAAGAGGGGCTAACTATCGTTTGGCCATATTGGTTAACATCTAAATCGAATTGTTCACTAGAAGGAAGGAACCAATAGCCTTGTTCATTTAAATTTGGAAATCCAAAGTATTTTTTACTTTGATACCCATGGGTGGTGAAAATGAATAAACCACCAGGTGAAACAGCACTATACAATGTTTGAAGCCAACGAAACCAAGTTGTATCAGGCATATGAGAAAAAAAGGATAAACAAAAAACAATATCGTACGTAGAAGTTTCCAATTTTAAATGTTCAGGTTCAGGATGAGATAATATAGAAGAATGATTTAATGTGTTTTCAATAAAAGTAATAGCTTCTTCATGTATATCACAAGCAGTTATACTCAAGTTTGCTTGTAGATTTAATAAATGGCGTGTTACGCAGCCATATCCAGATGCAAATTCTAATAATTTAATTGGATTGTCTGCAGGAGGATAAAAGGAAGTAATTAAGTCTAAGAGTATTTGTGCTGATTTTTGTCCATCTTTAAAATAATAATCTATCGCTTCTTTTTTAGAAGGAAAGACTGGATTAGTGACAAGGAACTGAAAAATGTGATCCTCAGGATGGATATTTGCGTTTACATTGTAGTTGTTTGCGATTTGAGAAATTAAGTTTTTATTTTCCTCTATAAATGCTTTCAAAGAGTATTCCCCCTAAATAATAGTAGCGTCTTATAAAAATGCGGATAGTAAATAAAGTTCAAGGTTAAATGTTCAAGTATGTTTTTAGGTATTTTCTATATGTATACATCTTCATTTTAGAAATATCGTCGATAGTAAAGTTCTTTTTAATGAAATTCTGCATTTGTACAACTTCATTATAATGAGAATATGAATCTTCTGTTTTCGTTACACTATTTGTATGTCGTCTATGATAGTTTAGGGACTTTGGATTAAAGTGAATATGTCCCTCTTGCAGGATGGAAACATAGAAAAACCAATCACCAGCAATTTTAAATTTTGCTAGTTGTTTTTCTGTGTTTTTTATATCTATGTTTTTAAACACTACACTTGAGACATTAGGTATAGTGTTTTTAATAAGTAACGTATCTTGTATTTCATCTATGCCTTTTCGAAAATAGGGGGTTTTCCATTTTTCTTTATCGATATCATTTGTGTAATTTAAATAATGATCAGCTATTACATTTCCTTGTTCGTCTATTTGTTTTGATTGTGTGTAGCTTAAGGTAACCTTGTTATTTATATGAAATCCATGTATCACCTCTTGTAAAAATGTCTTCTCACATAAGTCATCTGATTCTGCGATCCAAATATAATCACCGGTTGCTGCGGAGACTCCTTTTATCCATTGTTTAAATACAGAACCAGAGTTTTTTTCGTTAATAATTTGTTGAACTTTCAGATGAGGCTTATTTTCTTTTGAGAGCAGCTTTTCAAATGTTGATACGCTATTGTCAGTAGAGGCGTCGTCTAGGAAAATTAGTTCGTAAAGGGGGTAGGTTTGGTTTAATATTGATCTGACTCGGTCAGGTAAGTAGTGTTCATAATTATAGTTTGGTACAATTACACTTATTTTTTTGTAATTATGTTCGAGAAGCGCTAATAATTGATAAATGTAATTAAGAAAATTAAAGTTTTTTTCAATGAGCTCTTGGCCAAAGCTCCCCTTTTGTAAGCGTAACTCTTCATCTCCAATAAGTTCATATATTCTTTCGACCATTTTTGGTAAGTTTAAAAAGTCTACTAAGGCACCGGTTTTTTCTGTAACAACATCCTCAAAACCTCCAGCGTTTTTAAAACCTATAACAGGAACCTTTGTATCTAATGCTTCTAAAACAACATTTGGAAAAGGGTCTTCCCTTGAGGTTAATAAATATAAATCAGCCCCGGCATTATATAAACCGATATCTGGAGTAGGATCAACTAATGTGAAATGTGCTTTATATCTTGGTGATAGAGTATCCATAAGGTGAACATCTGTTCTCCCTACCCAAATAAAATGAATATTAGTATGAACCTTTCTTACTGAGTAAGCAATAAATGAGAATAAATCTATTCCTTTTCGATAATCGGCGAAACCTACACCTAAAATAATTTTACTATCTAGAGGCAGGTTGAGTTTTTTGCGTAATTCATTTCTAGCCACTGTAATATTATTCTTATAAGGATTGTGGTTAAATAAACCTTGAGGGAGAATGTGACATTTTTGATGATCTAATTGCGTGATTGTAAGGAATTTTTCATATACGTATTGTGAAGGGAAGACAATTTTGTAAGCAGATTCAGCGATGTTTCTAGCTTTTCCTTCGGCAGAGTACTGTTGTATTAAATGCGGTAATTCATGTATTAACGAAATAACTTTTATATTGTGCCTAGCTAGTAATGCAACCATATCACCACTTATGACCGTACTGCATATGGCAATGGTATAGTCTTGTGATAATAAAGTCTTTATTAATAATTCGACCGTTTCTTCCGTGGGGTAGTCTTCCTCTAAGCAATAAACAGGACCATATTTTTGAAAATCGGGGATTAAAATGCCTGATCCAATAGAAATAATTGCGACGGAGTAATCGAAGTTTTCTTTAAGAGCTTTAATAGTATGTAAAGAAAGCAGCTGTGCTCCGTGGAAATGGGCATCATGGGATACATAAATGATTTTCTTATTAACATGCATTTCATAACGCCTCCTAAGTTTATTAGATTTCTTTACTTTTCTATCGACTTAGTAAAGGAAAAGAAGATAAGGAAGTATTTTATTTATAATCCCCCTAGAGATAAGCGAGAGGGGAAAATGGTAATCTTAGCTCGGGTGCACTACTACCCTTAATATATATTTACTTAGCCTGACATTCATTCTTTAGAAAAGTATTAGTATTAAGCTAAAGGTTATAAATTGCCGATTATTAATTTGACTAAAGGAGTTTTAGAATCTCTAGGGATGGATTAGAAATTAAGAGGTTTATAATTTATAAAATAAAAAACATAAAAGGTATTGACGATTAAGGGTTAGAAGTGTAATATAGAACAAGTCGCCGATGCAATAACGCAGAAAACGACAAACGAAACAAAAAACTTAGTTGACATTGAAACATGAAGATGTTAACATAAGGGAGTCGCAAATGAGCGACCAAGTAGTTCTTTGAAAACTGAACGAAACAAACAACGTGAAACGTCAATTTTTATTTTTAGATGCTAGACAAACTAACTTTATTGGAGAGTTTGATCCTGGCTCAGGATGAACGCTGGCGGCGTGCCTAATACATGCAAGTCGAGCGAATGGATTGAGAGCTTGCTCTCAAGAAGTTAGCGGCGGACGGGTGAGTAACACGTGGGTAACCTGCCCATAAGACTGGGATAACTCCGGGAAACCGGGGCTAATACCGGATAACATTTTGAACTGCATGGTTCGAAATTGAAAGGCGGCTTCGGCTGTCACTTATGGATGGACCCGCGTCGCATTAGCTAGTTGGTGAGGTAACGGCTCACCAAGGCAACGATGCGTAGCCGACCTGAGAGGGTGATCGGCCACACTGGGACTGAGACACGGCCCAGACTCCTACGGGAGGCAGCAGTAGGGAATCTTCCGCAATGGACGAAAGTCTGACGGAGCAACGCCGCGTGAGTGATGAAGGCTTTCGGGTCGTAAAACTCTGTTGTTAGGGAAGAA
>NZ_JBBOVC010000001.1:285000-290000 GCF_038006385.1 Bacillus sp. FSL L8-0099
GACCGGAAGGACTGGTGGAGCGCTTAGAAGTGAGAATGCCGGTATGAGTAGCGAAAGACGGGTGAGAATCCCGTCCACCGAATGCCTAAGGTTTCCTGAGGAAGGCTCGTCCGCTCAGGGTTAGTCAGGACCTAAGCCGAGGCCGACAGGCGTAGGCGATGGACAACAGGTTGATATTCCTGTACCACCTCTTTATCGTTTGAGCAATGGAGGGACGCAGAAGGATAGAAGAAGCGTGCGATTGGTTGTGCACGTCCAAGCAGTTAGGCTGATAAGTAGGCAAATCCGCTTATCGTGAAGGCTGAGCTGTGATGGGGAAGCTCCTTATGGAGCGAAGTCTTTGATTCCCCGCTGCCAAGAAAAGCTTCTAGCGAGATAAAAGGTGCCTGTACCGCAAACCGACACAGGTAGGCGAGGAGAGAATCCTAAGGTGTGCGAGAGAACTCTGGTTAAGGAACTCGGCAAAATGACCCCGTAACTTCGGGAGAAGGGGTGCTTTCTTAACGGAAAGCCGCAGTGAATAGGCCCAAGCGACTGTTTAGCAAAAACACAGGTCTCTGCGAAGCCGTAAGGCGAAGTATAGGGGCTGACACCTGCCCGGTGCTGGAAGGTTAAGGAGAGGGGTTAGCGTAAGCGAAGCTCTGAACTGAAGCCCCAGTAAACGGCGGCCGTAACTATAACGGTCCTAAGGTAGCGAAATTCCTTGTCGGGTAAGTTCCGACCCGCACGAAAGGTGTAACGATTTGGGCACTGTCTCAACCAGAGACTCGGTGAAATTATAGTACCTGTGAAGATGCAGGTTACCCGCGACAGGACGGAAAGACCCCGTGGAGCTTTACTGTAGCCTGATATTGAATTTTGGTACAGTTTGTACAGGATAGGCGGGAGCCATTGAAACCGGAGCGCTAGCTTCGGTGGAGGCGCTGGTGGGATACCGCCCTGACTGTATTGAAATTCTAACCTACGGGTCTTATCGACCCGGGAGACAGTGTCAGGTGGGCAGTTTGACTGGGGCGGTCGCCTCCTAAAGTGTAACGGAGGCGCCCAAAGGTTCCCTCAGAATGGTTGGAAATCATTCGTAGAGTGCAAAGGCATAAGGGAGCTTGACTGCGAGACCTACAAGTCGAGCAGGGACGAAAGTCGGGCTTAGTGATCCGGTGGTTCCGCATGGAAGGGCCATCGCTCAACGGATAAAAGCTACCCCGGGGATAACAGGCTTATCTCCCCCAAGAGTCCACATCGACGGGGAGGTTTGGCACCTCGATGTCGGCTCATCGCATCCTGGGGCTGTAGTCGGTCCCAAGGGTTGGGCTGTTCGCCCATTAAAGCGGTACGCGAGCTGGGTTCAGAACGTCGTGAGACAGTTCGGTCCCTATCCGTCGTGGGCGTAGGAAATTTGAGAGGAGCTGTCCTTAGTACGAGAGGACCGGGATGGACGCACCGCTGGTGTACCAGTTGTTCTGCCAAGGGCATAGCTGGGTAGCTATGTGCGGAAGGGATAAGTGCTGAAAGCATCTAAGCATGAAGCCCCCCTCAAGATGAGATTTCCCATAGCGTAAGCTAGTAAGATCCCTGAAAGATGATCAGGTTGATAGGTTCGAGGTGGAAGCATGGTGACATGTGGAGCTGACGAATACTAATAGATCGAGGACTTAACCATATAATATGAAGCAAATGTTATCTAGTTTTGAAGGAATATGCCTTCATAGTTTGGTGATGATGGCAGAGAGGTCACACCCGTTCCCATACCGAACACGGAAGTTAAGCTCTCTAGCGCCGATGGTAGTTGGGACCTTGTCCCTGTGAGAGTAGGACGTCGCCAAGCAAAAACCTAAGTCGATTCGACTTAGGTTTTTTTATGTTTATTTTTATTTATCAGCTGTTATAATCTATAATTTTAATAGTCCTAAAGAAGAAAAAAGATAAAATAGAAACGATATAAAGTGATAAGAAGGTTATAAAGTAATATATTTAAATGTAAATTAAAGGTAAGAATTACCTTTTGCATGAATTTAGTTGTAAAATGAACAAAAAAATTTTTACTCTTACATAACCTCTTTGTTTTTTTAGGGTTTTACATAAGGCTGAATCTATAATTAAGGTAGTTAACATATATTTTTGATGGGTGTGGGGGATTATGAAAGAAATATGCATGTTATTAGTGGCTGTTATATTATGGGGGACAGCCATTGCGCCAACGAAATGGGCGTTAGAATCTATTCAACCGTTTACTTTGTTGTTTATTCGTCTTTTCTTTGCGGGTGGAATTTGTATGCTATTCTCATTTAAACAACTACAAAAATCAGTTGTACATAAAAAAGTTCCATGGAAAAGAATGAGTTTGTTAGCTTTTACCGGTGTAGCTGGATATTTTATGTTTACATCCTACGGCATTTCTTTAACAAGTGGATTACATGTTAGTATCATAGATGCTGCATTACCATTAGTTACAATTCTATTTTCAGCATTCTTTTTGAAAGAGAAAATTCGGTTGAATTATTGGATAGGAATTATATTGGGGGCTATAGGAGTACTCTTTATTACGATTCCATCTAAAGGTGTTGATCAAGAAGTATCTTTAATAGGAGATGTACTTATATTATTGAGCACTTTTCTATTTGCTTTCTACACAGTTTTGTTAAAACGACCAAAACAAGAACAGTATTTATCAAATGAGGTATTTACCACATTAACTTTAATTATCGGAGCTGTTATTCTATTGCCGTTTGCCTTGGTAGAAATTCTTTATTACGGTTTCCCAAAGATTGAAACTTGGAAAACGGGATTTAGTGTAATGTACCTTGTTATTGGAGCAACAATTTTAGCATATTGGTTCTGGAATAAAGCGCTAGAGAGAGTTTCTGCATCAGTAAGTGGATTATATTTAAATGCATTACCGTTAATAAGCATTGTTACTTCAATTATCCTATTAAATGAATCTCTGACATGGAGGGTAATAATGGGGGCAAGTCTAGTTTTAATTGGAGTAGGATGGGCGGATAAGCAAAAAATACGTAATCTATTAAAAGGTAATAAGGTGTAGAGTCGGGACTGTTAAACAGTATGTTTTATATAATTAAAAATGTTAAAAAGATACCTTATATATATGAGGTATCTTTTTATATTTAGCAAAGAAAATAGACTGAAATTAGTATGGATATTCTTTGCTATATCTATATGTATCGAAATCATTTTGAAATATTGTTTGAACGAGCTGCATACACTCAGTATCGTAAAAACTTTCGAAAGTAGGATGGCGAGGGAATAAAGGATTCGTAATATCGGCTTCACTAAAATCCCCTTTATAAATCATGGTGGGAGTTTGATGATGCCAAGATGTTGAGAACTCATTTATTGGTGCAACTTTTAATTCGAAACGCTTTTCTAATTCTTTCATTTCCTGATTGAAGTTTTCTAAGTATATATAATTGGTCACATATTCTTCTTCACCAGTTATATATTGTTGTGTGAAATGTGGGTTAATGTCATCTGCTTGAGCACCTTTAATAAATAAGTAGTATAGAAATTGTTTAAATGAGATCCCTTTAGGAGAGTTTTCATCTTGATATAAAAACTTTCGGATGGGTTTCCATTCGGGATTTTCCACATAAGGAGGTGCAATTAAGGATACGAAAGAACTGACTGCCCTCCTATAAGGGTTGCGAACAAGTTTAAAAGTTTCTTTTTGTTTTTCTCGTAACGCTATACCTAGTCGTACACTATAGGCAGGTGTATTTTTGTATATATGATATTCATAATTATGAATGAAAGGACTATAGCTTAGAGCTGTTTGTAATAAATCAATCTGGTAAAAGAACCAATTAGCAAGAGAGGTGCAACCGCTTTTTTGACTCCAGAATAGAATGATGGGGAAATTTCTATGATAGTTTGGAATTCTTGAATGGGTGCTTATGATGCGTAATAAAGAAGAATCGAACAATCTCTACACTCCTTTCAGTTATCTTATTAATATGTATGAGAAATAAAGAAGGGGTATGAGAGTATCTTTCATCTTTAAAAAAAAACGAAAGATTAATATTGACTATTATTATATTGAGGTGTAATATAAAACAAGTCGCCGATGCAATAATGCAGAAAACGACAAACGAAATAAAAAAACTTAGTTGACATTGAAACATGAAGATGTTAACATAAGGGAGTCGCAAATGAGCGACCAAGTAGTTCTTTGAAAACTGAACGAAACAAACAACGTGAAACGTCAATTTTTATTTTTAGATGCTAGACAAACTAACTTTATTGGAGAGTTTGATCCTGGCTCAGGATGAACGCTGGCGGCGTGCCTAATACATGCAAGTCGAGCGAATGGATTGAGAGCTTGCTCTCAAGAAGTTAGCGGCGGACGGGTGAGTAACACGTGGGTAACCTGCCCATAAGACTGGGATAACTCCGGGAAACCGGGGCTAATACCGGATAACATTTTGAACTGCATGGTTCGAAATTGAAAGGCGGCTTCGGCTGTCACTTATGGATGGACCCGCGTCGCATTAGCTAGTTGGTGAGGTAACGGCTCACCAAGGCAACGATGCGTAGCCGACCTGAGAGGGTGATCGGCCACACTGGGACTGAGACACGGCCCAGACTCCTACGGGAGGCAGCAGTAGGGAATCTTCCGCAATGGACGAAAGTCTGACGGAGCAACGCCGCGTGAGTGATGAAGGCTTTCGGGTCGTAAAACTCTGTTGTTAGGGAAGAACAAGTGCTAGTTGAATAAGCTGGCACCTTGACGGTACCTAACCAGAAAGCCACGGCTAACTACGTGCCAGCAGCCGCGGTAATACGTAGGTGGCAAGCGTTATCCGGAATTATTGGGCGTAAAGCGCGCGCAGGTGGTTTCTTAAGTCTGATGTGAAAGCCCACGGCTCAACCGTGGAGGGTCATTGGAAACTGGGAGACTTGAGTGCAGAAGAGGAAAGTGGAATTCCATGTGTAGCGGTGAAATGCGTAGAGATATGGAGGAACACCAGTGGCGAAGGCGACTT
>NZ_JBBOVC010000001.1:292500-297500 GCF_038006385.1 Bacillus sp. FSL L8-0099
GCTTATCGTGAAGGCTGAGCTGTGATGGGGAAGCTCCTTATGGAGCGAAGTCTTTGATTCCCCGCTGCCAAGAAAAGCTTCTAGCGAGATAAAAGGTGCCTGTACCGCAAACCGACACAGGTAGGCGAGGAGAGAATCCTAAGGTGTGCGAGAGAACTCTGGTTAAGGAACTCGGCAAAATGACCCCGTAACTTCGGGAGAAGGGGTGCTTTCTTAACGGAAAGCCGCAGTGAATAGGCCCAAGCGACTGTTTAGCAAAAACACAGGTCTCTGCGAAGCCGTAAGGCGAAGTATAGGGGCTGACACCTGCCCGGTGCTGGAAGGTTAAGGAGAGGGGTTAGCGTAAGCGAAGCTCTGAACTGAAGCCCCAGTAAACGGCGGCCGTAACTATAACGGTCCTAAGGTAGCGAAATTCCTTGTCGGGTAAGTTCCGACCCGCACGAAAGGTGTAACGATTTGGGCACTGTCTCAACCAGAGACTCGGTGAAATTATAGTACCTGTGAAGATGCAGGTTACCCGCGACAGGACGGAAAGACCCCGTGGAGCTTTACTGTAGCCTGATATTGAATTTTGGTACAGTTTGTACAGGATAGGCGGGAGCCATTGAAACCGGAGCGCTAGCTTCGGTGGAGGCGCTGGTGGGATACCGCCCTGACTGTATTGAAATTCTAACCTACGGGTCTTATCGACCCGGGAGACAGTGTCAGGTGGGCAGTTTGACTGGGGCGGTCGCCTCCTAAAGTGTAACGGAGGCGCCCAAAGGTTCCCTCAGAATGGTTGGAAATCATTCGTAGAGTGCAAAGGCATAAGGGAGCTTGACTGCGAGACCTACAAGTCGAGCAGGGACGAAAGTCGGGCTTAGTGATCCGGTGGTTCCGCATGGAAGGGCCATCGCTCAACGGATAAAAGCTACCCCGGGGATAACAGGCTTATCTCCCCCAAGAGTCCACATCGACGGGGAGGTTTGGCACCTCGATGTCGGCTCATCGCATCCTGGGGCTGTAGTCGGTCCCAAGGGTTGGGCTGTTCGCCCATTAAAGCGGTACGCGAGCTGGGTTCAGAACGTCGTGAGACAGTTCGGTCCCTATCCGTCGTGGGCGTAGGAAATTTGAGAGGAGCTGTCCTTAGTACGAGAGGACCGGGATGGACGCACCGCTGGTGTACCAGTTGTTCTGCCAAGGGCATAGCTGGGTAGCTATGTGCGGAAGGGATAAGTGCTGAAAGCATCTAAGCATGAAGCCCCCCTCAAGATGAGATTTCCCATAGCGTAAGCTAGTAAGATCCCTGAAAGATGATCAGGTTGATAGGTTCGAGGTGGAAGCATGGTGACATGTGGAGCTGACGAATACTAATAGATCGAGGACTTAACCATATAATATGTAGCAAATGTTATCTAGTTTTGAAGGAATATGCCTTCATAGTTTGGTGATGATGGCAGAGAGGTCACACCCGTTCCCATACCGAACACGGAAGTTAAGCTCTCTAGCGCCGATGGTAGTTGGGACCTTGTCCCTGTGAGAGTAGGACGTCGCCAAGCAAGCTTAAGACGAGTCAGGATGACTCGTCTTTTTTATGTTTTATAAAATAAGCTCGTTATCTGTAGTTTTCTTGAGCTATAAATAACGAGCTTATTTGTGTTAAAAAATAGCAACATGAAAATTCAGTAAAGCTCTGTTTATTATAGTTCTGCTGTATTTTTCACATCAATGAGCTCAAATCGTTCGCAAACGAGTAGCATATCTTCAGAAAAAGTAAAACCAAACTCATTTAGTTCCTTTGTAAAAAAACGAACATGGGTGTCTCTCCAGTAATTATACGTGCAATCTCCTTCGCCTTCAGCGATAGCGAATTCTTCGCTTACTTCATTCATCGGTGTTACAGTTACTTCTATTGTTTTAATAATCGCTACAGGTTTATCCTGACTATTGAGTATAATACTATAATCATTAGTCGTCGGTAGTGGTTCATTTTCTAACTCATAAAAAGTGTGACAGGAGCATGTTGCGGTTTTGATACCATCAATTACTAATTGTGCAAGATAATTAGGGGAGTCCCCAAATTGCCAAGCTGTAACAGATGCTGGTTTTTCATTGTTTCCCCAATAAGTATCCCAATATGTTTGTGCTAATGGATTCATTTGTATCGTTACCTCACTCTAATTAATATGTAGTCTTTTTATAATCCCTGAGAAATTTACTTATTTGTATGCCTTTGTACTCATTTAAAATTTGTATCGGTGTGTTGTGAATTAAGAAAGAGAATATGCGGAATGAATATGGTTTGTAAACACGTTCTGTCCATATATGGGATTTTTAATTTTCCAATTGTGTCGTACGGTAAAGGATATAACTGTTTGAAGAATATTCGGATTATTAAGGGCGGTTTATTACAACTATGCCATATTGAAGTGAGTAATACTAGAGGTGAAATAGAGAAAAAACTGATATTCCAACTTGAATATCAGTTTAGTAATATGTGACTTATATGAATCTATAGCAATATGAACAGCGTAAATAAGATAGCCAGCAAAATACGATAATATGCAAAAGGTTTTAAACCGATCTTCTCTAAAAGCTTCAAAAAAGTTACTACGGCTAGCATTGCTACTATAAAAGAGGTAATGAATCCTACCGCAAACATAGGGATGTCATCAACGCTTAAATACTTCCAACTTTTTAATAAGTCTAAGCCTGTAGCTCCAACCATTACAGGAAGAGCAATGAGAAAAGAGAATTCAGATGCGGTCTTATAATTTACTTTCGCTAATAACCCTCCAGAAATAGTAGATCCAGCTCTAGAGAAGCCAGGATATACCGCTAAGCATTGAAATAATCCAATTGTTAATGCTTGACGGTAGGTTAAATCATCCAGTGAATAGGCGGTTGCTTCTGTCTTTTTTACTTCTGCAAAAATCATAAGAATTGCTCCTGCTACAAGTCCAATGACGACAGTATATGGCTGAAATAAGTATGTTTTAATAACACCATGTAATAGTAATCCAGCAACTACCGCTGGGAATACACCAAGAAATACATGGAATGCGTTGAATTTTTTCTCTTTTCGTAGAAGAGGTTTAATATTACATAAAGAAACAAGGCGTTTATAGTATAAAATCGCAATAGCTAAAATTGCGCCTAACTGTATAACGATTTCAAAGGTCTTTGCTCTTTCTCCTTCGAAGCCTAATAAATGTCCGACTAATATAAGGTGGCCAGTAGAAGAGATAGGTAAAAATTCTGCTAATCCCTCTACAATACCGAGTATGAAGGCAATGATGATATCGCTCATAGTTTCACTCCTATAAATTAATGAATATCTACTCTCTTAAAATAGAATAGTGTTGCAATAAATCCGAAAATTGCTGTTGCTGCAATGATGATATAAGAATACTCTGGTGGATATGTGGGTTGTAATTCGTTATTTGCGATATCTAGAGTAGCGGTCCACGGAAATAGATCTTTATGTTTAGAGTTCACGAGCATAAGGTTAATCATTGTAATAATGACCGTTAATATAATAGGTGGTACATAGGTCTTCATTACAACGGTTAATAGTACAATAGGTGAAGACAATAGAAAGAGAAGTCCACCACATATTAAAAATTTTACGAGAGAGCTTAAGAGTAAGATGGTACTAAATCCAGGGAAGCTACCTATTAGCCCTAATAATAAAGTTAGTGTCCAAGCGACTAAAGTAAGCATTATAATCCAAAGAAAGAGAATGATGAACTTACTTATAATAAAGCTAATGCGTGAGACTGGAATAGTTAGTAAATGTTTTAGTGTATCTTCTGTATATTCACGGGTAAACAGATAAGCAATCACTACCCCATATAAGGGGAATCCTATAATTAAAGTAGTATATAAGTTAACTTCGGTGAATAGTTGATGGAACAAAATAGTTGGAGTAGGTTGTTTTGTTTTTATGTGTATATAAGACGCTACGACCACTAAGAAGGGTGCGACACCAGCCCCGATAATGCTAATTAAAAACATATTGGAACGTTTTAATTTTAATAGTTCTGTATAGAGCAGATTAACCAATTGTTCCACCTCCAACTAGATTGGTGAAATAATCTTCTAATCTGTCTTCGCTCATCGCCATTTTTAATACATCGACATCATTAAGAACGAACGTTCTGTTTATGTGTCCTTGCTGTCCAAAATGAGAATAAATACGAATATTCCCTTCATCATGTACTTCATAATCAAAAATTTGAAGATGATTTTCTAATAGCATTGTGGCTCTATTGTCATGATTCACTTGAAATTCTATGTACTTACGGTTGGTTTTGCGTAGCGTATCAAGAGAAACTTCTTCTAGTAACTTTCCTTCATGGATAATTCCCATACGATCGACTAGTTGTTCTACTTCAGCTAATATGTGACTAGAAATGAGTATCGTTATATTTCTTTCCTGAGCTAAAGATTTAATGAGTTTTCGCATTTCTTTAATACCGATTGGATCGAGTCCATTAGTTGGTTCATCTAGTATGAGTAGTTCAGGGTAGTGGAGAAGAGCACGTGCAATTCCTAAGCGCTGCTTCATTCCTAAAGAATACTTTCCTACTAACTTTGTTGTTTCATGCTGTAAGCCTACTATTTCTAATGCTTCTTCAATGGCATTCTTTTTGTGGATCCCAATTATCTTTGCATTAATTAATAAGTTTTCTTTTGCAGTTAAGTTTTCATAAAACCCTGGAACCTCAACGATAGAACCAATTCTTCTTAAAATATTTTTTTGATTTTGAAATAAGTCTTCTCCGAATATTTCAATATTTCCACTTGTAGGCTTTATAAGGCTAAGTAGCATACGTATGGTTGTTGTTTTGCCCGCACCGTTGCGTCCTATGAATCCATAAACCTCTCCTTGTTGAACATTAATATTTAGATTATCTACTGATTTTTGAGTGCCATATACTTTAGTAAGGTTAGTCGTTTTTATAATTGTATGTATAGGAGACACCTACTTTCTATAAGTTCTTACTTACATAATAAGA
>NZ_JBBOVC010000001.1:302500-522500 GCF_038006385.1 Bacillus sp. FSL L8-0099
ACAGCCCAGATCGCCAGCTAAGGTCCCAAAGTGTGTATTAAGTGGAAAAGGATGTGGAGTTGCTTAGACAACTAGGATGTTGGCTTAGAAGCAGCCACCATTTAAAGAGTGCGTAATAGCTCACTAGTCGAGTGACTCTGCGCCGAAAATGTACCGGGGCTAAATACACCACCGAAGCTGCGAATTGATACCAATGGTATCAGTGGTAGGGGAGCGTTCTAAGTGCAGTGAAGTCAGACCGGAAGGACTGGTGGAGCGCTTAGAAGTGAGAATGCCGGTATGAGTAGCGAAAGACGGGTGAGAATCCCGTCCACCGAATGCCTAAGGTTTCCTGAGGAAGGCTCGTCCGCTCAGGGTTAGTCAGGACCTAAGCCGAGGCCGACAGGCGTAGGCGATGGACAACAGGTTGATATTCCTGTACCACCTCTTTATCGTTTGAGCAATGGAGGGACGCAGAAGGATAGAAGAAGCGTGCGATTGGTTGTGCACGTCCAAGCAGTTAGGCTGATAAGTAGGCAAATCCGCTTATCGTGAAGGCTGAGCTGTGATGGGGAAGCTCCTTATGGAGCGAAGTCTTTGATTCCCCGCTGCCAAGAAAAGCTTCTAGCGAGATAAAAGGTGCCTGTACCGCAAACCGACACAGGTAGGCGAGGAGAGAATCCTAAGGTGTGCGAGAGAACTCTGGTTAAGGAACTCGGCAAAATGACCCCGTAACTTCGGGAGAAGGGGTGCTTTCTTAACGGAAAGCCGCAGTGAATAGGCCCAAGCGACTGTTTAGCAAAAACACAGGTCTCTGCGAAGCCGTAAGGCGAAGTATAGGGGCTGACACCTGCCCGGTGCTGGAAGGTTAAGGAGAGGGGTTAGCGTAAGCGAAGCTCTGAACTGAAGCCCCAGTAAACGGCGGCCGTAACTATAACGGTCCTAAGGTAGCGAAATTCCTTGTCGGGTAAGTTCCGACCCGCACGAAAGGTGTAACGATTTGGGCACTGTCTCAACCAGAGACTCGGTGAAATTATAGTACCTGTGAAGATGCAGGTTACCCGCGACAGGACGGAAAGACCCCGTGGAGCTTTACTGTAGCCTGATATTGAATTTTGGTACAGTTTGTACAGGATAGGCGGGAGCCATTGAAACCGGAGCGCTAGCTTCGGTGGAGGCGCTGGTGGGATACCGCCCTGACTGTATTGAAATTCTAACCTACGGGTCTTATCGACCCGGGAGACAGTGTCAGGTGGGCAGTTTGACTGGGGCGGTCGCCTCCTAAAGTGTAACGGAGGCGCCCAAAGGTTCCCTCAGAATGGTTGGAAATCATTCGTAGAGTGCAAAGGCATAAGGGAGCTTGACTGCGAGACCTACAAGTCGAGCAGGGACGAAAGTCGGGCTTAGTGATCCGGTGGTTCCGCATGGAAGGGCCATCGCTCAACGGATAAAAGCTACCCCGGGGATAACAGGCTTATCTCCCCCAAGAGTCCACATCGACGGGGAGGTTTGGCACCTCGATGTCGGCTCATCGCATCCTGGGGCTGTAGTCGGTCCCAAGGGTTGGGCTGTTCGCCCATTAAAGCGGTACGCGAGCTGGGTTCAGAACGTCGTGAGACAGTTCGGTCCCTATCCGTCGTGGGCGTAGGAAATTTGAGAGGAGCTGTCCTTAGTACGAGAGGACCGGGATGGACGCACCGCTGGTGTACCAGTTGTTCTGCCAAGGGCATAGCTGGGTAGCTATGTGCGGAAGGGATAAGTGCTGAAAGCATCTAAGCATGAAGCCCCCCTCAAGATGAGATTTCCCATAGCGTAAGCTAGTAAGATCCCTGAAAGATGATCAGGTTGATAGGTTCGAGGTGGAAGCATGGTGACATGTGGAGCTGACGAATACTAATAGATCGAGGACTTAACCATATAATATGTAGCAAATGTTATCTAGTTTTGAAGGAATATGCCTTCATAGTTTGGTGATGATGGCAGAGAGGTCACACCCGTTCCCATACCGAACACGGAAGTTAAGCTCTCTAGCGCCGATGGTAGTTGGGACCTTGTCCCTGTGAGAGTAGGACGTCGCCAAGCAAGCTTAAGACGAGTCAGAATGACTCGTCTTTTTTGTGTTTATTTTTATTTACCAAATGTCATAATCCATAAATTTAATAACGCCAAAAATGAAAAAAGAATGAAATAGAGACTGTTTAAAATAATGGCAATGATTTTTGGTGTTCCTGATTTTCCGACTGCCCTAAAATAATACTTAAGAACAGGAAACATTATTTCTATTATAAGTATATATTTTAAAAAATGAGAGTAGAAAAAATGGGATGATATAAATAAGTATCCAATCATTATAGCAATTACTGCGATAGAGAAAAATAAATAAGATAATAGCATAGTTATTTTTTTTCACGGTTATTCTCCCCCTAAAAATTAAATCGCTATAATATAAGTTCTATTGATGTATAGAGAATAAGAGTTTATATACTTTTATTAAAATGTACTGAAGTACCATATAAACAATTGTACGTAAAATAGATCTCTAGAAATATATATTCTAATTCCCTTTCCTTCTTGCATATAGTTGCAATTCTTCTTTTGAATATAACTAAAACACGAACGTTATTGGTAACTAGTAAAAAAACATTCGATTATTTATTGACATTGTTTATAAAATATTGTTAATATAGCCATAGAAACAATAATATATAAGACCTCATATAATCGCGGGGATATGGCCTGCAAGTCTCTACCTAACGACCGTTATTCGTTAGACTATGAGGGAAAGTCACTCGGTATTTTTCTATTCACAAGGGATACGTATGCCTGAGTAGAGCGCTTTCTCTCATAGTAAAAGAGAAACTGTTCTATTTCAGGCTTTTTTTATTTGAATCGGGGGGATTCTAATATGAAATCACTAGTTGGAGTCATAATGGGAAGTACGTCAGACTGGGAAACAATGAAATTTGCTTGTGACATTTTAGATGAATTAAATATACCGTATGAGAAAAAAGTTGTATCCGCTCATCGGACTCCGGATTATATGTTTGAATATGCAGAGACGGCTCGTGAACGTGGATTGAAAGTTATTATTGCTGGAGCTGGTGGAGCAGCGCATTTACCAGGAATGGTTGCAGCGAAGACAAATCTTCCTGTAATTGGCGTTCCAGTTCAATCAAAAGCGTTAAACGGATTAGATTCATTATTATCCATCGTCCAAATGCCAGGAGGGGTTCCAGTTGCAACTGTTGCAATTGGTAAAGCTGGTTCAACAAATGCTGGATTACTTGCTGCACAAATACTTGGATCATTCCATGATGATATACATGATGCATTGGAATTGAGACGAGAAGCGATTGAAAAAGATGTGCGTGAAGGTAGTGAGCTAGTATGACGAGAATCATTTTACCTGGAAAAACAATCGGCATTATTGGAGGCGGCCAGCTTGGAAGAATGATGGCATTGGCAGCTAAGGAGATGGGATATAAAATTGCTGTTTTAGATCCTACAAAGCATTCACCATGTGCACAAGTTGCTGATGTTGAAATTGTTGCACCATATGACGATTTAAAAGCAATTCAGCATTTAGCAGAGATAAGTGATGTTGTCACATATGAATTTGAGAATATTGATTATAGATGTTTACAATGGCTTGAAAAACATGCTTACTTACCACAAGGTAGTCAGTTGTTAAATAAAACGCAAAATCGTTTTACAGAAAAGAATGCAATTGAAAAAGCCGGGTTACCGGTAGCGACGTATAGATTAGTTCAAAATCAAGAGCAGCTTACTAAAGCGATTGCTGAGTTATCATATCCTTCCGTCTTAAAAACAACGACAGGTGGATATGATGGGAAAGGGCAAGTTGTTTTAAGAAGTGAAGCTGATGTTGAGAAGGCACGAAATCTTGCGAATGAAGCAGAATGCATTCTAGAAAAATGGGTGCCTTTTGAAAAAGAAGTATCAGCTATTGTCATTCGTAGTGTAAGTGGTGAAACGAAAGTGTTTCCAGTAGCGGAAAATATTCATGTGAATAACATTTTACATGAATCTATCGTTCCAGCTCGCATTACAGAAGAACTTTCTCAAAAAGCAATTGCTTACGCAAAGGTACTTGCGGATGAATTAGAACTTGTGGGAACACTAGCGGTAGAGATGTTTGCTACAGCTAATGGTGAGATTTACATTAATGAATTAGCACCAAGACCTCACAATTCAGGACACTATACACAGGATGCATGTGAAACGAGTCAATTTGGTCAACATATTCGAGCAATCTGTAATTTACCTCTTGGAGAAACAAATTTGTTAAAACCAGTTGTCATGGTAAACATTTTAGGCGAACATATAGAAGGGGTCCTAGGACAAGTGAATAGATTAACCGGGTGCTATTTACACTTGTATGGAAAAGAAGAAGCAAAAGCGCAGCGAAAAATGGGGCATGTTAATATTTTAAATGATAATATTGAAGTCGCTCTAGAAAAAGCGAAGAGTTTGCATATTTGGGACCATCAAGAACAACTGTTGGAGGGAAAAAGATGATTAATCGTTATACACGCCCTGAAATGGGTGCTATTTGGACGGAAGAGAATAAATTTAAAGCATGGTTAGAAGTTGAGATTTTAGCTTGTGAAGCATGGGCTGAGCTTGGCGATATTCCAAAAGAAGATGTTAAAAAAATTCGTGAGCATGCATCATTTGATATTGATCGTATTTATGAAATTGAAAAAGAAACACGTCATGACGTAGTTGCTTTCACTCGTGCTGTATCAGAAACACCAACATTAGGTGAAGAACGCAAATGGGTTCATTACGGTTTAACATCTACAGACGTAGTAGATACAGCTTTATCTTACATCTTAAAACAAGCAAATGAAATCTTGTTAAAAGACTTAGAAAACTTCGTTAGCATTTTAGCTAACAAAGCGAAAGAGCATAAATACACGATTATGATGGGAAGAACGCACGGTGTTCATGCAGAGCCAACGACATTTGGTTTAAAACTTGGTCTTTGGTATGAAGAAATGAAACGTAACGTAGAGCGTTTCAAACAAGCTGCGGATACAGTTCGCGTGGGTAAATTATCTGGTGCAGTTGGTACATACGCGAACATTGATCCATTCGTAGAAAAATTTGTTTGTGAAAACTTAGGATTAGAAGCGGCACCAATTTCAACACAAACATTGCAACGTGATCGGCATGCACATTACATGTCAACACTTGCGCTAATCGCAACATCTATTGAAAAGATGGCAGTTGAGATTCGTGGTTTACAAAAGAGTGAAACACGTGAAGTTGAAGAGGCTTTCGCAAAAGGTCAAAAAGGTTCTTCTGCAATGCCACATAAACGTAATCCAATTGGATCTGAAAATATGACTGGTTTAGCTCGTGTTATCCGCGGTTATATGATGACGGCTTACGAGAATGTTCCATTATGGCATGAGCGCGACATTTCTCACTCTTCAGCAGAACGCGTAATTCTACCAGATGCTACAATCGCATTAAATTACATGTTAAATCGCTTTGGTAATATCGTTAAAAACTTAACTGTATACCCGGAGAATATGAAACGCAATATGACAAGAACATACGGCTTAATTTACTCTCAGCGCGTAATGCTTACACTAATCGACAAAGGTATGGTACGTGAAGAAGCTTATGATATCGTACAGCCTAAAGCGATGGAAGCTTGGGAAACACAAGTACAATTTAAAGAGCTTGTAGAAGCTGATGAGCGTATTACGAGCAAATTAACGCAAGAGGAAATTAACGAATGCTTCAACTATGAGCATCATATGCAACATGTTGATACAATCTTTGAACGCCTAGGATTAAACGAAGCGTAAAATTTTATATGGCACAGAATAGAGTCATTCTGTGCCATTCTTTATAAAAATATTATTCACATTTTTCAAACTACAGGGGGCTTGCGAAATGCAAAAGCTAGAATTGCTGTATGAAGGTAAGGCAAAAAGAATTTATCGTACAGAATCAGCAGATATGGTTTGGGTAGAGTACAAAGATAGTGCGACTGCTTTCAATGGGGAGAAAAAAGAGACGATTACAGGAAAAGGTCGTTTGAACAATGAGATTACAACTTTATTGTTCAGAAAGTTACAAGAAGTAGGAATAAAAACACATTTTGTTGAGAAGTTATCTGAAACAGAGCAACTTGTAAAAAAAGTGAGTATTATTCCTTTAGAAGTTGTCACAAGAAATGTAATTGCAGGAAGCCTTTCAAAGCGATTAGGAATGGAAGAGGGAACTGTACTTGCAGAACCAATCGTAGAATTTTACTTCAAAGATGATGATTTAGGAGATCCGCTTGTAACGGAAGATCATATTCGTGTATTAAATGTTGCGTCACCAGAGCAAGTAAGCGTATTACGAGATATGGCTCTACAAATCAATCAAGTATTGATTGAGCATTTCGCAAGCTGTCGTGTAAGATTAGTAGATTTTAAATTAGAGTTTGGTGTAACGGAAGAAGGAGAAATCATATTAGCGGATGAGATCTCACCAGATACTTGCCGTTTATGGGATGAAACGAGCAATGAAAAGTTTGATAAAGACGTATTCCGTCGCGATCTTGGAAATTTAACAGAAGCTTATGAAGAGATTTTAAAACGTTTAGGGGGAATTTCACATGTATAAAGTTAAGGTATATGTAACGTTAAGAGAAAGCGTATTAGATCCACAAGGAACAGCAGTAAAAGGGGCACTTCATAGTCTTTCATTTACAGAAGTACAGGATGTTCGAATCGGAAAGTACATGGAACTAACAATTGATAAATCTGTATCTGACCTTGACGCAAAGGTAAAGGAAATGTGTGAAAAATTATTAGCAAACGTTGTAATGGAAGACTTCCGTTATGAAGTTGAGGAGGTTGTCGCACAGTGAAATTTGCCGTAATAGTATTTCCGGGTTCGAACTGTGATGTCGATATGTTCCATGCAATTAAAGATGAGCTTGGTGAAGAAGTAGATTACGTTTGGCACGATAAAGAGAATTTAGATGAATATGATGCAATTTTACTACCTGGTGGATTCTCTTACGGTGACTATTTACGTTGTGGTGCTATTTCTCGCTTTGCTAACGCAATGAAAGCAGTGCAAAAAGCTGCTGAGCAAGGAAAACCAATTTTAGGAGTGTGTAATGGATTCCAGATTCTTGTTGAATCAGGATTACTACCAGGAGCACTAATAAGAAACGAAAACTTAAAATTTATGTGTCGCACGGTTCAGTTACGTGTTGAAAATAACGAAACGATGTTTACATCACAATATGAAAAAGATGAAGTAATCAATATTCCAATTGCACATGGTGAAGGGAATTACTATTGTGATGAAGTAACTCTTAAACAATTAGAAAAGAATAATCAAATCGCATTCCGTTATGTAGAAAATCCGAATGGTAGCGTTTCAGATATTGCTGGTATTGTAAATGAAAAGGGAAATGTACTTGGTATGATGCCACACCCAGAGCGTGCTGTAGATGAATTGCTTGGTGGTGCTGAAGGGTTAAAAGTCTTTCAATCTATCTTAAAACAGTGGAGGGAAACATATGTCGTTAATGCTTGAACCAAATCCAACACAAATTAAAGAAGAGCGTATATATGCGGAAATGGGGCTAACAGACGAAGAGTTTGCCATGGTTGAAAAGATTCTAGGCCGTTTGCCGAATTATACAGAAACAGGTTTATTCTCTGTAATGTGGTCTGAACATTGTAGTTATAAAAATTCAAAACCAGTTCTTCGCAAGTTCCCAACAACAGGTGAGCGTGTCCTGCAAGGCCCTGGAGAAGGCGCTGGAATTGTAGATATCGGTGATAATCAAGCGGTTGTATTTAAAATGGAAAGCCATAACCATCCTTCTGCTATTGAACCATATCAAGGAGCAGCAACAGGCGTTGGTGGTATTATCCGTGACGTATTCTCTATGGGAGCACGTCCAGTAGCTCTATTAAACTCACTTCGCTTCGGTGAACTACAATCACCACGTGTGAAATATTTATTCGAAGAAGTAGTAGCAGGAATCGCAGGATACGGTAACTGCATCGGTATTCCTACTGTTGGTGGCGAAGTACAATTCGATCCATGTTACGAAGGAAATCCACTTGTAAATGCAATGTGCGTAGGTTTAATTAACCACGAGGATATTAAAAAAGGGCAAGCACACGGTGCTGGCAATACAGTAATGTACGTAGGAGCATCAACTGGTCGTGACGGTATTCACGGTGCAACATTCGCATCTGAAGAACTATCTGAAAGCTCAGAAGCGAAACGTCCGGCAGTTCAAGTAGGAGATCCATTTATGGAGAAACTTCTTATCGAAGCATGTTTAGAACTTATTCAGTCTGATGCACTTGTTGGAATTCAAGATATGGGAGCTGCTGGTTTAACTTCATCTTCTGCAGAAATGGCAAGTAAAGCAGGTATGGGTATTGAAATGTACTTAGATGATGTACCACAGCGTGAAACGGGAATGACACCATATGAAATGATGCTATCTGAATCACAAGAGCGTATGTTAATTGTTATCAAAAAAGGTAGAGAGCAAGAAATAGTAGATTTATTTGAGAAGTATGGTCTTGCAGCAGTTACGATGGGGAAAGTAACGGAAGACAAAATGCTTCGCTTATTCCATAAAGGTGAAATGGTAGCTGAAGTACCAGCAGATGCTCTTGCAGAAGAAGCGCCAATTTATCATAAACCATCAAAAGAAGCAGCATACTTTGCTGAGTTCCAGCAGATGAAAGTGGAAACACCGCAAGTAGAAGATTATAAAGAAACGTTATTCGCTTTACTACAACAACCGACAATTGCAAGTAAAGAGTGGGTATATGATCAATATGATTATCAAGTACGCACAAGCACAGTTGTTACACCAGGTTCAGATGCAGCGGTTGTACGTGTACGCGGTACAGAAAAAGGATTAGCAATGACGACAGATTGTAACTCTCGCTATATTTACTTAGATCCAGAAACGGGCGGTAAAATTGCAGTAGCAGAGGCAGCGCGTAATATCGTATGTTCTGGTGGAGAGCCACTTGCAATTACAGATTGCTTAAACTTTGGTAACCCAGAAAAACCGGAAATCTTCTGGCAAATTGAGAAATCGGTAGATGGTATGAGTGAAGCTTGTCGCACATTACAAACGCCAGTTATTGGCGGAAACGTATCGATGTATAACGAGCGTAGTGGTGAAGCGGTATATCCAACACCGACTGTTGGGATGGTTGGTCTTGTCCATGATTTAAAACATGTAACAACACAAGAATTTAAGCAAGCTGGCGATTTAGTGTACGTAATTGGAGAGACGAAAGCTGAATTTGGTGGAAGTGAATTACAGAAAATGGTCCACGGCAAAATTTTCGGCCAATCACCAAGTATCGATCTAGATGTAGAATTAAAACGCCAAAAACAAGTATTAGAAGCAATTCAAGCTGGCCTTGTTCAATCGGCACATGATGTTGCTGAAGGTGGTTTAGCAGTTGCAATTTCTGAAAGTGCAATTGGTGCTAACGGTTTAGGTGCTACTGTGAAATTAGACGGTGAAGCAACGGCGGTATTATTTGCGGAATCACAATCTCGCTTCGTTCTAACTGTAAAACGTGAAAACAAAGAAGCGTTCGAGAAAGTCGTCGAAGCAATTCAAGTTGGAGCAGTGACAGATACAAATGAGGTAACAATTCATAATGAAGAAAATGAAGTATTACTTACAGCAAATGTAGATGAAATGAGACAGGCTTGGAAAGGGGCAATCCCATGCTTGCTGAAATAAAGGGGTTAAATGAAGAATGTGGCGTCTTTGGAATTTGGGGGCATGAAAATGCGGCACAAGTTTCGTACTACGGATTGCACAGTTTGCAGCACCGTGGGCAAGAGGGCGCAGGCATTGTTGTAAATAATGGGGAAAAAATCGTCGGTCACAAGGGATTAGGTTTAATATCGGAAGTGTTCTCAAGAGGTGAGCTAGAAGGATTGAACGGAAAATCAGCAATCGGACACGTACGATACGCGACGGCTGGTGGAAGTGAAGTAGCTAACGTTCAACCATTATTATTCCGTTTTTCTGATCATAGTATGGCATTAGCTCATAACGGAAATTTAATTAATGCAAAAATGCTTCGCCGCGAATTAGAGGCAGAGGGAAGTATTTTTCAAACGAGTTCAGATACAGAAGTACTTTTACATCTTATTAAGCGTAGTACGAAAGATTCTTTAATTGAAAGTGTAAAAGAGGCACTAAATAAAGTGAAAGGTGCGTTTGCATACCTTTTACTAACTGGGAATGAAATGATTGTTGCGCTAGATCCGAATGGGTTCCGTCCTCTTTCAATTGGAAAGATGGGTGATGCTTACGTTGTAGCATCAGAAACATGTGCTTTCGATGTAGTAGGTGCAACATACATTCGTGATGTAGAACCGGGTGAATTACTTATCATCAATGATGAAGGAATTCACGTAGATCGTTTTACAAATGAAGTAGATCATGCAATTTGTAGTATGGAGTACATTTACTTTGCGCGTCCGGATTCTAATATCGCTGGTATTAATGTCCACGCAGCACGTAAAAACATGGGGAAACGTTTAGCGGCAGAAGCTCCTATTGAAGCTGATGTTGTTACTGGTGTACCAGATTCTAGTATTTCAGCTGCGATCGGTTATGCTGAGGCGACAGGCATTCCATATGAGTTAGGATTAATTAAAAATCGTTACGTTGGACGTACGTTTATTCAACCTTCTCAAGAACTGCGAGAGCAAGGGGTAAAGATGAAGCTTTCCGCAGTAAGAGGTGTAGTTGAGGGGAAACGAGTTGTTATGATTGACGACTCTATCGTAAGAGGAACGACAAGCAAACGAATTGTTCGTATGCTTCGTGAAGCTGGAGCGACAGAGGTTCATGTAAGAATTGCTTCACCGCCTCTAAAATATCCATGTTTCTATGGTATTGATATTCAAACGAGAAAAGAATTAATTGCAGCAAATAATACAGTAGAAGAAATCCGTGAAATGATCGGAGCGGATTCTTTAACATTTTTAAGTGAAGATGGATTAGTAGATGCAATTGGACGTCCATATGAAGGGAAATATGGTGGCCTATGTATGGCTTACTTCAATGGAGACTATCCAACAGCTCTTTATGATTATGAGCAAGAGCTTTTAGAAAGTATGAAATAAGAAAGTGAAAAAAGCTTCTACTTCTTTTGATGTAGAAGCTAGCTTCTTTCTTAAAAACGGCCGCCCTGGATGGGGAGAAATTAAAAGACGAGGTGTAAATAACGATGGCGAATGCATATAAGCAAGCAGGAGTAGATATTGAAGCTGGATATGAAGCGGTATCTCGCATGAAAAAACACGTACAAACAACAATGAGAAAAGAAGTACTAGGCGGTTTAGGCGGTTTTGGAGGTATGTTTGATCTATCAAAATTTGCATTAGAAGAACCTGTATTAGTATCTGGAACAGATGGCGTGGGAACAAAATTGATGCTCGCTTTTATGGCAGATAAACATGACACAATTGGTATTGATGCAGTAGCGATGTGTGTAAATGATATTGTTGTCCAAGGGGCAGAGCCGCTTTTCTTCCTTGATTATATTGCTTGTGGTAAAGCTGAACCTAGTAAAATTGAAAACATCGTCAAAGGTATATCAGAGGGCTGTCGCCAAGCTGGTTGTGCATTAATTGGTGGGGAAACAGCTGAAATGCCAGGAATGTATTCTACGGAAGAATACGATTTAGCTGGTTTTACAGTTGGGATTGTTGATAAAAAGAAAATTGTAACAGGTGAAAAGATTGAAGCTGGTCACGTATTAATTGGCTTAGCATCTAGCGGTATTCATAGTAATGGTTACTCTTTAGTACGAAAAGTGTTACTAGAAGATGGAGAACTATCTTTAGATCGCATTTATGGACGCTTAGAACTACCTCTTGGTGAGGAGTTATTAAAACCAACGAAAATTTATGTCAAACCTATTTTAGAACTATTGAAAAAACATGAAGTGTACGGTATGGCTCATATTACAGGTGGTGGATTCATTGAAAATATTCCACGTATGTTGCCAGAAGGAATTGGTGCTGAGATTGAACTTGGATCTTGGGAAATTCAGCCGATTTTCAATTTGCTTCAAGAAGTTGGGAAACTAGAAGAGAAAGAAATGTTCAATATTTTTAACATGGGTATTGGTATGGTAGTAGCGGTAAGGGAAGAAGATGCAAAAGATATTGTTCGTCTTCTTGAAGAGCAAGGAGAAACAGCTCGTATTATTGGTCGTACTGTACAAGGGGATGGCGTTACCTTCAATGGGGGCACAGCACTATGAGTAGATTAGCAGTTTTTGCTTCTGGAAGCGGATCTAACTTTCAATCTCTCGTTAATGCGGTAGAAGAAAAGAGATTGGATGCAGATATTAGTTTATTAGTATGTGATAAACCAGAAGCACGCGTTATTGGACGGGCACATTATCATCATATCCCATGTTTCGCTTTTTCAGCGAAAGCATATGAGTCAAAAGAAGCATTTGAAAAAGAAATATTAAAGAAGCTAGAAGAGTATGAAATTGATTATGTTATTTTAGCTGGATATATGCGTTTAATTGGGCCAACTTTACTAGAAGCATATGGCGGGAAGATTATTAACATTCATCCATCACTACTACCGAGTTTCCCAGGGAAAGATGCTGTCGGTCAAGCGTTAGAAGCAGGTGTGAAAGTAACTGGAGTAACAATTCATTATGTAGATGCAGGTATGGATACAGGTCCAATTATTGCGCAAGAAGCAGTAGTTGTTTCTGAAGGTGATACGAGAGAAAGCTTACAAAAGAAAATTCAACAAGTTGAACATAAATTATACGTAAATACAGTGAATCAAATTGTTCAGTCTGTGAAAGAACCAACTGTTAACTAACATACAACCAGGGGTGAAGGATAAATGAAAAAGCGTGCATTAGTAAGTGTTTCAGATAAAACAGGAGTAGTAGAATTTGTTAAAGGTTTACTAGAACAAGGGATTGAAGTTATTTCAACAGGTGGTACGAAAAAATTACTAGAAGAAAATGGTTTACAAGTAATCGGTATTTCTGAAGTAACTGGTTTCCCAGAAATTATGGATGGCCGTGTAAAAACATTACATCCAAATATTCATGGTGGTCTATTAGCAGTTCGTGATAATGAAACACATGTAGCGCAAATGAATGAATTAGGCATTCAACCAATTGACTTTGTTGTTGTTAACTTATACCCATTTAAAGAAACAATCGCTAAGCCTGATGTAACATTTGCTGATGCAATTGAAAATATTGATATCGGTGGCCCAACAATGATTCGCTCTGCTGCGAAAAATCATAAATTTGTATCGGTAATCGTAGATCCAGTAGATTATGATGTTGTATTAGCAGAACTGAAAGAGAACGGCGAAGTAAAAGAAGAGACGAAACGTAAATTAGCAGCGAAAGTATTCCGTCATACAGCGGCATATGATGCGTTAATTTCTAACTACTTAACAGAACAAATGGGTGAAGAAAGTCCAGAAACGTTAACTGTGACGTTTGAGAAAAAGCAAGACTTACGTTATGGAGAGAACCCACATCAAAAGGCTACTTTCTATAAAGCACCATTTGCTGCAACTTCTTCTGTTGCATATGCAGAACAATTACATGGTAAGGAATTATCTTATAACAATATTAATGATGCAGACGCAGCGCTTAGCATCGTAAAAGAATTTACAGAACCAGCAGTAGTAGCGGTAAAACATATGAATCCATGTGGCGTTGGAGTAGGAACTGATATTCACGAGGCATATACTCGTGCTTATGAAGCGGATCCAGTATCAATCTTCGGCGGTATTATTGCAGCAAATCGTGAAATTGATAAAGCTACAGCAGAAAAGTTACACGAAATTTTCTTAGAAATTGTTATCGCTCCTTCGTTCTCGCAAGAAGCTTTAGAAGTGTTGCAAAGCAAGAAGAACTTACGCTTACTAACTGTAAATATTGAAAAAGCGACAAGTGCAAGCAAAAAACTAACTTCTGTACAAGGTGGTCTTCTTGTTCAAGAGGAAGATACGTTATCATTAGATGAGAACACAATTTCAATTCCAACGAAACGTGAACCATCAGAGCAAGAGTGGAAAGATTTAAAACTAGCTTGGAAAGTTGTAAAACATGTGAAATCAAATGCAATTGTTTTAGCGAATGATAACATGACGGTTGGTGTAGGCGCGGGACAGATGAACCGTGTAGGCTCTGCAAAAATTGCAATTACACAAGCTGGCGAAAAAGCACAAGGTAGCGCACTTGCATCTGATGCTTTCTTCCCAATGCCAGATACAGTAGAAGAAGCAGCAAAAGCTGGTATTACAGCAATTATCCAACCAGGTGGATCAATTCGTGATGAGGATTCTATTAAAGTGGCAGATAAGTATGGGATTACGATGGTGTTCACTGGCGTACGTCATTTCAAACACTAATAGAGGATGTCTAAAAGGTCCGGTCGAGATAATCTTCGCATGTCGTCGTTGCAATGCCAGTGCGGTACTCATGTAGGAAAACTATACTCCGTATCCTCTTGGAAAATACGCCTCGACCTGCTCGGTTCTCTCGATCCTCCCTTTTAAACTTCTATTGATATGAAAAAGCAAACTAGGAGCATAGCTTCTAGTTTGTACCTATTTAATTATTGGGGGATGAAATATGAATGTTTTAGTAATTGGCCGCGGTGGGCGTGAGCATGCTTTAGCTTGGAAGTTTGCACAATCTGAAAAGGTGGAGAAGGTGTATGTAGCACCAGGTAATGAAGGTATGCGAGATGTTGCAATACCAGTTGATATTGATGAAAATGATTTTGATGCATTAGTTTTATTTGCCAAAGAGAATAATGTTGAATTAACTTTCGTTGGGCCAGAAATTCCGCTTATGAATGGAATTGTTGATCGTTTTAAAGAAGAAGGACTTCGCGTATTTGGTCCGAATAAAGCGGCTGCTGTTATTGAAGGCAGTAAAGCTTTTACGAAAGAGTTGATGAAAAAGTATAATATACCAACTGCTGCATACGAAACTTTTACAGACTATGATGAAGCAGTAAAGTACATTCAAAAAGTTGGTGCGCCAATTGTTGTTAAAGCTGATGGATTAGCTGCTGGTAAAGGTGTAACGGTAGCAATGACGCTTGAGGAGGCATTACAAGCTGTGAAAGAAATGCTACAAGATGTGAAATTCGGCGTGGCAAGTAAGAAGGTCGTTATTGAAGAGTTTTTAGATGGACAAGAATTTTCATTGATGGCATTTGTAAATGGAACAACTGTACATCCGATGGTAATTGCTCAAGACCATAAACGAGCTTTTGATGGCGATAAGGGTCCTAATACAGGTGGAATGGGCGCATATTCTCCAGTACCACAAATTCCAGAATCAGCAGTTCAAGAGGCGATTGAAACAGTATTACACCCAACTGCTAAAGCGATGATCCAAGAAAATCGTTCGTTTACAGGTATTTTATATGCAGGGCTTATTTTAACAAATGATGGTCCAAAGGTAATTGAATTTAATGCTCGCTTTGGTGATCCTGAAACGGAAGTTGTATTACCTCGCTTAGAGAATGATTTAGTTGATGTATGCAACGCTGTGTTAGATGAAAGTGAACTAACTTTACAATGGTCAGAAGATGCTGTTATCGGTGTTGTACTTGCTTCTAAAGGATATCCAGAAGCGTATAAAAAAGGTGAAGTTATTAACGGATTAGATACATTGCAAGATGTGATTGTTTTCCATGCGGGGACAGTAATGAAACACGGTGATTTTGTAACAAATGGTGGCCGTGTATTATTTGTTGCTTGCAAGGCGAATAGTTTACAAGAAGCAAAAGATAAAGTATATAAAGAAATCGGTAAAATTGAGAGTGATGGTCTATTTTATCGAAGTGATATAGGATATCGTGCAATTGGGCATGAGATGACGAGAAGCTAATGTATAAAAAATCCCGCTGATTTCTCAGCGGGATTTTTATGCATCTTTATCTTTCTTCAATTTTCCTTTTTGCTTTGCCATTTCTCGAAGTAAATACTCGATGTGTGCATTGACGCTACGAAACTCATCATTCGCCCATTTTTCGATGACTGCGTGTAATTCAGGATCAATACGTAATGGAAAGCTTTTCTTTTTAGCCATAATTATTTACAACCTATTAGTATAGGCTTCCTGTATTAATAACTGGTTGCGCACCTTTATCTGAAACGATGGCAACCAATAAGTTGTTTACCATATTTGCTTTACGCTCGTCATCGAGTTCCAGCACGCCTTCTTCATCCAACATATGGATTGAATCTTTGGCCATTTTCACAGCACCTTCAACAATCTCTTTTCTAGCAGCTAACACTGCTTTTGCTTGTTGACGTTGTAGCATTGCATGGGCAATTTCTGTTGCGTAAGCTAAATGCGTTAAACGAGTTTCTAATACTTCTACACCAGCAATTTCAAGACGCGCTTCTAATTCGCGTTTTAGCTCTTCTGAAATTTCCTCAGTATTTCCACGTAACGTAATACAAGTTTCATCCTGGAAATTATCATAAGGATATTTTGTTGCCACGTGGCGGATTGCTGTTTCACTTTGGATTTCTACGAATCGATCGTAATGCTCAACACCAAACATTGCTTTTGCAGAATCAACCACCTTATATACGATAACAGCTGCAATTTCAATTGGATTTCCTTCGACATCATTTACTTTTAATTTCTTACTATTAAAGTTTTCAACACGTAAAGATACAGTTTGACGGAATGCAAATGGAATTGTTAAAAATAAACCGTTTTGACGAATTGTTCCTAAATAATTACCGAAGAACGTAATAACTTTCGCTTGATTCGGTTGAACGATACCGATGCCTGTAGCCAAAACAGATGCTAATATAAGAGCTAAAATAGCTATTACAAACATTTCTTGTACAAGGCAAAATACACCGATAGCGGCTAAAACTAAAATTCCAATAACACCCAGAAATCCATTTACATAAAATACTTGTTTTTCTTTCATATGATCGCCTCCTGATATAAAAATGATATCACTTTTATATCATTTTAAGCAAGGGATTCATACCTAATCTTCTGAATTTTTTTATTTGGTATTTTTTATGTACGTGTTAGGGATGAAAAGGAATGTACGTTCTGTTTTGTGGTAAAATAAAGAGGACTTAACCGCCCACTGCAGCAGCTAAGTCCCTTTGAGAGCATCTTGCATCGTGACAAATGATTCAAAGCGGTTTTGCCAGGATTATTTCTTCAATCGCTGACTCAATCTCTTTGTCAGAAGCATCATAACTTCCCTTTGACTTTGGCTTGTCATGAGCGGAAGTTTGATTCACTTCTTCTTTAGCATGTCCTTTTTCAGTAAAATTCATGCCAGGCATTTTAAATGCGCCCATATTCATGTATTTTCCAAATTTCCATGCTTCAACAATAGGGCAGAAGCGAACAATTCCCTCTGCAACTTTCATTGCACCAATCCATAGAAAAATGTTAGACCAAGTGCACCACGGATTGCGTACAAGTTTAGTTGCACTACATCCAAAGAGGACAAGCCCAAGTGTAATTCGAATTAGAGCGTTTATTGTCCCGATGTTTTGCTTCATTAGAAAAACACTCCTTTTTATGAAAATTGAAATAGTAAATACTACTTCTCTTATTAGTATTCCGTGTGATTTTGGGGATATGTAATCCAACATTTGACGTTGAAAAAGATGTTGGAATGGGCGTGTGTGTCAGTAGCTTTTTTTGTTATAATGAAAGAATGCATAAAAAGAAGGTAAAATGAAATCCTTCTTTTTGAAAAATATTTAATAGCTATTTAAAAAAAACAAGATGAAAACTAACTGTTATTTTAAACAGAACTATAGATATAACTAGAGAAAAGAAAGGGTGTTTTCATGTACGATATTTCCGGATGGAAACATGTATTTAAGCTTGATCCAAATAAGGAGTTAAGCGATGAACATTTAGAAATGATTTGTGAGTCTGGAACCGATGCTGTTATTGTAGGCGGAAGTGATGGAGTTACAATTGATAACGTATTACACATGCTAGTTAGCATTCGTAGATATGCAGTTCCTTGCGTGTTAGAGGTTTCTGATGTGGAAGCAATCACACCAGGCTTTGATTTTTATTACATCCCAAGCGTATTAAATAGCCGAAAAGTAGAATGGGTAACAGGTGTTCATCACGAGGCATTGAAAGAATTTGGGGATATTATGGACTGGGACGAAATTTTCATGGAAGGGTATTGTGTTTTAAATCCTGAAGCGAAAGTAGCCCAGCTTACAGATGCAAAATGTGATTTAACAGAAGATGACGTTATTGCATACGCGCGTTTAGCAGACAAGCTATTACATTTACCGATATTCTATTTAGAATATAGCGGTACGTATGGAGATATTGAACTTGTTAAAAATGTAAAAGCAGAATTGAAACAAGCTAAGTTATATTATGGCGGTGGCATTTCTAATGCAGAACAAGCGAAAGAAGTAGCGCAGTATGCCGATACAGTAGTTGTTGGAAATGTTATTTATGATGATATAAAATCGGCGTTAAAAACAGTTAAAGCAGTAAAAGGAGAGTAGGTGCAGGCGTATATGAGTATGACGGATAAGTTATTAAATGGTTTAAATCCACAGCAACAAAAAGCAGTGCAAACAACGAATGGACCGCTGCTATTAATGGCGGGAGCGGGTAGTGGTAAAACACGTGTGTTAACACATCGTATTGCATATTTACTTGGTGAAAAAGGTGTAGCGCCATGGAATGTACTAGCTATTACCTTTACAAATAAGGCTGCTCGTGAAATGCGCGAGCGTATTGATACACTTGTCGGACCAGAAGCAGAAGATATTTGGATTTCTACGTTCCACTCTATGTGTGTACGTATTTTACGACGTGATATCGATCGTATTGGTATTAATCGTAACTTTACAATCTTAGATTCAGGCGATCAGTTAACTGTAGTCAAAAAAATTATGAAAGAGCGTAATATTGATCCGAAGAAATTTGAGCCGCGCTCTATTTTAGCCGGTATTAGTAATGCGAAAAATGAACTGTTATCTGCAGATAAATATGCAAAAAAAATTACAATCGCTGATCCATATGAAAAATTAACGAGCGATGTATATACAGAATATCAAAAACGTCTTTTGAAAAATAACTCATTAGACTTTGATGATTTAATTATGACAACGATTCAGCTATTTGAACGTGTTCCAGAAGTACTAGAGTTTTATCAGCGTAAGTTCCAATATATTCACGTGGATGAGTATCAAGATACGAACAAAGCGCAGTACCTTCTTGTTAAACATTTAGCAGCACGTTTTAAAAACCTTTGTGTTGTGGGTGACTCAGATCAGTCTATTTATCGCTGGCGTGGTGCGGATATTTCTAACATTTTGTCATTCGAAAAAGACTATGAGAATGCGCAAGTTATTCTGTTAGAACAAAACTATCGTTCGTCACAAAATATTTTAAATGCAGCCAATGCTGTTATTGAAAAAAATACGAATCGTAAACCGAAAAAATTATGGACAGACAACCAAGTTGGGAGCAAAATTTCGTATTATCGTGCTGCAACTGAAAAGGACGAAGCGTATTTTGTTGCGAAAAAAATTCGTGATGATATTCAAATGGGGAACCGAAAATATACTGACTTTGCAGTATTATATCGTACGAATGCTCAGTCTCGTATGGTTGAGGAGATTTTCCTGAAATCTAATATCCCTTATAAAATTGTCGGCGGTACGAAGTTCTACGACCGTAAAGAAATTAAAGACATTTTGGCGTACTTACGTTTAATTGGGAATCCTGATGATGAGATTAGTTTCGCACGTATTATTAACATGCCGAAGCGCGGGATTGGTGCGACTTCTATCGATAAAATTATTAATTACGGTGTGCAAAACGGAATTTCATTAACGGCTGTATTTGATGAAATTGAGCATGTTGGTGTAAGTGCAAAAATTACAAAGGCAGTAAAAGAATTCGCAAGTTTACTACACAACTGGGTAAATATGCAAGAGTACTTATCTGTTACAGAATTAGTAGAAGAAGTCATTGAAAAAACAGGATATCGCGAGATGTTGAAAAATGAGCGTTCTTTAGAAGCAGAAGGCCGTTTAGAAAACTTAGATGAGTTTTTATCTGTTACGCAAACGTTCGAATCTCAAAGTGAAGATAAGAGCCTTGTTGCATTCCTAACAGACTTAGCTCTTGTCGCGGATATTGATCGTGTAGATGAAGATCCAACTGCTGGTGAAGAAGTTATTTTAATGACGATGCACTCAGCAAAAGGGCTAGAGTTCCCTGTAGTCTTTATCGTTGGTTTAGAGGAAGGAATATTCCCGCATACGCGTTCTCTTATGGAAGAAGATGAAATGCAAGAAGAGCGTCGTCTTGCTTATGTAGGTATTACTCGTGCAGAAGAAGAATTATACTTATCGAATGCGCAAATGCGTACTTTATTTGGTAGGACAAGTATGAATGCAGCATCTCGATTTATTACAGAAATCCCGGCAGAGCTGGTGGAACCATTAAATGAAACAGCGCCGAAGCGTGAAACTTCGTTTAGTGCAAAAGGAAGAACGACAGGAGCTGCGGCAACAACAACACGCTCTCGTTCAGCTTTCGTACGTCCGGCTGTTAAGACAACAGGCGGCGAGCAAATTGGCTGGGCAGTAGGCGATAAAGCTTCCCACCAAAAATGGGGAGTCGGTACAGTTGTAAGTGTAAAAGGCGAAGGTGATTCAAAAGAATTAGATATCGCGTTCCCAAGCCCGATTGGTGTTAAACGTTTATTAGCAAAATTTGCACCTGTGACGAAACAATAGGAAAGGAATGAGGATATGTCAAAAGAGATAGCAAAAAAACGTATAGAAGAACTACGTGATTTGTTAAATACATTTAACTATCAATATCACGTATTAGACAATCCTTCTGTTTCTGATGCGGAGTATGACCGTAATATGCAGGAGCTTATAAAATTAGAAGCAGAGAATCCAGAGTTCATGAGTGAAGACTCTCCCTCCGTGCGCGTTGGGGGAACTGTTCTTGATATATTTGAAAAAGTAACGCATAAGTCACCGATGTTAAGTTTAGGAAATGCATTTAACGAAGGAGATTTGCGTGATTTTGACCGAAGAGTACGTCAAGGAATTGATGATGCGAATGTAAGATATATATGCGAATTAAAAATTGACGGACTTGCTGTTTCACTTCATTATGAAAAAGGACGCTTTATTCAAGGTGCAACACGTGGTGATGGTATAACAGGTGAAGATATTACCCAAAACTTGAAAACGATTAAAGCAATTCCACTTCGATTAAATGAAGAGGTAACGTTAGAAGCGCGAGGCGAGGCTTATATGCCGAAGCGTTCATTCGTTAAACTAAATGAAGAAAAAGAGCAAAACGGTGAAGATGTATTTGCGAATCCGCGTAATGCGGCAGCAGGTTCAATACGTCAACTTGATACGAAAATTGCAGCAAAGCGTAACCTATCCATGTTTGTATATGGTCTTGCAAATGTAGAAGAAAAAACAATTTCATCGCATAGCGAATCACTTGATTTCTTAGGTGAACTGGGGTTTAAGACAAATCCAAATCGCCGTACATGTGAAACAATTGAAGAGGTTATAGCTTATGTAGAAGAATGGCAGGAAAAACGTCCGAATCTTGATTATGAGATTGATGGGATCGTTATAAAAGTAGACGATGTTGCTCTTCAAGAAAGCCTAGGAACTACTGCAAAGAGTCCAAGATGGGCGATTGCTTATAAATTCCCGGCTGAAGAAGTTGTAACGAGATTAACGGGCATTGAATTAAGTGTTGGCCGTACAGGGGTTGTAACACCGACTGCAGAGTTAGAACCAGTACGAGTGGCTGGTACGATCGTTCGTCGTGCTTCCTTACATAACGAGGATTTAATTCGTGAAAAAGACATTCGAATTGGTGACTACGTTGTTGTGAAAAAGGCTGGAGATATTATTCCTGAGGTTGTGAACGTTATTTTTGATAAGCGTACTGGTGAGGAAGAAGAATACCGCATGCCAACGCATTGTCCGGCATGTGAGAGTGAACTAGTTCGTTTAGAAGAAGAGGTTGCACTTCGTTGTATAAATCCAACTTGTCCTGCCCAAATTCGCGAGGGATTAATTCATTTCGTTTCAAGAAATGCAATGAATATTGACGGACTTGGCGAGCGTGTCATCACACAGCTCTTTGATGCAGATTATATTCGTACGTTTGCAGATTTATATGCATTGACGAAAGAACAATTACTACAGCTAGAGCGTTTTGGTGAAAAATCAGCAACAAATTTAATACAAGCAATTGAGAATTCGAAGGAAAACTCGTTAGAGCGATTATTATTTGGCCTTGGAATTCGCCATGTCGGGGCGAAAGCAGCACGTACATTTGCAGAGCATTTTGAAACGATGGATGCACTTGTGAAAGCGACGGAAGAAGAGCTAAAATCAATTAATGAAATTGGAGAAAAAATGGCGCAATCCGTTGTGACATATTTTGATAATGAAGATGTATTAGAGCTATTACAACAGTTTAAAGAGTATGGCGTGAACATGACATACAAAGGCATAAAAAGTGCAGATTTACAAAATGTTGAATCTTACTTTGCAGGGAAAACTGTCGTCTTAACTGGGAAATTAGAAGTGATGGGACGCAGTGAAGCGAAGAAGAAGATTGAGGCATTAGGTGGAAAAGTAACAGGAAGTGTTAGTAAAAGTACGGATTTAGTTGTTGCTGGTGAAGCTGCTGGCTCAAAATTAGCGCAAGCAGAGAAGCACAATGTTGAAGTTTGGAATGAAGAGAGGTTCTTACAAGAGCTAAATAAGTAAGAGGTGCAAACTTACCATGAAAAAAATAGCATTAGCGGTATTAAGTCTTGGCCTACTTGTAAGTGGTTGTAGCGCAGGTGCCGACAAAGATGAAAAAGTGGCTGAGAAATCAGGGAAAGCAAAAGAGCAAGCAGTCGTTCCGAAGTATGCTATTTCGGATGAATATTATAAGACGACTGTTCCATTTGATGCAGGATCTGCACGTGGATTAGTTGTGCAGGGATTAAATAATCGTCTTGATATAGATGAATTTGAAACAGGATTAATGCGTATTGCAAAAGAATCATTTAATACGAAAGATTATTTCTTTAAAGGTGGAAGTACTCTAGATGATCAAACCGTAAAAATGCTTGTAAAAAGAAAGCGTACAGATGCCGAACAAAAGGAACTAGAGAGCAAATTAAAAAAAGATGCAGTTAAATTTCCGAATATAGGGCTCAATCCAGCGTTAGGCGAAGGATCAGAATCACTAGAAGTGAAAAATAAAAAAAATCCAATATATATTTCAAATATTTTAGAGCATAATTATTATGTGAAAAAAGGCGATAAAGATGTTGAACTTGGTGGTATTGTAGTTGGTTTAGCAATGAATTCTGTTCAATATTTTAATGAAGAGCATGGTTATCCGCGTGAGGCTAAAATCGAGGACGAAAAAATGTTAGCTGAAGGGAAAAAAATGGCGCAAGAAATCTTGAAAGTTATGCACCAAAAAAAGCCCGACATAAAAAACGTTCCGATTACATTTGCGATTTATCGTCAATCTCCAAAGTCTGCACTTGTGCCAGGAAACTTTGTTTCTTATGCTAATGTGGAAAAAGGTAGTGAAACGGTTGAAGATTGGAAACAAATTAACGAGAAATACTATTTGTTCCCGTCTGAACAAGCAAAAACAGACAATAAGCGTGAAGATCTTGCAAGGGTATCTAACTTCAAAGCAAAACTAAGCGATTATTTCCAAGGCGATTATTCCGCTGTTATCGGTACTGGTATGTATAGAGACGAGGAATTAAAAGAAATGAAGCTGGATATTCCTGTCCAGTTTAATGGAAAAGCGGAAATAATTGGTTTTACACAATATGTAGCAGGGCTTGTTATGGAATACTTCCCAAATTATATGAGAGTACAAGTAACGATTAAATCTGTAGAACGTCCAGAAGCGATTATTATACGTGAAGCGAAGCAAGATGAGCCACTCGTAAAAATTTTAGATTAAAGATAAAAGCTGTTCCACAAAGGAACAGCTTTTTTTCTTGAGGAATTTTGTTATAATTTTAAATGTTATAAATAAGGGGATAAGGGGTAAAGGTCATGGACGAACTAAGTCTTCAAGTCATTATTTTATTAATTGCATTCGGATTTTTAGCAGCTTTTATTGATTCAGTTGTTGGAGGTGGAGGATTAATTTCGCTTCCTGCACTAATGTTTGTCGGTTTGTCACCAGCTTCGGCAATTGCAACGAATAAATTAGCTGCAACGATGGGGACGTTTACGAGTGCAATTTATTTTATTCGATCAGGAAAAGTCGATTTTAAAATTGTAGGAAAGTTAATCCCATTAACTATTATTGGAGCGGTCGCAGGTGCTTTAGTGGTAAAATTTATTCCACCGGATATTTTACGTCCATTAGTACTTGTAATGTTGGTGTTTATTGCCATTTATATTATTGCAAAAAAGGATTGGGGAAGCGTATCTACCTATAAGAAGATGACGAAAAGGAAAACATTAATATTTTTCTTTGTTATTTTAATGATAGGGTTTTATGATGGTTTTTTTGGACCAGGGACAGGATCCTTTTTAATTTTTGCATTTTTATTAATAGGTTTGGATTTTATTCAAGCAGCGGCATCTGGAAAACTTTTGAACTTTGTTAGTAATATCGTATCTTTAATTACTTTTTTATTTTTAGATATAATTCATTTTGAATACGGTATTATTATGGGATTATCAATGATTTTAGGTGCTTATTTTGGATCGAAGTTTGCAGTTCAAAAAGGCGTTGGATATGTAAGGACTTTATTTTTATTAGTTACTATATTATTGATCGGAAAAAATGTTTTGGAATATACTCATATTTTGTAGATTCATACGCATGTATGAATCTCTTTTTTTTATTATATTTTAAAAATTTATTAATTTTTAAAATATAAGTCTAGGAATATTTGAATAAATCTAAATTATCGTGTAGAATAATGTTGTAAAATGTAAACGTTTTTCTAAGGGGAGGCTAAAAAGAATGGTAGTAGCATACAAACATGAGCCATTTACAGATTTTTCAGTAGAGGCTAACAAATTAGCGTTTGAAGAAGGTTTAAAGAAAGTAGAATCTTATCTTGGACAAGACTATCCATTAATTATTGGGGGAGAAAAAATCACTACAGAAGATAAAATTGTTTCTGTAAACCCTGCAAATAAAGAGGAACTTGTTGGTCGTGTTTCAAAAGCAAGCCGTGAATTAGCTGAAAAAGCAATGCAAGTAGCGGATGCAACATTCCAAACTTGGAGAAAGTCAAAACCAGAAATGCGTGCAGACATTTTATTCCGTGCTGCAGCAATTGTTCGTCGTAGAAAACATGAGTTCTCTGCTATCCTTGTAAAAGAAGCAGGTAAACCATGGAATGAGGCAGATGCTGATACAGCGGAAGCAATCGACTTTATGGAATATTATGCTCGTCAAATGTTGAAATTGAAAGACGGTATTCCAGTAGAAAGCCGTCCAATTGAATATAATCGTTTCTCTTACATTCCATTAGGAGTAGGTGTTATCATTTCTCCTTGGAACTTCCCATTCGCAATTATGGCAGGTATGACAACAGCTGCTTTAGTTTCTGGTAACACAGTATTACTAAAACCAGCTAGTACAACTCCTGTAGTAGCTGCGAAATTCATGGAAGTATTAGAAGAAGCTGGCTTACCAGCTGGCGTAGTAAACTTCGTGCCAGGTAATGGTTCTGAAGTTGGTGACTACTTAGTAGATCATCCTCGTACACGTTTCGTAAGCTTCACTGGATCTCGTGATGTAGGTATCCGCATTTATGAGCGTGCAGCGAAAGTAAATCCAGGTCAAATCTGGTTAAAACGTGTTATCGCTGAAATGGGCGGTAAAGATACAATCGTTGTTGATAAAGAAGCAGATCTTGAATTAGCAGCTAAATCTATCGTTGCATCAGCATTCGGATTCTCAGGACAAAAATGTTCTGCATGTTCTCGTGCTGTAATCCACGAAGATGTATATGATCACGTATTAAATCGTGCTGTTGAATTAACAAAAGAATTAACAGTTGATAACCCAGCTGTATTAGGTACAAATATGGGTCCTGTTAATGACCAAGCTGCATTCGATAAAGTAATGAGCTATGTTGCAATTGGTAAAGAAGAAGGTAGAATCCTAGCAGGTGGCGAAGGAGACGATTCTAAAGGCTGGTTCATCCAACCAACAATCGTTGCTGATGTTGCAGAAGATGCTCGCTTAATGAAAGAAGAAATCTTCGGACCAGTAGTAGCATTCTGTAAAGCAAAAGACTTCGATCATGCACTTGCAATTGCAAACAATACAGAATACGGTTTAACAGGAGCAGTTGTTTCTAATAACCGCGACCATATTGAAAAAGCACGTGAAGACTTCCACGTAGGTAACTTATACTTCAACCGTGGATGTACTGGTGCAATCGTAGGTTACCAACCATTCGGTGGCTTTAACATGTCTGGTACAGACTCTAAAGCTGGTGGCCCAGATTACTTAGCACTTCACATGCAAGCAAAAACTACTTCTGAAACTTTATAAGAAATAGTAGAGGAGCTTTTCACAGAATGTGAAGAGCTCCTTTTAAATTAGAATCCCATATATTACTATTATTCGAAGAGGACGAGCTAAACCCTATTAATAGCGGGATAAACATGTAAATAGAAATAAAGTGACGGGAAAAGTTGATTTATTAGTCACATTTTTTAGTATTCATTTTAAGAATTTCCTGTATAATACAATTTGAAAGAAAATCTATGGTTTGACAAGAAACACTCTTTTCGGTTTTGCTCACTGAATGGAGTGTTTTTTTGTAACCAAAAATTCCTCTGTACTCATTGCATTTGCATATACTCCATTTAAACTGGCCAAAATTGTATTGTGAATATAAACAGCTGGTATAGTAGCATTCTTAAAAGAAAGATCTTTTGTAGCACAAGCATCGTGTATAACGGTACAATGAAAGCCGAAATCAAAAGCAGCTCTTACGGTAGCATCAATACACATATGAGTCATCATCCCGCATATGACGATGTGTTCAATGTCTAAACGTTGTAATTGTTCTAAAAGATTAGTTTCTCGGAAGCTATTTGGATAATGTTTGAGTATAACAGTTTCTTCTCTAAGCGGACGGACATTCTCGTGAATATGGACACCTTCTGTATTAGGTAGGAAAAAAGTAGCATCATTTTTTATTGCTACATGCTGGATATGAAAAATAGATCCGCCGTTCATTCTAAAGTGTTTTAGTAGCTCACTGGCATACTCACTTGCTTCTACCGGATTGCGCAATTCCATCTTTCCATTTGGAAAATAATCATTTTGGATATCAACGAGTAATAGAGCTGTTTTCATATATTCACCTTCCTCTGATTTCATATTCAAATAATAGTATTCAATTCATAGAAAAAATAATCCTTTTAAAAAATATGAGGGAGAAGAATTTTACATAACCTTCAAGATTACTATTTTATTATGAATTTTTATTTGAAAATTTTAATAAAGAAATAATTAATATTTTTCTAAAAAATGTATTGACTCTCACTATTCTGAGTTCTATAATGAGAATTAATTAAACGACAATTAAATCGATACATTCTTATCCAGAGAGGTGGAGGGACTGGCCCTACGATACCTCAGCAACGGGTTTTTTAATACCGTGCTAACTCCAGCAAGTCTTTATAGGCTTGGAAGATGAGAAGATGTGAACGAGTACATATAAGTGCTCTCCTTCTTATCTTTTATTACTGATAAGAAGGAGAGCACTTTTTATTTTACCTCGAAAGCTCTACTTCTAGTTTTTACAGCATATAGGAGGGAAGAAAATGATTTCTTTTAATAACGTAAGTAAAGTATATGAATCAGGTGGGCAATCTGTTCATGCTGTGGAGGATGTAACATTATCAGTTGAGAAGGGCGAAATTTTTGGCATTATCGGATTTAGTGGTGCTGGAAAGAGTACGTTATTACGCCTAGTAAACATGTTAGAGAGACCGACTGCAGGAACGATCTCAATAGATGATAAAGATATTACATCCTTATCAACGAAAGAATTACGGAAACTTAGACAAAGAATTGGGATGATTTTTCAAAGTTTTAATTTATTTAATTCAAGAACAGTGTTTGGGAATATTGCTTATCCATTAAAGTTAGCGAAAGTACCAAAGAATGAAATAAAAGAAAGAGTCAATGAACTGCTGAAGTTTGTAGGGCTAGAAGATAAAGCAAACTATTATCCGGAGCAGTTATCAGGCGGACAAAAGCAACGTGTTGGGATTGCTAGGGCACTTGCAACATCACCAGATATACTTATATGTGATGAGGCAACATCAGCCTTAGATCCAGAAACAACGACAGAGATTTTAAACTTATTAAAGAAAATCAATCGTGAATATAATTTAACAATTCTTCTTATTACACACGAAATGCATGTTGTGAAAGAAATTTGTCACCGTGTAGCTGTAATGGAGAAGGGAAAAGTTATTGAAGAAGGAAAACTGTTTGATGTTTTCACACAACCAAAAACAAAGACAACTCAAAACTTTGTACGTTCTGTTATTAATGACCACTTGCCAGAAAGTGTTCTAGCGAAAATTCAAAATGGTGGTCAGATTTATCGCTTAACTTTTACTGGTGAGGAGACAGGACAGCCGGTACTATCATATATCGCAAAAAACTATAACGTCGATGTAAATGTACTGTACGGAAATATTATTGAACTTCAAAATGTACTATTTGGAAATCTTCTTGTAGAATTGCAAGGTGAACAGAAGGAAATTCAAAAAGCATTACAACATCTAAGACTGCAAGTGAAGCTGAAGGAGGTAGAAGCTCATGCGAGTTGATTGGAGTATATTTTGGCCTCGCATATTAGATGCGACGGGGGACACCCTCTTAATGGTAATTGTAACCCTTATATTCGCTATAATTCTTGGTATACCTCTAGGTTTACTTTTATATGTAACGAGAAAAGGTAATTTTTTAGAAAATAAATGGGTTTTTTCTATTCTTAACGTCATCATTAATACAATTCGTCCAGTTCCATTCATTATCTTTTTAGTAGCTTTAAGCCCACTAACAAGAAGCGTGATCGGAACGACGATTGGAACAGCGGCAGCAATCTTCCCAATGACGTTAGTGGCATCTATTGGTATTGCTAGAATGGTTGAAACAAATCTTGTCTCAGTTCCGAAAGGAGTAATTGAAGCTGCACAAGCGATGGGCGCTTCACCACTTAGAATTGTTTTTGAAATTCTCGTGCCAGAAGCGTTAGCACCATTGATCTTAGGTGTTACGTTTATGACAGTTGGTTTAATTGAATTTTCTGCAGTTGCTGGGCTTGTCGGTGGTGGTGGTCTTGGTGACTTAGCAATGACATATGGTTATCAACGTTTTGATACATCAGTTATGTTCGTAACGGTCGTTTTACTTATTATTCTCGTACAGATAGCTCAAAATTTAGGAAACTACTTTGCGAAAGTGTTTTTACGCAGATCATAAAAAGGAAGAGGGGAAAAGAAAATGAAGAAAATTTTAGCATTTGCATTATCAGCGATTGTAGGAATTTCAGCACTAAGCGGCTGCTCGGGTGGAGACACAGGTGCAGGAGCAAAAGAGAAAGTAGTTCGCGTCGGTGTAACTGGAACGGATGGAGACGTTTGGGAAATTTTGAAGAAAAAAGCTGAAAAAGAAGGAATTAAAATTAAACTGGTTGAGTTCTCTGATTATACAACGCCAAATAAAGCGTTAGCTGATGGAGATATTGAATTAAACTCATTCCAGCATATTGCTTTCTTAGAGCAATTTAAAAAGGAGCATAAGTTAGATATTACAGCTGTCGGTACAACACAAATTGCACCAATGGGCTTATTCTCTGAAAAATATAAGAAAGCAAATGAAATCCCAGATGGTTCAGAAATTGCTATTCCAAATGATCCAACGAACCAAGCACGTGCATTAAAACTTCTTGATGCAGCGGGGTTATTGAAACTTAAAAAAGATTTTGGTCTATTTGGGGATCCAAGTGGTATCGCTGAAAATCCGAAGAAGTTAAAAATTACACCGGTTATTGCACAGCAAACACCTCGTGTATTAAAAGATGTAGCTGCTTCAGTTATTAATAACGGTGTGGCTGGTCAAGCTGGATTAGATCCAGCGAAGGATCCTATTTTCTTAGAAGATCCAAAGAATGAAAATGCGAAGCCTTATATTAATATTTTCGCAGCTCGTACGAAAGATAAAGACGATCCAACACTGAAAAAAGTAATTGAATTATATCATTCAAAAGAAGTAACAGATGCAGTTAAGAAAGAAACAAAGGATGGTTCAATTTCAGTAGATCTTTCATTTGAGGAGCTTGAAAAAATCGTAAAATAATCATTGGGTTTAATGAACTAATAGAAGGAACCCCTCCGCTGTTAGTTCGTTCAACATATAATCTACTTAACAAACAAAACCCTAATTTTGTACCTTCCAATTTTGTATAACGTAGAATCCAATGTTTGTTAAGTAGAGTGATGGACCGGGAGTTTTCCTGGTCTTTTTTTATTACTGAAAGCAGTTAGCGAATAGTAAGGTAATCCAAATTATAATGGGATAAGAAAGTAAGCTGAAAATGAGTGTAATTACGAATTGCTTTTTATGAATTAATTGTTTTTTGGATGAAAAAAAGAAAATAGAAAAGATAACAATGAAAACTGAGGATATTACGCCAGGATTATAGGAGCGATAAATCAAAAACAAAATAATATGTTGCACAGTGTTAAAAAAAATGGCTCCTTGTATAAAAATAATCCAGTGTATAGAAGACAAGAAGTTTAGTTGATATAGAAAGACGATAAGTACGACGAAGATTGTTAATATGGAAATGGCAATGAAAAATTGTTGGCTAGTTATAAGATGAATTGAAAATTGATTAGCAAGATATTGTGGCATTTGGAAAGCTTCTTCAAGGTTATGAATGAAAAATAATAAAGGAATGATCCAAAGCGTAATAGTGGAATGTTTTTTTAGCAACTTATATCACTCCAATAAAGTATAGAAAGCCTAAAAAGGCCCTCTATACAGAGATGATTATTCAATTATGATACTTTTTAAATTATCTTCATGATGCTCTCGTTCTTTCGGATAAGCAGCTAGCTCCTCTTGCAAAATACTTAGCATTTGCTTAGCTGATTGCTGGATTGGAGTAGGTAGCTCTTCTAATATACGCATACCGACTCTTACTTTTGTCCGAATTACTTTTCGTAGTAATTCCTCATGCATGCACCACACCTCCAAATCGAATGTTTAGTACATCCTCTTCAAACTTGGCTCCTTGAATAGAAAGGTGTGTTAATGTTTTTGGTAATGTGATGTTCCGTTTAACAGAGCCGGCTCGAATAATAAGCTCATCACCTTTTTGATTTAATGAAAGTTCACTTTTGTTTGAGAAGGGGATGGATAGAACGAAAATATATTCATCGCCATCTTTTTTCACATATTGTGTGCGACCATTGAATTTCACTTCAGTAGGAGAGGAATCGGATTTAAATAAAGCATTGCCTACACGCTCTAACATAGGTAAACCAACAACTTCTTGTTCGAACATGGGAGCTTCGTAAATAGGAAGTGGCTGAAAACTATCTTGAATTAATGTTTTATATTTCTTTTGCGTATCTTTCCATGCTTGAAAATAAGGATCGGTGACAGTGTTAGGGATGACACGGTTAATCATGATGGCATCTACGTTATAATCGTATAAATTTAAATAAGTAAAACTACGCTGAGCTTCTTTAATGACCATTTTTTCGGGATTTACAACGATGCGGATACTTGTTATTTCTCGGTTCGATAAAATATCTCTCATTTCTCCAAGCTGTTCAAGTGTATTTGTTAATTCGTCCATAATATCATCGGTTGGAAGGGGGACACCAAGAAGTGGTTGAGCTACAGGACGAACGACTTTTAAAACTTTTCTTTTAATAGGAAATAATTTTTCCATCCACCAGCCGAGCATGTCTGGAAAACTAAGCATTGCTAATGTTTCTCCTGTTGGAGCGCAATCAATGATGATAACGTCGTATGTGTTTTTTTTATAATAATCGAGCACGCGAAGTAAGCTAATTAAATCTTCCATACCAGGAAACATCGTTAATTCTTCTGTTGTAATATCATCAGCTGCTTTGGAAGTGAATAACAAGGTAATGTATTTCTGTAACTTTCCCCAGCCTTTTTCCATTTCATAAATCGTATTAATCTCTTGTGCCCACAAGTTTTCGCGAATTTCTAATGGCTCAGAAGATAGCTTTATACCAAATGAATCTCCTAAACTATGAGCAGGATCTGTACTCATTACTAATGTTTTTAATCCTTGTTTTGCGCTTTGAAGTGCTGTTGCTGCTGAAATGCTAGTTTTTCCTACGCCGCCTTTACCTGTATACAAAATAATTCTCATCATTCTATCCCCTTTATTTCGGTTATCGAATATTATGAACATCGAAGTATTTAATTGAATAAAAACCCAGTTAGGGCTTTATCCCGCATTAACGGGCAGTAAGACTTCCTTCCAAAAATTCGGCTGGAGCAAAGAAATTAGGTGGGAGGTCAACTGCCCGTAAATGCCCGATTGATTAAAGTTTCACTTTATTCAATCGGAATGTTTTTCATTCTAGGTGTAGAAACCTTTTCTTCTGTTTTTTGCTGTGACGTAGCAATGTGATTCATAATTTTTTGGAAGATTTGTAGTAAGAATGCTTTTTCTTCTTCTGACAATGCTTCTGTCACTAGGCTAAAGTAATGGGCTGCATTTTGTTTTACTTCTTGAACGAGCATTACGCCGTTTTCTGTTAAACGAATTAATACAATGCGTCGATCGTTTTCATCACGGTACCGTTCAATATACCCCTTTTTTACAAGGCGATTTACAACACCTGTCGTTGTACTCATCGGTATATCAAGAAGGTCAGCAATTTTTGTCATTGTAATATCTGTATTTCGCTCCATCCAAAGTAAACAAAATACTTCTGTCTTGGAAAGTGTTAAATCAAGGCTTACCCATTCTTCAGGATAGAAAAGTTTCTTGGCGTTATCTAGCAGTAAGTCTAAAAAGTGTTCATATTGCAACAATTAATTCCACTCCCGTATATTTCGAGGTTCGTAATATTTGTTTTTATTTTATGTAGAATAGAAATAAATGTCAATATTTTTAATTTATTTTTCAGATTAGACAGAAAACAATCTTTAAAAGGGCATTTTTTTATGATAGATTAATAAATAGAAAAAGAATTTTACATAAAAATCCATAACGGTAAATATATTTATCTATAATGGATGTGCATCTAACAAGGGGGATAATGATGAGAAGAAGAAATACGCAAGCGTTCACGTTTTTAGCATGGACTTCATTTGTTTGTGCGCTTTCAGGGATGCTAATTGGGATTTACACGTTAGATGAAACGCTTAGTGTAAAAGGGTACTATTTAATTGGAACGTTATTTTTAACGATGTCTTGTTTTGTATTACAAAAAACAATTCGTGATAATGAAGAAGATAACGAGAGATTTCCAAAAAATAAACCGTTAGATAAAGAGTAAATTGTAAAGAAAGGCGTTTGCCTTTCTTTTTTTATGTAAAAATGCCGTAAGTGCCATGTGTTGACTTGCTTGAAGTACTGAAAATTTGGTATCATCAATAGTATTGTAGATTGAACGATATATTATGGAGGTGGCCTAGCCGTGTCAAGAATTTCCGTTGAGAATGTAAAGCACGTAGCACATTTAGCACGTCTTGCAATTACTGATCAAGAAGCAGAAAAATTTCAAAAACAACTAGATGCAATAGTTACATTTGCAGAACAGTTAAATGAATTAGATACAACAGATGTAAAACCAACAACTCATGTATTAACTATGAAAAATGTTATGCGTGAAGATGTGCCAGAAAAAGGTTTACCAGTAGAAGAAGTATTAAAAAATGCACCGGATCACAAAGATAATCAAATCCGTGTTCCAGCAGTATTAGAATAGAGGAGGGGAATTTCGATGTCATTATTTGATCATTCTGTATCAGAGTTACATAAGAAGTTAAACAACAAAGAAATTTCCGTTACGGATTTAGTAGAAGAATCTTACAAACGTATTGCGGATGTTGAAGATAACGTAAAAGCTTTTCTTACATTAGATGAAGAAAATGCACGCGCGAAAGCGAAAGAATTAGATGCTAAGATCGGCGCTGAAGATAATGGTTTATTATTCGGTATGCCAATCGGTGTAAAAGATAACATTGTAACTAACGGTCTTCGTACTACTTGTGCGAGCAAAATGTTAGCAAACTTTGATCCAATTTACGATGCGACAGTTGTGCAAAAGTTAAAAGCTGCTGACACAGTTACAATCGGTAAATTAAATATGGACGAGTTCGCAATGGGTTCTTCAAATGAAAACTCAGGTTTCTACGCTACAAAAAATCCATGGAACTTAGATTACGTTCCAGGCGGATCTAGTGGTGGTTCTGCAGCAGCTGTAGCAGCAGGAGAAGTATTATTCTCTCTAGGTTCTGATACGGGTGGTTCTATTCGTCAGCCAGCTGCATATTGCGGTGTTGTAGGTTTAAAACCAACTTACGGACGCGTATCTCGTTACGGATTAGTAGCATTCGCATCTTCACTTGACCAAATCGGACCGATTACACGTACAGTAGAAGACAATGCATACTTATTACAAGCTATTTCAGGTATTGACCGCATGGATGCAACTTCTGCAAATGTTGAAGTTGGAAACTACTTAGCTGGTTTAACAGGCGATGTTAAAGGTTTACGCATTGCTGTACCGAAAGAATACTTAGGCGAAGGTGTTGGCGAAGAAGCTCGTGAGTCAGTACTAGCTGCTTTAAAAGTATTAGAAGGTATGGGCGCAACTTGGGAGGAAGTATCTCTTCCACACTCTAAATACGCTCTAGCAACGTATTACTTATTATCTTCTTCTGAAGCATCTGCTAACCTTTCACGCTTTGATGGCGTACGTTACGGTGTTCGTTCTGATAATGTAAATAACTTATTAGATCTTTACAAAAACACACGTAGCGAAGGTTTCGGTGACGAAGTAAAACGCCGTATTATGCTTGGTACATTTGCACTTAGCTCTGGTTACTATGATGCATATTACAAAAAAGCACAACAAGTACGTACATTAATTAAAAACGACTTTGAAAATGTATTTGCTAACTACGATGTTATTATTGGACCAACAACGCCAACTCCAGCATTTAAAGTGGGCGAAAAAGCGGATGATCCAATGACAATGTATGCAAACGACATTTTAACAATCCCAGTAAACTTAGCAGGTGTTCCAGCGATTTCTGTTCCATGTGGATTCGGTGCTAATAGTATGCCACTTGGATTACAAATCATTGGTAAACACTTCGATGAAGCGACAATTTACCGCGTTGCACATGCGTTTGAGCAAGCAACAGACTATCATACAAAAAAAGCAAGTCTGTAAGGAGGCGAGCATAGATGAATTTAGAAACAATTATTGGTTTAGAGGTTCACGTTGAGTTAAAAACAAATTCGAAAATTTTCTCTGCGAGTCCAACAGAATTCGGAGCAGAGCCAAATACACAAACGAGTGTAATTGACTTAGGATACCCAGGGGTACTTCCAACTTTAAATAAAGAAGCAGTTAACTTTGCAATGAAAGCTGCAATGGCATTAAACTGTGAAATCGCAACGGAAACGAAGTTCGACCGTAAAAACTATTTCTATCCAGATAATCCGAAAGCTTACCAAATCTCTCAGTTTGATAAGCCAATTGGAGAAAATGGTTGGATTGAAATCGAAGTAGATGGCAAAAAGAAACGTATCGGTATTACACGTCTTCATTTAGAAGAAGATGCTGGTAAATCAACGCATACAGCTGACGGGTCATTAGTAGACTATAACCGTCAAGGTATGCCTTTAATCGAAATCGTGTCTGAGCCAGATATGCGTACGCCAGAAGAAGCATACGCATACTTAGAGAAGTTAAAATCAATCATTCAATACACTGGCGTATCTGATTGTAAGATGGAAGAAGGTTCTCTACGTTGTGATGCGAATATTTCCCTTCGTCCAGTTGGACAAGAGAAATTCGGTACAAAAGCAGAACTGAAAAACTTAAACTCATTCACTTACGTACAAAAAGGTCTTGAGCACGAACAAGTGCGTCAAGAAAAAGAATTGTTATCTGGTGGTATCATCCAACAAGAAACACGTCGTTATGATGAAGCAACGAAGAAAACAATCTTAATGCGTATAAAAGAAGGATCTGACGATTACCGTTACTTCCCAGAGCCAGATTTAGTTGAACTTTATATCGATGATGCGTGGAAAGAAGAAGTGCGTGCTTCTATTCCAGAACTTCCAGATGCACGTAAAGCTCGCTATGTTGCTGAAATTGGATTACCAGCTTATGATGCACACGTATTAACATTAACGAAAGAGATGTCTGATTTCTTTGAAGCAACAATTACAGATGGAGCAGATGCGAAATTAACATCAAACTGGTTAATGGGTGAAGTACTTGCATACTTAAACAAACAACAAAAAGAATTAAAAGATGTTGCATTAACGCCTGCTGGTTTATCTAAAATGGTTCAATTAATTGAAAAAGGTACAATTTCTTCTAAAATCGCGAAGAAAGTATTTAACGAGTTAATTGAAAAAGGTGGAGATCCAGAAGAAATCGTTAAAGCGAAAGGTCTTGTTCAAATTTCTGACGAAGGTACACTTCGTAAAGTCGTAACAGAAATCCTTGATAATAATGAACAATCTATTGAAGACTTCAAAAACGGTAAAGACCGTGCAATTGGCTTCTTAGTTGGTCAAATTATGAAAGCGACAAAAGGACAAGCAAACCCACCGCTTGTTAACAAAATCTTACTTGAAGAGATTAATAAGCGATAAAATAAGAGAGAGATTCTTATTTTTGAATGCTAAAATAGTATAGATTCTTAAAGATTAAACAGAAAAAACACCCTTATTTGGGTGTTTTTTCTGAGTTAATCAAACGTTTGTTTAAATGGTGAAAAATAATTTAAATAAACGTTTGATTAACTGTCAAAAGTGAAAAAATGTTTGTATAGCAACTATGGTATGATAGTTGCAAAAAGGTGGGAATAATGATAAATCTAGACATAGAGGTTTTTTTTCATCTCATGAAATAATAGATAATTATTATTCGTTATATGTAAATTTTTATGGAAGAATGGATAGACATAAAGTGAAACTTTAATCAGTAGTGGGGGTGTTCATCCCCCGTTGATTATTAGCCTTCACCAATCGGGTTCTTACTGCCTGTTTGAGCGGGATAAAAGAAGGATAGGAAGATGAGAGGAGGTAGGCATAGGGATACTGAATAAGAATTCGGTGTATTCTTTTTTTCAATGAATAAGGAATTTCCTGTGCTAATAAATGATGAAACGAGCAAGGATTATTTATAACCCTACTTCTGGGCGTGAGCTATTTAAGAAGAGCTTACCAGAAGTATTACAAAAATTAGAACAAGCTGGATATGAAGCGTCTTGTCATGCGACGACTGGTCCTGGAGATGCAACTGTAGCGGCGAGACAAGCTGCGGATCGTAAGTTTGATGTTGTTATCGCCGCTGGTGGTGACGGTACGTTAAACGAAGTGGTAAATGGTTTAGTAGGACATGAGCATCGTCCGAAGTTTGGAATTATTCCAGTTGGAACGACAAATGACTTCGCACGTGCGATCGGTGTACCTCGCGCTATAGAAGAGGCAGCCGATATTATTTGTGAAGGGAAAACAGTTCCTTTAGATCTTGGTAGAGCGAATGATACATATTTCATTAATATTGCTGGTGGCGGCCGTATTACAGAATTAACATATGAAGTACCAAGCAAGCTAAAGACAGTATTAGGCCAACTTGCTTACTATTTAAAAGGAATAGAAATGTTACCATCATTACATCCAACATATGTTGAAATCGAGTATGATGGGAAGTTATTACAAGAAGAAATTACGATGTTTTTAATTACAAATACTCGTTCAGTTGGTGGATTTGAAAAAGTAGCACCGTATGCATCGATTAACGATGGATTATTTGACTTATTAGTGCTGAAAAAAGGTTCTATCGCTGATTTAATTAAAGCAGCAACACAAGCGCAGCGTGGGGAACATATTAACAATCCGAAAGTACTATACACACAAGCAAATCGAATTAAAGTGCATTCACCAGATAAACTAATGATTAATTTAGATGGTGAGTACGGTGGGGATGCCCCGATGGAATTCGAAAACATATATCATTGTCTGGAATTATTTGTTCCTGAACATCAAGAGGATGCCCTGTAAGGGCATCTTTTTTTATTAGAATTGTAAATTGGAAGTTAGTTTGATTTTTATGGTATTTTTACAATTCATTTATTTTATATCCATATTTTATTGATACACTGAAGAGGATAAGAAATGAGAGGTAGGGTGCTATGGAGAAGGTAAAAGCAATACTATTTGATAAAGATGGGACATTAATGGATTTTCACTCAATTTGGATAAAAGTAGCGGAAGAGCTTGTAGCGGAATGTATAAATTTATATCAATTACCAGAGTCAATGCAGCAAGCTTTATTAAAAGAGATTGGTGTGGATGGGGTATTTGTTCATCCAAGTAGCGCACTAGCGGCTGGAACAAGCCTCGATGTAGCAAAGGGGCTTTGTAAGTATATTAAGTCATCTAAGGAAGAGGAGATGCATGAATGGGTAAGTGAAAAATTATTTTCGCTTATGTACGAGCATCGTTCCTATATGAAAATGACGGCAGATCTACCAAGAATTTTACAAAGTTTAAAAGATAAAGGATTTATTTTAGGTGTTGTTACAGCTGATGATTTTGCGCCGACAGAATTATTTTTAAAACAATATCAATTAGAATCCTTTTTTGATTATATTGTAGCTTCTGATACGTTTCCGGCACAGAAACCTGATAAAAGAATTATAGAATCCTTTTGTGAAAGGTTTCATTTAGAGGCATGTGAGGTGGCAGTCGTTGGAGATACGCCAACCGATCTATATTTAGCTAAAAACGGTGGTGATTGTTATGCTATTGGAGTACTATCTGGTACGGGGGACCGTAAAACTTTAGAACCACTTGCGGACTTAGTCGTAGAATCTGTTGGTGAGTTTATTTCTCATTCAGGTGAGTTTATTTGGGAACAAGGAAAGTCTAGTATGCAAGGGAAATAAGTCTATAAAGACTCTTGATGAGTCTTTATAGACTTATTTTTTATGCCTGGATACAAAGAGTATAGGATGAATACTAGAACGGAAAGTTGGCATGTATTTTGCAATAAAAAGAGAAAACAATGTAAAGAAAAGGATGGGGTACGCAATGAACACAAAAAAATTTGCTAAAGTAAATGAACAAATTCCAGGACCAAAAGCAGCAACTTTATTAGAGCGCCGCCAAAATATAGTACCAAAAGGAGTAAGTAACGGCATATCAACGTTTGTACAATCTGCAAATGGAGCTCTTGTAACAGATGTTGATAGTAATCAGTATATTGATTTTGCTGGGGCAATAGGGACAATTAATGTAGGGCATTGTCATCCGGCTGTTAAAGAAGCACTTCATAAACAAGTAGATCAATACATTCATACGGGATTTAATGTCATGATGTATGAGCCATATATTGAATTAGCGGAAAAGCTTGCTGCATTAGCGCCAGGAAGTTTTGATAAACAAGTACTATTTTTAAACAGTGGTGCTGAAGCGGTAGAGAATGCAGTGAAAATCGCCCGTAAATATACGAAAAGATCAGGTATTATTGCGTTTTCTAAAGGTTTCCACGGGCGTACATTGATGACAATGACGATGACAAGTAAAGTAAAGCCATATAAATTTGGATTCGGTCCATTTGCTCCAGAAGTATATAAAGCGCCATTCCCATATGAATACCGTCGTCCAGAGGGGTTAACGGAAGAGCAGTACGATGATTTTATCATTGAAGAGTTTAAGAACTTCTTTATATCAGAAGTAGCACCAGAAACAATTGCAGCTGTTGTTATGGAGCCGGTTCAAGGGGAAGGCGGATTTATCGTCCCAAGTAAGAAATTTGTTCAAGAAGTACGCAATATTTGTTCAGAACATGGCATCTTATTTGTAGCGGATGAAATTCAAACTGGATTTAGCCGTACAGGAAAATACTTTGCAATTGATCATTATGATGTCGTTCCAGATTTAATTACAGTGTCTAAGTCATTAGGAGCTGGTGTACCGATAAGCGGTGTTATTGGACGTAAAGAAATTATGAATGAGTCTGCACCTGGAGAGCTTGGTGGAACGTATGCAGGAAGTCCATTAGGATGTGCGGCTGCATTAGCGGTTCTGGATGTAATAGAAAAAGAAAAATTAAATGATAGAGCGATAGAATTAGGAAAAGTCGTAATGGACCGATTCCAAGAGATGAAAAATAAATATAATTGCATCGGTGATGTGCGCGGATTAGGGGCAATGTGTGCATTTGAGATCGTTCAAGATCGTAAGACGAAAGTGCCTGACAAAATATTAACAGCTAATTTGTGTGCGGAAGCAAATAAACGAGGATTACTTTTGTTATCTGCGGGGACATATGGAAATGTTGTCCGTGTATTAATGCCATTGGTTATTACAGGTGAGCAACTTGAGGAAGGTTTAACGATTATTGAAGAATCATTACAAGCTTGTTATGAGCAAGCAAATATCGCCCGTGTATAAAAACTGAATGATAAATCGCAAACATTCTAGCTGACTCTATATAAAATGCAGAAAATTCACTTTATAATAAAGGTAGTGAAGTGAATCGATGGATTTGAAGTTAGGGGTGGCTAGGATGGTTGCAGAAAAGGAACGAGTGTTAATGGATTTAAAAGATGTATTTGAATATGCGTTTGACGAAATTTTTGTTACAGATGAGCAGGGAATCGTTGTACGTGTAAATAGTACATGCGAAAGGCACTATCAACTAGCTGCTGAAGAGTTAGTAGGTAAACATGTAAAGGAACTACAAAAGGATGGAATCTTTTATCCATCTGCAACATTAGAAGTAATTGAAAAAAAGAGACCGATTGAACTCGTTCAAACGACGAAATCGGGAGAGTATTTACATGTTCGGACGAGGCCAGTTTTTGATGATGAGGGAAATTTAAGAAGAGTGATTAGTTATTCTCGAGATCTTACTGAACTCTATCAATTACGACAAAAGGTAGAGGAAATGGATAATCAGTTAAAAACATACAAAAAAGAATTAAGAGAAACATATGAACATGAAGGACTTATTTTTAAAAGCATTGCTATGCAAAAAATAATAGAAACGATTAAAAAAGTATCTGTGGTAGATAGTACTGTTCTCGTTTTAGGTGAGACAGGCGTGGGAAAAAGCCGCTTAGTACGTCATCTACATGAAGTAAGTCACCGGAAGAATGAAAGTTTCTATGAAATTAATTGTGCGGCTTTGCCAACAAATTTAATTGAATCGGAGCTTTTTGGATATTCAGGTGGGTCTTTTACAGGTGCAAATCGTGAAGGGAAAAAGGGATTATTAGAGTCAGCACATAAAGGGACTCTATTTTTAGATGAAATTGGTGAAATGCCGCTTGAAATTCAAGCGAAGCTTCTGCAAGTATTGCAAGAAAAAACATTTCGTCCTATAGGCGGAAGAGAATTAAAAAAGGTGGACGTTCGAATTGTAGCGGCAACAAATAGAGATTTAAGTGAGATGGTGAAACGAGGAACATTTCGGAAAGATTTATATTATCGTCTGAATGTCATTCCGATTTCAATTCCACCACTTCGGGAAAGAACAGAAGACATTTTACCACTCGTTTATCATTATTTACAGCACTTTAATAAAAAGTACGGACGTGATGTAAAGTTAGCACCTAGTACGTTACAAATGTTTGTTGGATACCCGTGGGAAGGAAACAATAGAGAAATAGAGAATGTAATTGAAAGAATTGTTATTACTGCTGACGATGTCGTTACGATAGAGGATTTACCAATAGCAATGCAGGAATCAACAGTTGAACAGTCAGGTCAAAGTCTCTATAAAATGTTGGAAGAAGTGGAACGAAATATTATTTTAAAAGCGTATAAAACATGTGGATCAAGCTATAAAGTAGCAGAGTTTTTAAAAATAAGTCAATCTGCTGCCACTAGGAAGATTAAGAAGTTCATAGAGGAGGAAGAAAACATTGGATAAAAAATCGACGTTTGTAAATGTAGAGAAAAAAGCGATGTATATAAATGGTGAGTGGATTACACTGCAAGAGCAAATCGAAGTAAACAATCCAGCAACGAAAGAAATATTTGCAACTGTACCAAAGGGCGGGATAACAGAGGCAAAGCAAGCCGTTGATGCGGCGCATGAGGCTTTTAAAACATGGTCAAAATTAACAGCCGCGGATCGTGCAACGAAATTAAAAAAGTGGTTCACACTTATTGATGAAAATAAAGAAGAAATCGCAGCGATTATGACGAAGGAGCAAGGAAAGCCGTTTGCAGAAGCGCTTGGTGAAGTGAATTATGCAAATAGCTTTGTTGAATGGTATGCAGAAGAAGGGAAGCGCGTATACGGTGAAATGATTCCTGCTTCTCATCCGAACAAACGTATTTTAGTTATGAAGCAACCAGTTGGGGTTATGGCAGCTATTACACCGTGGAACTTCCCAGCGGCTATGATTACGAGAAAGGTAGCTCCAGCGCTTGCAGCAGGTTGTACAGCAGTTGTAAAGCCTGCAAGTCAAACACCGTTAACTGCATTGAAGTTAGCTGAATTAGCACACGAAGCGGAAATTCCAAAAGGTGTAATAAACATTGTAACAGGTAGTGCAAAAGCAATTGCTGATACGTGGATGGAAGATGAGCGCGTTCGAAAAGTGTCCTTTACAGGATCAACGGAAATTGGGAAAGAGTTAATGGCTAGCGCTGCGCAAACGATGAAAAAAGTTTCATTAGAATTAGGTGGTCACGCTCCATTTATCGTAATGAATGATGCAGATTTAGATAAAGCGGTAGAAGCCGTTATTGGTTCGAAATTCCGTAATGCAGGACAAACGTGTATATGTACAAACCGAGTATTCGTTCAAGAAGAAGTATACGAAGTATTTGTAGAGAAGTTCCAAAAGGCAGTAGGGCAACTTAAAGTCGGAGAAGGATTCGGTGCGGGAACTACTGTAGGACCACTTATTGATGAGAATGCAGTTTCAAAAGTACAAGAACATATTGAAGATGCAGTTCAAAAAGGTGGAGAACTTTTATATGGAGGCCAACAGGTTACAGAGCTAGATGGACATTTCATTCAGCCGACTGTAATTGGATTGGCAAATGATACAATGCTTTGTATGACTGAAGAAACATTTGGACCAGTTGCACCAGTTGCGAAATTTAAAACAGTTGAAGAAGTAATTGAACGTGCAAATAATACACCATACGGTTTAGCTGCGTATATTTTTACGAAGGATATTAGCCAAGCGTTCCAAATTAGTGAAGCGCTAGAGTACGGTATTATCGGTTTAAATGATGGTCTTCCGTCAGTTGCACAAGCGCCGTTCGGTGGATTTAAAGAAAGTGGTATCGGGCGTGAAGGCGGTCATTTCGGCATCGAGGAATATTTAGAAATCAAATACATTTCATTAGGATTATAAGTAGTACACTAGAATCTCTATAAGGTAACAGAGAAGGAGATTCCAGTATGATATATTGGCTATTATTACTTGTTACAATTATTTTTGAAGTAGCTGGAACGATTGCGATGAAATTATCGAATGGCTTAACAAAGCTTGTTCCAAGTGTACTTATTTTCGTTTGTTATGGTATTTGTTTCAGTATCTTTGCTATCGTCGTTAAAAAGATTCACTTAAGTATTGCTTATGCGATCTGGTCTGGCCTAGGGACACTACTTATTACGATTATTAGTATATACTTCTTTAAAGAGCATATTAACTTATTCCAAGCGTGTTGTATTTTTAGGTGTAATTGGACTTAAAGTATCATCGGCATCATGAGAGCTATCTTGTGTAGAAGATAGCTTTTTTCTATTTGTGAAGTTAGCAATTAATACGACAAAATATGACAAGAAAGTGTAAAGGGTTTTGTTATGATACATATGAAATGTTGTCTTATGTGGAGGAAAAAGTATGTTAAAAAAGGTGAGTCAAATTGTTTTAATTTGTGGCATAGTTTTTAGTTTAAGTGCTTGTACCGAGACTGAAAATAGTAATGAAAGTAAACAAGAGAACGTTCAAGAAAAAATTTATAAAATAGGTGAGACAGTAGATGTAGATGGTTTGCAAGTAACTCTCGATTCAGTCCAATTAGGGTATCCAGATTACACCATAGATAAAAAGAAAGATGATATTTTAGGGATTGTTTTCACGGTGAAAAATAATAGTAAAAAAGAAATACCTTTTGCATTTTACGAATTTGAGATTACAAATAAGAAAGGTACAAAGTTTAAAGAATATAAATATGATAGCTTCATTAGTAAAAAGGTAGCACCAGATGAAAAAATCCAAGACATCATGCGATTTGATGTAGATAAAGAAAATACATATATCGCCACATACAGGCCGGAGTTTACACGTGAGAATAGAACGATAAAATTTGAATTGAAGCCGAACAAATAAAAACACATTGGATCATCCAATGTGTTTTTATTTTGGTTAATTTAAAATGCCCAGTTACCTTTACGGAAAATCGGCTCATGTCTTCCATCAGCTGTAATACCGTCGATATCAAGCTCAGCTGATCCGATCATGAAGTCGTTGTGTGTGATACTAGCGTTTGCGCCGTTTTCAGCAAGTTCTTCTTTAGACATTGTTTTTCCACCAACTAAGTTAAATGCGTAAGCATTTCCAATCGCAAGGTGGCAAGATGCATTTTCGTCAAATAGTGTATTGTAGAATAAAATATTTGTGTTTGAAATTGGTGAGTCATGAGGCACTAAAGCGACTTCTCCTAAGAAGTGAGAACCTTCATCTGTTTCTACTAAATGTTTTAAAGCTTCCTCACCAGATTCAGCTTTATAGTCTACGATACGCCCGTTTTCAAATGTTAACGTGAAATTATCGATAATGTTACCTGCAAATACTAACGGTTTTGTGCTAGAAACTTGGCCGTTTACACCCGTTTTAAGTGGCATTGTAAATACTTCTTCAGTTGGAATATTAGCCATAAATGGTACGTTCTTTTCATTTAAGCTACCGGCACCAGCCCATACATGTTTCTCCGGAAGTTCAATTGTTAAATCTGTTCCAGGACCTGTATAGTGAAGAGCTTTATAATGCTTTTCGTTTAAGTAATCTACTTTTGTATGTAATGTTTCATCATGTTCTTTCCATGCTTCTACAGGGTTTTCTAAATCAGCGCGAGTAGCTTTGAAAATAGCATCCCATAGTTTTGCTTCTTGTTCTTCTGGTGCTACGTTAGGGAATACTTTCGCAGCCCATTCTTTCGTAGGAACAGAAATTACACACCAACTTACTTTATCGGCTTGTACGTAATCACGGTATACTTTCATCGCTTCTCCAGCTACTTTATGAGCTGTTGCGATACGTGTTGCTTCTACCCCTTTTAATAAATCAGGGTTTTCTGCATAAATAGACATAAATGCAGCGCCTTCTTTTGCTAATTCTTCACGAGCATGTGCTTTCCAAGAAGGGAATTCAGCAAATGCTTCTTCAGGAGCTAGATCGAACTTTAAGCGTGTTAACGTCTCATCATTCCAATCAACATATACGTGTTTTGCACCAGATTTATATGCTTTTTCTGTAACGAGGCGTACGAATTGTACAGCTTCAAGAGGTGCGCTAATTGATAAAGTTTGTCCGGGTTGAATATTAACACCAACATTAACTGCAAGGGCAGCATACTTCTCTAACGTTTGTTCAAATGACATATGTATAATCTCCTTTAGTTTGAAAGATTTCTTACTATATATAATACAAGAAAATTCTAAAAATATATATAAATATAAAGTAAAAAGAGAGCTCAAAATGTATTGAGCTCTCACATTTATTTAATGGAAGAAGCGAACTGTTCAACTGTAGTTGTATGGTGTATACGAACACGTTTCATTTTTAGCAACTCATCTGGTTCACCTTTCGTAATGAACTTTCCAGGCTTTGTTGTCGTCGCAAATTGATAATATTTCTTCGTTTCTGTAATGACTTTATCATCTACATGGCCGAATGGATAAGCAATTGCGATAACGGGCTTACCTGTTATTTTTTCTAGCTTTTCTTTCGATCCTTTTAATTCTTCTTCGTAGTTTGTAATCTTCGGTAAATCAGCATGTGTTGCTGTATGAGACTGCACTGAGAAAATACCGGAATCAACCATTTCCTTTATTTCATTTGTAGAGAGAGAACTTTCAACATCGACATTATCAACAATCATATATTCTGTTGCTGTCGGCTTGAAAGTATCGTCTTTTAGTTTTTGCAAAATATGAAATGCAGTCATATTATTTTTCATACCATCGTCAAATGTAACAAAAATTGGTTTGTTGACTTTATTAATATCGCCCCAGCGTTCAAACGTTAATAATGTATAACCGTTATCTTTTAAATATTTCATTTGGCCTTCAAAGTTAGCAGGTGATACGAATAAGTCTTTAATGCCTTGTCCATGATAATCATCGATTGCATGGTACATAAGAACGGGAACCTTTTGCTCGAAAGTAATAGCAGATTTTGTGAGTGAGATGATTTTTCCATCTTCCTTGACTCCTGTTGCTTCAATTTGGAACTCACCGCGTTTTCCTTCAAATTCTTTTATGTCAAATGGAAGTGTAAATTGTTTCTCCTTTTCTTTAGAAGAAAAAGATTTAGCATGTTCCTTTCCATCCGCAGTGCGCCAAATTTTATATTGTACTTCGGTTAGAGAATCTTTTATTTCTGTAATATGGATACTTGTGTTTGTAGAATCGTGTGTAATCGGATTATAAGAAATTTTACCTTGTTCTTGCACAGTCTCCTCTTGTTTTTTAACTTCTTGAACCTTTTTCTCTTTTTTAGGTTCTGGACTTATAGTGCTAGTATTACATCCTGCTAGAATAGCAGACGTACATAAAGCAATTGTTGCGTATTTTCTCATAAAATCACCTTCTATTGTTTAGTATGTTGCATACTTATATTTAAAATCCCCACCGCTGTATGAGCGGTGGGGACTTACCCTTGTTTATCGTATCATTTTTAGATGGGGGATAGGTTAGTGACTGTAAACAGATCTCTTCTTTCATTTTTTAGTAAGATTTAAAATATCTTATGGTTTACTTTATAAGAGATGCGAATTTCTCCATTGACATATCAGGTCCTACAAAATGGCGTTTAATTAAGAGTTGCTCGTTTGGGGTGCCTTTTGTAATATGATTGCCGTGATCGGTAGTTACTGCGAACTCATAATGTTTTTTTGTTTCTTCGACAGCTGGGTCATTATAAGAGCCGACTGGATAGGCGAGAGCGATGACCTTTTTACCGGTAAGAGTTTCAATTTTTTCTTTAGAACCGCGTAATTCCTCATCATAATTACCTGAATGAGCCATCATTGTATGATTTGCAGTATGAGATTGAATAGAAAAAATACCTGAATCTATCATTTGTTTTATATCATCTGTTGATAGACGGTTCGGTTTGTCTATCTCATTTGAAGTAAGAAATTCAGTTGCTGCAGGTTGGAATGTATCATCTTTTAATTTTTGTAAAACATGAAGAGCATTCATATTATTTTTTCGACCATCATCCATTGTTATAAAAATAGGTTTATTAACACGGTTTATATCATTCCAACGTTCAAATGTGAGCATCGTATAACCGTTATCTTTTAAATACTGCATATGTTTTTCGAATTGTTCAGGCGGTACGTATAAGCCGTAATCACCATCACCTGGTCCAGGGTATTTTTCAATCGCATGATACATCAAAAATGGTACATGTTGCTGGAATGTAATTTTAGATGTTACTAGATTTGTTTCCGTATTATCTTCTTTAATCCCTACTGTTTCAATTTGAAATTCTCCACGTTTTAAATGAAATGTTTTTAAATGAAGTGGGAGGGCAAAATCACGATCTTTTTCTTGTGAAGTAAAAGTTTGTTTGCTTTCAGGTCCATCGGCAGTACGCCAAATATTGTAACGTACTTGTTTAAATGAATCTCTTAAGTTTTTTGTATAAAGCGTGGTGTTTTGTGCGTTATATTCATACGAATCCCATGTGATAGCCCCTTGCGTTAAAGGGATTTCTACTGTTTTTGCTTGTGCTTTTTTTGGTTCAACTGCTTGTTCCGCTGTTGTTTCTTTTATTTGTTTATCACTAGCATTACTAGTGTTACAACCTACGAGAATAGCAGAGGAAAGTAAAGCGATATATGTATATTTCTTCATCCTATCATCCTTCTATTGTGTTTTAATTATAGTCACTTATACCCTTGTCCATCATATCATCATAGAATATATAGGGGAATACATTTTTGGAATAATTCGGAAAGAGGTCTTACGTTTTTTTGGAGTAGTTTATATATAGAAGATAGTAAAAAACTCCACTCAAACTTCATTTAGAAAAATAGAAGTAAGGTGGAGTTTTTTATTAGATAAATAATCCAGCGATTGTCGCAGATAAAATAGAAGCAAGTGTTGACGCGAATAGCATTTTCCAACCAAATTTAGATACGACGCTTCCTTGTTTTTCAGAAAGGGCACGGATTGTACCAACAATCGCACCAATTTGGCTAATACTTGCGAAGCTAATTAAGAATACTGTAACGATTCCAACTGTACGTGGAGCTAATGTTGTAACTGTTTCTTTTAAATCAAGGATTGCTACAAACTCGTTTAATACAATCTTCGTACCCATAATACCACCAGCTGGGATAATATCTTGAGTTGGAATACCCATTAAGAATGCGAATGGAGCAAGTATATAACCGAAGATTTGTTGTAACGTAATAGCATGTCCCATTGCACCTGAAGCTGCGCTAATTACGTAGTTTACAACTTCCATAACACCGATGAAAGCAATCATTAATGCAGCAACGATCCCAGCTACTTTTAACCCGTCAAGCGCACCGTTAATCATTGCGCCAATAAAACTGTCTCCAAATAGAGTTCTATCAAATTTTTGAATCACTTCGTCTTCTTTTTTCGTATCAACTGGTGTTAATAACGAACAAACGATTAAGCTTGAGAATAAGTTTAGCGGAAGAGCAGCTAGTACATATTTCGCATCTAACATCATTACGTATGATGCTGTAACAGAAGCAGAAACGGAGCTCATCGCAGAACAACAAATAATAAACATACGGTTTTTGTTAAAATGCTGTAAATCATTTTTAATAACGATTAACGCTTCACTTGAACCGAAGAATACAGAGTTTACTGCGTGGAATGATTCAACGCGTGGTAAACCAGTAATTTTTGAAATTGCACCGCCGACAACGCGAACAATAAATGGTAAAACACCTAAATAACTAAAGATCGAAAGTAGTGCTGAGAAAAATACGATAATTAATAATACATTTAAGAAAAAGACAAAATCTCTTTGAATCCCATTAAAGAGAAAATCGACACCTGTCGTACCAAGTTTAATTAGTTTGTTGAAAACTTTACTAATGAAAATAATGATTTGTTGACCAACCTTTGTAGCAAACATAAACCAACCGATTAAAATTTGGAAACCAATCATAATTGCAATTGCGCGGAAGTTGATTTTACTTTTGTTGTTTGACAAAGCAAAACATAAACCTAAAACGACAAGAATACCGATAATGCTCATTACATATTGCATGTAGTTGCCCCTTTCAGAAGTTCGTATAAAGTTTGTACATAAAACGCTCGTTATATTACTAAAAATAAAACAAAGAGGTTTTATGTCATACGTAAGATGTCTGACCTTTTAGAAAAGTAAAAATAAAAAAAAGACCCATATGGATTCACTTTCATCTATGAGAGAAAGCTAATCAATATGAGTCCTTTTTTGCGCATAGGCTAATATTCATTAGTTTTCCCCATAGTCCAGCAATTTAAGGTTGCCGGGTAGAAACTCTCGATCCATATTATCGAGTATATATGAGGTAACATCGTCCGTATTAAATTAGTAGTAGCGTAACATTACTAGAGAACTATCGTCAATAGCTTTTTTTCTTCCAATAGAAATAGACCATATAAGTATGATAAAATGTAACGCAGTGTTATGAAAAAGAGAGGTCGGAAAATGAGTACAAAAATGACGCCACCAGTTGAAAAAAACGAGTTTATAGATGTAGTATTTGAAGATTTAACACACGATGGTGCCGGTGTTGCGAAAATAAAGGGTTATCCTATTTTCGTTAAAAACGGACTACCAGGTGAAGAAGCACAAATTAAAATTATTAAAGTGAAGAAAAACTTTGCGTTTGGTCGTTTGATAAAACTTCATACAGAGAGCCCGTATCGTAAAGATGCAGAATGCCCAGTATACAACCAGTGCGGCGGTTGTCAGCTTCAGCACTTAACATATGAAGGACAATTACAAGCGAAAGAAAAACAAGTACGTGACGTTATGCAGCGTATCGGCGGGTTAAGCGATGTCCCTGTTCATCCTGTACTAGGCATGAAAAACCCATGGGTATACCGTAATAAAGCACAAGTACCGATTGGGGAACGTGAAGGCGGACTTGTAGCTGGCTTCTATCGTCAAGGAACGCATGACATCATTAATATGGAATCATGCTTAATTCAGGCAGAAGAAAACGATGCATTGATTCAAGAAGTGAAACGTATTTGTGAGAAACATGGTATCTCGGCATACAATGAAGAGCGTAACAAAGGAACACTACGCCACGTAATGGCTCGCTACGGACAAGTAACAGGGGAAATTATGCTTGTCTTCATTACACGTACAGCAGAATTACCAAACAAAAAAGCAATCATTGAAGAAATTGCAGCGAAATTCCCAGAAGTAAAATCAATCGTTCAAAACGTAAATACGAAACGTACAAACGTTATTTTCGGTGATACAACGACAGTACTGTACGGATCAGAATATATTTATGACTTTATCGGTGACATTAAATTCGCGATTTCAGCACGTTCATTTTATCAAGTAAACCCAGAACAAACGAAAGTGCTATACGATAAAACGCTAGAATACGCAAAGTTAGATGGTAACGAAACAGTAATTGATGCATATTGCGGAATCGGATCAATCTCTTTATTCCTAGCGCAAAAAGCGAAAAAAGTGTACGGCGTTGAAATCGTCCCAGAAGCAATCGAAGACGCAAACCGTAACGCAGCACTAAACAACATGACAAACGCTGAATTTGGCGTAGGAGAAGCAGAAGTAGTCATTCCAAAATGGTACAAAGAAGGCGTAATCGCCGACACAATGGTCGTAGACCCACCGCGTAAAGGTTGTGACGAAGCGCTATTAAACACAATCATCGACATGAAACCAAAGCGCGTCGTATACGTATCATGTAACCCAGCAACATTAGCACGCGACTTAAAAGTACTAGAAGAAGGCGGATATAAAACACAGGAAGTACAGCCTGTTGATATGTTCCCGCATACGACTCATGTGGAGTGTGTGGCTTGGCTTAAGTTGGTATAATAGAAAAGCAGTTGATATAGGAAAAATCTATACCATCTGCTTTTTGGTTTACAAAAATACCATTCATAAGCGATTTTAGTTAAAATAAATATTGCTGATTTTCACAAATTATAAATTGAGAGTTTGAAATTGCATTCATAATGAGAGGATTTGAATTTGAAATGATAGATAATTTTTGGCGTGAATTACCACGACCATTTTTCGTACTTGCACCAATGGAAGATGTGACAGACGTCGTTTTCCGTCACGTAGTAAGTGAAGCTGGCCGACCGGATGTATTCTTCACAGAGTTTACAAACTCGGATAGCTATTGCCATCCAGAAGGTATGAAAAGTGTACGTGGCCGTTTAATTTTTACAGAAGATGAACAACCAATGGTAGCACATATTTGGGGAGATAATCCTGAATATTTTCGTCAAATGAGTATAGGTATGGCAGAGTTAGGATTTAAAGGTATCGATATTAATATGGGATGCCCAGTACCGAATGTAGCATCGAGAGGAAAAGGTAGCGGCCTTATTCTACGTCCAGACGTTGCAGCAGAATTAATTCAAGCAGCAAAAGCGGGCGGATTACCTGTCAGCGTAAAAACGCGACTTGGCTTTAAAGAGTTAAGTGAGTGGGAAGATTGGTTAACGCATATTTTTAAACAAGATATTGCAAACCTTTCTATTCATTTACGTACAAGAGAAGAAATGAGCCAAGTAGATGCGCACTGGGAACTAATTCCGGAAATTAAAAAATTACGTGACCGCATTGCACCAAATACGTTAATAACAATCAATGGAGACATTCCTGATCGTCAAACTGGAATGGAACTTGCTGAAAAATACGGTATTGATGGCGTTATGATTGGACGAGGAATCTTTAAAAATCCATTTGCTTTTGAAAAAGAGCCGAGAGAACATAGCAGTAAAGAACACCTTGATCTTCTAAGACTACAGCTTGATCTTCAAGATCAATATGCGGAAGTACTACCACGTTCAATCACAGGGCTTCATCGCTTTTTCAAAATTTATGTAAAAGGATTCCCTGGAGCTGCTGAACTAAGAAATCAATTGATGAGCACGAAATCGACTGATGAGGTGCGTGCGTTGCTTGATAAGTTTGAGGCAAGTGTTAACACGGCTGGAGATAGTGAAACAGTGTAACTTTTGAAAGTTAGAGCTGATGGGGTGTATCGATTTTATGAGCGTTTGTTTCAGTTTAATTAAGGTGAGCTGTATCATAAGTAAGTGAGGTATTCTATGTAAAACAGGGGGAAGAAAAGAATACAGGAGAAAATCGGAAATGGCCGGTTGATCTTGATTTTCACTGATATTATCATGTTTATTTTATTATGCCTATAATTGGAGGCCATATGAATGTTAAGTGATCAGGCGAGATATTCTAGGCTCGCGAATATAACAAAAATAATAAATACAAAATTAGAACTACGTGAAGTATTGCAGCGTGTAACAATGGCGATATCAGAGGAGATTGTTAGGTGCAATGCTGTTGGAATTTATTTACCCCAGGAAGATGGAACATTTAGAGGGTTTGCAGGAAAACCAGAGACCATAAATGGTGTAACGCTCGATACGCAAGTAATTGATCCTGAAATAGACTTACTGGCAAAAGAAGTTATTGAAACCAAAAAAACGATCTATATTCCTGATACCTCAAAGGATCATCGGCCGGATCCTAGACCAGTTGATGCGTTCAAAATTAAGTCCTTATTAGCCTTGCCTATCTCATTCGGGCAAGAGTTATTTGGTCTGGTTTTTTTATTTGATTATGGAACTCCAATGAACTTAACAGATTCAGAAATTCAAAGTGTTGAAGCTTATGTAAATATGGCTGCGGTCGCAATTCAAAACGCAAATAATTTAACACAAAAGGAAAACCTTATTGCCGAGAAGCAGTTGTTACTAAATGTTACCCGTGATTTATCAATGTGTTCCTCGATACAGGAGAGTTTTGATAAATGTTTTTTTTACTTAGGACAGATTTTAGAGAGTAAAAACGTGGCTGCCCACCTTTTAGACCCGTTAGACAAAAAAACGATTAAAACAACGAAGTTAAGTAAGGACTGTAATTGGACAGAAGTGGATTGGATGGAAAAAAGCTATGACGCCAAGATCCAAGAGGTTATTCAAACAAAAAATATAGATAGTAAGGGTCTTTTGATGATCCCATTGGTTTCAATGGGAGAAGTATTAGGGGTAATTGTTGTTGGTAAAGAGGGAAAATTTTATAATTACGATAATTCCCAAATTCAATTGGCAAAATCTATCGTTGATGCCACAGCTCCTACGTTTTCAAACTTGTTATATATGGATCAACTTGAAAGCATGGTGGAAGAGCGAACGAGAGAACTAGCTGCTGCTAATGAAAAAGTTACAAGTGTGATCGAAAGTATTACGGATGGATTCTTTACTTTGAATAATAAATGGGAATTTACGTACGTAAATAAGCATCAATATTTTCCACAAAGAAAAACAGCAAAAGATGTATTAGGCAAGAATATACGGGAGGTTTTCCCGAGTAGCGTCGACACAGTTATGTATAAGGAATTTCATAGTGCAATGTCAGAGCGAACTACAGTTCATTTCGAATTTCTTTCTATATCTGATGAATATTGGTACGAAGTTAGTGCATACCCGTATGATGATGGTATTTGTTGTATTTTTAAAAACATAACGGAAAAAAAGCAATATGAGCAGGAATTGAAAAGGTTATCAAACATAGATTTAATAGGGCAAATGGCAGTAGGTATTAGCCATGAGATTAGAAATCCAATGACAACAGTACGAGGATTTTTGCAGTTATTAAAAGAAGAGAACATCTATGAGAAACATAATAAGTACTTTAATTTAATGATAGAAGAACTTGACCGCTCCAATTCTATTATTACTGAATTTCTCTCAATGGGTAATACAAAGAAATCGGATTTGCAGATGTTAGATTTAAATTTAATTATTCATGATACGATTCCTTTAATAAAGATTGATACGCATAATCAAAATAAATATATTCAAGTCGATACAAATGACATTCCGGAATTACTTTTAAATCGTAATGAGATACGGCAATTATTAATAAACCTATACCGTAATGGCTTAGAAGCGATGAGCACAGGGCAAGTTCTAACCATCAGTACCTACAAGGAAGGTCAAAATTGTGTGGTGCTTGCAGTGCGTGATCAAGGAAAAGGTATCAGACCTGAAGTATTAGAGAAACTGGGTACTCCATTTTACACGACCAAAGATAATGGAACTGGATTGGGGCTAGGTATATGTTATGCCATTGCTGCCCGTCATAATGCAAAAATAGAAATTCAAACAGGATCGGAAGGCACGACTTTTTTTGTTAAATTTAATTATGCAAATAATAAACAATAACCTCGTGTAGATTAGTTACGGTGAACCGTACCGCAAATAAAAAGTAAAGCCTAAGTAAACATAATCAATATATTTCACCTGAATTTTGCGTAACATTCATGTTTGAGTTGCCCACTAAATTAGAGTTGCATAAAAAGAAATGGACTAACCGATATTAGGTTAGTCCATTTTCAAGTGTGTTAATTAATAGTGAATCTCCCTTCTGTACTTTTAGGAGCTTTTCGGTATTAGCTCCTGACTCTCCATATGTATATTCTGTTAGCATTGGGTCCTCATGTCCGAAATTTCGTTCAGCATTTTTATACCCAATTAAATAATTTAATTGGGTATAAATGGATAATATCAAGTACCTAAACAACATATGTTGCTGTTTTAAAATCATCCCCAAAAGCATTAATCCACCTAAGACTACAAAACCTCCCCCTAAAATGTTAAAGTAGTAACTTGACGACATTCATTTATACATGCTAAAAGCATTACTATAATCAACATTTCAGGAGGCAAAACAATGGCAATGAGCAACAACGATATATTAAAGAGAGTAAGATATGCTTTAGATATAAGAGATATAGATATGGTGGAAATCTTTAAACTTGGCGGGATGGAAGTAACGAAAGAAGACGTAGTTGATATGCTTACAAAAATAAAAAGAGCTCCTCAACATGAACCTGAAGATGCTGATGTAATCGAAGATGAGTACGTAAAAACATGCGACATGATGATGTTAGAGTCATTTTTAAATGGATTTATTACTTTAAAAAGAGGAAAGCAAGACCCGAAACCTGAACAACCGGCACCTGTACAGAGCAAGGAGAGTGCCAATAACCTTCTTCTAAAGAAAATGAAAATCGCACTATCTTTAACGACTGAGGATGTAATTGATATATTAGATAGCGTGGGCGTTACGGTAACAAAAGGAGAGTTAGGCGCTCTATTAAGAAAAAAAGGTCATAAAAATTACAAAGAGTGCGGCGATAGATACGCAAGGAATTTCATTAAGGGATTAGGTGTAAAGTATAGAGGATAATGAGTTCGTTAAAGCAGTAAATGATATAATAGGTAGAGTAGGACGTTCGTATCCTACTCTTTTTTATTTGTAAAAATACTATGCTAGGTGATGAAATGGTACATACATATTTAGGTGAGACAATTAATTTTCATATAACTTATAAGAAGAAAAAGTCCGTGCGTCTTTTTGTGGATTCGTACGGAAATGTGGAAGTGCAGGCTCCGAAAGGGACACCTGTTGAATACTTAGTCCAGTTGCTAGAGGAAAAGTGGAATTGGATTCAGACAACTCGTAAGGAAATGGCGGAGCGAGCGCGTGGACCACAGGAAAAGGATTACGATCAAGGAGAAGGCTTTTTGTATCTAGGGAATACGTATCCGATACAGATTTCCCAAGATGCAAGCATTGAGCAAGACAATGCGATTTTTGAAGGGGATAAGTTACATATTTATGTAAAAGAGCTAAAGGATGAGAAAATACAGCAAGCTTTAAAACGATTTTATTATAAGCAGTGTAAAACTTTAGTAGAGAAGAGCATTAAAGTGCATCAAAGTAACTTTAAGACAAAACCACGTTCTATTCGTATTACAGATAGTAGTCGTACTTGGGGTACTTGTGATTCGAATTTACAACTAACATTCAATTGGAAGCTAGCAATGGCACCACAGCGAGTAATTGACTATGTAGTCATTCATGAAATGTGTCATATGGTTCATTTAAATCATGATCGCTCTTTTTGGCGTCTTGTCGGGAAGATAATGCCTGATTATAAAGAAATGGAGAATTGGTTAGCCTTATCTAGTTGGAAAATGACGGTCTAATGTTGCGCTTTGTATAGGTTGCAATTATTGTCAATCTTTGTCGGTAAGTCGATATATTTCGAAAATCGCTGATATATTTAGAGTTGCGCCGATATATTTCGAAAATCGCTGATATATTTAGAGTTGCGCCGATATATTTTGAAAATCGCTGATATATTTAGAGTTGCGCCGATATATTTTGAAAATCGCTGATATATTTGGAGTTGCAATCGATATGTTCAATGAAGAGAAAGTAAAAGGAGATGTCACAGCAGACATCTCCTCTTTTCGAGTATATAGATTAGCGTCCAAACATCACAACAAAATCCCCATCCATTTTCTCCATTTCATACCCACGATACCCCTCCGAAAGCAAAGCCTGCTGTCCATTAGCATCACTCATTAGAATACTTTGAACATCTGTCCAATCTCTTTCTTTATCTCCGCGCAATTTCTTCACAAAAACATACCGCAGACTACCACCATACTTCTCCTTCAGCGCAGCAATCTCCATCCCTTGCGCAAACTTATCCTTCAAGCTCGGAATGTTAAAAGGAGCAACAGTGCAGCATACATAATCATATTTGCTATCTTCTTTTTGTAATTCGTCCATGATGACGTTTGCTAATATTTTTTGCATCCCATTTCCTCGACAGTTCGGATGAACGTTTGAGATTTCTTGATAGATGACGCGGTGTAGTTCACTTTCTGGCAAACCAATATCAAGCCCTAAATGTTCATCGTCGATAGGAGGGACGAGTAGAGCGCGAAATGCAATGAGTTTGTTTTTAATAAAAGCACCGATCATCATGCCGTTTCCTTCTAGAATATATTGAAATTCTTCTTGTGAGAGTGGTTGTAAACGACTTTTATCTTCCAACGCTTCAACTATAATGTTTTGTAATGATAAAATTTGTTCGATGTGCTTTCTTGATAGTAATGTAACGTGAAATGGTTGTTCGTTTTGTTTTAATGTTCCTTCATATAGAACAGTCATGCGTTAGTCCTCCTTTAGCGTACAACGTCTTGAAAGACGGTTAGTTCTTGTAATGTATCTTCGTTTATTTCAATGCCTAGTCCCGGCTTTTCTTTTAAGCGAATGAATGGTACGTCGTAATGTAGGTTTCCGATATCTTTCGTGAATTTTAACGGACCTGTAAGTTCAACACTTGTAATGATTTTTTTTGAGAAAGCGACGTGGAATCCTGCGGAAGAGGCAACGGATGATTCGACCATTGATCCCACTTGGCATTCAATGCCGGCCATTTCTGCTTGATGAGCGAGCTTTACTGCGGGATATATGCCGCCGCATTTCATTAGTTTTATATTTACTTTATCAGCTGCGTCTAATTTAATAATTTGGCGCATTTCACGAGAACTTTTTAATCCCTCATCAATCATAAGCGGAAGGTCTGTTTTCGAACGAATATGAGCCATTGCGTCAATATCATCCGCTACAACAGGTTGTTCAATCCAGTCGATATTTAAATGTCCTAATGAACGAAGTGCAGTTAATGTATTTGCGCTATTTTTCCAGCCTTGGTTCACATCAACACGAATGGCGATGTCATTTCCTACACGTTCACGCACAGCTTCAATTCTTTTTACATCTTCTTTTACATTCGTACCGACTTTCATTTTGAAAGATTGATAACCTTTCTGAATCATGGAAACAGCTTCTTTCGCCATATCTTCTGGAGGAGCAATGCTTAAAACGTGAGTGATAGGAAATTCTTCATGGTAGCGCCCGCCAATTAATTGATATACAGGTTGTTTTAGTTTTTTGCCCATTATATCAAAGCAAGCAATATCAATCGCAGCTTTTGCTGTCGGCACACCGTAAATGGTATTGTCCATTATATCGTGTATTCTTTCAATATTCATTGGATTTTTCCCGATTAGAACAGGAGCTAGCGTATGTTTTAAAGTATGGAAAGTACTTTCCCATGATTCACCTGTGACGTGATCATCAGCAACGCCTTCACCGTAACCGATAATGTCTTCGTCTGTTTCCATTTTGACGATAATAGAAGGCATATCAGAATAAGAACCATAACTAATAACAAACGGATTGCGAAGTGGTAAACGAATTGCGTAAAGGTGAATAGCTGTGATTTTCATTGAATAGAAACCCCTTCCTGTTTACAATAGTTTTATACATTTGATATAGTTGACGTTAAATAGTCGTTAATTAATAATAAGGAGTTAGAGAAAATGATAATAAAAATTGCAGTTGTCGGTTCAAAGGAGTTTATGGAGAACCTTTTCCCTATTGCTCATAAATTAGAAGAAATAGAAATTGATCCATATGTTTACCTTCACCCGGCAGAATCTTCTGAACTATTAAAGCGTTTAAAGCCTTGTGATGTTATCTTTTTCTCAGGTGCCTTACCTTATTATATGGCAAAAGAAATAAGAGAACAATTACGAATTCCAAGTACGTACTTACAGCAAGATGAGACAACGGTTGCATCTTCACTTCTTTCTGTCATGTATCATCAAGGTATTCAACCGCATAAAATTTCAATCGATTTAGTAGACCGTTCGTTTATTACAAATGTATGCCGCGATATCGGTATAAAAGAAAAGCCACAAGTGTTGGATTATGAAAATATGTTGTGGAGTAAAGAGGAAATAAATAGAGTCATTGATTTTCATGTAGCTAAATATCAATCCGTAGAGGCTCATTTAGCTTTAACTAGTATTCACGCTGTTTACGATGAGCTTCAAAAAATAGGTGTTCCTTCAGAGCGTATGATTGATCCAACACAGTCCATTATACATGGGCTAAAAGATGCAAAAATAAAAGCTGAGTTAGCAAAAAGCTATTCAGCTACTGTTGGTGCTTGTATTATTTCTTCCTTAGAATTACGAACGAGTGTGCTTGAAAAACTAGATGTCATTTCAAAAGAACTACGTGGTTCATTTAAACAAGTGGATGAAATGACATGCATTTTGTATACAACTCGTGGTGATATCGAATCGATTATTAAAACAAATGCGATACATAACTTGTTTGCGAGCGTAGAAGGAACGATAGCTATTGGATTTGGTTATGGAAAAACCGTGAAAGAGGCGGAGCAAAATGCAAAAATTGCTCAAAGTTTTGCAAAGAATAATCCAATAGATCGTTGTTTTTATATACTAACAAGTGATAAAGATTTATTTGGTCCGTTCCCGAAAGAACAGAGAGTACAAAGTTTGAAAAATGATAATCCGGAACTAATGAAAATAGCGAAGGAAACGAAGCTTAGTCCGGCCAACTTGTCAAAAATCATTCAATTTAGTCAATCGCATCCGTCATTGAAGTTTACAGCAGCTGACCTTTCTGAGTACTTACAAGTGACCCGGCGATCGACAGAAAGATTGTTAAAAAAATTAGTTGATTACGGGTATGCTCATATTTGCGGCGAGGAAATGCCCTATCAACAAGGGCGACCTCGCGCACTATATGAACTGAATTTACCGCTATTTTTAAGCTTCTAGTTGCGCTTTTTGTTTCTTTAGTAGTTCTGCTTTTTCAATGTCTGATAGTTTTACAATTGTGAAGCCTGTTATACCATAAATGATTGAGATAATAGGTACGATGAAATTCAAAATAGCATAAGGGGCATATTCAAATGCACCTACGCCAAGTGTAGCGAGAATAAATACACCGCACGTATTCCAAGGAACGAAGACAGAAGTTAATGTTCCGCCATCTTCTAATGCTCTGGATAAATTTTTTGAATGTAGTCCTTTTTCTGTGTATGCATTTGCGTACATTCTTGAAGGAACAACAATTGAAATATATTGTTCAGAGCAAGTAAGGTTTGTTGCAAAACAAGATGCGATAGTAGAAGCGATAAGCCCTTTTGCTGATTTTGCTAACTTTAAAATTTGATTTACAATTGAGCGAAGAATACCTGTATGTTCTAATACTCCTCCGAAAGTCATAGCGACAATTGTCATAGAGACTGTATTCATCATCGAATCTAAGCCACCGCGGTTAAATAGTTCGTCTACTAGCTTGTTTCCAGTGTCTATAACAAATCCAGCTTGGAGTGCACCGACAGATGCTGAGACAGAACCACCTTGAATAAAGACTTGTGATAAGAATCCTAAAATAATACCGACGAGAATGGCTGGTATGGCAGGAACCTTTTTAGCGACCAATACCATAACGGCTACGGGTATGATTAATAGGAAAGGTGAAATAACAAAGTTTTGTTGTAAGACTTGTAATGTTTGATCGATGCTTTGCGCATCAATATTGTTATCACCGAAGCTTCTTCCTAAGAAAGCATAGACGATAAGAGTAATAATTAAACCTGGAATTGTAGTAAATAACATATGACGAATATGTGCGAATAAATCTGTATTTGTTAATCCTGCGGCTAAGTTTGTTGTGTCTGAAAGCGGTGACATTTTATCGCCAAAATAAGAGCCTGAAATAATGGCACCAGCAACCATTGGAGCTGGAATACCCATACTTAGACCAATGCCCATTCCGGCAACACCAATTGTTCCCATTGTAGACCAAGAGCTACCAATCGCTAATGCAACGATAGAACAGATAATGGTAATGGATACTAAAAATAGTGATGGAGTTAAAAGTTTTAAACCGTAATAAATCATTGTTGCGACGATTCCACCGCCAATCCAAGCACCGATTGTTAAGCCAACAAGAATAATAATGACGATAGCGGGTAATGCAAGACGAATCCCTTTATACATTGCTTCTTCAAGATCATTCCATTTGTAACCGTAACGCCAAGCGACGATAGAAGCAACGGTCGTACCGATAATAAGTGGAACGTGAGGGCTTTGTTTTAATACAACAATTGTAACCATCATAACTGCAACGGTAATGATAATAGGGATAATCGCTATTCCAAAAGGTATTTCTTTTTTCATAAATTTCCTCCTTGTTACGTATGTTTGTTTGTATTTTTTAGAATTGTCGTAAAATAGACGGTTATTAGGTTATGATAACTAAAAATATATGTAAGCGTCAACAAAAAAACAGAAAATAAGGAATGTTCTAGTTGTTTATTCAGTTTGTAATATAGATACAGAGTAAGCTTTTAAAAAGTTTAAAAATAAACAATTGACTTTTTTCTTAAAATTCAATATGTTCATAAAAACATCTGTTTTTCATAAGTATAATTAACCTGAATGGTTTGTAATTTGGGAAGGAGAATGGAGCTTTGAAAACATTAGAACTACAAGAGCGTTTAACGGAAATTTTTCAGCATTTACATGAAAACCCTGAAGTAAGTTGGAAAGAGTATGAAACGACAGCTTATATTACTAACTTTTTAAAAGAAGAAGGAATTTCATATAAAACATTTGATGATTGCCCAGGCGTAATCGCTGAGATTGGGAATGGGAACCCGGTTATTGCGATTCGTGCTGATATGGATGCACTTTGGCAAGAAGTAGATGGAGAATTTAAAGCGAATCATTCGTGTGGTCATGATGCTCATATGACGATTGTAATGGGGCTTATTTTACAATTGAAAAATATGAGATGGGATAGTGGAACGGTTAGATTTATTTTTCAACCGGCAGAAGAGAAGGGAAATGGTGCTTTAAAGATGGTAGAGAAAGGTGCTGTAGATGATGCTGATTTCTTATTCGGTGTCCATTTACGACCAATCGAAGAATTATCTTTGAAACAAGCAGCCCCATCTATTCGTCACGGAGCAGCAAGATTTCTAGAGGGTATGATTCATGGGGAGGATGCACATGGGGCAAGACCACACCAAGGTGTGAATGCAATTGATGTCATTTCCATGATTAATATCGGTTTGAAAAATATATGGTTGCCGCCACAAAGTTCATATTCAGTGAAGATGACGCGGTGCCAAGCTGGTGGAGATAATCTAAATATCATTCCAGGTAACGGCCATTTTAGCTTAGATGTAAGAGCGGAGAATAATACATTATTAGAAGAATTAAAGAAAAAGATAGAGCATGTAATAGAATCAGCCGCATCAATGGGATCGAAAACTTCATACGAATGGATTGATCTTGCTCCAGGAGCAGAGGTGTCAGAAGAAGCGGAGCGTTACATGCGTAAAGGCATTCTCGAAGTGTATGGAGAAGAGCAATGCACAGGGCCGCTTTATACGACAGGAAGCGATGACTTCCATTACTACACAGTGAAGAGACCACATTTAAAAGCTGTCATGCTTGGACTAGGAGCAGATCTACAACCTGGATTACACCATCCGTATATGAGGTTTGATCATAGTTGTATTATGGATGGGGTAGAAATATTGAAGCAAACTGTATTGAAAGTGTTAGAAGACAGGGGCTAGAGAGCTCCTGTTTTTTTATCGTGAATTGTCGGTAAATCGATATATTTGAAAAACCGTTGATATATTTTGAGTTATGATAGATATATTGAGAAAATCGTTGATATATTTGAAGTTACGATAGATATATTGAGAAAATCGTTGATATAATTTCACGGACCTATTAATTTGATGAAAAATGAACCTCCAGTACATGGTGTATAATAATAAGTACCATTTTTTAATAGGAGAAAACGAATGAACGAACAATATTACGATGCAGTTTTACATATAAAAACAGTCGGTGAGCAAAAAGGGTTTAACAAGTCTATGCATTATCACCGCTATGAACCGACGCCGTATAGCGGGTTAGATGAGTTATTGAATCAATATGAAATACGAAGTAGCGACCGAATTGTAGACTTTGGGTGCGGAAAAGGGCGATTAAACTTTTATATGCATCATAAATGTGGTGCTTCAGCAGTTGGAATTGAAATGAATGAAGAGTTTTATAAAGAAGCGATGGATAATAGAGATCGTTATGCACGAAAGGCACGAAACAGTAAGGGGAAAATTCAATTCCAATGTTGTTTAGCGCAGGAATATGAGATTGATCCACATGATAATAGGTTTTATTTCTTTAATCCGTTTTCTGTGCAAGTGTTTATGAATGTAGTCAATAACATTTTGCTTTCAGTAGAAGAAACGGGGAGAGAAGTGGATATTATTTTATATTATCCTTCTGAGGACTATATTTTCTTCTTAGAAAATCAGACTGCGTTTGAGCTAAAGAAAGAAGTTAGATTGCCAGGTGCTTATGAGAAGAATGGGAATGAGAGGTTTTTAGTGTATACGTTAGGATAATAAAAAAGCAGATGCTAAGGCACCTGCTTTTTTTATTAGTTACGGATTAAGTAATCAAATGCGCCTAAAGCAGCGTTTGCACCTGAACCCATAGAGATGATGATTTGTTTGTACGGATTATTTGTACAGTCACCTGCAGCAAACAATCCTGGCACGTTTGTAGCGCCGTGCTTGTCTGTTACGATTTCACCGCGAGCGCGTTCAACTGTTTCGCCTAACCAGTCTGTGTTTGGCACAAGACCGATTTGAACGAATACACCTTGTAATTCAACGTGATGAACTTCTTCAGTTTCACGATCGATGTAAGAAATACCGTTTACTTTGTCAGTACCAGTGATTTCTTTCGTTTGAACGTTTTTCAGAACAGTTACGTTTGGTAAGCTGTTAAGACGCTCTTGTAATACAGCATCAGCTTTTAATTCTGGCATGAATTCAAGAACAGTTACGTGCTTAACAATACCTGCTAAGTCGATAGCTGCTTCAATACCAGAGTTACCTCCGCCAATAACTGCTACATCTTTTCCGATGAATAATGGACCGTCACAGTGTGGGCAGTATGCTACACCTTTATTTTTGAACTCAGCTTCACCTGGTACGCCAACATTACGCCAGCGAGCACCTGTAGAAACGATTACGCTCTTACTTTTCAGAATAGCGCCGTTTTCAAGTTCCACTTCAATAAGTTCTTTTTTCTCTAAACGTTTCGCACGTTGTAGATTCATTACATCGATGTCGTATTCTTTTACGTGCTCTTCAAGGCTTGCTACTAGCTTAGGACCTTCAGTGCGTTTTACGCTGATGAAGTTCTCAATACCCATAGTATCCATTACTTGACCACCGAAGCGCTCAGCAACGATACCAGTGCGGATGCCTTTACGTGCTGCATAAATTGCTGCACTTGCACCAGCTGGGCCGCCACCAACAACAAGAACATCGTATGGATCTTTATCAGAAAGCTCTGATGCATCTGGACCGTTACCCATTTTAGCTAAAATTTCTTCAAGTGTCATACGACCGCTTCCGAAAGATTCGCCATTTAGGAAAACTGTTGGTACTGCCATGATGTCTTTGCTTTCTACTTCCTCTTTGAATGCAGCGCCATCAATCATAGTATGTGTAATACCAGAGTTAAGAACGCTCATTACGTTAAGAGCTTGTACAACATCAGGACAGTTATGACAACTTAGGCTGATATAAGATTCAAAATGATATTCGCCTTGAATGTTTTTAATTTGATCGATTAATTTTTGTTCAACTTTTGGAGCACGTCCACTAACTTGTAGTAAAGCTAACACTAATGAAGTAAATTCGTGTCCTAATGGAATACCAGCGAATACTACACCAGTGTCTTCATCAGGGCGATTTACACTAAAGCTTGGTGTTCTCTCTAGTTCAACTTTTTCTACTGTAATCTTTGATGACATAGTAGCTAATTCATCTACTAGAGATAACATATCTTTAGATACATTATCGTCTCCTGAGCTAACTTTAAGTAAAATATCGTTCTCCATTAACTGAAGGTATTGGGATAGTTGTGTTTTTATATCTGCATCTAGTATCATTTTGATCGAACTCCTTAGATTTTGCCTACAAGGTCAAGGCTTGGTTTAAGTGTTGCAGAACCCTCTTGCCATTTAGCTGGGCAAACTTCACCTGGGTTGTTACGTACGTATTGAGCTGCTTTAATTTTGTTAACAAGAATGCTTGCATCACGGCCGATACCGTCAGCGTTGATTTCCATAGATTGGATAACGCCGTCTGGATCGATGATGAATGTACCACGAGCAGCAAGACCTTCTTCTTCCATTAAAACGTTGAAGTTTGTAGTGATTGTGCGAGTTGGGTCACCAATCATAATGTATTCGATTTTGCCGATAGTTTCTGAGCTATCATGCCATGCTTTGTGAGTGAAGTGAGTGTCTGTAGATACAGAGTATACTTCAACGCCTAAGTCTTTTAGAGTTGCATATTGGTTTTGTAAGTCTTCAAGTTCAGTTGGGCAAACGAATGTGAAGTCAGCTGGGTAGAAACAAACTACACTCCATTTTCCTTTTAAACTTTCGTCAGTAACTTGGATAAATTCTCCATTATGGTAAGCATTAGCTTTAAACGGTTTTACTTCTGTGCCGATTAATAACATATTAAATTTCCTCCTAAATGTTGGTTTTGAGCATCAAAAAATAGTTTGCTCATAAAATATATTTTTTAATTAACTATAATAATTCTAATTCGATATTAATTATCATATAGAAGTGGTTATTTTGTCAAGAGAATAAACCAACTTTATACCAATTTAATTAATATTTATTCTCAATTAAGGTTATTAGGGAATGAAAAGGTAATTTTCATGTCATAAATTTTCAATGAGTGTTTGAAAGAGTAGTGTGTATGTTAGAGACATGGTGTAAGTATAAATTCTTAGGAAGGAGAGATTTCTTAGAAGTTGTAGATTTGAAAAGGAACTGCTTATTTCTATTTTACAAAGAATTGTGCGATAAATAAAATAAAATGAATCGGAATCTTTTTGAACAATTTTTGTCCGCTCAAATATATAATTAGGAAGTATATTGCAATGATAATTAGAAACATTGACTCAAAGTGCTAACAAGATATAATAAAATCTAGATATATCTTTCAAAAAGAAGAATATATAATATAGGATGAAAAACATTCAACCTATTATTTTTTTATAGCCTTTAGAAAACGCTTACAATTAGTGTGGGAGGGGAAACCATGTCTAAGTTCACAAAGTATTTTTTAATGGAAGATAAAGATGTGATTGCATATGTGAAAGAGAAATTATCTAAGTTTGAACATGCAAAGGGGTTACAGTGTAAAGAAATAGGTGATGGTAATTTAAATTATGTGTTCCGCGTTTGGGATGAAAAAAAGACCATGTCTGTCATCGTAAAGCAGGCCGGGAATACAGCACGTATTTCAGATGAGTTTAAGTTGTCGACGAATCGTATTCGTATAGAATCAGATGTTTTGCAGTTAGAGGAGGAGTTAGCACCTGGGCTTGTTCCAAAAGTATATTTGTTTGATAGTGTGATGAATTGTTGCGTGATGGAGGACTTATCAGATCACACAATATTACGTACAGCACTTATAAATCATCAAATATTTCCGAGGCTTGCTGAAGATTTAACTACTTTTATGGTAAATACTCTTCTATTAACATCAGATGTTGTAATGAATCATAAAGAGAAGAAGGAACTTGTGAAGAATTATATAAATCCAGAGTTATGTGAGATTACAGAGGACCTCGTATACTCTGAACCATTTACAAATCATAATAAACGTAATGAGTTATTTCAATTAAATGAAGGATGGATTAGAGAGCATATTTATAGTGATAAAGAGCTTCGTATGGAAGTAGCGAAACTTAAGTTTTCTTTTATGACGAATGCGCAGGCGTTGCTTCACGGTGATTTACATACTGGTTCTGTTTTCGTAAAAAGTGATTCTACAAAAGTTATTGATCCTGAGTTTGCTTTTTATGGACCTATGGGATATGACATTGGGAATGTAATGGCGAATTTAATATTTGCTTGGGTGAATGCAGATGCAACGATGCTACCTGGAGCTGAGAAAGATACGTATATGGATTGGCTAAAAACGACGATGGTAGAGGTAATTGATTTATTTAAGAAGAAGTTTTTAGTTGCTTGGGATATTCATGTGACAGAAATCATGGCGAAGGAAGAAGGCTTTAATGGCGTATATTTACAATCTGTGTTAGAGGATACAGCTGCAGTGACGGGTCTTGAGTTAATTCGTCGTATTGTTGGATTAGCAAAAGTAAAGGATATTACTTGTATTGAGAATGATGAAGCACGTGCTAGAGCGGAGCGAATTTGTCTTCAAGTAGCGAAGAAGTTTATTTTACGAGCGAATCAATATAAAACAGGTACGAGTTTTGTAGAAACGTTAAAAAAACAGTCCATTCATAGCGCGAAGTAAGGAGAGAAAATGATGAAAGAGCAATTAATACCAATTCAATGGAAAGATGATGCTTTAGTTTTATTAGATCAAACGTTATTACCGAACGAAGTTGTCTATGAATCTTTCAAAACAGCTGAAAGTGTGTGGGATGCAATTCAAGTCATGAAAGTGCGAGGTGCACCAGCGATTGGGGTTTCAGCAGCGTATGGTGTGTATTTAGGGGTAAAGGAATTTGCTGAAAGTACGGTAGAAGGATGTATTGAAGAAGTAAAAAGGGTATGTGCATATTTAGCAACATCAAGACCGACGGCAGTAAATTTATTTTGGGCGCTGGAAAGAATGGAAAGTGTAGCGATAGATAATGTTCACTTATCGATTGCACCGTTGAAAGATAGATTGTTAGAAGAGGCAAAAGAGATTCATAGAGAAGATGAAGAAATTAACCGTCAAATTGGAGAACATGCATTAACATTATTCCATGATGGCATGGGATTATTAACTCATTGTAATGCAGGTGCGTTAGCAACGACTAAGTATGGTACTGCGACAGCTCCAATGTATTTAGCGAAAGAAAAAGGATGGGACCTTAAAATCTACTCTGATGAAACACGACCTAGATTACAAGGTTCAACGTTAACAGCATTAGAACTACAGCGAGCGGGAATTGATGTAACAGTCATTACCGATAATATGGCAGCTATGGTCATGTCACAAGGGAAGATTGATGCGGTAATCGTCGGCTGTGACCGAGTAGCAGCAAATGGTGATGTAGCAAATAAAATTGGAACATTAGGCGTATCTATTTTAGCTAAATACTATAACATTCCGTTTTATGTAGCAGCACCAACACCGACAATTGATTTAAACACACCGACAGGAAACGAAATTCCGATCGAAGAAAGAGATGCTTCTGAAATAATCAATCGTTTCGGACAATATTCAGCTCCGAAAGGAAGTAAAGTATACAATCCAGCATTTGATGTTACGCCACATGCAAATATAACAGCAATTATTACGGAAAAAGGGATTGTAAAGGCACCGTTTACGGAGAATTTAAAAAATCTATTTTAGTAAATAGGTATATAGTCAGTCATCATAAGCTTCATACTTAGGGGGATGTATATGTTATTACAAAAAGAAAGAGAAGAAATTGTAGCGTACGGAAGGAAAATGATTTCTAGCGGTTTAACAAAGGGGACCGGCGGAAATATTAGTATTTTCAATCGTGAACAAGGCCTAGTTGCAATTAGCCCAAGTGGTTTAGATTATTATGAAACAACGCCCGTGGATGTAGTTATATTAAACTTAGATGGTGAAGTAGTAGAAGGTGAGAGAAAACCGTCAAGTGAACTAGATATGCATCTTATTTATTATAGGAATCGTGAAGATATAAATGCGCTCGTGCATACACATTCACCTTATGCGAAGACGATTGCATCATTAGGGTGGGAGCTTCCTGCTGTTTCATATTTAATTGCTTTCGCAGGCCCGAATGTACGCTGTGCACCGTATGAAACATTTGGTACGAAGCAATTAGCAGAGGCTGCTTTTGAAGGCATGATTAATCGCCGTGCAGTATTACTTGCGAACCACGGTTTAATTGCAGGTGCAAATAATATAAAAATGGCATTTACTGTTGCGGAAGAAATTGAATTTTGTGCGCAAATTTATTATCAAACGAAAAGCGTCGGAGAACCGAAGTTATTGCCAGAAGATGAGATGGAGAATTTAGCGAAGAAGTTTGAAGGATATGGGCAGCGGTAGAATGAAACGAAAACACCCTCAAGATTGCACTCTTGAGGGTGTTTTTTATGCTTTCTTAAGCAATAAATACATAAAGTAAGGAGCACCAATTAAAGCAACGACAATACCTGCCGGAATACCGTTAGGTTCAACGATGTTTCGTCCGATTGTGTCTGCTAATAGTAATAGCCATCCGCCGATTAAAAGGGCGATAGGCATGAAGATTTGATGTCTTGGGCCTACTAAAGATTTTGCGATATGAGGAGCCATCAGCCCGATAAAGCTAATTCCTCCTGTTACGGAAACTGCTGCAGCTGCAAGTGCAACGGCTGCAATTAATAAGTATCTGCGTTCTTTTTCAATTTCAATTCCAACGCCGATTGCGACTGGTTCGTTTAATGCTAAAATGTTTAATCGATTTGCTTTATAGAAAACAAATGGAATTAATACGATTAACCATGGGAGCATTGCGAAAATGAAGATCCAATCATCTCCCCAAATGTTTCCGGCAATCCATTTGGCGATAAAGTCGACTTTCATACGATCAGCAGATGAAATAAGGACAATCATTGCTCCAGATAGTGCAAATGAAAAACCGATACCGGTTAATGTTAATCGTATTGGCTGAAGCCCTGTTGATTGACTATATGAAAATACGTAAATTAAAACAGCTGTAAGAAAAGCCCCGATAAATCCAACGACTGGTAGTAAATAAAGAAATGAACCTACATCTATTGGAAAGTATAAAAAGAAAATAGAAACAGCAACACCAGCACCAGAGTTAATCCCGAGAATACCAGGTTCAGCTAAATCGTTACGTGTAATGCCTTGAAGGATAGCACCTGATAAAGCGAGTGCCATACCAGCTAATACTGTAATGATAATTCTAGGTAGTCTTAAAGAATATAAAACGAATTCTTCTTTAAATGAACCTTGTCCCATTAGCGTTGGGAGTAGTCGATCATAAGATAAAGATGCTGAACCGAGTCCCATTCCAATTACAATGGTTGTAATAGTTAGTATAAGTAATGCGAGTATAATAAGACGTTGTTTTCTTAAAATAGATGGCATCATGAGAATGTTTTTCCTCCTTTACGAACAATGAATAGGAAGAATGGTAATCCTACAATTGCGACGATAGCAGCAACGGGTGTTTCATACGGAGCATTAATTGTACGTCCGATTGTGTCTGCAAGTAACATAAAGGAAGCACCAGCAATTGCTGACATCGGAATAATAAATCGGTAATCTGGACCAACAATAGGACGCACCATATGAGGTATCATTAAACCGATAAATGCCATATTTCCGACAAGCGCCACAGAAGCACCAGCAAGTAAGATAATAATGATAAACAAAATTGTTTTAATAACAATGATTTTTTGACCGAGTCCAACAGCAACTTCTTCACTGAAACTAAGGACTGTCAATTTTCTTGCAAATAAGATAGCGATAAAGATACTTATTGAAATGACTGGAATAATAATTTTCAATTGACTCCAAGTAGTTCCAATCACCCCTCCAGCAGTCCAAAGTGATACATCTTGTGAAATTTTGAAGTAAATGCCGACTCCTTCTGAAATTGCGAGTAGAAATGCTGAAACTGCAGCACCTGCTAATACAATTCGAAGAGGAGAAAGTCCGCCTTTTTTCACCATACCAATTCCAAATACCATAATTGCCCCTACCGCAGCCCCGATAAAGCAAGCTAATGTTAAGTACAGATAGCTTATGGAAGGGTTGAAAGCAAGTGTTAGTGCAAGTGCAGCATTTGCGCCACCCGTTAGCCCAAGTAAGCCAGGGTCTGCAAGGGGGTTTCGTGTTAATCCTTGCATAATTGCCCCAGAAACGGCTAGTCCAGCCCCTACAAAAATAGCAGCAACTTCACGTGGTAAACGTATTTCACGAATAATAGATATTTTGTCTCCTTGAGCCGAGGAAGTGAGTGCTAACCATACGTCTTTTATAGAAGTATCTGCAGCCCCTAATACCATTGCAACCATAAAAAGTAGAAAGAATGCAATTATGCTCAAAATTAGTTTGTATGTAAAAGCTATAGAACGTGGATTGTCATGATCTTTTGTCATTCGTTTCACATCTTTTCTGTTCATAGAATAAAGGAAGAGGAATTCTTAAATTAAGAATTCCTCATGTTTGTATTATTTACCAAGAAAGCTTTTCTTGAAGAAGTCTAGTTGGAAATCTAATGTAAGTGGATCATTGAAATAGAATTCCATCATGTTTGCTTCGTATACGCGATTATTTTTTACTGCTGGAATGTTTTTGTATGATTCTGCCTCTTGGAAGGAGTTATCAGTATCTTTGTTTTTACTTACGATTAAGTAATCACCAGCAAACTCAGGTAATACCTCAGTAGATAATGCGTAGTAACCTTCTTTTAAAGCTTTTTCTTTTACTTTTTCAGGCATTTTTAATTTCATTTCTTGGTACAGAATTTCTGTTCCGCGGCCCCAGTTCTCGCCGTATACATAAAGCTGTTTATTGAAGTTTTCAACAACAGATACTGTTGCATCTTCACCAATTTTTGCTTTAATTTCTTTACCAGCTTCTTGTGCACGTTTCTTGAAATCATCAATCCAAGTTTTTGCTTCTTTTTCTTTGTTTAATAACTTACCGATTTCTAAATGTTGTGTTAAGTAATCAACTTTTCCGTAAGTGTATGTTACAGTAGGAGCAATTTTCTTTAACTTATCGACATTTTTAATATTTGATAAACCAATGATTAAATCAGGGTTTAGTTCAGCGATTTTTTCAACATTTTCATCTGATACTTCAGCAGCATCTTTAAGTTTACTATCAAAACGTGGGTTTTGTTTAGACCATGAATCTACCCCAACAACATTTACTCCTAATGACATTACGTTACCAGCGAATGCTGATAAAACAACAACGCGTTTTGGATTTGCAGGAACTTCTACTTTACCATTTTCAGATTGGTATGTAATTGTTTCTGATTTACTACCTTTTGCATCGTTCTTTTTGTCTGTAGAGCCGTTGCTACAAGCACTCATAACAAGAACGAAAAGAACTGTTAGTGAAATAAATAACTTTTTCATCGTCTTTCTCCTTTAACATAGATGTATGTGTATACAATAATTTGTTTAACTGCAATCTTTTTGAAAGAGTAGTGGTAATGCAAAATATTTATTAAAAATCTTGAAGGTGAGATTTTACAATATAGTATTAACCATATTAATGAAAGAAGATGTAATCCCAAATTTGCTAATTATTAACAAGTTGATAATGATTATCACTATTGATTCTTTAAATAATATAATTTTATATAGGTGTATTGTCAATAGTAATTTTGATTGTAAATTTTGCGGAAACAGGTTATATTTTATTGAGAATGATAATCAATGATTAGTAGCTGAGGAGTGAGCACGAATGAATCGAGAAGAATTGTTTGATGTAACTGTAATAGGCGGAGGACCTGCAGGGCTTTATTCAGCTTTTTATAGTGGACTTAGAGAGATGAAAACGAAAATAATAGAATTTCAACCACAGTTAGGTGGAAAAATACATGTTTATCCGGAGAAGATGATTTGGGATGTAGGAGGGCTATTGCCAGTTACAGGTGATAAATTAATTGAACAACTTGTACAGCAAGGGCTAACATTTAAGCCGGAAGTTGTATTAAATACAAAAGTAGAATCAATTATTCGTAATGAAGATGGAACTTTTACGTTAAAAACAAGTACTGGCGAAGAACATTTTTCAAAAACAATTATCGTCGCAACTGGAAGCGGTATATTGAAACCGCAAAAGTTATCGATTGAAGGTGCGGAGCGATTTGAAGTATCGAATTTAAATTATACAGTTAAATCTTTAATGCGTTTCAAAGATAAAACGATCATTATTTCTGGTGGAGGAAATTCTGCCGTTGATTGGGCGAACGAATTAGAACCAATCGCGAAAAAAGTGTATGTAACATATAGAAAAGAAGAATTATCTGGTCATGAAGCACAAGTAAAACAGCTAATGAACAGCTCAGCGAAGTGTTTTCTGAATACATCGATTACAAAATTAATTGCTGGTGATAATCATGAAGCGATTGAATATGTAGAATTAACGAATCATGAGACAGGTGAAGTTTCTCATTTACCTATTGATGAAGTTATTATTAATCATGGATATGAACGTGACATTACATTATTAGAAAATAGTGAGTTGGACGTTGCGATTATAGATGATTTTTATATTGCAGGTAATGCAAATAGTGAGTCTTCTGTAGATGGATTATATGCTGCGGGAGATATTTTGAAACATGATGGGAAATTGCATTTAATTGCGGGAGCATTCCAAGATGCTGGAAATGCTGTGAATAAAGCGAAACAATTTATTCAGCCAGATGCAAGTGAGTACGGAATGGTTTCTTCGCATAATGAAGTATTTAAAAAACGAAATCGAGAATTGATAAAGCAAATGATGAAATAATAAAGTGAAACTTTAATCAGTGGGGGCTATCCTGCACTGATTATTAACCTTCACCAATCGGGCTTTTACTACCCACAAATAGCCGGATAAAGGTACAAGTATACCCCCATTTACTTCTCTATTCAAATAGACGAGAGATGTAAATGGGGGTTTTCCTGTTTACTATATTTTCAATCATTATTATGACACCGGTTTCATCAGTTCATATGACATGAACATTTTATTTGTAAATCAGTCTAGAAAACAATGAATCTATGTTTTGTTTACGCTGTTCCTTTTGCTCGTTCATTAGGAAATGGCATATTTAGTATAGAAGCAATGTATTGTTTTCCATGTTTTCGAGCCAATGATTCTAATATTTGACGAACGCGTTTTGTAAGATGCCCTTGTTTTTTTATCGCTTCACAATATGCGTCGTAGAAAGCATATTTAGCCCATAGAAAATCATCTTGTTGGAATAAGAAATGATTTTTGTACCATTCACCAATTGTATGATAACAATTGTTTTCGTGTATTGCTACGCCTTGAGAAAGAATACGATCAGATAAAGATGTAGTTAAATGAGAAGTTGTATTTTCTGTTTCAACTTGTAATGTTTTTTCTAACATTGTAATGATGTGACGAGTAGCCATATGTTAACTCTCCTTTGTGTAAATGGGTGATACCATTCTATATTTAAAAAAATACTTACTATATTATTATACAATATATGGAATGGTTCTACCTGCTTTTTAAACTGCATTTACAAAATCTTTTTTATTTGTTTACAAAAATAAAGTAAGATACAGTATATATGAAAAAACAATAAAGGAATGAACGCATTGTATATAACAATAGAAGAAGCTGCGGAGTATTTGAATTTACCAAAATCGTATATTGAAGAGCTAATTCAGCAAAAGAAAGTTCGTGCGCTATTCGATGGAGAGCAATATTTATTAAATAAAGAACAATTCAACACGCATTTAGAACAAATGGAGAAATATAAACAATTAGTGGAAGAAATATTAAACGAACCAATTCCAGAAGATATGGACGTTAAAGACGAAGACTAAACTTTAGGAAATCCCGTATGAAGATATGCAGAAATGTATCTTCATACGGGATTTTTTTATCTAAAGACATCAAAATCCTAAGGAGCCCTCAGGATTTCTTAGAATTTTGATAGGTAGTAGTCTACCATGTTAAAAGCATATTTTTTTCGAGCTAGGACAAACATAGAGAACGTAACCTGTACAGATACATATACTATCAGTGCAAAAGCTTATAAATTAATGGAAGGGGTTTTCTCGTGAGTTTATTTCATTGGGATTTTTTGAAAGACTTAATTGGATCTTATGTAAGAGTGAACAGAGGTGGACCAGAATCTCAAAAAGGAACAATAGTATCATTAGGTGCGGACTACTTCGGATTAGAGAATGAAAAAGGAGAGAGCCATTACTACCAGCTTCGCCATCTGAAAAGCATTACCCAAAATACGAAAGATGGTGGAGTAGGTGATTTAGAATGGGTGGAAGAAGACATTGCAGAAGACTTTGAAACGCTACTTCAAAGCTTCAAATACCGCTGGGTGAAAATTAACCGTGGTGGACCAGAGAAAATTGAAGGTATTTTACAAGATGTTTCTGGCGGTTATGTAACATTGATTATTAAAGAAGAAGTTGTATTAATTGCACTATCTCATATTAAGAGTGTTAATTATAATGCATCTGTAAGTGGACAGAGTGATGAGAGTAGTGATGAGAGTAGTAATGAGAAAAGTAATGAAAACAGCAATAATTCAAATCGAGCTCGCGCACTAAGACAATCAAGTAGAGGAAGATAAAACAGAAAGGAGGGTATGAATTTGGAGGATGTATTATGCTGTGATCAAATCAAAGGTTTAGTTGGTGAGAATGTAAAAGTAAATCTTCGTGGACCGGAAAGTCGAGTAGGTGTACTGTCATTGTTAGGAAAAGATTACCTTACACTACAATTACCTCATGGAGAATTAGTGTATTATCAACTGAAACATGTGAAGAGTCTAGTCAGAAAAGTGAAAGAGGCACAAGGAGAATATGGTTCATGTTTTTATGCGGAAGAAGATACTTTTTTAGATGCATTAAATGACTTGAAGTATAAATGGATAAAGATTAATCGTGGTGGACCAGAGTGTGTGGAAGGTTTATTAAGTGATATACATGATGGAAATATTACACTAGTTAATGGTGATGAGGTCATTTATGTGATTAATTCCCATATTAAGAGTGTGAGTCAAATAGTTAAAAACAAAAAGAATGAAGAAGAATAATGTTTAATAAATAAAAGGGGCATTATGATTGAAAATGAAGAATGATTTCATATTTCTCTGTAATTATTTTTGGATATATGAAAAAGGGTTTCTTACTATTAAAAAACAGAACATTGCCCCTGATTATTTTTAGAATAAAAGAAAGGGAAATTGTAATTTCATAGGAAGGAGGATATAGATGAATGAGTTACACAAAAGTATTGGAGAAAATATATATGTTAAATTAATTGGTGAAAAGAGATTTAAAGGCGTATTAATCGATGTAGGAAATGATATTGTTGTTCTTTACAATGGACAAGACTACGTATATATATCTTTATATCATATCCAATATTATAAGTTTTTAAGACCATATGATGAAGAAATATTAAAACCTGATGTAGATTCTGTAATTAAAAGGGAATCTCCTTCAATTTCTTTGAGGAAAGTATTAAGCACATCTAAAGGGATTTTCACAGAAATTTATGTAGCAGGTAATGCTCCAATACATGGATATGTTACAAGTGTAATGAACGATTATATTGTTTTTTATAGTCCAGTCTATAAAACTGTATATATATCTTTAAAGCACTTAAAATGGTTAATTCCGTATAAAGAAAACCAAGTGCCTTATTCCCTCAATAAAAATGAACTCCCCGTAAATCCATTAAATATTACGTTAGCTCGAACGTTTGAGGAGCAACTTATTAAAATGTATGGAAAGATTATGGTGTTCGATTTAGGTGAGGAATCCAATAAAATTGGAAAAATGGCGAAGATCGATGAAGGACATATTGAAATATTAAAAGCGCGTGATGCAAAAATGTATGTGAATATTCAACATGTAAAATCTGTCCATTGTCCGTAGGCTAGTTGAAAGGGCTGGCTTTTTCTTTTATATGCAGAAGGAAAGGTCGGGCCTGTTTGTTTAGTTCGATTTGGATATGAGGGGGAAAAATGAATTGAATATAAATTATGTTAGTATGATTTTTGAAGAGGCAATCTTGTGCTAAATTATAAAAAATATGTACGAGCCACCTTTTGATGTATTCAATTTATTTTTTGAGGAAGAACTGCTCAACTAATTTACTAAAGGGGTTTTATTTGTGGAGCCGTTTCCAAATTCGTTATCGATTACATTACTTGGTAGTGCTGGTGGAGCAGCGAAGGCAGTTTTAGCAATTTTAAATCAAGCGATAGCAAATGAAAAAGATCCAATTTATGAAGTGATAAAGAATGTTACATTTCATTTGGTTGATATAAAACAAAAAGATAGGGCTTATTATGATGAGTTGTTTCCAAATTTGAAAGGTCATTTGTCATTATATGAAATAGACCTTCAAGATGTAGTGAAATTTAAACAGCATTTAACAGAAAAAAGTACGAGTGTTGTTATTGATGTTTCGGGTGCAGATACGATCAGGGTACTGAGCTGTTGTAATGAACTTGGAATCTTTTATATTAATTCAGCTTTGGAAAATGAGGCAGTAGATCAGGACGATAGTTTACTTGGATTTCAGCTTACGGAACGATATACGAGGTTTGAGAAAGAGAAAGAAAAATTTACAAATACAAAAGCGATTATAGGTTCAGGTATGAATCCAGGTGTTGTTCAATGGATGGTTGTTGAACTTATGAAAGAACGGCCGAATGAACAGCCACAAGCATGCTATATTGTAGAACATGATACGTCGTTTTTGAATGATACGGCACTTATAAAGCCGTATACACTTTATACGTCATGGGCAGTAGAGCGATTTCTAGACGAAGCGATATGGAGTTATCCGATGTATATGAGTCATCATCGTCCTCTTTATTTTTATGAGGATGTATATGCTTCAGAGTATAAAGTGAAGTTAGGAAAAAGAGAGTTTTATGGTTGCTTAATGCCACATGAGGAAGTTTTAATTTTAGGGAAAAATTTCAACATGGAAGTTGGTTTTCTTTACCGAATTAATGAGTATACAACAAATGTAATTAGACAGAACTTAGATAAGGTAGAAGATTTATGGAACTGGAATCGTAAAGTATTCAATCCAGCGGAAGAAGAGGTTGCAGGAGAGGATCTAGTAGGTGTATTACTCGTTTATGAAAATGGCGAGACGTATATGTATAACGTAATGAATAGTAGCCAAGTTTTTCATAAATATAAAACGAATGCAACTTACTTCCAAGTAGGGTGCGGAATTTATGCAGGTTTGTGTAGTTTACTTTTAGATCACTTTGGACAAGGTGCTTATTATGTCGAGGAATTATTATTAAATACAGAAAGTAAGTACGGTGAATATTTAAATTTATATATGAAGGATTTTGTAATAGGGCATAATGATTTTACGGATGGACTGCTACATGATAGGGTCAGATGGATATAAGTTGTGACTAGAAAGGAAGGAGAAGTCTCCTTCCTTTTTAGTATTATAAGGTTACGTATTGCCCTGAAAGCAATTTCATACTTATAATTTAAGGAGATAACGGTGGGGATTTTTTTTCGTATCGATCAAGGGGAGTTTTTATATGAACAAATACAAGAGCTTGATTTATGAAGAAAGAAAAGCTTTAAAGGTATTTATATTATTATTCTATATTATATTTTTTTCATATGACGCTATATATTATTTTGTATATCCTGCTATGAATATTAATGGAACAACGGTAGGATGGCCAGAAGGAAGCCTTGGGATAGGCGTATATATATTTGTAATAGCATTATTCCCTATTTCAATGTATCTTCAAAAAAGAGGTTATGTATATTCTATAAAATATTTATTTTTATTTGGCTACATGTTTATCAATCTTATAAATAATTTAATGATTTATTTGCGAACGGATAGAGCTTTTGAACATGGTAGTATGGTAGAAATGTTATTAATTTTATTTGCACCGGTTTTCGTGAACAGAAAATATTTTTATTTAGTTTCCTTTAGTGTAATTGGAAAGTACGTACTTTTTACATTGATACTACAAGATCTAAAAGTTGTGATTCCGCTTGTCTTATGTGTATTCTATTTCATTATTTCACATTCTTTGTTGAAACGATTTCAATCTTATGTAAGAACGGTTGTTGAAATGATGAACAATATGAAAGAGACGGAAAATTTAGCTGTAATTGGGACTATGTCTACAACAATTGCGCATGAAATCCGAAATCCATTAACGGCTTTGAAGGGGTTTACGCAAATGCAAAAAGAAAGAAACCCTGAAGATATGATGAGCTATGAAATAATGTTACAAGAAATTGAGAGAATTAACGGATTTGTTAGCGAATTGATGTTATTAGGAAAACCGAAACCAACAAATTATGAATGGTGTAACATACGGGAAATCCTTTTATATGTTGTGCAGTTAATGGAAAGTTATGCGAGTCAATATAAAGTGAAAGTTTATTTGCAAATAGATGGAAACTTACCCGTTATAAACGGTGATGATAAACAATTAAAACAAGTGTTGTTAAATATTATTAAAAACGGAATAGAATCAATGCCAGAAGGTGGGGATATTCATATTCGGGCATATGAAAAAACTAATGGGTATTTGTGTATTGCTGTCGAGGATCAAGGATTTGGTATAGAGGCAGGAAAATTAGAGAAGATTGGAAAGGCTTTTTACACAACGAAGGAGAATGGTACAGGGCTTGGTTTAATGATTACATATAAAATTATTAAAGAACATCAAGGGAGTATCACGATTCAAAGTAGTATGGGTGTGGGAACGAAAGTGGAAATTTATTTACCGACGATGTAGCGAAGTAGAAGAAAATATTTTTCAGAAAAGTGTTCTTCTTGTGTAAATATAAACATTTAATAAAATGTTTCAAGAAGGGTTTTTTTTATAAAATACTTCGTTTATAATGGAGGAAAATATCGACATGAGATTGGTTACTCATGTAACGGTTCGGTAGTGTTATGAAAAGAAAAGAAGGGGTGCCCGCGCATCCTTTTTTCTATGCAGATATGATGAAAGAGGTGGTATTGATGGAATTAACATTAAATTCGACTGTATGCTTACACACGATTCAATTTCGAAAAGAGCAAAAGAATTATATTGTAAAAGATACAATTACAGGAGAAAAATATGAAATGCCGCCACTTTGGATTGATGCATTGGCAATGATGCGTGACGGTTTTTTATTGGGAGAAATTGAGGAGAAATTAAAAGAAGAGTATCCAGCAGAAGAAGTAAATATACTAGCATTCACGAGGCAACTGTTAGAGCTAGAACTTGTTGGAATGGTAGATGGGGAAGAGATAGCTTGTACAAAGAAGAAAGAGAAAGATTATTTAGCTTGGGTACGTCCCCGGTTGGAACAATTTTTCCTTAATGTAAATAAAAAATATAGAAGCAAAGGTCAGTGATGATCTTTGCTTTTTTGTAGTCCATATTTTAAAAAATAACAGCGAATGCCCTTGCGAAAGCACCGTCACTATTTTTAATTTTTAAAGGTGCTGCTGAGAAAAAGAAACGTTTCGCTTTAATAGCATCTAGATTTGTTAAGTTTTCAATTAAGAAAATATTATTGCCTAACAGTATGTGATGAATGGGTGATGTTTCTGTCGTTACCTCATCGGGAGAAATAAAATCTAAACCGACTGATTTTACTTTTAATTCAACTAGTTCTTCAGCTAATTCTTCGGAAAGATAAAATGCTTCTTTCTCATAAGCTTCTGTATTCCATTTATTAGATAGATTAGAATGGAAAATGACAATATCGTCTTTTTTTATGTCGGCATTATGCAATACTTCTTTAGGGAGTTTTCTCTCTTGAACATGAGTGACATCGATGAGAACTGCTTCACCTACAAACTGATCAAGGGGCAATTGATCAATCGTTGTTGCACCAGAAATAAAATGCGCGGGAGCGTCGCAATGTGTACCGACATGAACGACCGAATGGAAATCTGTAACTTGATATCCCGTTTCTTCAACGCTTGTAATGGTTTCTAGTTGGATTGTTGGTGTTCCGGGAAATTGAGACATATTATTTTCAAACGTTTGTGATAGATCAATTACTTTCATTTTAAATACCTCCAATATATGTTTTTCAAATAATAAAAAGCCCATCTTTCATGATCAAGAAAGATGGGCTTTACATACTAGTTGCGTTTTATCTTCCAAAATGCAATGCATTTTGCAGGAATTAGCACCTATTCAGTTCTTATAAACTGAGGTTGCTGGGCTTCAAAGGGCCGGTCCCTCTGCCTCTCTTGATAAAGGTTTATTCAGTTTCGGAATTCGAAATATTCACGATATTTAAATTGTAATTCATTTCCTTTTTTCACGCAATACAAATTAGGTGTTCACCCAAATAAAGTTGCTCGCATATTGTAGCTTATGTAAGTAGACTGTTGCGAAGGAGTGAGTGCAGTGACAGGGAATGTGTTAAATTATTATGCTGGTGGTAATACAGCTAGAGGATTTCATAATTTATACGAAGAGAATTTAAAAGGGCTAGATAGGTTGTTTATTTTAAAGGGTGGTCCAGGAACGGGAAAATCTTCTTTAATTAAGGCAATAGGTCGAGAATGGGTTGAAAAAGGATATGATATTGAGCTTTTGCATTGTTCTTCTGATAATAAGTCGGTTGATGGGGTGATTATTCCGAAATTAAAAGTAGGAATTGTTGATGGAACATCACCGCATGTTATTGAGCCGAAAATGCCAGGAGTTATTGAAGAGTATATAAATTTAGGAGTTGCTTGGGACTCAGGTAAATTAAGAAAGCAGAAGGTAGAAATTGAACGGTTTGTATCAGAAGCGAGCAAGGCTTTCAAATCTGCTTACGGATGTTTTAAAGAGGCATTAGTTATACATGATGAGTGGGAGAAAATATATATTAATAACATTGATTTTAATAAAGCAAATGAACTAACAGATCAGCTAATTCAGAAATTATTTGCAGATAAAAAGGGGCAACAATCGATTGTGAAACATCGTTTTTTAGGAGCTGCTACACCGAAAGGAGCAGTTGATTTTGTTCCTAATTTAACAGAAGGATTGCCACATCGTTATTTTATAAAAGGACGCCCGGGCTCTGGAAAATCAACAATGCTCAAAAAGTTATCGAAGGCAGCAGAAGAAAAAGGTTTTGACGTTGAAGTATATCATTGCGGATTTGACCCGAATAGTCTTGATATGGTTATTGTAAGAGAATTAGGATTTGCAATTTTTGATAGTACCGCACCACATGAATATTTTCCAAGTCGCGTGGGTGATGAGATTATAGATATGTATGCTCTTATTGTTAAACCGGGGACGGATGAGAAGTATGCTACAGAAATTCGTGACGTTTCCATTCAATATAAAGCAAAAATGAATGAGGCGATGTCTTTCTTAGCAAAAGCAAAATCAGTTCGTGATAAATTAGAACGAATTTATATTGCTGCTATGGATTTTTCAAAAGTGGATGCATATAAAGAGGAAATTCAAAAAGAGTTTGAACGAATTACCGCTACTGTAATTGAAAAGAAAAAATAGTCTTTGTTAAACTGTCAGAAAAATTCTGGCAGTTATTTTAGTGTGTAGTAAAATTAATAGTATATTTGTCGAATTTCCAAGGAAATAATCAAAAAATGGGGATGGTATGAAATGAGAGAAAAAATTGAATTAGAGTTAGAAAGAATTGAAGAAGAGAATGATGTGAAAATTTTATTTGCAGTGGAATCGGGGAGTCGTGCTTGGGGATTTCCATCGAAAGATAGCGATTATGATGTTAGGTTTGTTTATATACATCCGGTAGAATGGTATTTATCAATTCATGATAAACGTGATGTAATTGAATATCCAATTAGTGATGACTTAGATATAAGTGGCTGGGATATTAAAAAGGCATTACAACTGTTTGCGAAGTCAAATCCAGCTTTACTTGAGTGGATTCGATCACCAATTTTTTATTCGAAAAACTCTAACTTTCCAGAGCAGCTTCAGCAAATGAGTGAAAAGAATTTTGATTCAAAAGCAACGATATATCATTACTTACATATGGCTTCAAAAAATTATCGTGAATTTTTGCAAGGCGAGAATGTAAAGTTGAAAAAGTACTTTTATGTATTACGTCCTATTTTAACTTGTCAGTGGCTAGAAGAGAAAGGGACATTGCCTCCAGTAGAATTTAATCGATTGATTACAGAACTATCTATAGAACGTAGTGTATTGAATGAGATTGAGAAGTTGTTAATAAAGAAAAAAGCGGGTACGGAATTAGATGTTGGAGTGAAAATTCAAGTGTTAAATCAATTTTTAGAAGAACAAATTGATTATTATCAGCAATACGTGAAAGGGATTGAAAAGGGATTAGGGATTGATATTGAGAGTTTGAATACACTATTTAGAAATATGTTGTTTGAAGTAAATAAAAAAGAGCACAAGTAAATTTGTGCTCTTTTTTTATCCCGCTATTTGTGGGAGCCTTACTGCCCGTAAACGCCTGATTGGTGTGGACTAATAATCAGCTGGGGATGCACCTCAACACTGATTAAAGTTTCACTTTATTTTGTAGGAATAAAGAAAACAGATATAGCTGCGATAAGACCTGCAAAAGAGAATAAGTAAAAATTCCATGCTAAGTCATATTGCATTGTCATAATAATACCGACAAGAATAGGTCCAGCAATTGCACCAACTCGGCCAAGTCCAAGTCCCCAGCCTAAGGAGGTAGCTCGTATATGTGATGGGAAGTATTGTGTTACATAAGCATTTAATATTTGAGTAATACCGACTGATCCAATTCCAGCAAGACCAATTAAAAGATAAATGATTGTAACAGATGGTTTAATTGTTAGTAGTCCAATACATATGGCTGCCATAAGATAGGAGATGCTAATAACAATTTTTGCTCCTATACGATCGGCAATCGCCCCGGCAAATAATGCGCCGATAGCTGCAGTAATATTTAGCATAAGTAGAAATGATAAACTAGATCCAAGAGGATATCCTGCCTGACGCATCATCTGTGGTAACCAAGTATTTAAACCGTATATTAAAAACATTCCCATTATATAAGTGATCCAAAAAAGTAGCGTTGCTTTTATGTATTCTTTTGAGAATAACGTAAGAAATCCATTTTTCTTTTGTATATTAGATGGTGCTTCAGAAATTTCATCTTTTACATGGAATTCAATTTGAAAGCGATTAAGAATTTTGTTCACTTCTTCTTGTCGATTCCGCGATAATAAAAATTGAATGGACTCAGGTAAATAAAGAATAATGAAAGGAATGAGGAGTAGCGGAATCATTCCGATGCCAAACATAATTCTCCATCCGAAATCTTCTAACATAAACATGGATAAAATAGCACCTAACACGATACCTAAAGGATAGCCGGTAAACATAAGAGCATAAATAAAAGATTGCCGTTTTTTTGATGAATATTCAACAGTAAGTGCGGAAGCCGTTGGGATAACACCGCCTAATCCGATTCCTCCGATAAATCGAGATAGCCCAAATAATTCAGGAGAAGGAGCAATTGCAGCTAAGCCCATTGTGATAGAAAAAAGAGCTAAACAGCATATAAGTGTCCACTTTCGTCCAATTAAATCTGTAATGGTTCCGATTAGAATAGCGCCAATAAACATCCCAAATAGAGCATAGCTGGCAATTGTTCCAGCTTGAGCTGGTGATAGTGCCCAGCTGTTGTCTTCTAAAAGCTTTGGCAGAACGGCACCGTAAATACCTAAATCATATCCGTCAGCTAGAATGGCGAGCCAACAAATAAAAACAACAAGTTTTGTAATAGAGCTTGAAAAGATAGTTTCTGTAGATTCTAGATGAGGTGGAGCAGAAGGTTGCATAGTATTCACCCCTTTTATTTGTAGATGAATATATTATTTTATTTACTGTTAATATTCCCCTTCTTATGTCGAAATTTATATGAAAAGGTGTCATGAAAAACAAAGAAGTTCAACAGGATTCTTGTTGAACTTCTTTGTTTTTTTATTCGTTATCAACTCGTTTTAATGGTTGATCTGCTGGCCCTTCCATAACATCGCCATCAATTGAAAAACGAGAACCGTGGCAAGGACAATCCCAAGTACAATCACCGTTATTCCATTCAACTTCACAGCCGAGGTGTGTACAAGTCGTATCGACGATATGTAGTTTTCCTTCTTTATCTTTATAAGCACCTGCTCGTTTACCGTTGACATGTACAACGGATCCTTCGCCAACTTCAAGATCCTCTGGTTTACGTAATGCAGTTTCAAGTTTCCCTTCAATTAAATGTTTAGCAACATCAATGTTTTGAGAAAGGAATGTTTTTATATCTGGATTTGCATGAAAGCGTGATGGTGCAAACAGCTCTTTATATGGGCTGTGGACTTTTAGAATGGAATCCTTCAGTAAATGAGCTGCAGCAGTTCCTGTTGTCATTCCCCATTTGCGATATCCAGTTGCAACAAATATATTTGGATTGCTTTCGTTAATATGTCCGATATAAGGGAGCTTGTCTAGCGTAATCAAATCTTGCGCTGACCATCTATAGGGAATTTCATCTACTCCAAAAGTTGCTTCAGCAAAAGAATAGAGTGCTTCATAATGAAGCATCGTATTTATTCCCTGTCCCGTTTTATGGCTCTCTCCGCCAATCAAAATCAACTTTTCTCCATTGTTTGTTATATAGCGTAAGGAGCGTTTTGGATCATCAATACTTAAATACATGCCACCTGGATAATCTGTTTTTGCTTTTATTGCAAGAGCATAGGAGCGTTCTGCGTACATTCGCGTAAAGAAAAAGCTATTCGCATCATAAAAAGGAAAGTGAGAACAAGAGACGACATATTCACAAGTGATGCGATGCCCCTCTTTTGTAATTACTTGTGGATAATCTCCTTTTTCCACATCCATAGCTGTTGTTTGTTCATAGACCTTTCCTCCCATCTCCACAAACTTTTCTAAAAGTGTTTTCAAATAAAGGAGGGGGTGGAATTGCGCTTGATTTTTCATTACAAGTGCAGATTGTACTGGAATAGGAATCGATAGAGATTGAACATAGTCACAAGGTATATTTAATTTTTGATAAGCTTCATATTCTTTCGATAAATTTCTTAAACCGTTATCAGTAGTTGTATACAAGTATGAATCTTCATTTGAAAAATTACAGTCGATTTTATATGTTTGCACAGTGTCATTTATGAATTGTAGAGCATGATTATTTGATTCATAGTAAAGCCTGGCTTTTTCCACACCGAAATGATTTATTAATTCGTCGTAAATAAGATCATGTTGTGCTGTTACTTTTGCTGTTGTATGCCCAGTTGTTCCATTTAAAATAAGACCAGAATCAATTAAAACAACGTCGATGCCTTCTTTTGCAAGTAAATAGGCAGTAGTAATACCCGTAATACCAGCACCGATAACAGCAACTTTCGTCTTTATATTTTCGGATAAACGAGGAAAAGTAGGGAACGGAGTAGATTCAATCCAATAAGATAAGGGCAGTTGTGGAAATGTATCACTTGTCATTGTGGAAACCTCCTAATTTTAGAACAATTTTCCTTTTAATATTTCCATATTATATGAAATTCATGTGCGTTATTTTAGAAGGAGTCTATTTTTATTAAAAGAGGGATTAAATTATTTTAATATAATTAATTTGATAGGGCATTATGAAGAAGTAGCATGTATATAAAACTAAATTTAAGTGATTCCATTTATTGATTACATAGAGGATTCTTGAATGAGATAGAGTCCATGGTATTTAAGTATATGTATATATATAGTGGATAAATCCGTATGAAATCTATACTTTTTTTTTAGTGAAATAAAGTATGATTATAAAAATATAACCAACTTTTATTACTAGGTCATAAAAGTTGTTGACAATATAGAAATTCTATTGTTATGATTCATCATGTGGAAAGGTTGATAGAGAGTAAAAAGAGAAATGTTTTTCATTGATAATAAAAGCGAAAAATAAGTGACGATAGAGTGAGTATATTTTCCTTATAATAAATGCTTTTTGGATCACCTAGTAAAATCAATCTGGAAGCAAGAATTAATATATGCAAGTTGCGCAGGGCGCGGCATAAGAAAGGGGCAAAAGGATGAAGGAGCTTCATACGTTTGGGTGGTATGCAGCACGTGTATCACCACATTTGCCAAAAAAAGCATTTAAACCAGTTCCTACTCGTTTATTTGGTGGACTGGCTTATTTACTTGTGGCATTAGCGGGGTTAATAGCGATTGGTGTATTTGAATTGAATGTGTGGGCAAATCTAGGAATTGCGATTGTTCTCGGACTATGTTTTGCTTCACTTGGGTTTTTAGGGCATGAAATTTTACATGGGACAGTTGTAAGAAAGGCATGGCTTCGTGATTTCTTAGGCGCGATTGCATTTATGCCATTATCAACAGGACCAAAACTTTGGAGAAAGTGGCATAATGCAACTCATCATGTTCATACACAGCATGAAGAGAATGATCCAGATGCATGGCCGACACTTGAGAAGCTTAAAAAAAGTAAGTTTTTAAGTTGGGTATATCGTATGCCTCTTCATGTACGTTCATTCTTTAGTTTCCTGTCACTAACAATTCAATTTACATTGCATTCAACTCGAATGTTCTTTCATTTTATAAAAGAATTTAAGTCATCGAATCAAAAATCTGTATGGCTTCAACTTCTTTTGCCTTGGACAGTTTGGATTAGTTTATTATTTATTATGGGACCTGGAAAATGGTTATTTGCATATGTGATTCCGTTGTTAATTGCTAACTTTATTGTAATGGCATATATCGCAACAAATCACCGCTTAAATCCAATTGTTCCAGTAAATGATCCGTTAGCAAACTGTTTATCAGTAACAGTGCCGCGCTGGGTAGACGTTTTACATTTCAATTTCTCGTATCATACAGAACATCATCTGTTCCCTGCTATGAGCTCTAAATACTATCCGTTAGTAAAAGAGAAGATTAAAGAAATGTGGCCGGAACGCTATCACGAAATGCCGATGACAAAAGCATTGGCAGCACTTTGGAATACACCACGTGTGTATTATCACGGAAGTGAATTAGTTGATCCGCATAGAGAACATTTCTACGGTTCTTTAGGAAATGGATTAGACCCTCATAATATTTCATATCGTGAGGAACATATAGAAGAAAAAGAGAGTATTAAAAAAGTAAATCAGTAAAAGTTGATATATTTTGCAGTGAAAAAGCAAGCCATCTCAGGCTTGCTTTTTTTTATAAAGAAACTTCTTTTTTATTCTTTGTATGGACTTGGATAGAGTTTGTCTCTTTGCGCTGTAATCGTTTTTCTAAAAGGTTAACAAAATAAGTAAATAGGAGAACGAGTACGAGATAATATAAACCAACGATTACATATGTATCTAATTGTTGGAAGTTACTTGCGGCAATTGATAAACCCGATCCCCATAATTCGGACAGTCCTACGTAAGCAACAAGTGAGGAATCTTTCAATCCAATAATAAATTGATTACCTAGAGGAGGAAGAGATAGACGAAATGCTTGTGGTAATATAATTCGGCGCATCGCCAAAGGGTAAGGCATGCCTAAAGAGCGAGCAGCTTCTAATTGTCCACGGTCAACGGATTGAATGGATCCACGGAAAATTTCGGTAATATATGCACCGTTATGAATTGCTAAAGCAATTGCTCCTGCCCAAAAAGGGGTGAACACAACAACAGATGTAATACCAAAATAGAGAATTGCGATTTGAACAATTAAAGGTGTACCACGAATAATGGCGATGTAGACATGAGCGATACTATTTAGAACTTTATTGTTAGAGATTCGAAAGAAAGCGAATAGTAATCCAATTAATGAGCCGAGTACTAGGGAAGTTAATGTTAATTGTAATGTGACAATAGTAGCTTTTAAGAGTGTGGGGTAGGTAGAGATAAAAATTTCAAACATGCGTTTCACCTCATAGTGTATAGATTTTAGTAGGGAATGAAATACCCCACATAAAAAGTGGGGCATGATTTATGGAATCTTTGAATAGTTAACTTACTTCGTTTTTGCCTCTTCTCCAAGAATATTACGACCAAACCATTTTTTACTAATCTTTTCGTACGTACCATCTTTAATGATTTCATCTAAAGCTTTATTTACTTTTTTAACCATTTCTTTATCATCTTTGCGAATAGCAATTCCCATTTCATCAAGATTTAATGGTTTTCCAGCTTCTTTTATATTTGATTTACCTTCTTTAATCATTCGAAGACCAACCATTTGATCAGTGATTACTGCGTCCACACGCCCAGGCTCTAAGTCCATAAGAGCGGTAATATCACTATCGTATTCTGTAATTTGATCTGTATGTTTTGAAACAAGAGTTTTAAAGGTACTAGCTTTTACAACACCAATTTTCTTTCCTTTCAAATCTTCTGGAGAAGAGATAGACGTATTCTTTTTAGCTACGAAAATCTGGGCACCAGAGCGATAATATGGGTTTGAGAAACTAACAGCTTTTAATCGTTCTTCTGTAATGGCCATACTTCCTAATATCGCATCATATTTTTTTGATTGTAGACCTTGAATTAGCGTTTCCCACGGATTTGTAATAGGAGCGGGTTTCATTCCCATCTTTTTCGCGAGCGCCTCACCTATTTCTACATCAAATCCGGCAAGTTTTCCGTCATTTTCTTTATAGTTAAAAGGTTTGTATAATCCACTCATCGCATAACGAAATTCCTTTTCACCATTTGATGAAGTAGTCGAGCTTTCCTTACTACAGGCTCCCAGTATGAATGATGTACATAGTGTAATGCTCGCAACAATGGTTAATAGTTTTCTTTTCATAAGACCCCTCCTATATATTGATCATACGGATGGTTTTAAGTATGTTATCGAGATATTTTATTTGGACAATTAGTTGTGCACCGTATGAATGTATTTCTTTACGTTTGAAATAGAAGTTACATTATAAAACGTTACGTAAAAACTGTTTTGCTCGTTCATGTGATGGAGCTGAAAAGAATTGCGCTGGCGGAGCATCCTCTACAATTTTTCCGTCATCCATAAAGATGACGCGATCAGCTACATCTCTTGCGAAATTCATTTCATGAGTAACAATCACCATTGTCATTCCTTCTTCAGCAAGTTCTTTCATAACTTGCAATACTTCTCCAACGAGTTCAGGGTCTAAGGCTGAGGTAGGTTCATCAAATAGCATAATTTTAGGATTCATAGCAAGAGCTCGTGCAATCGCAACGCGTTGTTTTTGACCACCTGAAAGTAGGTGAGGAGTTACATCCGCCTTATCTTGTAGGCCGACTTTTTGTAGGAGTTGATTCCCAACGTCCTTCGCGTCTGCTGTTTCCAATTTTTTTACGTGAATAGGTGCTTCTATGATGTTTTCTAGTGAGGTCATATGAGGAAAGAGGTTAAAGTGTTGAAAAACCATACCGACATTTTCACGGACTTTGTTTAAATTTGAATGCTTTGGATCAATTCGTTCACCTTGTAAGTGAATTTCACCTTCATCGTACATTTCTAAAAAGTTAAGACAACGAAGTAATGTACTTTTGCCGGAACCACTGGCACCGATTAAAACAACAACTTCTTTTTCTTTTACTTCTAAATCAATTCCTTTTAAAACATCAAGTGAGCCAAATGATTTTACTAGATTTCGAACTTGAATCATACAAAACCCCCAGTCAAAAATATATTTTACAAATGTTGCCCCTTATTTCTGTTATTAGTCATAAATTGTCAGAATCCTTTATTTTTTTCAGGGGATTTAATATTCAAAGAAATAATGATTTTTAAAATCACTATATCTTTCTATAACGAAAATATGGATAATAATATATAGGTAGTACTTATATTGCTTATAAGAAGGGGGAAAGAAGAGATGGGAAAAGAAAGAAAAACATTTTCCTTTGGCTTGCGTATACAGCTTATGTTATTTACTACAATTCTAGCTTTCATTACATATTCAACAAGTTTAATTTTCATTTACGTTATATATGATTATTTTCAAAGTTATGTAAGTCAAACTGTTTATAATATTATCGTTATGTTATTAGGTGTAGTATGGTCTGGAATTTTAGCGTATGGGGCAGCAATATTTTTAATTAAACCACTTCGAAAGTTGGAAGAAGCAGCAAGGAAAGCGGCTGAAGGTGATATTCGTGAAGATGTCCCATTGCCAAAGACCGATGATGAGATAAAATCTTTAAGTGTTGCATTTAATATGATGCTAGGGAACTTAAGGGGCATGGTAAAAAATATCGATACTACATTTTCGTATACAAATAATCAAGTTCAGCAAATTAGAAAACAAACAGGTGAAGCGACAAAGCAAGCACAAGGTGTGTCTGAAACCCTTGCGGAGATTTCTTCCGGTGCCGAGCAATCAGCAGCATCGATTCAAGCGATCGTTTCTACTGTTGATACAACGACTTCTATTGCAAATGAAGTAGAAGGAAAAGCAAAACAGTCTGACGAGTTGTCTTCAGAAATGGTTCAAGCTTTAGGACAAAGTACACGTGTCTTTACTTCTTTAATTCAAGGTATTCAAACATTGGCGAGAGAAAATGAAGATTCGATGGAAAATGTACAGAAATTAGAAGAGCGAATGAAACAAGTTGAACACATTGTTTCTGTTGTGAGTGAGATTGCTAGCCAAACAAATTTATTAGCACTCAACGCTTCTATTGAGGCAGCTCGTGCAGGGGAGCATGGAAGGGGCTTTGCGGTTGTAGCAGAAGAAGTACGTAAACTTGCTGATGAAAGTGATCATTCCGCAAGAAACATATCGCAGTTATTACGGAATATGCAAGATGAAGTACAGCAAGTCGCATTGAAAATGACAGAGCAGGTGAAGACAGCTAAAGAAGAGGCAAAACGCGGAGAAGCTACAGAATTAATTTTAAAAGAAATGTCATCAAGTGTTATGGAAGTAGCCGATGCAACTAAGCAAATTAGTAGTTATATGAATGAACAAGTGAATCACATTCATCAAACAGGAGCACAAACAAAGGCTGTAGCAGCAATTGCGGAAGAAACGTCAGCTGGTTCACAAGAAGTGGCACGTGTGACGTTGCAGCAGTCTAAAAATATGGTAGCAATCGATCAATTATTAAAAGACTTAGAGAAGCAATCAGCGGATTTAAAACAAACAATTGAACGGTTTTCAATGTAAAAGGAAGAACAGAATGCTGTTCTTCTCTTTTTTATTTAGTTTGATTTAATATTTACAGTTAAACTATGAACGTTTCCGCAACATTCTTTTCTGTCCCTTTCGGATGAAAATTATAGCGAGCTATAATATTAAAAGGGGTGTCTTTTATGAAAAAAGAAAAAAGACAACGATTAATTAAACAATTTGTAAAGGAGTATGAAATAGAGAAGCAAGAAAGATTAGTAGAATTGTTAGCAAAAAAAGATGTATTAGTAACACAAGCTACAGTTTCTCGAGATATTCGTGAGTTAAATTTAACGAAGGTACCTTCTCAAGAAGGATTAATGATATATAAATTTTTCTCAGAAGAGCATTTACAAACTGATATAAAGTTAAAGAAAAAATTACGAGAGGTTGTTGTAAAAATTGATTGTGTAGATCAATTAATGGTTATTAAAACATTACCCGGTAATGCACATGTTATTGGTGTTTTGTTTGATGAGCTAGATTGGAAAGAAAAAATAGGATGTGTATGTGGAAATGATACATGCCTTATCATTTCTCAGTCAAAATCAGATAGGGAGATTTTAGAAGAAAGGTTAAATTTAATTATTTAGATGCAAAATCCTGTTTTTAATAAAAATTAAAAACAGGATTTTTGTTTAAATACGGAAGTTAAATATTCAACATATATGCGTAATATATGTGTTTTTTTATTGAAAAATCGGGATGAAGTGTTATAAAAATACAAATTCATATGATTTTAAAAAAATAACTTGTTTAATATTTCACAATGATAATGTGGATGCTTTCACAAAGATGAAGGCGCGTAGCATTTATTATGTACTTGTAAGACATCAAACATATTTAAAAGGAGGTACAACAAATGAAGCATCCGATACATGTTACTTCAGAGATTGGGGAATTACAAACAGTTTTATTAAAACGACCTGGTAAAGAAGTGGAAAACTTAACGCCAGATTATTTGCAACAATTATTATTTGACGATATTCCATACTTACCAATTATTCAAAAAGAGCATGATTATTTTGCACAAACATTACGCAATCGGGGTGTTGAAGTTCTTTATTTAGAAAAACTAGCTGCTGAGGCATTAGTAGATAAAAAACTTCGAGAAGAATTTGTTGATCGTATTTTAGAAGAAGGACAGGCTGACGTAAATGTTGCACATCAAACTTTAAAAGAATATTTACTTTCCTTTTCAAATGAAGAATTAATTCAAAAAATTATGGGTGGTGTACGGAAAAACGAGATTGAAACAAGTAAGAAGACACATTTATATGAATTAATGGAAGATCATTATCCGTTTTACTTAGACCCAATGCCTAATTTATATTTTACTCGTGATCCAGCAGCTAGCGTGGGCGATGGCTTAACGATAAATAAGATGAGAGAACCGGCGCGTAGACGTGAATCATTATTCATGGAGTACATCATTAAATATCATCCAAGATTTGCAAATCACAATGTACCAATTTGGCTAGATCGTGATTATAAGTTTCCAATTGAAGGTGGCGATGAGCTAATTTTAAATGAAGAAACAATTGCAATTGGAGTATCTGCCCGTACGTCAGCTAAAGCAATTGAACGTTTAGCTAAAAATCTTTTTAGTCGACAAAATAAAATTAAGAAAGTGTTAGCAATAGAAATTCCAAAATGCCGAGCATTTATGCATTTAGATACAGTGTTTACAATGGTTGATTATGACAAGTTTACAATTCACCCAGCCATTCAAGGGCCAAAAGGAAATATGAATATTTATATTTTAGAAAAAGGTCCAGATGTGGAAACTCTTAAAATTACACATCGCACTTCTTTAATGGAAGCATTAAAAGAGGTATTAGGTTTAAGTGAATTAGTTCTTATTCCTTGTGGAGGAGGAGATGCAATTGCTTCCGCTCGTGAACAATGGAATGATGGTTCTAATACATTAGCAATTGCGCCAGGTGTAGTTGTTACATATGATCGCAACTATGTATCCAATACGTTATTGCGGGAACATGGTATAGAAGTCATTGAGGTGCTAAGTTCGGAATTATCTCGTGGGCGTGGGGGTCCACGTTGCATGAGTATGCCAATTGTTCGTAAAGATATTTAGTATAAATAACGGAGAAAGTAGGGATGAAGTATGTTAATGACTAGACCAAATTTAAAAGGAAGAAGTTTTCTAGCTGAAAAAGATTTTACACAAGAAGAATTGCTATATTTTCTAGATTTAGCAGCAGAATTAAAAGAGAAAAAGAAAAACGGTGTCCCACATCATTATTTAGAAGGTAAAAATGTAGCGCTATTATTTGAAAAAACCTCTACTCGTACGCGATGTGCATTTACAGTAGCATGTACAGATTTAGGTGCGAACCCTGAATATTTAGGGAAAGGTGATATTCAGCTTGGAAAAAAAGAATCCGTTGAGGATACAGCAAAAGTGTTAGGACGTATGTTTGACGGAATTGAGTTTCGTGGATTTAATCATGAAACTGTAGAATCTTTAGCACAAAATTCTGGTGTACCGGTTTGGAATGGATTAACAGATATGTGGCATCCAACACAAACACTTGCAGATTTATTAACAATTAGAGAACATGTAGGGAAATTAAAAAATGTGAAGCTTGTTTACGTTGGAGATGGACGAAATAATGTTGCTAATAGTTTACTAGTTGGTGGAGCGATTGTTGGAATGGATGTACGTATTTGTACACCGGAATCTTTATGGCCAGAGCAAGAAGTAATTGATTTAGCAAAAAAATATAATGAACAGGTAATGATAACAAGTAATGTGGAAGAAGCTGTTGCAAATGCAGATGTAATTTATACAGATGTATGGGTGTCTATGGGAGAAGAAGAAAAATTTGCTGAACGTGTCGAGTTATTGAAACCTTATCAAGTAAATATGAAAATGATTAAAGAAACAGGGAATGAAAACGTGATTTTCTTACATTGTTTACCCGCATTCCATGATGTTGAAACGATGTATGGTGAGGAAGTTTATGAGAAATATGGGCTGAGAGAAATGGAGGTAACTGACGAAGTATTCCGCAGTAAACATTCAAAAGTATTTGATCAGGCTGAAAATAGAATGCATACAATTAAAGCGGTTATGGCAGCTACTTTAGGAAACATGGAGTAAAGAAGAAAGGGAGTCTTCCTTTCTTCTTTCTCCTCCTTTAGACACTATCATTCACTATTGCTTTCGTATTGTTATTGCAATTAAAGAGAGGTGAGTGGAATGGATGAAGATAAGAAATTAGGGTTGTTTACATTAACGGCGCTTGTAGTGGGGTCTATGATTGGCGGTGGAGCATTTAATTTAGCAAGTGATATGGCAAAAGGTGCTGGTGCTGGAGCCATTATTATTGGTTGGGTTATAACAGGAATTGGGATGATTGCGCTTGGATTATCTTTTCAAAATCTAACTGTAAAACGGCCAGATTTAGATGGTGGTATTTTTAGTTATGCAAAAGCAGGATTTGGGAATTTTATGGGATTTAATAGTGCGTGGGGATATTGGCTATCTGCCTGGCTTGGTAATGTAGCTTACGGCACATTATTGTTTTCTTCATTAGGGTATTTCTTCCCAATCTTTGAGGGCGGTCAAAATGTAGCATCCATTATTGGTGCAAGCGTATTATTATGGTGTGTTCACATGTTAATTTTACGTGGAGTTCAATCAGCAGCACTTGTGAATTTAGTAACTACAATCGCAAAATTAGTACCTGTATTTGTATTTATTGTTATAGGAATCTTCGCGTTTCATATTGATACGTTCCTAGATGGATTTTGGGGACAAACTGGTTCTTTTTCATGGGGAGCAGTTGGCAGCCAAGTTAAAAGTACAATGCTTGTAACTTTATGGGTGTTCATTGGGGTAGAAGGGGCTGTTGTTTTATCAAGTCGAGCAAAAAATAGAAGTGATGTAGGGAAAGCAACGGTTATTGGCTTAATTGGTACACTCATCATTTACATTTTAATTACATTACTGTCTCTTGGACTTATGCAGCAAGCAGATATTGCTAATTTAAAAAATCCGTCTATGGCTTATTTATTTGAAAGTGTTGTTGGAAAATGGGGTGCTATCTTTATTAATTTAGGTTTAGTTATCTCTGTATTAGGTGCTTGGTTAGGTTGGACTTTACTCGCATCTGAAATTCCGTATTTGGCGGCTAAAGATGGAGTATTTCCAAAATGGTTTGCAAAAGAAAATAAAAATAAAGCTCCAATAAATTCATTATGGATAACAAATGGCTTAATTCAAATGTTCTTATTAACATTCGTCGTTTCCGATCAGGCGTATAACTTTGCATTCTCATTAGCATCTTCAGCTATTTTAATCCCATATGCTTTTTCAGCATTTTATCAACTGAAGCATAGCTTAAAGTCTGAAGAAGCGGATCGAAATAAAAATATAATAATTGGTTTGATAGCAAGTATGTACGGTGTGTGGTTAGTTTATGCAGCTGGTTTAGAGTATTTATTATTAACAATGACTTTATATGCGCCAGGTATTTTTATTTTTTACAATGTTCAAAGGCAAAAGAGTTCGAAGCAAATATTTACTCGAGTGGAATTAGCATCATCGGTAGCAATTGGTGCTTTAGCATTCTTTGCGATTTATGGATTAATTACAGGCAGTATTACTTTATAAAGCGTTGTGAAATCGAAATCAACTGGAGGGCTGAAATATGGCACGAAGAAAAATTGTAGTTGCATTAGGGGGAAATGCGATACAGTCTGGAAAAGCTACTGCGGGAGCACAGCAAGAAGCGTTAGAAAAAACAGCGGAACGACTTGTGAAAATAATGGAAAATGATGTAGATATAGTAATTGCGCATGGAAATGGTCCACAAGTGGGAAATATTTTATTACAGCAAAAAGCTGCAGAAACGGAAAAGACACCTGCAATGCCATTAGATACTTGTGGTGCAATGAGCCAAGGGATGATTGGATATTGGATGGAAAATGCGATTGAAAAGGCATTGAAAAAAAGGAATATAAAAAAAGATGTAGCAACGGTTATAACACGCGTTGTCGTGGATGAAAAAGATGAGGCATTTAAAAATCCAACTAAACCAATTGGTCCTTTTTATACAGAAGAAGAGGCCAGAAGATTAATGGAAGAAACAAAAGCAGTGTTTAAAGAAGATGCTGGCAGAGGGTGGAGACGTGTTGTTCCATCACCGAAGCCTGTAAGTATTCATGAACATAAAGTAATTAATTCTTTAGTTGAGGATGGAAATATAGTGATAGCTGTTGGTGGTGGTGGAATTCCAGTAATTGATTCTGAAGAAGGGTTAAAAGGAACTGAAGCGGTTATCGATAAAGATTTCGCTGCGCAGAAATTAGCTGAATTAGTAGATGCCGATACGCTCGTAATTTTAACTGCAGTTGATCATGTGTATGTAAATTATAATCAACTGAATCAAAAGAAATTAGAGCATGTCACAGTGAATCAATTAGAAGAATACATGGAAGAACAACAATTTGCTGCGGGAAGTATGCTTCCAAAAATTGAAGCTGCTATTAATTTTGTTAATACAAATCCAAAAAGAAAAACAATTATTACGTCTTTAGAAAAAGTATATGAAGCACTAGAAGAAAAAGCTGGTACTATTATTTCTAAACAGAATGTATGCATGTATGTTTAAATAATTATGTACGCTATTTATTAGTAAAAAAGAATGGAGTTAGTAACTTCATTCTTTTTATGTATTAATATTTTTTGTAATCATTGTTCATAAAGTTTTCATGATGAAATCTGAATATACAAGTTAGTTATGATAAAATTTAATTTGAATACGCTTTCTTGATTTTTCGCTCCAACATACAGCAAGAGAGAGGGAATTTTATGAATAGACGGAACGTAGTTAAAGATTTAAAGCAATTTGAATTATTTGCTCATTTAACAGAAAAGAAATTGAAAGGTTTGACGGAGTTTGTCTATTGGCGAACTTATAAAAAGGGTCAATTTTTATTTTTAGAAGGGGATTCAAGAGAAAGAATTTACTTCATGTTAGATGGTTTTGTAAAGTTAGAGCGGGTAAATCAAAGTGGAAATTTATTATATGATGACTATGTAAAGCGGTATTCTATTTTTCCTTATGGTGGTATGTTTACAGACAAAGGATATAACTATACGGCAGAAGCGATGACAGATGTAGAGGTATATTATATTCCGACAGTAATTTTTGAAGATATGGTGAAATCTAGTAGGACGCAATTAATGTACGTTGTTCAGCAATTATCATCAATATTAAAACTAAACGAAAATCGAGTGCAAAACATTACAATTCCTAATGCACAAGATCGAGTCATTCAAACATTAAATTATTTAATGCAAGATTTAGGAGAACAGAGTGGCGAAACGATTGTAATTTCATGCCCACTTACAACAATTGAAATATCGAAAATATCTGGTACGTCTCGAGAGACGGTTAGCGGCGTATTAAAACAATTAAAAAACGATAGTATTGTTACGATTCTGGATAAGAAAATTACAATACATAATCCAACATATTTTGAGGAAGTCTCTATGTGAAAATTGCATATGGATTTTCTAATTCATACTGTATATTAATAAAGTTCTTTATATATTTATAAGGAGCTTTTTTACGTTATCCTCTATAAAAAGATTGTATAGCATGGTAATAATAGCTAAAATCGATAATAAAAAAGTAAGGGGAAGGAGAGAAAGAATGGTCCGAATTGAGTATGATCGATTAGTAGCTATTTGTTACAGTATAGGGGTTTTGTTACTATTAAAAATTCCAAACGATAATGAATTAATTGGGGAAAAACTATTCAATTTCTATAATGTTCCGGCATATACATATATTTATATGGATTATAAAGTCTCAAATATAGTAATCGTTTCTTTCATACTACATGTAATCGCATTTATATTATTTGTAAAATGGTTAGTAAAAAAGAAAAGTACATTTAGACCAATGAATAAGATAAAAGTAGTAGGCATTAGTATTTTGATTTTAATGATGCCGTTTATGCTAAATAACATCCTCCAGACATTGAATAAAACATGGTACTACGCAGGAAAAACAGGGGTAGAGGCGATAGAATATAAAAAAGAAGATAGTCAATGTAGAATGGAGAAAAATGGGGGGGATATTGAACAAAAGTGCATTGTTACTTTAAAAAATTATCGTAATCATTCACAAGCATTAAAAATTGTTTTATATGATAATGCAACAGAGACTTCCAAAAGTTATCCAGTACCGAAACCAGTCTATTTACAAAAACATGAGACAAAGCAATTCGAATTTCAAATTCCTGTTGCTTATAATAGCGGTATTGAGAAAGATAAAGTACCAAATATAAAATTACATTCATTGCATAAAAATGATGAGAAATACAATTAATCCGTAATTGAAAGGTTATGAGTAGGAGCAATAATTTGAAACGATATAGAAAATCAACTTGAATCATCCAACATGCTGCGAGGTAACGGCATATTGGATGATTTTTTATTTTATCCCCTTTTTTACGTATGAAAGGGTGGGATACTTTGTTGAAAATGAAAAACATTGCAAGGATCATATATGGTTTTCACTTTACGTAATCTTTGAAAGTTAGAGCCATAATAACTAGTTTGCCAATTTTTAATGTCGATATCGGGCCAATTGACATAATCACCTAGCGTATAAGGATCTAAGTTTTCTCTTAAATCTTTAACCCAGCGTATATTTCGATTTTCTTCATCATCGCATTTCCAAGAAGTAATGTATTCTTGCGCAATAATTGCTTTGCGATGGAAATAAGCTGTTTCAGTAGGCGAAATATTTTCCACAGCACCTACGAGCGATTGGTGCCAAATACTCGCATCTTTATTTGGTGCATGAGAAAGAAAATATTGCATAATCTGAATGCCTTTAAGAGGGATAGGTTTATATACGTAGGAACCGGACCGCTTGAAGTTTTCAGGGATGTTGCCACTGTTAAAAAATTCAACAGCCTTTATATAAGGAACTTCATCTATAAAGAGAGAGGGGGTACCAGTTTCAAGAAGCGGTGATAATAAGGAATGGAGTTCAGAGGGAGAGCCGACAAACTCACCTTGTGCCTCAATTTTATTTTGTTGCTTTGCGAATAATTCAATTGATGAAGTGAGACGTTCGTCTATATAAGGCGCCCAGTTTTGCCAAGCTTGAAATGCAGCGATAAAATCTTCCCATCCCCATGTAATTGAGAAGATTGATACATTTTTTATAGGATGTACTCGAAAAGTTAAAGAAGTCACAATTCCAAAGTTTCCACCACCACCGCCGCGGCACGCCCAAAACAAGTTAGAGTTTTCTTGTTTGTTTGCACGAATGATTTTTGCGCCCAATTTACCGCATGCTTGTACCATTTCAACTTCTACTAATTGATCACATGTTAATCCAAATAAGCGTGAAAGCATACCGATACCACCACCAAGTGTTAATCCAACAATTCCAACACTTGCACTTGTACCAGCCGGTATTGTAACACCATAATCCCAAAGCTCTTTATAAACCGTGCCAAGATTTGCACCAGCTTCAATTGTTGCTGTTAATTTATTTGTATTAACAGTAATGCGATGCATTTCACTCACATCAATAATAAGTCCTCTATTTAAAAGAGAAAAATTTTCATAGCTATGACGTCCGCTTCTTAAGCGAAATGGTATATGACGTTCACGTGCCCATTTTAAGGCATTACACACATCATTTTTATTTTGGCAAAAAACAATAATACAAGGGAGTTTTGGAATACTTAAATTTAAATTCATTCGGGCTACGTCATAGTCAGGATCTGAGGGAACAACGATACGACCTGTTAATTTTGTTTGTTTCAATTTATCACTCCTTTCTAAAATAAGCAGTGCTTTTTATTAATATATGAAAAGCGTATGTAACGTGCGTGGACAAGAGCAGGTAAGGAATGAGATTTACCTTTGTGAGAAATAAATAAAGTGAAACTTTAATCAGTGGGGATTTTGTTCCTCCCCCACTGATTATTAGCCTTCACCAATCGGAATTTAACGGGCAGCCCGATCCCCATCGAACTTCTTTGCTTTCGCTAAATTTTGAGGTGGGGTTCTTACTGCCTGGCCAATAGCGGGATAAAGCATAAGAATAAGGAATCTACATAGAGTTCAATGAAAACAGTTGCAAACTATTCATATTTTGTTATGATAGTGTTACGAAAACGTTTGCATAAAATTTCCGATGGGATGCAAAAGGAGAGAATGACTATGAATAAGACATGGTGGAAAGAAGCAGTTGCTTATCAAATTTATCCACGAAGCTTTATGGATTCAAATGGTGATGGTATTGGAGATTTACAAGGTATTATTGCAAAGCTGGATTATTTAAAAGATTTAGGTATAGATGTAATTTGGATTTGTCCAATGTATAAGTCTCCCAATGATGATAATGGTTATGATATTAGTGATTATCAAGATATTATGGATGAGTTTGGTACAATGGCGGATTTTGATGCTTTATTAGATGAAGTTCATAAGCGTGACATGAAGCTTATTATTGATTTAGTTATTAATCATACGAGTGATGAACATCCATGGTTTATTGAATCTCGTTCATCTAAAGACAATCCGAAGCGTGATTGGTACATTTGGCATGATGGTAAAGATGGTGCGGAACCAAACAACTGGGAAAGTATTTTTAATGGTTCGGCATGGGAATATGATGAAGTAACAGAACAATATTATTTACATTTATTCTCACGTAAACAACCAGATTTAAACTGGGAGAATAAAGAAGTTCGTGAAGTGTTATACAATACAGTTAATTGGTGGCTTGATAAGGGAATTGATGGTTTCCGTGTTGATGCAATTAGCCATATTAAAAAAGAAGATGGCTTCAACGATATGCCAAATCCAAAAGAATTAAAGTATGTACCATCTTTTGATAAACATATGAATGTGGATGGTATTCAACCTTTATTAGAAGAGTTAAAAGAAAATACATTTTCTAAGTACGATATTATGACTGTTGGTGAAGCGAATGGCGTTAAGATTGAAGATGCTGAGCTTTGGGTTGGAGAAGAGCAAGGTAAATTCAATATGGTATTCCAGTTTGAACATTTAAGCTTATGGGATGCAGAAAAGAAGAAAGATCTTGATGTTGTAGGATTGAAAAAGGTATTAACGAAATGGCAAAAAGGATTAGAGAATAAAGGATGGAATGCTTTATATATCGAGAATCACGATAAGCCACGTATCGTTTCAACGTGGGGAGATGATAAACAATATTGGCGTGAAAGTGCAACAGCTCTAGGAGCGATGTATTTCTTTATGCACGGTACACCGTTTATTTATCAAGGACAAGAAATTGGTATGACAAATGTTCAGTTACCAAATATTGAAGATTACGATGATGTAGCAATTAAAAATTTATATCGAGAGAAAATTGCAGAAGGCGTATCACATCAAGATATGATGGAAATTATATGGGCTTCTTGCCGTGATAATTCACGTACACCTATGCAGTGGAACGATGAGATGAATGCTGGTTTCACAACAAGTGCACCTTGGTTTGGCATGAATCCAAATTACAAAGAAATTAATGTTGAAAAGCAAAAAAATGACGAAAAGTCTATTTTCAATTTCTATAAGACAATGATTGCCTTGAAAAAAGAGCACGATGTATTGAATTATGGTACGTACGATTTACTTTTAGAGGACGATCCACAAATTTATGCATATACACGTACGTTACAGGATGAAAAAGTCATTGTAATTAGTAATATCTCAAAAGAGGAAGCTGTGTATAATGAGCCTTTATTTGCACTAGAACGCAAACGTTTGCTTTTAAATAACTATGAAGTTGCGGAACATGAACAATTAACTACAATCACGTTAAAACCTTATGAAACAAGGGTTTATCGCATTTCATAATAAAAAAGGATGCTCCTTGAGCATCTTTTTTTATGAAAAAAAATAAATTTCTATTGCAATGTGAAAACGCTTTTATTAAAATAGATTTATGAAAACGGTTGCGTAAAGATAAAAATAAAGTAACATAAGGAATCGTTTTCATAATAGAAACAGAAATTATAATTTAAATCATTATGTTGTTATAAATAAAGGGGAGGAAGAACAGATGAAAATTACGTCTTTTGATTTTTGGCAAAAGTTCGGGAAAGCATTATTAGTTGTTGTAGCTGTAATGCCAGCAGCTGGTTTAATGATTTCCATCGGTAAGCTAATTGGAATGTCTGCTGGGGATATTAACGCAGTTCATACTATTGCTCGTGTAATGGAAGACATCGGTTGGGCAATTATTACAAATTTACACATCTTATTTGCAGTAGCAATTGGGGGATCTTGGGCGAAGGATCGCGCAGGTGGTGCATTTGCAGCACTATTAGCATTCGTCTTAACAAATCGAATTACAGGAGCAATATTTGGCGTAAACGCTCAAATGTTAGCGGATTCAAAAGCGACAGTTTCTTCAGTATTAGCAGGAGATTTAGTTGTAAAAGATTACTTTACTTCTGTACTTGGTGCACCAGCATTAAACATGGGAGTTTTCGTAGGGATTATCACAGGTTTCTTAGGAGCTACTTTATATAACAAATACTATAACTATAATAAACTGCCACAGGCATTAGCATTCTTTAATGGAAAACGATTCGTACCATTCGTTGTAATTGTTTGGTCTACAGTCACTGCGATTGTATTATCACTTTTATGGCCATTTATCCAAAGTGGATTAAATGAATTTGGTCGCTGGATTGCAGCATCTAAAGATAGTGCGCCAGTTGTTGCGCCATTTGTATATGGAACGTTAGAACGTTTATTATTACCATTCGGATTACATCATATGTTAACGATTCCGATGAATTACACAGAGCTAGGCGGAACATATACGATGTTAACTGGCTCAAAAGTTGGGCAAATTGTAGCAGGACAAGATCCATTATGGCTTGCATGGATTACAGACTTAAATAATTTATTAGCAAGTGGAGATACGAAAGCATATAACGATTTATTAAATAACGTTGTACCAGCTCGTTTCAAAGCTGGACAAGTTATCGGCTCAACAGCAGCGTTAATGGGGATTGCTTTTGCGATGTTCCGTAATGTTGATAAAGAAAAACGTGCAAAATATAAACCAATGTTCTTATCAGCAGCATTAGCAGTATTTTTAACAGGTGTAACAGAACCAATTGAATTCATGTTCATGTTTATTGCACCAGTACTATATGTTGTATATGCTATTACAACAGGACTTGCATTTGCATTAGCAGATTTAATCAACTTACGTGTTCACGCATTTGGATTTATTGAGTTAATTACTCGTACACCGATGATGGTTAATGCAGGACTAACAAGAGATTTAATCAATTTCGTTATCGTTTCATTAGTATTCTTCGGTCTTAACTTTACATTATTCAATTTCTTAATTAAAAAGTTCAATTTACCAACACCAGGACGTGCAGGTAACTATATTGATAATGAAGATGAGTCATCAGAAGGAACAGGAAATGTACAAGATGGTTCATTAGCAACAAAAGTTATTGATTTATTAGGTGGAAAAGAAAATATTGCTGACGTAGATGCTTGTATGACGCGTTTACGTGTAACAGTAAAAGATTTAGATGTTGTTGCACCAGAAGCGCAGTGGAAACAAAATGGTGCTTTAGGACTGATCGTAAAAGATAAAGGTGTACAAGCAGTATATGGTCCGAAAGCTGACGTATTAAAGTCAGACATTCAAGACATGTTAGGTGCGTAATAATATGAAATTGCTAACTTTAAACTGTCACTCTTGGCAAGAAGAGAATCAAATGGAAAAGATAAAATATCTTGCTAAAGTCATTCAAGAAGAAGAGTACGATGTTATCGCATTGCAAGAAGTAAGTCAGTCTATACAAGCTGAAAATGTATGCGGTAACAAGAAAGAAGATAATTTTGGACTTTTACTATTAGACGAGTTAAAAGCGTTGCATGTAAAAGATTACAATATTACTTGGGATTTCTCTCATATTGGTTATGATGTGTATGAAGAAGGATTAGCGATTATAACGAAACATAATGTTATAAAAGAAGATATGTTTTTTGTATCAGAAAATAAGGATACAACGTATTGGAAAACACGCAAAATTGTAAGTGCAACAATTGCTTATAATGGTAAGAACATCACGTTTTACTCTTGCCACCTCGGTTGGTGGAATGACGAAGAAGAATCATTTAAAGATCAAGTGGATTGTTTGATGGAGCGTGTAGATAGCAATGAACTTTCCTTCTTAATGGGTGATTTTAATAATAACGCCCGTTTGCAAGGGGAGGGTTATGAATATTTGATGCAAAAAGGTTTGTACGACACATACGAACTAGCGATTGAGAAGGATGAAGGAACAACTGTCCAAGGCGAAATTGCTGGTTGGGATGAAAATAAACATAATTTGCGAATCGATTTAATATTGTGTAACCAAAGTAAAAGAGTTCGTTCTTCAAAAGTTATTTTTAATGGTACAAACCGAAATGTAATTTCAGATCATTTCGGTGTAGAGGTTCAATTAGATATATAATAGAAGAAATCCTCACAGGTAATAAAAGCTGTGAGGATTTTTTTTAGGAATACAAGTATTTCCAAGAGAAAATACTTGTATTTTTTATGACATTTCCTATATATTTGTTATTATTGAATGTAAAACTAATTTGGTCATTTTGTATGCATACTTTTTTTACTTCGTTATATAATGAAGTAAGTGAAATATTTAATGGAAAAAATAGTGTGTTTTCGTTTAATCCACGATGTAGAAAGTGATATAATTGCAAAATGTATGTATCATTTTCTAAAGAAGGAAAAATATATAATTAGGTGATAACTTCTATGAAACAAATTTGGCGTATTTATAAGACAGATTTACGGAATGTAGCTAAACATTGGGCTGCAATTGTTATTGTTTTAGGGTTAATGATTTTACCATCGTTATATGCATGGTTTAACATTAAAGCTTCTTGGGATCCATATGGAAATACAAAAGAAGTTCCCATTGCAGTTTCTAACCAAGATGCAGGCTCTAATTTAAGAGGGAAAGATATCAATATCGGGGACGAGATTGTAGATTCTCTTAAGAAAAACAAAAATCTTGGCTGGAAATTTGTAGATGAAAAACAAGCAATTTACGGAGTTGAGCGTGGGGATTATTATGCGAGCATTACGATTCCGAAAGACTTCTCTGAAAAAATTGCAACTGTTCTGGATGAAAATCCAAAGAAACCAGAACTGGATTACTATGTGAATGAAAAAGTAAATGCGATTGCACCGAAAATTACAGCAAAAGGTGCATCAGGTATTACAGAAGAAATTAGTAAAAACTTTGTTAAAACAGCAAACGGTGAGATTTTTAAAATTTTCAATGACCTTGGAATCGATTTAGAAACAAACTTACCAAGCATCGAGAAAGTAAAAGATCTTGTATTTAAGTTAGAAGCGCAGTTCCCAGAAATGAATACACTTATGGATAAGGCGTTAGATGATGCGACTCGAGCAGAAGATGTTGTGAAAGTAGCACAAAAAGAGTTACCGGTTGTAGAAAGTGTTATTAATGATGGGCAAGAAGCGTTAGGGAATTTAGATAAGTTCTTTGCGAGAAATGATGAAACATTACAACGTGCTCCAGGAACTATTAAGAATAATTTAATTGTAATGCAAAAAGGTTTAGATGGTGCGGCGGCGATTACAGATTTCTTAAAGAATCCATCATTGGATTTCAATCTGGCACTTCCAGATCCATCTAAATTCCCAGTGTTACCTAATATAACTATTCCGCAGATACCAGAACTACCGCAGGTGAATGGTCAATTGTATAAAGATATTGCTAAAAATATTGATCAAACTGTAAATAATGTATTCGGCTCAATACGTGTTGGAACAACTTATGCACAAGGAGTTATAAATGGGTTACAAAATGGTAATTTTGACCCAGAAAAAGCGAAACAAGATCTTAATAAGGTTTCTGAGAATCTTCAAGGTCGTGTGGATAGTGTTTCATATTTAATTGATGTCTTTACTAAATTTAAAGAATCTGCACCAACTGATTCTGGAAAAGACTTCTTCCAAAAACGAATAGATAAATTAACGAATCTTAAATCAGCTATAGAAAATGCAAACGGCGGCGTTAAAGATGTCGCTAATATTATTGGTACAGGGCAAGAAGTGAAACAAGATGTAAGAGATGCTACTAATAAGAAGTTAGATTCAATAAATAATTTGGTAAACCAAGCGGAGGCAGATTATAATGCAACGTTTGTAGCAGATTTTGAAAAAGCGGTAAGTACGGCTGAACAATTAAAAGATAAAGCTGGAAATGCGCAACAGAATTTAAATCAAGAAATAAAAAAAGTTAACGAGATATTAGACAATGGTAGAGAAGGCTATGATCAGGCTGTAAATAATTACAGCAGATTAAAAACAGAGCTTGAAAAAGCAAGAGAAGACTTAAGTAACAAAGGTGTTAATGGATTAGATTCTACAAAAGTAGCCTTAAATGAATTAAATGGGCAGTTTAAAGCAAGTTGGAATTTAGCTAATGACATGATTCCAGTTCTGGAAAGTACAAATAAAGTTTTAGCGGATGTGAATAGTGATAAAAACCTTAATGGTACAATTTCTAAGTTAAATAAAGCAAAAGATGGTTTGCAAAAAGGAATGGATTTAACTGATAAAGGAATTGACGCTATTAATAAAGGTCAAAAACCAGCAGCAGATGTTATTGAGAGTATTAATGAAGTGTCTAAAAATGTTTCAGCACAATTAGGCGATATTTTGGCTAAATATGATTCAGAAATTACTCCGAATTTCAATGCAGCAATTGCTCGTACAAAAGAGATGTCTAAAAACACAACTCAAATTTTAAGCGAAGCAGACAAAAAGCTTCCAGATGTTAAAAAATTACTAGAAGATTCATCAAAAGGCTTAGTAGACGGTAGAAAGAAATTAGCAGACATTAAAGCTGACATGCCGGAAACTGAGAAAAAGATTAAAGAATTAGCAGATAAAATTCGTGATTTTGAATCTGAAGAAGATTTAAAAGACATCATACGCTTATTGAAAAACGATGTTGAAAAGCAAAGTGATTACTTTGCGAATCCAGTAAATTTAAAAGAGAATAAATTATTTGCGATGCCGAACTACGGTTCAGCGATGTCACCATTCTATACAGTGCTTGCATTATGGGTAGGCGCATTATTAATGGTTTCATTATTAACAGTAGAAGTACATGAAGAGGGCGCAAATTATAAGAGCCATGAAGTTTACTTCGGACGTTTATTAACATTCTTAACGATAGGTCTTTCACAAGCGTTTATCGTATCAATGGGAGATATATTCTTACTCGGTACGTACGTAGTCGATAAATTCTGGTTTGTGTTATTTAGTTTATTTATTGGTGGAGTCTTCGTTTGTATCGTATACTCACTCGTTTCTATTTTCGGAAACGTTGGGAAATCGATGGCGATCATTTTACTTGTACTGCAAGTAGCAGGATCGGGCGGAACATTCCCAATTCAAATGACACCGGCGTTCTTCCAAGCACTTTATCCGTTCTTACCATTCACATACGCAATTAGTGCAATTCGTGAAACAGTGGGTGGAATGCTTTGGGATATCGTAACAAGAGATTTACTTGTACTAAGTGTTTTCGTAGTAGTTATGATTGTTGCTGCATTATTACTGAAAACACCAATTAATAAATCAAGTGAAAAATTCGTTGAGAATGCAAAAGGAAGTAAAATCATTCACTAAAATAAAAGGTTCCTACCAATAGAGGTAGGAACCTTTTTGTTTAATCAAATTTTAATTTTTTTAATGCTTCTGCGAACGGGTTATTTAATGGTTCTTCTTCTTTGTTCTGTTGTTTCAAATATTTTTGAACGTCACGCTTATCAGCTTTGTTTCCAGATTCTTTTTTACGTCTCTCCTGGAATGTCGATAATTTTTCGCGATAGCCACATTTACATGCAAAGATTTGACCTTCACCTTCACCACGTAGTTCTAGTTTCTTCTTACATTGTGGACAACGAGCGTTTGTTGTACGAGATACATTTTTACGATGACCACATTCACGGTCTTGGCAAACGAGCATTTTTCCTTTTTTGCCGTTTACTTCTAGCATTGGTTTACCACAGTCTGGACAAGACTTCGTTGAAATGTTGTCATGTTTATATTTTTTATCACTTGATTTAATTTCAGAAACAATTTCTTTCGTATAGTTCTTCATTTCAGAAATGAAGACTTCTTTTTTCAGTTTACCCTTTGCGATAGCCTCAAGTTTTTGTTCCCATTCACCAGTTAGTGTAGGAGATTTTAACTCTTCTGGTACTAAATCAAGTAACTGACGGCCTTTTGATGTAATGTGAATATCTTTACCACGCTTTTCAAGTAAAAATGAATTGAAGAGTTTGTCGATAATATCTGCACGTGTCGCTACAGTGCCTAATCCACCAGTCGATTTTAACGTATCAGCAAGTTGTTTATTTTGCGTATCCATATATTTTGTAGGATTCTCCATTGCTGAAAGTAAAGTCGCTTCATTAAATCGTGCAGGAGGCTTTGTTTGACCTGATGTTTGCATAATTAACTTTACAGCTAATGTATCACCTTTTTCAATGTGAGGTAGAAGCTGCTCTTTTACGTCATCAGTTACATCATCGTCTTCAAAGCGATTTTCGTATACTTCTTTCCAACCAGCGTGTAAAACCGTTTTTCCGCGTGCAATGAACGTTTCATTACCAACTTTTGTGCGTAACGTTAGTTGCTCGTATTCGAATGCAGGGAATAAAACAGCTAAGAAACGTTTCACAACTAAATCATAAATTTTACGCTCTTTATCTGTAAAGGATGAGAAGTTAACGTATCCTTCTGTTGGAATAATTGCGTGATGATCGCTTACTTTACTATCATCAACAAATGATTTATTAGGCTTAATTGGCTTTTGTAGTACTTTATGTGCTAACGGACGATATTCCCCGACACCGCACGCTTTTAGACGTTCTGGAAGTGTTCCAACGATATCAGATGAAATGTAGCGTGAATCTGTACGAGGATACGTTAACACTTTATGTTGTTCATATAATTTCTGCATAATGTTTAATGTTTCTTTAGCAGAGTAACCAAACTTTTTATTTGCATCACGTTGTAATTCAGTTAAATCGTAAAGGCCAGGAGAGAATGACTTCTTCTGTTTTTTATCAATTTCTACAACAGTGGCATTTTGTTTATCTAGATTTTTTACAATACCATCAATTTTTTCTTTATTAAAACTACGGCTATTACCGTTTGCATCTTGCCAAGTTAGTTTTAACTTATCAGTTGTTTGAGCTTCGATACCATAGTAAGTTTGAGCCTTAAAGTTCTTTATTTCATCTTCACGACTAGCGATCATAGCGACAGTAGGTGTTTGTACACGACCACAATTTAGTTGAGCATTAAAGCGAGTTGTTAAAGCACGAGTCGCGTTAAGACCGATATACCAGTCAGCTTCTGAACGCGCAACTGCTGAAGCGTATAAATTGTCATATGCCTTACCTGGTTTTAAATTTGCAAAACCATCTTTAATTGCTTTATCAGTAACAGATGAAATCCATAAACGTTTAATTGGTTTATTTAGCTTAACTTTATCGATAATCCAGCGTGCGACTAATTCGCCTTCACGCCCTGCGTCTGTAGCGACAATAATTTCATTTACATCTTTTCTAAGTAGCTGGCTTTTCACAGCATTAAACTGTTTACCAGTTTGTTTAATAACCGTTAATTTCAAACGCTCAGGTAGCATCGGTAAATCTTCTAAATTCCACTTTTTATATTTCACATCATAGCTTTCTGGATCTGCTAATGTAACGAGGTGACCTAAAGCCCAAGTTACAATATATTTACTACCTTCAAGATAGCCGTTTCCTTTTTTATCACACTTCAGTACACGAGCAATATCTCGCGCAACGGAAGGTTTTTCAGCGATTACAACGCTTTTTGACATATTAAAAACATCCTTTCAAATTTCCATAAGTTAAATATAGCATACATTTTCTTGAGATTCAGTTTCGCTCGAGGTTTGAGCTGTTTTAGTGGAATGAACAAAACCCCCACTGATTAATGTTTCACTTTATACGGAAAAGTAAAGAACTTGTTATTTTACTAGAATAAGAGTAGACTTTGAAGTAGATGAATAACAAACACATGGGAGTTTGTGGATGCAAACTGAGAGTATGACTAATCCGTCATTGACCATTTGAACCTGTTGGATAATGCCAGCGTAGGGAGAGTGTAAAAGCACATGTTCAGGCACTTTGCATACGCGCAAAGTGCCTTTTTGTGTATCTCCCATCATTATAGTTAGGAGATGAAAAGGATGAATAGGAAAGAAATTAGTAAAGTAGTGGATTTAGTGAGGGAATCTAATCCCCTCGTTCATAATATTACAAATGTTGTTGTGACAAATTTTACGGCGAACGGTTTGTTAGCATTAGGGGCATCGCCTGTAATGGCGTATGCAAAAGAAGAAGTAGCAGAAATGGCTAGTATTGCGGGAGCGTTAGTATTAAATATGGGTACACTTCGTTCTGAAGAAGTAGAAGCGATGTTACTTGCTGGTAAATCAGCAAGTGTGAACAATGTACCGGTACTGTTTGATCCAGTTGGTGCAGGAGCAACATCGTACCGAACAGAAGTTGCGAGACATATTCCAGCTGAAATAGATCTAGCGATAATTCGTGGGAATGCAGCTGAAGTAGCTAACGTTATTAATGAGAGATGGGAAATTAAAGGGGTAGACGCTGGTACTGGCAATGGCAATGTTGTAAATATTGCAAAACAGGCAGCAGAGGGATTGAATACAGTTGCGGTCATTACTGGAAAAGAAGATGTCGTTACAGATGGAGAGCGAACGATTCTTATTCGAAACGGTCACTCTATTTTAACAAAGGTTACTGGAACGGGTTGTTTACTAACTTCTGTAATAGGAGCATTTGTTGCGGTAGAAAAAGATTATGTAAAGGCAGCAGTAGCAGCATTAACATTTTATGGTGTAGCTGCGGAACTAGCAGCTGCTAAGACGGTAGAGAAAGGGCCTGGTAGTTTCCAAATTGAATTTTTAAATCAATTAGCAAATACAACTTCAGATGATATTGAGAAGTATGGGAAGATTGAGGAGTTAGAGTAAGGGGGATGAAACACATGATGCGCATTGAAACCAAGAAAATGTCTAACTTATTACAAGTGTATTTTATTATGGGAAGCAATAATTGCACGAAGGATCCGTTAGCTATATTGAAAGAAGCATTAGACGGTGGAGTAACACTTTTTCAATTTCGTGAAAAGGGAGAAGGGGCTTTAACTGGAGAGGATAGAGTGCGTTTTGCAAAGAAATTGCAGGCGCTTTGCAAGGAATATGGTGTTCCTTTCATTGTAAATGATGATGTAGAATTGGCCATTGAATTAGATGCAGATGGTGTTCATGTGGGACAAGATGATGAAGGGATTACATCTGTTCGTGAAAAGATGGGAAATAAAATTATCGGTGTATCTACACATACAATTGAAGAAGCAAAATGGGCGATTGAAAACGGAGCTGATTATTTAGGCGTTGGTCCTATTTTCCCAACGAGTACGAAAAAAGATACGAAAGCTGTTCAAGGAACGAAAGGTTTAGCTCATTTTAGAGAACAAGGAATTACAGTGCCGATCGTTGGTATCGGTGGGATTACAATTGAAAATACTGCTACCGTTATAGAAGCGGGTGCGGATGGTGTTTCAGTTATTTCTGCAATTAGTTTAGCGGATTCTGCATATGAAAGTACGAAGCGATTAGCTGAGGAAGTAAATAAGTGTTTGTAGATAAAAGACCATGTAGTATGAAAATACTGCGTGGTCTTTTGTCGTATAAAACAAAATATGCCGCCTAAACTAGTATGTATAAACATATATTGTTTCGGAGGCGAAGGCATGATTGTATTTCAGGATATTATAGCTGCTTATGAGAAAATGAAGGGCATTGTACATATGACGCCATTAGATTATTCAAGTACATTTAGTGAGTTATCACAGAATGAAGTGTATTTAAAGCTGGAGAATTTACAAAAGACAGGCTCTTTTAAAGTACGTGGTTCTTATAATAAAATGGTTTCTCTTGAGAAAGGTGATTTAGAAAATGGTGTTGTTGCGGCATCTGCTGGAAATCATGCGCAAGGAGTCGCTTATTCTAGTAATATGCTTAGTATTCCTTGTACGATTGTGATGCCAAAAGGTGCTCCGTTAAGTAAGGTGCTTGCGACAAAAAGGTACGGTGCACATGTAGAATTACAAGGTGCTGTATTTGATGATGCATTAGCTTATGCACTAGATTTAAAAGAGAAGACAGGAGCGAAATTTGTACATCCATTTGATGATGAAGCAGTAATTGCTGGTCAAGGTACAGTCGGTCTGGAAATATTACAACAGTTGGAAGATGTAGAGGCTGTTATTTGTCCTATTGGAGGTGGAGGATTAATTGCAGGAGTTGCGATGGCAATTAAAGAACAAAAGCCATCAGTAAAAATATACGGGGTGCAGACACTTGCTTGTCCGGGAATGAAACAGTCACTTGAGGAAAAGAAGGTAATAACAGTAGAGTCGACGCCAACTATGGCGGATGGAATCGCGGTTAAGAGGCCAGGTGATTTGACATTTGAACTTGTACAACGTTATGTGGACGATGTGTTTTGTGTAGATGAAATGGAAATTGCACGAACGATGTTAATGCTTCTTGAACGGAATAAATTGTTGGTTGAAGGGTCTGGTGCGAGCTCATTAGCTTCTTTGCTTTATCACAAAATCCCAATAAGAGAAAAGAAAGTCGTATCCGTACTAAGTGGTGGAAATGTCGATGTAAACTTTATTTCGCGTATTATTGAGCATGGAATGGTTGAAGCAGGACGCTTCATTCACATCGCGACAATGATTAAAGATAAGCCAGGCTATTTGCACCATTTGCTCGAGATTGTAACAAATTTTGAAGCAAATGTATTAAATATACATTTAGAACGGATTGGTACAAAGGTATTTCCAGGATATGCGCAATTGCACTTGTCATTAGAAACGAAAGATAGAAATCATATTGAAGAAATATTGAGTGGTTTAAAAAAGAAAGGGTATGTTGTAGAAGTTATTGATTGAAAAAATTAAACAAACGTTTAAATAAAAAAGCACAAACCTTTTAAAATTATAGGTTTGTGCTTTTTATTTAAAACATAATTGAAATTAAGAGCATTCCAATTCCGATAGAAGTAAAGGTTGCGATTAGGCCGGGAATCATGAAGCTATGATTTAAAACGTATTTACCGATACCTGTTGTACCAGTGCGGTCGAAGTTAATGGCAGCAACGATTGTTCCATAGTTTGGAATGAAGAAGTATCCGTTTACTGCAGGGAACATAGCAATCAGTAATGCTGGCGGAATACCAAGAGATAGTCCAAGTGGCATTAAAGCACGAACTGTTGCTGCTTGGCTGTACAGTAAAATAGATAGAATGAATAATGCGATAGCAAATAGCCATGGTGCACTTGTAACTAAGTGCTGAATTGATCCTTGAATCATATTTAAGTTTCCGTTAAAGAAAGTATCTCCCATCCAAGCGATACCGAAAATAGCAACAACTGCTGTTGCTCCAGCTTTAAAGACGTTACCAGACACAATGCTTTCTACATTTGGTTTACAGAAAATAATAATAAGAGCTGCGATGGTTAACATAACCATTTCAATTGTGTTTGGCATGGAAAGACGAATTAACTTCCCGTCAACCATCCATCCCGGACGAAGTGCTTCAAATGAACCAAGAAGTACGACAAGGAAAGTTCCTACTAGGAAAAGAATAACTGATAATTTAGCGCCTTTTACACCTACAAATTCTTTTTTCTCTTCAAGTTTAGGAATCATACCTTCTTTTAATCGTTTTAAGTATTCAGGGTCTTCATTTAGTTCTTTCCCCATTTTACTAGCAACGAATGCAGCTACCATACAAGCGATGAAAGTAGAAGGGATACTTACTTTTAAAATATCTAATAAAGTAATTTTATAGTCAGCTAACATTGCTAAAAGGGCAACTGTGGCAGCTGAAATGGGACTAGCTGTAATTGCTTGTTGAGAAGCGATTACGGCAATTGACATTGGTCGTTCGGGTCTAATTCCCGATTCACGAGAGACTTCTGCGATAACAGGAAGTACAGAATAGGCAACGTGACCAGTGCCAGCACATAGTGTGAACAAATAAGTAACAATTGGAGCGAAAAATGTAATGCGCTTTGGATTTTTTCGTAAAGCTTTCTCAGCTAGATGAACAAGATAGTCCATTCCTCCAGCGGCTTGCAAAGCACCAGCAGCAGTAATTACTGCTAAAATCATAAGCATTACATCGATAGGAGGAGCGGTTGGTTGTAAGTGGAAGACAAAAACGAGTATTGCCATACCAACTCCACCCATTACTCCTAAGCCAACTCCGCCTAGGCGTGCACCAATAAAAATGCAGAGTAATAAGGTAAGAAATTGTAGCCAAAACATGATAAATTACCTCCGAAATTCATAAGTTAAGATATATTCGAATAATTTAATTTAAATGAAAATTAATGAAATATCCGAAGGAATCTTTGGTTTATATACGTTTTTTATTATATAACATAAAAAAAGTAACATTCACGTATTTTGTTAAATTATTTCGAAAAAATAATACATTGGAATTTTATATTTATATCTCTAAATAAGTAGACATTTTAATTTGAATGTTGTAACCTTGGAAAGAGAATAATTTAATTCTCATAGAACTCCCATATCGTTCAACTCGTTCAGCGAGAAAGGCAAACTGATGGAAACATGAGTACGCAAAACTACAGGAGCTAAGGCCGAAAGGCTATGCTAGCCAGTTACCGGACGGATAGGGTTGCTCTTGACCAATGCTCTTTTCATTGGTCTTTTTTTTATTTGTAAACAAATGAGAATCATTGTCATTTGTTGGGATTTATATTTTAATAGTTTTACTTTATATTATATTAATTAAGAAAGGTGATGTTGATGAAAAAGTATTGGCATAAGTTGTCGTTTCTTCAAAAGAATGTATTGTTAACTGTGTTAGTTATTTTGACGCTTGTTGGTACTATGGGAGCGTTAAGTTTTAACATGTTTCAAAATAGTATGATGTCTATATTTGAAAGACATTCTTTTGAAACAGGAGATACGGTATTACATAAATTAGACGAAGAAATAGTGAGAGATGTTACAAAAGACCCAGTGGCACAAAGAGAAAAGAGAGAGAAGTTAACAGACAAATTAGATGAAGCAACGGAAGAATTGAATAGTGTTGGACAAACCTATATTGTTGGAGCAAAAAAAAATGAAAAAGGTGAGTTACTAATCGTCGATTTGGCTACAGGGTTAGCAAAGGTTGTTGAAGTAAGGCCGGGAGAATATTATAAACAACCAGATCTTTGGATGAAAGCATATGATAAAGTAATGAACACGAAAAAAGCGAACATGACAGAAGTATATGAAGATCAATTAGGGTCATGGGTAACGATATTAGAGCCAATTAAAGATGGAGACGGAAATATTGTGGCACTTGTTGCAGCTGATGTAGATGCCTCTATTGTTCCTAGTACAAAGGAAAAGTTCATTATACAAGGTTTAATGTTTATTTGTATTTCTGTTTTAATTGCAACTGTTATTCAATTCTTAATTGTACGTAACGCACTTGCTCCATTGCGAGATTTACGTGAAGGATTGCGCAAAGTCGGTGAAGGTGATTTAAGTATTAAATTAGAGGAAAGATCAGATGATATTGGTATTATTAATGCGTATTTTAATAATACCATCGAGAAGTTTAAAGGAATTGTAGATAAAGTGAAGCAGACAGCAGAACAGGTTTCCTCATCTTCAAAAGAATTGTCAGTGAGTACGAAAGAGAATAGCATGGCAGTTCAAGAAATCGTAAGTTCTATGGTTGGGTTAAGAGCTGGCGCTCAGTCACAAGAAACTTCAGTACCACAGTATTTAGGTATTGTATATGAAATGGAAGAAAAGATAGAAGAGATAAAAAATGCTGCAGAACAAATGGCGAAAGAGTCTGAAGGTATGGAGCATCATTCAGTAAAAGGAAATAGTGTTATTGAACAGGTGATGAATCAAATGAACATAATACAAAATGCAGTACAGGATGTATCTTCTATCATCTATTCATTGGAAACAAGATCAAAAGAAATTAGTGATATTGTAACTGTAATTACAGGTATTTCTAATCAAACTAATTCGTTAGCTTTACATGCTTCTATTGAAGCTTCACGTGCTGAGGCAACCGGAAAGGGATTTGCTGTTGTTGCTGATGAAGTGAGTAAATTAGCAGAGCAGACGAAAGCACCAGCAAAAGATATAGCAAAATTAATAGGGGAAACACAAGCTGAAATGAAAGAAGCTGTTGTTTTAATGCAAAAGGCTTCAAAAGAAGTAGAATCTGGAATTAAATTTGTTCAAAGTAGTGATGCTTTCTTTGAACAAATTTCAAAATCAGCACAATCTGTTACCAATCAAGTTAGAGCTGTTTCTAGCAATTCAAGTGATATATTGCAAAATAGCAAAAATATTGTTCGTGTTGTAAATGAACTATCACATATCGCAAATATGTATGCGAATGGTAGTAGTAATATTGAAGCGAGTATGAAAGAACAGGAAATGTCTGTACAAGATATTGCTGAATTAGCGAGTTCTTTAAGCTGGCTTTCACAGGAGTTACAAGAGTTAATTGGGGAATTTAAAAGTTAAATGAAATGATTATACATGCTTTTGTTTGTTCAATAAAATAAATCATGCTACAATGAGAACGAATTAAGAACCGGGGAGCCAATTGGCTGAGAGGATGTAAGTATACATCGACCCTCAACCTGATCTGGATAATGCCAGCGTAGGGAGTTACTTTAAAGTGATGTAGCATAAGTTATTATAGAATAACTTGTATACAAGGCTTTCCTACATGGTAGGAAAGCCTTTTCTTTTTTGGGAAACATATTTTATAAGGGGGATTTTATTATGTCACAACAAGTTACAATGTCATTTTCAGTAGTACCGCAAGCAAAAACAAAAGATGTATATTCTGTTGTTGATAAAGCAATTGAAGTTGTACAACAATCGGGAGTTCGTTATGAAGTAGGAGCAATGGAAACAACGTTGGAAGGAGAATTAGATGTACTTCTTGATGTCGTGAAACGTGCGCAGCAAGCTTGCGTCGATGCTGGAGCTGAAGAAGTGATTACTTCTATTAAAATCCATTATCGTCCAAGCACTGGTGTAACGATAGATGAAAAGGTTTGGAAGTACCGTGATGAATATGCAAAACCAGAAGCAATCTAAACTTATTACAACAATTTGGCTTATCCTTCTCATTGTGATATGGGAAGGATCTGTTTCATTATTTAAAATCGAACCGTGGATTTTACCAAAGCCTTCTGCCATTGTTCAAGAATTAATTGGAATGAAGGATTTACTATTACCAAATACGATGCAAACACTGCAGGAAGTTATAATCGGACTATTTTTTGCGATTTTACTTGGGACGAGCATTGCAATTATTATGGACGTGATACCTTTATTTCGTATTTTAATAAATCCGTTGCTCGTTATTTCGCAAACGATTCCAATCGTTGTACTTGCACCGTTATTTATTATTTGGTTTGGATATGGGATGTTGCCGAAAGTAATGGTCGTCATACTCGTTTGTTTCTTCCCAATTGCGCTTAGTATTTTAGAAGGTTTTCAAACTGTAGATAAAAATATGTTGAAATTGTTGCAAACAATGAAAGCAACGAAATGGCAAGTTTACCAGAAAGTAAAGTTTCCGGCAGTGCTCCCATACTTTTTCTCGGGTTTAAAAATTGCAGTTACATATAGCGTGATGGGGGCAATTATCGGAGAATGGCTCGGTGCAAGTGAAGGGTTAGGGGTTATGCTTACGAGAGCTACAAAATCCTTTTTAACTGCTCGAGTATTTGGTGTTGCAGCAATTATCGTCATGGTGACATTATGCCTGTATTTTATCGTGGAGTTTATGGCAAGAATAACAGCACCATGGATATATAGAAAGGACGGCAGAAAATGAAAAAAGGTTTAAAAATTATGTTAGCTGCTTTATTAGCAGTAAGTGTGGCTGGGTGTAATCCGGCGAAGAAAGAAGAAAGTGCAAGTAAAGATAAAAAAGTAAAAGTTGTTTTAGATTGGTTTCCAAATACGAATCATACTGGCTTATATGTAGCGAAAACGAAAGATTATTACAAAAAACAAGGGCTTGATGTAGAAATTATCCAGCCTGGTGATAATGTAACAGCAGAGCAGATGATTGCTTCTGGGAAAGCAGATTTTGCGATAAGTGCACAGGAAAATGTAACATTAGCTCGTGTTGAAGGAATCCCAGTTGTTTCTGTTGGTGCAATTATTCAGCATAATACCTCTGCTTTTGCATCACTAAAAAAAGATAATATGACGTCACCGAAAGACTTTGAAGGTAAACGTTATGGCGGCTGGGGAGGACCAGCAGAAGAAGCGACGTTAAAAACAATTATGGAGAAAAATCAAGCTGATTTTAATAAAGTCGAAAAAATCATCTTAGGACAAACAGACTTCTTCAAATCAATCGGTCGTGATGCGGACTTTGAATGGATTTATTATGGATGGGATGGCATTGAAGCGAAGCGTCAAGGAAAAGAGTTAAATACGATTATGGTGAAAGACTTAGATCCAGCGCTTGATTTCTATAGTCCTGTTATTATTACGAGTGAAAAACATACGAAGCAAGATAAAGACTTCGTGAAAAAGTTTATGACTGCAACGACAGAAGGTTATAATTTTGCAATTAAAGAGCCGAAAGAAGCTGCTGATATTTTAATTAAAGCTGTTCCAGATGTGAATAAGGAATTAGTACAAGAAAGTCAAAAGTGGTTAAGTACGAAGTATCAAGATGATGCAAAAGCGTGGGGAGTACAGAAGGAAGAAGTTTGGACGAATTACATGAATTTCTTATACGACAACAAAGTTATTAAAAAGAAAATTGATGTAAAAGATGCTTTTACAAATGAATTCCTTCCAAGTGAAAAATGAGCGGATTACAAATAAAAGATATTGTGAAATCTTTCGATGGAAAGAATGTATTAGCAAATATTAGTGCCTCTATACAGGAGGGAGAGTTTGTCTCTTTTGTCGGTCCAAGTGGTTGTGGGAAAAGCACATTGTTAAATATGATTGCGAGTGTTGAAGAGCCAACGAGTGGAGAGGTATTTTATAACGAGGAACATGTGAGAAAACAAGATGTTGTAAGCTATATGCCACAACAAGATTTATTATTACCGTGGCGATCGGCTTTACAAAATATTGTTCTTCCATTAGAAATTGAGGGGAAATCTAAAAAACAAAGGTTAACAGAAGGAATGGAAGCATTAAAGCAGTTTGAGTTAGATGAATATGCGGATCATTATCCTGATGCATTATCTGGTGGTATGCGCCAAAGAATTAGCTTTCTTCGTACATACTTATGTGAGAAGCCAATTATGCTACTTGATGAGCCTTTTGGAAAATTAGATGCATTTACAAAAATGGAAGTACACAGTTGGCTTTTAAATTCTTGGCATCAAGAAAAGCAAACAATTGTTATGGTTACACACGACTTAGATGAAGCAATTTTGCTTTCTGATCGCGTATTTATTTTATCTCAAAGACCAGCATCAATAGTTGGTGAAGTGCAAGTGAAATTACCTCGTCCTCGAACGATGGATATGTTAACATCATTGGAGTTAAAGAAGGATAAGGAAGAAATTTTAAGTGTATTAGCTCCTTATATGAAAAAATAGAAAAAGTCTTTTAACAGTTTTAATCGTTTCACATGAGCTTCTTTCTATGAAACGTGGATAACGAAAGTATGGAATATCGAAGAATGGAACGTTTAAAAATAATCACAAAGAAAAGGCCGTAGCTTATATAAGCTACGGCCTTTTCTTTGTGATTAACATGATTTTCGAGAACTCTTACATGAGAATTGTATGAAGAAGCACTCTTATGGTGCGCTTATAAGCGTGCTTTTTCTGCGATTATGTTTATATTTATAATAATATTAGACGCCTTTCCCTAATAGGCAACTATCTTTTTTGTATATATAGATAGCTTGAAATGGAATAAAAATTATTCCTATATATAAAGAATAAGGTGATTAGTATGGGAAGACAATAGAAATTAAAGGAAATTCATGTAAAATTCAGATGAACTTCACGCAAACTTCATATTGAAAACTAAATATAATTATAATCGGTTATTGTAATTTTAATTTGTGATTTTTCGCAAAATTTAAAGTTTGAATTTAGGAAAAATTATTCAAACCTAAATTCAAACTTTAGTGAAACAATTAAAGAATGTTACGTCTAGTTTTCGCTAATAACGGCATTTAAAAGTTCGGCAGGGTTACCTGTTCCTGCACCTCCTATTGTAATGGATCCACCAGGAGGAATTTCACCGTTCCATCCGGCATTTGTAATTACATAATGATTATTTGTTTTACTACTAATTTTAGAATCCCAAACTTGTGTTAAATTGCCGTTATAATCAAATTCTAACTTCCAGTTTTTAATAGGGCTTGTGCCGTTATTTTTAATTACAATTGAGAAGTTATAGCCACTTCCCCAATTTGAAGTAACTGAAAATGTAGCCTTACCATTACCATCAGGAGGCGTTGTGTTAGCATCATCAGTTTTTACAATAATAGAATTAGGTTGTGATTTATTCCCGGCAGCGTCCTTTGCTAGTATTGAAAAAGTGTATTCCGTATTAGGTTTCAAATTTTTAATTGTAATGCTATTTGATGTTGTACTCCATTTTTCTTCCCCAGCAGTAACTTCATATTCAGTAACTCCCACATTATCAGTAGATGCAGTCCAGCTTAATTGGACTGAGCTTGAGGTTTTATTAGTAACCACAATGTTTTTTACGTTCGTTGGTGATTCAGTATCTTTTTGACTGATAGGTCCACCAAGTAATTCGGTTACTAACGTATCAAGCAATTTTGGACCACTACAGCTATATTTTGGACTTGTGCGACAGTCACCACTAAGTTCCCAAAACATTGCTCCACTTAAACCTTTCGTTTTTATATAATCTGTTTTATATTTCATAGATTCATTGTCATCGTAGCTAATAAATGTGTCTGTAGTAGCATTGTATAAATAAGGTACTTTAGCTGTATCATTCCAATAGCGTACAAAACCATTTTTGTTTACGTAATTCGCTGCTAAATCACCGTAATCATAAACACCCGTATCACCAGTAGAATAATCATCCCAAGTACCTTTAGATGCTAGTTTGCCATCACTACCTGGTTTACATGGTTGATATTGCCCATTATTATCTTTTCCACAACTTTTCCAACCACGTCCGTAAAATGGTACGCCTAATACGAGTTTATCAGCTGGTACACCTTCATTTTTATAAACGTCAATAGCTCCATCTACGTAAAATTTCGTATCAGCTGCTGGATCATTCGGATCTTTATATAATGCGGCATTATGGTTAGAAGTTGCTTCCCAACCGCCGTGGAAATCATATGTCATAATATTAATCCAATCGAGTATTTGAGAGATTTTCTTTAACTCTGTATGATCGGCATAACGTTGACTTGCCCCTGAAGCAATTGTTAATAAATATTGTTTTCCATCTTCAGTACCGGCTTTATTTAAAGCATTTCGGACATCTTGAAGAAGGAGCGTGAAATTTTGTTTATCTTCAGGACGGTAACTACCACCAGGAATCGTTTCAACACCTGGATATTCCCAGTCTAAATCGACGCCGTCAAATCCGTATGCACGTAGGAAATCGACTGTTGATTCTGCGAATACTTTTCTAGTTTTTTCATCAGCTGCCATATCAGAAAATCGATTAGACCAAGTCCAGCCTCCGACGGAAATAATGGTTTTTAAATGAGGGTATTTAGCTTTTAGTCGTTTTAATTCTCCGAAGTTGCCACAACGGGCATATTTATCACAATCTTCCCAAGTTGTACCTGATCCTGGATAAGATTTTGTGACATCAGCCCAGGGCTCACCTAATACGAGAGTACCATTAGGAACTTCTTTATTTTGCAACGGTACACCAGATTCTTTACAGTTCCATGTTTGTTTATTTGGATTATCGGGATGTGTAGAAGGATTTCCATGTTTTCCATTCCAGCAAATATCAGCAAACGCATAGTTTAAATGAGTGAGCTTTGATGCATCGATGTCTGCAACTTGATAATTACGTCCGTAGATGCCCCACGAAGGAAAGTACCCAATAATTTTTTGGTTTTGCGTTGGTGAATTTGCTGATGCGAGATTTGGAGTAATAAAATTTGCGAGAAAAAGAGGTAAGAAGAGTAGTAGAGATAGCAATAGTAATGTGAATTTTTTTGACCTCATAGTCATTTCCCCTTTCAAGGTAAAAGATATATTTAAAGGCATTTGCCGATAAATCAAAGTGAATCTAGACGTATGAAACGTCTAGATAAAAATGATCAGACATCACGAAGTCTATACAAGGGAGCTGGGGTGATTAAATCGTAACAAATGTAAGATTTAGTGTAAACGCTTTATTGTATGAAGAAAGACTTTCTCAATACAAAAAGGCTTTAATACAAACTGCATATGAAAATGAAAGACCGGTGAGGAAGAAAATAGCTTATTATAAATAAATTTGAGAAAAAATTGTATGAAGTCAACTTGTAATGGTGTGGTAAGATGGTGAAATTTCATATAAAATAATAGTAAAAATATGTAAGTGAGAGGATAGTGTGGATGTGTTTTTGAACATTGCTGAAGAAAAGGTTCGACAAGCAATCTGGAATGGTGATCTGGATTATATTTCGAGAAAAGGAAAACCACTACAATTAGAAGATCTTTTAATGGTACCTCTAGAGTTAAGGATGAGCTATAAAATTTAAAAAATGCGGGAATGATTCCAGCAGAAATGGAATTACAAAAGATATATTAAAAATAGAAGATTTAATTGCTTGCTGTTATGATGAAGTAGAGAGGAAAAAATTACAAGAAGGGTTAACAGCAAAAACGTTGTGTTTTCAGCAGGTAATGGAAAAGAGAAAGATAGTTCAGCATTTCGTAAATTAAGTTAAGAGGGATAAGATGAATACATTTGAAACGATAGAAGAATTAGCAACATATATTGAAGAACAGCAATTAGTACTTCTATTTATTAAAACAGAAAATTGTGGTGTTTGTGATGTCATGTTAAGGAAAGTAAATTACGTATTAGAGAATTATGATTACGTAGAGAAAATAGAGATATTACTACAAGACATGCAAGAAGTTGCGGGGCGATATGCAGTATTTACAGGGCCGACAATTTTGTTATTTCATAATGGAAAAGAGATCCTTCGTGAATCGCGCTTTATTTCACTTGAAAATTTAGAGAGAACCATTCAATTATTCGAGAATTAGGGAGGTTTTTATATGGAATTTATTATTGTCATACTATTATTTGTTGTCATTGGAATAATTGTAATAGCTGTTCGATCAAACAAAAAGAAAGTAAACCTTACGAAACAAAATAACATACATAATTCGTCTAATAACTCATCACCGCTTTTTTTCTTTGCTGGATCTGATAATAATGACAGCTCACATGATAGCAGTTCACATGACTGTGGAGGGTCTTTTGGAGGAGATAGTGGAGGTAGTTGCGGTGATTGATAAGAATACGCCTTATATAGGCGTATTTCTTTTTTAAACAAACGTTTGATTAGTTGGCTTACATACGCACACTAACAGTTAAATAAACGTTTGTTTAATATTTTTAACATGATAAGGAGAATGGAAATGGGAAGGGAACCGAAAATGAAAAATAAAGGGAAAGTAGCATTGTTTTTATTAGTTGCTGGAGGTGTATTTCTTGTTAAACTTGGATTTAAATTTGGAACAATACATATGATCCGAACTTGGTTTGAAAGTACGTTTTCGTAAATAAGGAATATAGCCTCTTGCGAAAGAGGTTTTTCATTTGTTATCATTAGACTGAACGGTCGGTTTAAAGAGGTGTGAGTATGAGAAAAAGCGCAGAAGAGATAAAGAAGGAAATTGCATACAAAGCAGAAAATCTGTTTTCACAAAAAGGCTATGCAGCCACATCTATGGAAGATATTTGTGAAATTACAGAGCGAAGTAAAGGGAGTATTTATTACCATTTTAAAAGTAAAGAAGAATTATTTTTATTTGTAGTAAAACAGCATACGTATGATTGGCTTGAAAAATGGAATGAAAAAGAGAAGTTGTATAGTACTAGTATTGAAAAATTATATGGTCTCGCAGAATATTATGTAGAGGATATACAACAACCTATTTCGAGTGCAATAGAGGAATTTTCTATGAGCCAAGTTGTGAGCAAAGAGGTTCTAGATGAATTATTAGCTTTAACTAGAGAATCATATGTTATGTTTGAGAGATTAATCGAAACAGGTATACAGTCTGGAGAGTTTCGTGAAGAAAATGCGCGCGATTTGATGTATATTGTACATGGCTTATTATCAGGGCTTGGAGTGCTTTACTATGAGCTAGATTATAACGAGTTAAAGCGAGTTTATAAAAAGGCAATAGATGTATTGTTAAAAGGGATGGCAGCTGAATAATAAGTCAGCGGCTTTTCTTTTAAAATGAATTAGACCGAATGGTCGGTTTATAAAAGGAGGAGCGGAAATGAAAGCTTTATTTAAAAATCGAGCATTTATGCTCGTTATGGCATCCGATATTTTACAACAATTTGCGATTTGGATCAGAAATATGGCCCTATTGTATTTCATAATGGAGCGGACGAATAATGATCCAGTTTCAGTCTCACTATTATCGGTCATGGAATATGCACCTATTTTTATTTTTTCTTTCATTGGTGGCGCGTTAGCAGATCGCTGGAACCCGAAAAGAACAATGGTTGCTGGGGATGTGTTAAGTGTACTGTCTATTATAGGGATTGTTTTATTGTTAAAGATTGATTACTGGCAGGCAATATTTTTTGCGACACTCGTTTCCGCAATTGTAGGTCAGTTTTCTCAGCCTTCATCTTCACGCATATTTAAGCGCTATGTAAAGGAAGAACAGGTAGCAAATGCGATTGCATTTAACCAAACATTACAGTCATTGTTTATGATTTTCGGACCAGTTGTAGGATCGCTTGTGTATACACAACTTGGTTTATTTACGTCACTATATAGTTTAATCATTTTATTTTTATTATCTGCTATCGCCCTTTCATTTTTACCGAAATGGATTGAACAAGAGCAAGCAGTGAAGGGATCATTAAAAAATGATATAAAAGAAGGATGGAAATACGTTCTTCATACGAAAAATTTACGTATGATTACGATCACTTTCACAATTATGGGCTTAGCTGTTGGATTAACGAATCCATTAGAGGTGTTTCTTGTAATAGAACGTCTTGGAATGGAAAAGGAAGCAGTTCAATATTTAGCAGCAGCGGATGGAATAGGTATGCTAATCGGTGGTATTGTTGCTGCGGTTTTCGCTTCAAAAGTAAATCCGAAAAAGATGTTTGTATTTGGTATGAGTATATTAGCAATCTCATTTTTAGTCGAAGGGTTGTCCACATCATTTTGGATTACTAGTTTGATGCGATTTGGAACAGGTATTTGTTTAGCTTGTGTTAATATCGTTGTCGGTACGCTTATGATTCAACTTGTACCAGAAAATATGATTGGAAGAGTAAATGGAACCATTTTACCAATGTTTATGGGGGCAATGTTAATTGGAACATCACTAGCTGGAGGATTGAAGGAAATGACTTCATTAGTTATTGTATTTTGTATAGCGATGTCACTTATTTTATTAGCGATTGGACCAGTTCTACGCATGCAAATAAATAAAGAAGATGTCGCTAATAAAGAGGAACTAACAAATTCGTTAGCCTCGAAATAACCATTGTAAGGGAGCAGAATTGCTCCCTTTTCTTGTGGCAGTCTTTTGACAATGAAATGTACCGATTATATACTAATGTTGTAAAAACGATTTTACATGTTAGGAGAAAAGATGTGAAAAATCAAATTTATGAATTACGCACTGAAAATAATATTTCACAAGGTGCATTAGCTGATAAGTGTAGCGTATCAAGACAGACGATAAATGCAATTGAGAATAATAAATATGATCCAAGCTTAGCGTTAGCTTTTCGTTTAGCGGAAGTATTGGGAACAACTGTTGATAAACTATTTTTGTATAAGCTGTAGGGGAAAGAGAAAATAAGTCTTTTAGTTACGACATTAGTAGTTATAAGTATGCTAGCATTTGCACTTTACTATTGGTTAATTGAACTTCAAGTAAACTGGTATGCACTATTTATTTGTAGCATCGCATAATGTTGAAGGGCAAATGAGGAGAAGAAAGATTTAGAAAAACATGTATGAAAAACAAGTGCAAATGTTACATATTATGTACGCATTGTATTTATTTTTTGGTTTTTTTTCGCATCGGTAGGTTTTAATAAATGGATAGATTTTCATGATGTACCGCTTTTACTTACGTTATGTGCCGCTAGAGTTGTAAAGCCAGCTGTAGAGTTTTTACTTGTAAAGCGTTATCGTTAAAAATAAAGAAAGATCCTCTTCTTGTGTGAAGGGGATCTTCTTTTTATAGCGTTTTAGTTTTCGGATTAGGTGGTGTAACGGGTGTATCATTTTCAGGAACTCTAGTTAATAAGAATCCACCTATAATAAACAATACGATAATACTAAGGACACCAGCGTTTGTTTTTCCCGTTAATTGCGTTGTAACACCGACTAATACTGGACCCATGATCGCGGCAAACTTGCCAAATATATTATAAAATCCGAAGAATTCATTTGCCGATTCTTTAGGTACTAGTTTTGCAAAATAGGAACGACTAAGTGCTTGAATACCACCTTGAGAAGTGGCAACTAACATTGCTAAAATCCAGAAATCGAGTGTCGTTTTTAAGAAATAAGCATATGTGCAAATGATGATATAAATAATAATACCAACATATAGCATTTTTTTCCCTGTAAATGTTTCTGATAATTTTCCGTATAATAAAGCGAATGGACAAGCTACAATTTGTGTGACAAATAAGATGATTAATAGATTCGTTGCACTAATACCGAGATCTGTTCCGTAAGCGGTAGACATAGTAATAATTGTATCGACCCCGTCAATGTAGAAGAAATAGGCGATTAGGAACATAAAGACTGTTTTATATTCTTTAATATTTTTAAAAGTATCAGCAAGGCGTTTGAAGCTCATTGCAATTGGTCTTGGATGGCGTTCAATATAATGTGTTTGCTCTACGTTTTTTAGCATTGGAATTGTAAATAATCCCCACCAAAGAGCTGTTATTGCGAATGAAATTTGACTGGCAATGCCGACTGATAAAGGGATAGTGCCTTTTTGAGCAAGAATAATAAGAGCGATACAACCGATAAAAGGAATTGTGCTCCCAATATAGCCTAATGCAAAGCCTCGTGTAGAAATTCGATCCATTCTATCTTTAGAGGTAACATCTACTAAAAATGCATCATAAAAAATGTTTGCTCCAGCAAAACCGACTAGTGCTAGCATATAGCAACCTAGTAATAAGTACCACTGGGATGTTGGGACGACTGCTAGCATACTTGTAAATACGATGCCGAGTCCAAAGAAGAATGTGAAAAATCGTTTTTTAAACCCTTTATAATCAGCAACTGTGCCGAGAATAGGAGCAAGTATAGAAATTAAAAGTGTAGCGAATGAGTTTGCATATCCCCAATATGCTGTTGAAGTTGCACCAGATAGTCCAGCTTCTTTTGCAGCTGCTTTAAAGTAAATTGGGAATAGTGCAGTTGTAATGACGAGCGAATATACCGAATTCGCCCAATCATATAATATCCAGCTTTTTTCTTGTCTGGACATTTTTTTCATATAATGTTCCCCCTTAAATTGTTCTACTAACAGTGTACAAAAATAAAAATTATAAAAAGAGAAACAGTGATGATTTTTACATAACTTTTACAAATATACACAGTTCTTTACAATTGTAGTAAATCCTCTATAATGGATCCGTCTGTTTCGCCTAAGTGCAAACCGAGTAATCTTGCGATAGTCGGACCTTCATCAATAAGTCTCATATACGGGATTGTAACGCCACTTTGAATACCTTTTCCAGCAGCGATAAAAATTGTTTCATAGTTAGGCTTTGTTGGGGAGTAACCATGAGTTCCAAATGTATATTTTTTACTAGAAGTAACATCTTTTTTAGTAATTTCTTTTATAAAATCACCGGTATAATTTTCAGTGAAATAATACCCCTCTTGTGCTTCCAACATAAATAAACAATTACCATCTGCACCGGATTCTTTCGCCGCTTCATCATGAAGTATAAATTCAATGCCATTTTGTTTATTTTGAAGCAGTTCTTCAAGAAGTAGTTGTACTTCCCGAATGGTATCCGTATCGTTTTTGTCTTTCACATATACATAGGCAGAACCGTCGCAACTTTGACAGTAGGCCTTCCAGTCTACTAATTTACCTTCTTTATTTAGAGATATAAGCTCTTTTTGATGGAATAGCACATTTAATTGAATTGATTTGTTTTCACTTAAAGCGCTATGATCACCAAGGGCAATAATTGTACTTTCTTCGTATATTCCACTTTCTTTTAATGCATGAATAATTTTTCCTAGACGTTCGTCGTGCCTATGGATAGCTGCTATTGTTTCGTTAGATTCAAAGCCATGATAGTGTCTTTGTGTGTCTAAATCAGTGAAATGCACAAACATGACATTAGGCCTTTTTGTAAGGATTGTATGTACAGCAGAAGCAAGAACGAAATCATCGAGTTCAGGTTGTGATAATCCATTTCGTATATGACCGAACCGTCGATTTAAATCTAATTGGTATAGCGGGCTACCGCTAAATAATGAAACTAAAATTTGATTTTGCCACGGTCTATTTGGAAAGATTTCCGGTAAATTGTAATCAATGTTTGCTCTTCCAGTAACAGGCCAAAGAAGGGCTGCTGTCGTTAAATTTGCTTTGCGTGCTTCATCATATAATGTTGTTCCTTTTATCGATTTCCGGTACCAATGCCAATCTGGTGATTCACGTCCTGGTTGAAGTAAAGTATTGGTAACAACACCATGTTTATTAGGGTAGTTTCCAGTAACGATTGTTGAGTGGCTTGGATATGTTACAGAAGGATAAATTGGTTCTACTTTTTCTACAACCGCGCCCTTTTTTATTAGAGATTGGAAGTTAGGTAATTTTTGTAGTATAGGAAAATCTAAAGCTGATAAACAGTCGAATGATAAAATAATGACACGATTAGTTAATGCTTTATCCATAAAGTAATCCTCCTAATTATATAAAACCTATTCTTATATATTACTATTAATACCTAGTAATAAAAATATGTTTCTGAATAAAATTTATTATTTATTTTCAGAAAAATTAAACATATAATAAGTATAAGGGATTGAATGAAAGGAGGGAATACTATGGACTGGCTAGATGGATTTGGTATTTTTTACATCATTGGTGGAATCACGATTCTCCTAGTATTTGCTATTTCATATTTACTAAAGAAACGTTTTCCAGACAAACAGTTTGATATTATATTTTCACTTAGTTTAGTACTTCTTTGTTTAGCTTTCTTTCCTGTAACAATGATAGCTATTGGTGGGTGGGAAGGAATGGGATATGGATTTATTTGTTTCTTCGTTCTACTTGGTACACTTATCGGTATGGTTGCACATCAACTTGTGAAAATCGTTCGAAAGAGCTACGTATAAAACTACAAAAAATGAAAAGAATATATAAAAATAAGAAAATTAGCTATTGTTTTAAAAAAGAATTTGTATTATGATAATCAACAAATTTATTTCGTTATAACGCTGAAAAAGGACTAGTACATGTCCAACCTTTTTTGCAGAGAGAGAATCCGTTTGGCTGAAAGATTCTTAAAGGGCGATATGGAACCTACCTTTGAGTTCTGCATATGCAGCGGGAAATTCCCGTTATCAAAAAGAGAGCATATACAATTTTTGTGTATGAATCAGGGTGGTAACGCCGGCAAAGCTCGGTCCCTATTTAGGGGCGCGGGCTTTTTTGTATTTTCTAAAAGGAGGAAGACTGACTATGGCAAAAGAACAAGTGCAAGCCATTACGAAGATGGAAGAGGACTTTGCGCAGTGGTATACCGATATTGTAAAAAAAGCTGAACTTGTTGACTATTCAAGTGTAAAAGGGTGTATGATTCTGCGTCCGTACGGTTATACCTTATGGGAGAATATGCAGAAAGTGATGGATGAAGAGTTAAAGGAAACTGGTCATGAGAATGTGTATATGCCAATGTTTATCCCAGAGAGTTTATTGCAAAAAGAGAAGGATCATGTTGAAGGATTTGCTCCTGAAGTAGCATGGGTTACGCATGGCGGGGATGAAAAGTTAGCGGAAAGACTTTGTGTACGTCCTACATCGGAAACTTTATTCTGTGAGCATTTCTCAAAGATTGTTCAATCATATAATGATTTGCCAAAGTTATATAATCAGTGGTGTTCAGTAGTTCGTTGGGAAAAGACAACGAGACCATTCCTTCGTACGACTGAATTTTTATGGCAAGAAGGCCATACGATTCATGAAACGGCAGAAGAATCGCAAGCTGAAACGTTAAATATTTTAAATCTATATGCCTCTTTCTGTGGGGAATACTTAGCGATACCAGTAATTAAAGGACAAAAAACAGAAAAAGAAAAGTTTGCGGGAGCGAAGGCAACTTATACGATTGAAAGTTTAATGCATGATGGAAAAGCACTTCAAACAGGAACATCTCATAACTTTGGAACGAATTTCTCTGAAGCATTTGATATTAAGTTTTTAGATCGTAACGGTAAGTGGCAATATGTACACCAGACTTCGTGGGGTGTATCAACGAGAATGATAGGTGGACTTATTATGGTCCATAGTGATAATAACGGACTTGTAATGCCGCCCAAAGTCGCTCCAGTACAAGTTGTTATTGTACCTATTGCTCAGCATAAAGAAGGTGTGTTAGAAAAAGCAACAGAGTTACAAGGACGTATTCAGAAGGTTGCGCGTGTAAAAATAGATGCTAGCACTAAAACACCGGGCTGGAAATTTAATGAGTATGAAATGAAGGGAATTCCAATTCGATTAGAAGTGGGTCCAAAGGATATTGAAAAGAATCAAGTTGTACTTGTAAGAAGAGATACGAAAGAAAAAGAATGTATATCAATGGATCAATTAGAAGAACGCATTCCATCATTACTGGAGGAAATTCATCATTCTTTATTTAATAAAGCAAAAGTATTTCGCGATGAGAATACGTATAGTGTGACGAATTTCGAAGAGATGAAAAAAGCAGCTGATGAAAAGCAAGGGTTTATTAAGGCGATGTGGTGTGGAGAACTAGCTTGTGAAGAGAAATTAAAAGAAGAAGTTGGAGTATCTTCACGTTGTATGCCTTTTGAGCAAGAACATTTAGCTGACGAATGTATTTGCTGTAGTAAAGAAGCAAAGCACATGGTCTATTGGGGAAAAGCATATTAATACGCTTTCTGATAGATGCCAAAAGGACTTTGGGTTGCATAATAAACTGCAATCCAAAGCCCTTTTTAGTTTTATATTGGTTTCATGTATTTTTTAGATGGAAGGATGTTGGTCTTTATTTTGCATTTTTACGGCGAATAAACAATAACATACCAATTAGGAATGTTGAAAGTCCTATTAAAATAGATGCAGGATAATGTGCTGCAGTATTAGGTAACTTATCACCTTGTTTTGTCGCATTATCTTTTACGTTACCACCTTGTGAACTGCTATCCCCTTTAACTCGATTGCCATCTTGGGAGCCTTTGCCATCTTGCAAACTGCTATCGCCCTTAACTCGATTGCCACCAGAACCGTTGCCACTAGAGCCGTTGCCACCGGAACCACTGCCATCAGAACCGTTGCCACCGGAACCATTGCCATCAGAACCGTTGTCACCAGAACCGCTACCGCCAGAACCGTTGCCATCAGAGCCGCTGCCACCAGAACCGTTACCACCAGAACCACTGCCACCAGAACCACTGCCATCAGAGCCGCTGTCACCAGAGCCGCTACCACCAGAACCGTTGCTACCAGAGCCGCTGCCACCAGAACCACTGCCATCAGAGCCGCTGCCACCAGAACCGTTACCACCAGAACCACTGCCACCAGAACCACTACCATCAGAGCCGCTGCCACCAGAACCGCTGTCATCAGAACCGCTACCACCAGAACCGTTGCTTCCTGGAGGTTTATTATTATCTTTTGAGTTTCCTTCTGCTAAATGATCGCTGTTTTGTACAATAGCGTTTGTTGGAGAGAAGTTTTCCGTGGCTGCATTACCGATATTCAAGCCGCTAAAAAAAGATAAAGAAAGTGTTGATGCTAAAATGAAGATTTTCGTCATTGTTTTCCTCCTGAAAAATTAATATTCCATCTAAAATACATCCCTTTGTAATATTTCATAGGAGATATAGTTTTATGCAAAAAACTATATAGATAAGATGTTCACAAATTTTATGGCTATATTTAGATATTCAAAATAAATATTTCGGAATGATATGTTAAGATTAATAGTAAGAAGAATAAAAAAGGGAGGGCTGAAGAATATAGGATTTCTTATATTCTTATAAAAAATTATGAAACAAACAACAAAACAAATAATAACAGGTACATTTCTAGCGACAGCAACATCTTTTATTTCGACGCATGCCTTTGCAGAAAGTGATAATTTAGCGACAGTAAATGCAACAAATTTAAATATACGTGAACAACCTACAACTCAAGGGAAAGTTATAGGAACAGTAAAAAAGGGAACAAATGTACAAGTTTTAAGTAAGGAAAAAGAATGGGCTAAAATTTCTCATGATGGAAAAGAGGGGTATGTCACATTACAATTTTTAGGATTTTCGAATGGAAATCCAAACGTTGAACAAAAACAACAATTAACGATTAATAATGGACAAAAAGAAGAGGGAATTGTTACGGCAACTCGTTTGAATGTACGTAATAGTCCAACTCTAGGTAGTTCAATGATTGGCTATGTTCAAAAAAATGAAAAAGTAACGGTATTAGGAAAAGCGAACGGCTGGGCAAAGATTGAATATAAAGGAAAAGAGGGATATGTATCTTTAGAGTTTTTAAAATTTGGAGATGCAATTCAAACACCTGACACTTCTGGCCAAAAGCAACTGCAACCAACAATCAAAAATGGAGCACAAGAAGTAGGAACAATCAATGCAACAAGCTTACGAGTAAGAAGCGCAGCGAATACAAGTAGCTCGGTTTTAGGGAACCTAAGAAATGGTGAAAAAGTAACAGTACTAGGAAAAGCGAATGGTTGGGCAAAAATAAGCTATCAAGGAAAAGAAGGGTATGTATCGTTAGAGTTTGTGAAAATTGATGGCAACACAGAAGAGATAAAAAAGCCGGAACAACCGAAAACATCAGATGCAACGATTAAAAATGGAACGCAAGAAGTAGGAACGATCAATGCGACAAGTCTCCGAGTAAGAAGCGCGGCGAATACAAGTAGCTCGGTTCTAGGAAACTTAAAAAATGGTGAAAAAGTAACAGTACTAGGAAAAGCAAATGGCTGGGCGAAAATCAGCTATCAAGGAAAAGAAGGGTATGTGTCGTTAGAGTTTGTGAAGTTAGAAGCAGGAAAACAAGAAGAAAAGCCAGCGGAAAACATTACGAATGGAACGCAAGAAGTAGGAACGATTAATGCGACAAGTCTCCGAGTAAGAAGTGCGGCAAATACAAGTAGCTCAGTTCTAGGAAACTTGAAAAATGGTGAAAAAGTAACAGTACTAGGGAAAGCAAATGGCTGGGCGAAAATCAATTACCAAGGAAAAGAAGGGTATGTGTCGTTAGAGTTTGTGAAGTTAGAAGCAGGAAAACAAGAAGAAAAGCCAGCGGAAAACATTACGAATGGAACGCAAGATGTAGGAACGATCAATGCGACAAGTCTCCGAGTGAGAAGTGCGGCGAATACAAGTAGCTCGGTTCTAGGAAACTTAAAAAATGGTGAAAAAGTAACAGTACTAGGAAAAGCAAACGGCTGGGCGAAAATCAATTACCAAGGAAAAGAAGGGTATGTGTCGTTAGAGTTTGTGAAGTTAGAAGCAGGAAAACAAGAAGAAAAGCCAGCGGAAAACATTACGAATGGAACGCAAGAAGTAGGAACGATTAATGCGACAAGTCTCCGAGTAAGAAGTGCGGCGAATACAAGTAGCTCGGTTCTAGGAAACTTAAAAAATGGTGAAAAAGTAACAGTACTAGGAAAAGCAAACGGCTGGGCGAAAATCAATTACCAAGGAAAAGAAGGGTATGTGTCGTTAGAGTTTGTGAAGTTAGAAGCAGGAAAACAAGAAGAAAAGCCAGCGGAAGACATTACGAATGGAACGCAAGAAGTAGGAACGATCAATGCGACAAGTCTCCGAGTAAGAAGTGCAGCGAATACAAGTAGCTCGGTTCTAGGAAACTTAAAAAATGGTGAAAAAGTAACAGTACTAGGAAAAGCAAACGGCTGGGCGAAAATCAATTACCAAGGAAAAGAAGGGTATGTGTCGTTAGAGTTTGTGAAGTTAGAAGCAGGAAAACAAGAAGAAAAGCCAGCGGAAGACATTACGAATGGAACGCAAGAAGTAGGAACGATCAATGCGACAAGTCTCCGAGTAAGAAGTGCGGCGAATACAAGTAGCTCGGTTCTAGGAAACTTAAAAAACGGTGAAAAAGTAACAGTACTAGGAAAAGTAAATGGCTGGGCGAAAATCAATTACCAAGGAAAAGAAGGTTATGTGTCGTTAGAGTTTATAACGATTGGTAAAGATTCCATAGATCCAACAAACCCAACAAACCCTGGACAGGTAACAGAAGAACGAGCAGTTGTAAATGCATCTTTATTAAATGTACGTAAAGGTCCATCAACAGGTGCGGCAGCTGTCGGTCATTTGAAAAATGGAGAGACTGTTACGATCATAGGAAAAGAAAATGGCTGGGCAAAAATCCGTTTTAATGGCGGAGAGGGTTATGTTTCGTTACAGTTCTTAAAAGTTAAACAAGGTTCGTCTTCTTATGAAATTGTTACCTCATCACAAAAGGTTCAAAAACCAAATGAAGCGGAAGCAACACAAATTATGCAGAATATGAAAGAAGATGCTTACATTAAAAGTGACGGTAAAGTTGTAAATATGAAGCAAGGTTTCGTTCGTGCAAATGGTGTTATTAATATTTATGATATTACGACGGGTAAAAAGCTCACATATGTAAAGGGTGGAGCTGACCTGAAATTTGTAAAAGCTGTTGATGATCGTATTCATGTCCAAATTGATGGTATGACAGGTTATGTGAATATAAATGATGTTACATTACATCCGACAATGACTGGTGAGAAAACGTCGTATTATGCAACTAAAAATGGCAAGTTATATCATTATGTATACAATCCGGAAAATGGTAAACATGCAACGTATCAAATTGGTAATGCTCCGAAACATTTAAAAGAAGGAGAGCGTTACGAGGCTTTTGATAAGAAGCAAATTGGAGGACAAGATAGTTATCAATACTTTGAGTATATGCCACTTCGTGCAACATCTACTTATACAGGAGATGAAATTGATAATTTCTTACGTAAATCGAATGCAAAGAGTCCACTTATTGGATTAGGAAAATATTTTGTAAGTGCAGCAGAGAAATATAAGATGAATGCCGGTTACTTAGTGTCACATGCAATTTTAGAATCAGGATGGGGAACAAGTCGTATCGCGCAAGATAAGAAAAATTTATTTGGCTTTAGAGCGGTAGATTCAGATCCATATAATGGTGCAACTGGATTCAAAACATGGGAAGAAGGTATTGATTTTTGTGCGGCATATATAGATAAGCATTACTTAAATCCAAGTGGAAATACATATAATGGTGGAAACTTAGGAGATAAGGCACAAGGAATGAACGTCATGTATGCAAGTGATGAAAATTGGGGACAGCAAATTGCCTCGCTTATGTATAGAATTGATGCAATGAATGGAAGTAAAGATTTAAATAAATATCGACTTGGAACGTTAACGGCAGGTTCTCCGATATTCAAAAGTATGGCTGAAGGTCAGACTGGAATGACATCTCGCAACATTATGGTAGCCATTAAGAAAACAGTTAATACACCACAAGGATCGTATTATGAAATTGTTTCGGATAATAAAGAATACAACAGTGTCTACGTAAAAGCTGGATCTGTAAATCTTGTGAACTCTTATTAAAGGAAAACATCATCATTTCAATGCAGAAAAGTGAAGTTCATAATGTTAGAGGAAGTGACAGTGTGAAAAAATATATCGCATTTGATATTGGTGGTACACAGATTAAATATGGGATTATTTCAAAATCTGGGATATTACTAAATCACGAAACTACATTAACAGAGGCCCATTTAGGTGGGGAACAAATCGTTCAAAAGATTATTAGCTTGGCGGAGCAATTAATGAATGAACATGTTGTTTCTGGAATCGGTATTAGTACAGCCGGAATTGTAGATATTCATAGAGGAATCATAACTGGCGGCGTGGATCATATTCCACGCTATGCTGGTATTCCTATTATTGATAGATTACAAGCTGTATTAAAAGTTCCTATATCCATTGAAAATGATGTCAATTGTGCTTTGTTTGGAGAGATGTGGCAAGGTGTTGGAAGAAATGAAAATAATTGCATTATGCTTACCCTTGGAACGGGAATAGGGGGAGCTATTGTTATTAATAAAAAACTGTACAGAGGTCATTCATTTAGTGCTGGTGAATGGGGCAATATGTTGATCGAAGGGAAACAATTTGAAGAGGTTGCCTCGATTTCAGGGTTAATTTCTCTTGTGCGGAAGTATAAAGGTAGCGGGAATTGGAACGGTGAAAAAATTTTTGAATTATATGATCAGAAGGATAAAGAAGTTATACATGCCGTTCAAATATTCTTTAAACATTTAGCCATTGGAATTAGTAATCTTGCTTATATCTTCAATCCAAAAGTAATTATTATTGGTGGAGGGATTACTAATAGAGGTAATCGATTTTTAGAAGAAGTAAAGGAAGAGGTACGAAAATATTTAAATCCTGAGATTTATAGTAATTGCGAGATTAAAATCGCACAAAATCGTAATCACGCAGGAGTGATTGGTTCGATTTACCACTTCTTACATCAATATAAATAAATGATATAGGTGTTTTCATATAATTGAGAATTTATTCTTTTTCTCAATAGATAAATAATGCTACAATATAAGAGAAGAATACAATATTTTCCGATTAGGAAAATGCTTTGTAGAAAGGAAGAAACTTCATGCCTATTATTTTAGAAAAAGGACAAAAGATCGATTTAACGAAAGGACAACCGAGAGTAGCAAAACTACAGGTTGGCTTAGGCTGGGATCCAATTGGGCAATCAGGTGGGTTTCTGTCTTCATTATTTGGAAGTAAACCAAATGTAGATTGTGATGCATCAGTTGTTATGTTAGAAGGAGAGCGTTTTTTAAATAAAAATGATTTAGTTTACTTTGGAAACAAACTTTCTACTTGTGGTAGTATTATTCATTCAGGAGATAATTTAACAGGTGAAGGCGCTGGTGACGACGAAACAATTTTCGTAGAATTACATAAAGTTCCGAGCCGTATTAATCGTTTAGTATTCGTTGTAAATATTTATGACTGTGTAAATCGTCGTCAAGATTTTGGGATGATTCGTAATGCATATATTCGTATTCAAAACCCGCAAACAGGTGAAGAATTAGCACGTTATAACTTGTCAGATAACTATGCTGGCAAAACGACTCTAATTGCAGGAGAAATGTACCGACACGGAAGTGAGTGGAAGTTTTCAGCGGTTGGAGAAGGAACACAAGATAAAAATTTAAGTGAGATTGTATCACGTTATCAATAAAATAAACCGAGGAGGAATTGTATATGGCATCAATTTCGTTGAAAAAGGGACAAAAGGTAGATTTAACAAAAACGAATCCAGGTCTTTCAAAAGTTCTTGTAGGACTTGGTTGGGATACGAATCGTTATGACGGACAAAACGATTTCGATTTAGATGTTAGTATTTTCTTAGTAGGTGCGAATGGTAAAGTTTCAGGCGCAGAGGATTTCGTCTTCTACAATAATCCAAAAGGTGCGAATGGTGCTGTAGAGCATTTAGGAGATAACCGCACAGGCGAAGGTGAAGGCGATGACGAATCAATTAAAGTAGATTTGAAAAATGTTCCTGCTCACATCGAACGTATTTGTTTCACAATTACAATTTATGATGGAGAAGGCCGTAGCCAAAACTTTGGACAAGTTTCTAACGCTTTCGTACGTATTCTAGATGAAGAGAAAAATGCAGAATTAATTCGTTACGATTTAGGAGAAGACTTCTCTATTGAAACAGCGGTAGTAGTGGGTGAATTATACCGTCATGCAGGTGAATGGAAGTTCAATGCAATTGGAAGTGGATTCCAAGGTGGATTAGGTTCTCTATGTAATAACTTTGGTTTAGATGTAGAGTAATAGATTTATATATCCATCGGTGAAACGCATGTTTACTGATGGATATATTTTTAAAGATTAAAATATAGAGGTGAATATAAATGGTTATTCAGTTACAAAAAGGACAGAAGATCGATTTAGGTAAGACAAGCCCTGGTTTAACAAAAGCGGTAATTGGTCTTGGGTGGGATATTAAATCTTATGATGGTGGATCTGATTTCGATTTAGATGCATCGGCATTTCTATTAGATGCGAACGGAAAATGTACGAAGGAAACTGATTTTATTTTCTATAACAATTTACAGTCTCCTTGTGAATCTGTTCTGCATACAGGAGATAACCGTACAGGTGAAGGTGAAGGCGATGATGAGCAACTTGTTGTCGATTTGAAGAAAGTTCCAGCAGATGTACATAAAATTGCAATCACAGTTACAATTTATGATGGTGAAGGCCGTAATCAAAACTTTGGACAAGTCGGAAACGCATTCGTTCGTTTAGCGAATGAGGAAACAAACGAAGAAGTTCTTCGTTTTGATTTAGGGGAAGATTTCTCCATTGAAACAGCAGTTGTCTTTTGTGAATTATACCGTCATAATGGACAGTGGAAGTTTAATGCAGTAGGAAGCGGTTTCCAAGGTGGATTAGGTGCGCTTGTAAGAGCGTATGGCTTGGATGCATAAGAAGGGAAACGACATTCGTTTCCTTTTTTTGACCTTTCTATAAATCTAGCAAAGAATAGGGGATAAAGGTAAGATGAGCATTTTGCAAGAAATCATTAATACGTATGCTCAGTTTTTCGACTTAGATATGTGGATTAAAGTGTTGCAAGATCCAGTATCTTGGGGATTAATTGGTACACTTGTTGTACTTGAAGGGTTACTATCTGCTGATAACGCACTTGTGTTAGCGGTAATGGTAAAACATCTTCCGGAAGAGAAACGTAAAAAAGCATTATTCTACGGACTTATTGGAGCTTATGTGTTCCGCTTTATTGCGATTGGAATTGGAATGTTCTTAATTAAATTATGGTGGGTAAAACTTCTTGGTGCGCTTTACCTTGCTTGGTTATCAGTGAAATACTTTATTGATAAGCGTAAAGGTGCAAGTGAAGAAGAGGAAGCTCATGGTATGAATCAAAATAGTATTCTCTTTAGAATGTTCGGTGTCTTCTGGGGAACGGTTGCGATGGTTGAATTAATGGATATCGCGTTCTCTGTAGATAGCGTACTTGCTGCATTTGGTGTATCAAATGAAGTTTGGATTTTACTATTAGGCGGAATGCTCGGTATTTTAATGATGCGTGGTATTGCTGGCGTATTTTTAAAATTGTTAGAGCGTATTCCAGAATTAGAAACAACAGCGTATATTTTAATTCTAATTATTGCAGCGAAAATGTTATTGTCTCTAATTGATATTCACATTAGTCATACACTGTTCTTTATTATTTTACTTGTAGCATTTGGAGCAACATTTATAATTCACTACATGAAGAATTCTGGACAGGCTAAAGAAGAAGTTGCAGCTACTAAAAATAATCATAAATAATTGAAATGGGTTTGCTCGTTATGCGAGCGCCCATTTTTTATAACTAAAAATAGTTTATAATAGAAGAGAGACTTTATAAAAACGTAAATGTTTTTGGAGGTGAACTGTTGTGTTTTCACGTTTTACACTTCAACCATGTGCATTAAAAGAAGAATCAGATTTAAAACAATTTGAAGCGCTTTTAGAAAAACGCCCACAATATGAACTGACAGAGAATGAAATGAAATTTAGTTATATAGCAACGCGTATTCTTGGTGTTCCTAATGATGTAGATGAATATTTCAATGATTTATTTGATTATAGTGAAGCAAAAGGGATTGAGGTTTTGCATGAACAAAATTTAAATAAGGTGATTGATTCCGAAAAACTGCGTCATATTCAAGAAGTTTTTGCGTTACATCAAGAAGCACCAAATGGACTTACAGTAAATAGGCTTGTAGCCCATTTGTCTGGAAAGCAACTATTACCGCAAGTAGACAATCCTGATTTGCAACATTATATACATACGACGTTTATTTCTGTATTGAAATTGTATGAGAAACAACATAATCAATCTTTAAAGACAGAAGGATTCCGTCGTTTCTTAATCGATATGATTAAGTTAAGTGAGAATTATGTAACGAAGTGGTTTTCTACGATTAATTATAAGAAACAAATGCCGCGTATCATTTGGTATGGTGATGCACAGGAAAGTCGTATATATTTCTTATACTTTCTTATTATGCTCGGCTGTGATGTACTTTATTATCACCCGGAAGGAAAAGATGGCTTTGAGAATATCGATGAAGCGGGAAGAACTTTTGTTGTGTCTCATTCAAGCCGTATTTCTCTTGAACCATTTCCCGATCGTCGTCGCGAACGCGTCGCAACAGTAGCGTACCAAGCTTCAAAGGAAATTGAGCAAGTACTTCACCATGATAATTCACTACTGTATAAGCCGTGGCAATTCCGTTCGTATACACCTGTAGCACGTACATTAAAAACGACATATGATGAACTCTTTTTAATTACGAAAGAAAAGTCGTTTGTACGCCCAACATTCTTTGTTGAAAATAAACACATTTATATCCCTTCTTTATTTGCAAAAATATCAGGCGTTTCAAAGAACGATAAAGAATATTTTCAACGATTAAAGGCAGTTACATCATTCGATAACAGTTTATTAATTAATACATTCCCGTTTACGAAAGAACAAAAAGCGAATTTCCAATATCATTACCGAGATGCATTGGACCGCGGAGGAAAGTTACACCCGGATTTAATTATGAATAGCCATTGGTGGCCGCATAAGCGTTTACCGGAAGGTTTACAGCATGGTATTGCAGAGGCAATCATCCATACGTGTGAAAGTGAAATGTGTAAACCAGTTGGGAAAGAGATGAAACAAGAGGTAGCACTATATGTTTTCGCGCAGCTCTCTCAAATACCACCGAATATTTTAGAACAGCTTGAGAAATTTGATTATTCACAAGATGTACCGAAAATTGTTATATTTAATAATGAGAAGAGTGGAGAATTAACTCGTTCCGATGCTGTTTTACTACTATTTTTAAATCAAATTGGAGTAGATGTATTCCATTTCAATCCAACGGGGAGAAACGATATTGAACCGTATATTGAAGCAGGCGCATTTGATTCACATTGGCTTGAGGAAGTTAATTTTGATCTTGAGTTTCATGGTTCATCAGCCTATAAAAATTTATCACAAACAATAAAAGGACTATTTCGTCCATTTTTATAAGGAAAGGGAGAATACCATATGAATAACCCAGTCGTACTAGATTCAAAAACAGAATTAAATGAGCAAACCGCACAAGATGTCCGTTTACAACTTAGACAAGATGCGGAAGTACAACGTATTTATAATGCGGTAGATATTAAAGATCAGTTAGAATTAATCGAGCTTGGAAAAGAACCGTCTATGGAAATTTCACGTTTCGCTGATCAAATTTTACATACAATGTCTTTATCAAAAATAGAAGACTCTGGTGAATTATTAAAACAGCTTGGTAAAATTATGGACAGGTTTGATAGTAAAGATTTTGCGGAAGAGAAAAGTGGTTTCTTCTCACGTATGTTCAAAAAAGCAGATAAAATGATTGAACAAATCTTTAGTAAGTATCAGACAATGGGTCGCGAAATGGATAAAGTATACGTAGAAATTACGAAGTATCAAGATGAAATGAAAAAATCAATTGGTACGTTAGATGGCTTGTATGAGCAAAACTTAAAGTATTATTTAGATTTAGAAAAGTACGTAGTGGCAGGAGAAATGTTATTAGAGCGTTTAAATACAGAGTTAGTCCCGATGTATGAAGAGCGCGTACGTAATAATGATCAACTAGCAGGTATTGAATTAGAATCACTTAAAAACTCTGTTGAAATTTTAGAGCAACGTATTGATGATTTAGAAAAGGCACGTATGGTTGCTCTACTTACAGCACCACAAATTCGTATGATTCAACGTGGTAACAATAAATTAATAGGTAAGATTAATACAGCATTTATTACAACGATTCCTATCTTTAAAAATGGTATCATTCAAGCGGTAAATGCGAAACGTCAAAAGCTTGTTGCAGATTCTATGGCTGAACTTGATCGTCGTACAAATGAGTTACTGAAGAAAAATGCACAAAATATCGCAACTCAAAGTGTGGAAGTAGCGAGATTATCAGGTTCTTCTAGTATTAAGATGGAAACACTTGAAGAAACTTGGAACATTATTTCAAGAGGTATGCAAGAAACACAACAAATTGAAGAGCAAAATAAACGTGAGCGTGAAGAAAGTCGTAAGCGCATGGCTACACTAACAGAAAACATCAAAAAAGAATTACAAGGATAAAGTGAAACTTTAATCAGTGGGTTTTTGTTCATCCTCACTGATTGTTAACCTTCACCAATTGGGCGTTTATGGGCAGTTGATCTCCCACCTCAAGCTGAATTTTGAGGTGGGAGTTTTACTACCGGGAAAATAGTGGGATAAAGAAAAGGCAATGAGGAACAGTCCTCATTGCCTTTTAGTTTCTCTTAACTAATTTAATGATTTCATTCACAACGAGCGGAATGATACTTAACAAGAGAACAAATCCCCAATCGCGTAATGTTAATGCATGTACACCGAATATATTCGCTAGAGGAGGGATGGAGATGATACATACTTGCATAAGAACACCAATAAGAAGTGAGAAGACTAAGTATTTATTTGTAAATATCCCAATTGAGAAAATCGATTTCGTTCTTGAACGCAAGTTAAATGAATGAACGAGCTGAGAAAAACTAAGAACGACAAATGCCATCGTTTGAGCATGTAATAGAGCATCTTCATCAATTTGCTCTGGGAAAAGTGGAAATAAGTTTGTATCTCCAGCATAGAGTTTCGCCCCAACGATAAAGGCAGCTAACGTTAAAAATCCAATTACAACACCATTGAAAATAAGAAAAGGGACGCTCCCGCTAAATAGACTTTCTTTCGCACGTCGTGGTTTTTCTTTCATCACATCTGAATCTTCAGGATCAACACCGAGTGACAATGCAGGAAGTGTGTCGGTAATTAAATTAACCCACAAAATGTGGATTGGGCGTAATGGTGTCGCCCAGCCAAGTAAAATAGCTAAAAATAAAGCGATAATTTCTCCGAAGTTACAAGAGAGTAGGAAGAGAATCGATTTTTTTATGTTACGGTAAATATTTCTGCCTTCTTCAACGGCTTTAACGATAGATGAGAAGTTATCGTCTGTTAAAACGACATCTGCTGCGCCTTTTGCAACATCTGTCCCTGTAATGCCCATTGCTACGCCAACATCTGCTTGTTTTAAAGATGGAGCATCATTGACGCCATCACCAGTCATAGAAACGATATTTCCTTTCGCACGTAATGCTTTTACAATCTTCACTTTATGTTCTGGAGAGACCCTAGCGAATACATGTAAGTGATTAATTTTGTTTGCTAGTTCTGTATCTGAAATGTTATCTAGTTCAGTTCCAATCATAATTTCAGATTTTTCTTCAGCAATACCAAGTTCTTTGGCAATTGTAAAGGCGGTATCCTTATGATCACCAGTAATCATAACTGTACGAATACCAGCTTTTTTACACTCTGTAATGGAATCTTTTACTTCTGTGCGTGGTGGATCAATCATACCGACAAGACCGATAAAGATGAGATTTTCTTCGAGATGATTAATATCCACATCGTTCGCATTATATTGTTTAAATGCGAATGAAAGTACTCTTAAAGCTTCTTGAGACATTGCCCCGGCAGCTTCTAATATTTGATTTTTATCAGAATTTGTGAAGACCTCAACTTTGTCATTTATAAAGATATGGGTGCAGTGAGGTAAAAGTTTATCAATAGCACCTTTCGTCATACTATAGTAGCTTTCATCGTATGTATGCACTGTTGACATCATTTTACGATCAGAATCAAAAGGTAGCTCGTTAACACGTTCATGTTTATTTTCTAAATGATCTTTTTGCATGTTAAAAGTGCTTCCAGCAACGAGAAGGGCAATTTCAGTAGGGTCCCCAGTTTGGGATTCACTACTATAAGACGCATCATTACATAACACCATATTTTCTAACAATAGACGGTGTACATCATTATTTACATTCAAATTTTCTAACTGAGCGTATGTGTTATCACTATAAAAGTGAGTAACGGTCATTTTATTTTGCGTTAATGTACCTGTTTTATCTGAACAAATAATTGTGACAGACCCGAGAGCTTCAACAGCTGGTAGTTTACGAATGATAACGTTTTGTTTAATCATACGCTGCACGCCAATTGCAAGAACGATGGAAACGATAGCTGGTAGTCCTTCAGGAATAGCCGCTACAGCTAAACTAATTGCAGTCATAAACATTTCTAACGTATCGCGTCCTTGTAAAAAACCGATGAGAAACATAATAGCGCAAATGGCTACAGCGACAAAGCCTAAATATTTTCCTACTTGTGCTAAGCTTTTTTGAAGTGGTGTCATATCATCATCTGATTCATGTAAAAGGGTAGCAATCTTACCAATTTGTGAGTTCATACCAGTTTCAACAGCAACACCAACGCCACGTCCGTATGTTACTAGCGTCGACATAAAGGCCATGTTTTTTTGATCGCCCAGTGGCACTTGTTCATCAGTTTGCATAGAAGGATGATAAAGTGCATCCTTATCAACAGGGACGGACTCACCAGTTAGAGCAGATTCTTCAACTTTTAAATTTGCTGTTTCGATAAGTCGTAAATCACATGGTATATAACGTCCAGCATCGAGCATGACGATATCACCTGGAACGACTTGTTCAGATGGAATTTCTTTTAGTTCGCCGTCTCGTTTTACGATAGCTTTAGGTGTTGCCATTTTTTTTAGTGCTTCCAAAGCTTGCTCAGCCTTTGACTCTTGGATGACACCAATAACTGCATTTAATATGACAACGAGCGCGATAATGCTTGCATCTGCCCATTCACCTACAAAGGCAGAAATAAGGGCAGCTATAAGAAGAACATATACGAGGACGTCATTAATTTGGGAAAAAATCCGCTGCCATAAAGTACGTTTTTGTTTTACTGTTAATTCATTTGAACCAAATTGTTTTAAGCGTTCATTTACACCGTCAGCGGTTAAACCACTTTGTTCATTTGTTTTAAGATCCGTTAATATTTGATCTTTCGTCTTACTGTACCATTTGCTCATAAGTAAGCACCTCCAGTAAAAACAGTTAGCAATGGTAGTGTTGCTATTATTTGTGAGTAGTATGTACGGAGAAAAAATCTAAGATGAGCTTCTACTTCTATTGTACAATATTTTACAGTTGGTTGAGGAAAAGAGAAGAGTTGTCATGAATTTGTTGGAAATAAAAAAGAGCCTCATATAAGAGAGGCTTTTTTACTTTTTAATTAATGTACCTAATTCTTCTGTAATAGCTTGCATTTCACTAATGCTGAATGTTTCACGTTTCATAACATGCTCATAGATGTCACGTAAGTCCTCGTACATTTCTTCGTTAAAGCTAGCAGCTCTCATCGCTCCAGCATTAACCATACGTAATTTTTCTTTAATAGCTTCGACCATATATTCAACGTTTTCTTCTGACTTTACGGATAAATCCACCGAAGTGTCCCCCTTTAAAATAACATAAGGCTATCTTAACATTTTTTTATCATTTTCGTTAATGAATCTTTTCAATCCTATTAAATTAGTAGGGATTTCCTTTATATTTAATAATTGGTTGTTTATACTATAAGTATATATTAAGAAATGCACCAAGAAAGGAAGAAACAAAAATATGGTTCAAGTATTATTTGTTTGTCTTGGGAACATTTGCCGTTCTCCAATGGCAGAAGCGATTTTTCGAGATCTTGTCGTAAAAGAGGGACTTGAAGAGAAAATTGTCATTGATTCTGCAGGAACTGGAGATTGGCACATTGGTCATCCGCCACATAAAGGAACACAAAAAATTTTAAAAGAAAATGAAGTCGTTTTTGAAGGAATTAAAGCAAGGCAAGTAGAAAAAGAAGACTTAACAAAGTTTGATTATATTATTGCCATGGACAACAAGAATATAGCAGATTTAAAAAGTTTAGGTAAAACTGGAGGCTATATTGGTAGGCTGTCCGACTTTGTTCCAGACGGTGGCTGGACAGACGTTCCTGACCCTTACTATACAGGGAACTTTCAAGAAGTGTATGACCTTGTAACAGAAGGGTGTGCAAAGCTATTAGCTTTCATTCGAAATGAACAAGGAATATGAGGAAGCTTAGAAAGAAATACTTTCTAACATAAGAAATGAAAGGGTGAAGGAATATGGCAAAGAAAAATAATATTGCTCGAAACATTGCGCTTGGTGTAGCGGCAGGTGTAGCTGTATCCATGTTAAAGAAAGAAAACCGTGAAAAGGTAAAAAACACTGCTGAAAAAGCAAAAACAAAGATGATTGAAATTGGTGAAAATGCAAAGATTAAAGAAAAAGTGCAAACTGTTACAGATAAAGGACGCGAACTTGCTGATTTCAATGTAGTGAAAGCGAAAGTAGCAGAAATTAAAAAATTGACGCCGTCAGTTGTAGAGACGTTAAAAGAAACGAAAGAAATTTTTAGTAAGAAAAAAATTGAGCGAGAAGAAAAGCCAGAAACGATTGAAATTCAAGCTGTATCTCCAAAGGTAGATGAGCTTAAAGCAGAAGAAGAGCCAGTAGTTGCTGAAGATGGTGGTATGAAAGAAGCACGTGAATTATTTATGAAAGACTCACATGCAGAGGAAAAAAAAACTGAAGCGTACATTGAGTTAAAGCAAGATAAAGAAGAGAAGAAAAGCGTTTAAACATATATGAGAAAAATTTTAGAAAAGGTAAGAAGAAATCGCACTTATTCGTTCGGTAAAGATTTATACGATCGGACGATGCGTGATGATGTAGCGGGCTTGGCAGCACAGCTCGCTTATTTCTTCTTACTTGCTATTTTTCCTGGGCTTGTTTTCTTAATTACGCTTCTTGGATTTATTGACCTTCAAACAGAAAGTGTGCTCAATTTATTAGAACCGTACGTACCTGAAGATGCAATGTACTTAATTGAAGTAAACGTAGATAAAGTTGTAAATGAGCAAAATGGTGGTTTATTATCATTTGGTTTACTGTCGATGCTATGGTTTGCTTCAAATGGAGTAAATGCGGTTATGAATGCTTTTAACCGTGCGTATGATGTAACCGAAACACGTTCCTTTATTAAAACAAGAGCTTTATCAATTGTGTTTACATTAGCCATCATTTTTATGATTGTGTTTGCTCTAATTGTCCCAGTGTTCGGACAAGTGATTGGGGCAGCGGTATTTAAAGCAATTGGTTTATCGGATAGTTTTTCTTACGTATGGAGTATTACACGATTAGTAGCGAGTTTCTTCGTACTATTTGCCTTGTTTAGTTTTTTATATACATTTGCACCAGATCGAAAGTTAAAAAGAAGAGAAGTCATTTCAGGAGCAATATTTGCTACTGTAGGGTGGATTGTGGTATCGTACTCATTTGCTTATTATGTAGATAAGTTTGCGAATTACGCCAATACATATGGTGGTCTCGGTGGAATTATTATTTTAATGTTATGGTTTTACTTAACTGGATGGGTAATTTTACTTGGCGGTGAAATTAATGGTCTACTCCATCACTATAGAACGGGTGACAATAATTCCCGTAATGAATAATGAGCTCTTGTTCCATAATAAAAAGGAACAGGGGGGATATTTCATGAGTAATAATAAAAAGAACCACAATAATAAAAACAACAATAAACAAAAGAGCAGTTCGCATCCGAAGCATAAAACAAGTAGTAGTGCGAACGGGCATAATAGCTACCATTAAAAAAAGCGGGTCCTCTATGAGGGACCCGCTTTTATTTGTTTCCTTTTAATAATCGTAACCCGTTTAAAATGACAAGAATTGTACTTCCCTCATGCCCAATAACACCAAATGGAAGAGCTAAAAATTGCAAGAAGTTTGAACAGATTAGCAGTGCAATTACAGCTAGAGAAAATACTACATTTTGCTTTACAATACGGTTCATTCGTTTTGATAAACGGATGGCTTGGGAAAGTCGAGACAATTCGTTCTTCATAAGTACAACGTCTGCAGTTTCTAAAGCTACGTCTGTTCCTTCACCCATTGCAACACCAATGCTAGCAGTAGCGAGCGCGGGTGCATCATTTATACCATCTCCGACCATTGCTACTGTACCGTATTTTTCTTTTAACTTTTTAATCGTTTCAACTTTTGTTTCTGGTAAACAGGATGCATAATATTCTTTTATATTGCTTTCAGCAGCAATGGCTTTTGCGGTTTCTTCATTATCGCCAGTAATCATGATTGCTTCCACACCAATGCTTTGTAAATCGCGAATAGCAGCAATGGTTTCTTGGCGGAGTGTATCTTTTAAAGCGATAAGTCCAAGGATACCATCTTCATCACTTATATAAACGACAGTTTTCCCTTCTTTTTCAAGGGAGGTAGAAATACCATTATGAAATGTCTTTGTTTCTTCCCCGATAAAATCAGCTTTACCAATTTTATAAGCTTTATTTTCTAATGTTCCTTTTAATCCAAAACCAGTTACATCTTCAACGTTTTCGGGTTTTTTTATCGAAATATCATAAGCATGTTTTGCATATTTAACAATGGATTCAGCTAAAGGATGTGTAGAGTGACTTTCAATTGATGCTGTAATAGAAAGTACTTCACTTTCTGCTATACCTTCTCGAACATATACATCTGTTACAGTAGGTCTTCCTTGTGTTAATGTTCCTGTTTTATCAAAGGCAATCGCCTTTACTGAAGCTAGACGTTCTAAATGAATGCCGCCTTTAAAGAGAATACCGTTTCTCGCTCCGTTAGAAATTGCAGATAAAGTTGCGGGTGTAATAGCTGCAACTAGTGCACAAGGAGAAGCGACTACAAGTAAAATCATAGCGCGATAAAATGTTTCATTCCAACTCCAATCCAGTAAGAAGTGAGGAACGAACATCATAAGCGCAACAACGAGTAGTACACCTTTTACGTATGTTCCTTCAAATTTTTCGATGAATAGTTGTGATGGTGATTTTTCACTTTGTGCACTTTGAACGAGACGAATAATCTTTTGGAATAATGTTTGATCGCTCGGCTTTGTAATTGTAATTTCAATAGCACCACGTAAATTCACAGTTCCAGCAAACACTTCATCGCCGAATTTTTTCTCATTCGGAATAGGTTCTCCTGTAATAGCAGCTTCATCAATATTTGTTTCACCATTATGAATTGTGCCATCAGCAGGAACACGTTCACCGGGTTTAATTAAAATAATGTCGTTAATTTGTAATTCTCCAACAGGAACACGTTCCTCGGTTCCATTTGAAATACGTAATGCTTCTTCAGGCTGTAAATCAAGAAGTGCTGAAATTTCTTTTTGACTTTTACTTAACGTATAAGATTCCATTGCACCACTTAGCGCAAAGATGAAGATTAAAATAGCACCCTCTGCCCAATAGCCAATCATGGCAGCACCGATAGCAGCAAAGAGCATGAGCATTTCAACATTTAGCTCTTTCTCTTCAATTGTGTCTGCAATGCCTTCTTTCGCTTTTGCAAATCCTCCAATTACATAAGCGAGGATATAGAAAGTAATACCTACACTTATCGCCTCATTTTTTGTGAATAACCAGCCAGCTAAAATGAAAATACCAGATAAGATTGCAAATATAAGTTCATAGTGCTTTTTTAGTGTTTGAATCCAAGATGGATTAGGTACGTTCTGTTTTGATGGTAATGTTTTTACTTCCGAGTTCATTATTACTCGCCCCTTTCAAATTCTTATTGAGAAAAAGAATCAAAATCGAAACCCCTATAAAACGACGAAAGCTGCCATCCGTAACGGATAGCAGCATTTCTGTTAAATCTGATTTTAATAGTTATTATGTTGTAATTATTCTATAGTATAGCATATGTTTTTGAGAGATGATATGTTTTTGTTTCAAGTATAAACCGAAAACTTGTGTTTTTACAGTTCCTTTGGTATATATGAATATTGTTCATAAAAAGATCGGAAAGGAAGACAACAAGTGAAGACAGAGAAATTTTTTACTCATCCGATTGGTGTATTTATTGCTGCGATAGTAGCAACCTTTTTATGGGGAAGCGCATTTCCCTTTATTAAATTAAGCTATGCTGAACTTGGGATTCGGCCACAAGAAGTCGGAGAACAAATATTATTTGCTGGTTATCGCTTTTTCTTATCTGGTATAATGCTCTTATTATTTTTTAAAGCGCTAGGAAAAGATATGCAGTTCAAAAAAGGAACAGGGAAGCAGTTAGTTCAAATTGGTTTGTTCCAAACTTTTCTTCAATATATATGTTTTTATATTGGAATGAGTTATAGCTCAGGAATTGAAGGAGCGATTATTTCAGGAACATCATCATTCTTTCAAATTTTACTCGCACACTTTTTATATAAAGATGATGCTCTCAATATGAGAAAAATAATGGGCGTATCAATCGGATTTTGTGGTGTCATTTTAGTGAATGTACCGAGTGATGGAAGTTTATCATTCCATTTTGGAATAGGTAGCTTATTACTTCTTGGGGCAGCGATGATGTATTCGTATGGAAATATATTAGCAAAAGAGGGTAGTAAAACGTTAGATATTGGGTATATGACAGCATACCAAATGATTTTTGGATCAGTTGGGTTACTATGTATAGGTGCATTACAAGTTGGAGCGATGCCATTTACTTTTAACCTATATACGATACTTATGCTCATATATTTATCGTTCTTATCGGCAGCGGGATTTTGTATATGGAATACAATTATGAAGTATAACAAAGTAGGAAAAGTCTCGATGTATATGTTCTTCATACCTGTCTTTGGTGTGTTATTATCGAGCATGATTTTAGGAGAAGCAATTCATTCATTTGTATTATTCGGTCTAGCATGTGTAGCAGCGGGAATCATTGTCGTAAATCGTACCCCGGCTAAGCAGAAAATGGAGCAAAAAAAACAAGTAGCGTAGAGAACAAAAAAGCGATTAAAATGGAAGAACAGTATTGTTCTTCTTTTTTTATGTAGAAAAAGGAGAACAGACTATATATAACGAAAAAAGATACATTAAAGCATTTATTGAGGAGAACATATTATGAATGTACTTTACATTGTGTTAATCGGACAAATAATTATTTTTTTAACAGGAGCAATTTATGCAATAGGACAGACAAAAAGAACAAGAGAAAATATGCCGTTACCTTTAGCAGTTCGTCTTATTCTTAGTTTTTCTTTAACAGGTAGTGCGATTTGGATATGGCTACAAGATCCATCGATAGAGTATAGCAGCTGGGTTGCATTAGGAATGACTTTATCGACTTTAGGAGATTTATTTATGGCAGGTTTGATTCCCTTTGGCCATCGATTAATTGGAGGGATGGTTACTTTTGCTCTTGCCCATTGTTTTTATGTAAAAGCATTTTTGCAAACAGGTATTTCATGGAATGGTTTTTGGATTGGTTTACTCGTATACGGACTCTTTCTAATTATAGGGTGGTTCTTTTTTATTCGAAATGAAAAACAGGACAAACTGTTTACGATAGGAGCCCTAATTTACGGCTTGTGGGTTGGGGGAATGGCTTGCTTTGCATTCGCCTTATACTATGAGAATACAGGAATATGGTGGATACCAGCGCTTGGTGGTTTGCTGTTTGTGATTTCTGATTTTATTATTGGTGTGACAGATATTGGTGGCCGCAAGCTGAAGTATGAACCACTTTGGATTTGGTTTACATATGTCGCTGCTCAGATGTGTATTGTATATGTAGGACTATAAAAAGATGCTCTCAAAAATAGTAGATAGACTATTTTGAGAGTATCTTTTTCTTTGATATTCTAATATATTTGTTTAATTAGTTTTAGTATTTGTTAAGTGTAAAATTCATAGGAAAATTTCTGCTTAATAAATATAAAATATGATATATCAAAATAATAAACTTGTAAGGAATAGCGTTTTAAAATTTGTAATATTATAATTATATAATTTAGAATTTTATGGAAAACAACTATCTGAAGTATTTATAATATAAATAAAAAGACAATGAGATGGTGGAATGATGCAAAAGAAAAAACGTTTGCGTGAGTTCTTTGGAATAATTGCAAGTGCATGTTTATTAGCGTTTTTGGCAAAAATCTTTTTGTTTTTCCCTACAACTGTAAAAGGAGCATCTATGAGGCCAACGTTACAAGATGGGGATAAGATAATTGTTAATAAGTTGGCAAAGCAATTTGAAAGTTATGGTAGAGAAGACATTATTGTTGTGAAGACGGATAATTTTTATGTGAAAAGAGTGATTGGGTTACCGGGTGATGTAATTGAGATGAGAAATGACCAATTATATGTGAATCATGAGGTGAAAAATGAGGAGTATTTGCATAGTAATAAAAAACAAGCTGAAAAAAAACTGATGAATTTAACAGAGGACTTTGGACCTATTACAATCCCTAAAAATAAGATTTTTGTTATGGGAGATAATCGCTTAATCAGTAGGGATAGTAGAAATGGTTTAGGACTTATTGATAGAGCAGATGTATTAGGAAAGTTAGCGGCAATTTATTATCCATTTGAACATGTGAAAATAATAAATTAAAGTAAAAAACCAAGCAAATTTCAGTTTGCTTGGTTTTTTATGTTAAACAGTAGGAGACTCGTTAGATACAAAGACGTCTTCATTGTTTTGGTTAGTACTTATAACAAATTTGTGTTGCAATAGTTGTAGTTTAAATAATGCTAAAGGATCATGATAAGTTTCTGGGTTGCTTCTTAGCGTTGCTAATGTTTGTTCGTCTTCTTGTATTTCAAGTTGAGCGGCTTCTACATTTTGTTTCAATACGCTAAGTGGATCTTTAAAGAACATCATGATATCACGCTCTAGTGCACCTTCAAATACTTCAAATTGAAGGAAGAATTGTTTTGAAATTGTTTGGGCAATTTCTGTATAGTCTTCCGTTTCAATATATTGTTTATATTTGTTTGCGAGCATAGATTGGTTTTTTTGCATATTACCAAATAATTTTCCGGCACTCTTTAAGAAAAATTGTGTCGGTGTGAAGCGTAATAAAATGTTGATGTTCGTTACTGTAATTCTATTTGTCATTCGTACGACATCTCGATGCCAATCATCTAGTAATTTGAAATCGCAAGGAAGTTTCATACGTTCTTCTTTATATAATTTATTGAACGTTTCACTCATTTCATCTAAATAAGCTTGAGCTTGAATAAATTCATTATGTGCTGTTTCAATCCAGTCTTGAATAGACCCAGTAAATTTAGGAAGAAGCACTTGTTGTACATGTTTGTCAATTCGTTCGTTCATCGCAGCATTTAATTCTTCATGAACTAATTTGAAATCACTATCTTCTTGAACAAGGTCAGAACAGCTCTGTAATAATTCAGGAATTTGAGAATGTATATCTTGTGTAATTTCTTCTTTCGTTAAAAGATAAGATTCTGTAATAGAACGGATTTTGTCTTTTTCAAGAGCGGTAAGATTGTTAATAAATCCATTAAGTTTTACAGATATATGTTTATTCCAGCGTACTGATTTCACTAATGTATGTTCTAATTCTACACGTTCATTTACAAGGTAAGCGATTGTCTTTTGAGTAAACCATATTAGCTTTTCTATACGTTCTTTCTCTATGTCACGTTCTGCAAGATTAGAGAGAATGGACTCTGTTACATCCCCAAGTTGCTGGCTACTCTCTTGGGAAGGAGAGTACGGGAAGAATTTTGCATTTGGGAAATGGACTGTAAGTTTACTAATTAGATTTTCATTGGTAGTCGTATTATTTGTGTGTAATACGAAATGAATTTGTAAGTTTGGCACTTGTTCACGTAAATAAAGTAATGTATCAAGTTCTTCGCCATGTAATGGTGAGGCAGAATTTAATATGTAAATAAGGCTCTCTGCTGCCTGTAAGTATTCAAAGTATGAGCTGTTTTTATCCAATTGTCCTTGAACAGATGGTGTAACAAGAAATGCAAACTTATTTTTTCTTAAAAATCTACTTGGTAACTTAATTTCTATACATTTTTTCTCAAGTTCTGACTGGGAAGATGTATCCATTATTTGATGGACTTCATCAAAGTTCGAGATGTTTTTTACATCTAGATCATTGAATTCCGTTATTGCAGTTTGACTATCGTCTTTAAATAGAATAGGAGCTGTTAAAGTCTCAGTTAAGATGTTCTCTCCTAATATTGAATTAACGAATGACGCTTTATCATGGTCACTTGTTCCAGCTATTAGTAGTTTATTAACATGTAAATCACATAGTTCATGGACGAGTAGCGTAAATTGATGACTTAAATCTACATCATTTTTCTCGGCCCATTCAGCAATTGTTTCGAATAGATGAGAAACGGTTTCCATATCTACATTTGTTTCAGCTGATGAATTAGAAAGTAAGGCTCCAGCACTTTTTACGAGTAATGATTCTAAAGTTGTAGGTGCAACTTCATTCCATGCTAATACGGCGGCAGAAACAAGTAAGGAATCCTTTGCTTTTGTTAAACTAAACCAATTTGTTAATAAATCAGGAACAAGACCGTTTAATTCATGCATAAAATGATCGCCAGTAATTAATGCAAAGTATGTTTCTTGGTAGCGGATAGAAATTTCATTCCAATTGTCATTGTTATCTGTTTCAATATGTAAAAATAAATGATTCATGCTTTGGATCCAAGAAAGGTATAATGGTTCATTTTGATAGCTGTTCCAAAGGGCAATAACAAACTCTTTAAATTGGACTTGGTCAATTGCATATAAAGCTTTTAAAGAATCATAGAAATATTCTGGTTTGATTTGTTTAGTAAATCCTTGGTTTACGTAATGGATTAAAGTATCGAACCAATGTAATGACTTTGTTCGAATTCCCTCTTGAACTGCAAGTTCGATAGCGTTGTTCCAATCTTCTTGTTTTTCATAGAAAGAACGTGCGATTGCAGTAATATTCGGATAGTCTGGTTGAAATGCCACAGCTTCACTAATCGTCTTAAAAGCTAATCCTAAACGATCTTGCTCGATATAAAGAGAAAGAAGTTGCAAGGAAACTTCCATCGTAAGAGTTGTACCTTCAGTTTGAATAGATTGATAAATTTCTTCTGCTTTTGGTAAGAATCCGAGTTCAAAATAGGCATCAGCAATATTTTTGGTTGCCCAAAGTTCAAGGTCGTTATTTACTTTCTCCCACTTAAATATGGCTGCTTCAAAATCTTTATTTTGATAATAAAATTCACCTTGAGCAAAGCGAATATTAGAAATGTTGGAGAATTCATTTTTAGATTCATTTATGTATGCTTCACCGAGTACTTCCGATACTGGAGTAGAAATTTCTTCTGTTAAAAATGTTTTATAGTAAACTTTTTGGATAAATTGATTTTCAATGGTCATGTTCGTTCCCCCTGTATAATTTAGAAAAATGATGTTGTATGTAAAAGGGTACATGTTTTTTAATAGATAGAAGTTGTATTATATAGACCAAACTATGTTTTTGCTAGATGTATCATTTTTCTTGAGAGTTAAACCGTTGCGAAAAGTAGCTTTCCTTTATTGTAACAAAAAAACAAGCATATGAATTTTTATTTTTTAATCCTGATTGGTGTGGGCTAATAATCAGTGGAGATAGACAAAATACCCACTGATTAAAGTTTCACTTGATCGCTGTTAAAAGAATGGGTAGAAGTAGAGTTCATTATAAAAACAATGTATAGTGAATATGTATACCATGTTTGTCTTAAAGAGAGAACGGGCAAAATGTGGAATAACGATCGTGCATAGGATGTGTCTTCCGAATGGAACAACATATTGGCGAGTTAATCGCGCATTATGGGTATTTTGGAATTATTATAGCATTGGCTGGTGGGATTGTCGGATTACCGATACCAGACGAGTTTTTATTGACCTTTGTTGGTTATAATGTTTCAAAAGGCGTTATGTCAGGAACTGCTGCTTTTTCAAGTGGGATGGCGGGTGCGATGTTAGGTATTACATTAAGTTACATATTAGGTTTAAAACTCGGTCTGCCTGTTTTAAAAAAATATGGGCCGAAAGTTAGAATTAAAGAACATCACATTGAAAAAACACATGTTTTATTTGAAAAATACGGTCCATTTCTTTTAATGATTGGTTACTTTATACCAGGAGTACGTCATTTAACAGCATATTTTGCTGGGGTTTCGAATTTAACACTTTGGCGTTTTTGCTTGTACGCTTACGGTGGTGCGCTCATTTGGATAAGTGTTTTTATCGGACTTGGCTGGAAGTTAGGAGAGAAGTGGCGATTTGTCGAGTATAGTTTACATCATTATGGAATATGGATTTTAATCATTTCAGCAGTTGTTACATGCATTGTATGGTTTTACATAAAGAAAAAGAAAAACCGCTAATAGCGGTTTTTTTAGCTGAAAGCAATAAATAGTACACCAGCTGTAATAAAGACTACACCGATACCAGTCATAAAGTTTAACTTTTCACCGAGTATAATCATCGCAAGAATAATAGAAAACACTACACTTAATTTATCGATAGGGGCTACTTGAGAGACCTTTCCTGTTTTTAAGGCAAGAAAATAAAATAGCCATGACGAAGCACCTGCAACCCCACTTAATGTGATAAATAGCAGTGCTTTTTTATTTAGCAGTACGTCGCCGATATTTTGAAATTTACCTTGTATAATAATAACGCCTATCATAAATAGTGCCATAATAATAGAACGAACAGTCGTAGCAACATTAGCATCGATTCCATCTAAACCAATCTTTCCAAAAATAGATACAAGGGCAGCAGCAATTGCTGATAATAATGCGAATAATAGCCATGAGCTCATAGTAAAATTCCTCCAATCTTACATTATTATACATGAAAATCATTCTCATGTATTAATAACGAAATAATCCCCACCTTATATTTTTAATAAGGTGGGGATTATTATACTACTCTGCAATTTCCTCATATAAAAAGTACGTTACATTATAAATATGTTCTACTTCATCGTCTGTCATAAACAATAATTCGTCACGCTCAATTCCTTTTTTCTTTTCAATAAACTCAATCATGTTTTTACGTTCTTCTCTTTTCATCAATTTTATTTCTCCTCTCAGTCTGTTTTAATACAGTTTATTTAAGTTACTGCTATTATATAACAGAATCTTTAGAAAGTTCCACCTATTTTATTGTTTTTTTCAGAAGAACTTTTCGACAAAACAAGCCCACCTAAGGGGGGCTTGTTTTATTTTATAGTCGTAAAAACTCGGGCTCCGTGGTACCTGCACCATCGATGTAATAAATTGTGTCAGGATTGATTTTTATTAATACGTAATTAGGGTCTTCAGGACCAAGTAACCAGCGTTTTAAGCTATTATTCCAAAACTTGTTTTTTAATGTTGAGTCTTCCTCGATTGAAGCTAAGCCTTCAACTTCTATATAATCTTCATCTAATTTTTTTCCTTCTCGTCCAAGCAGTACATGTACATTTGGATTGTTTTCGATATCTGTTATCTTTTTTGATTGTCGATCTGTTGCAACGTATAGTACAAAATCTTCATGGAAAAACATCATAAAAGCGCTGTGTGGCTTCTCATTACGTACAGTAGATAACACACCTGTTCTTTGTCCTTGAATAATCGTTGCAATTTTTTCTTTTAAGTGCATACTTTTAACCTCTTTTCATAATTTATAATTTTCTCCGTTTAAACAAGATAAATTAAATATCTTTCATACTGTTTTCTTCAATCTGATTTTTTAAACGTAATTGTGATGAAATCGGACAAGTTAGGAGAAGAATAATATTAATGATGAGGAGAAATACATACGATGGAAGGATGGAAAGCATGTTTAATAAAATATTTCTTATAGTAGCGCTTATAGGTGTACCACTTTCTGTACTCGGAAAAACAATGCATTGGCCTCAAACGATTATGTTTGCTGTATATTGCATTACAATTATCGCATTAGCGGGGTTTATGGGGAGAGCAACAGAAAGTTTGGCAATTGTCTCTGGACCTCGAATAGGTGGATTATTAAATGCAACTTTCGGTAATGCCGTTGAACTTATCATTTCAATTTTCGCACTTCAGGCAGGATTAATTGAAGTTGTGTTAGCTTCGTTAACGGGTTCTGTACTTGGAAATTTACTATTAGTAGGAGGGCTGTCCTTTTTTATAGGTGGATTAAAATATAAAAGACAAAGCTTTAATGTTTACGACGCAAGACATAATTCAGCTTTATTAATTTTTGCTGTTGTCGTAGCCTTTGTTATTCCAGAAATTTTTTCAATGAAGATGGATGCGGGAAAGACGTATCAATTAAGTATTGGCGTATCTATTATTATGATTATTATGTACCTTGCTGCATTGCTATTTAAGTTAGTTACGCACCGTGGTGTATATCAACATAAAAGTGACGAAGTAGCGCATGAAGAAGAGCCAGAGTGGTCGAAAGGTAAAGCACTCCTTATTTTAGCGATAGCGACGATTGCAGTAGCTTATGTGTCGGAGGCTCTCGTGCATACATTTGAGACGGTTGCGAAGTCATTTGGCTGGTCAGAGTTATTTATAGGGGTTATTATCGTTGCAATTGTTGGAAATGCAGCGGAACATGCATCTGCAATTATTATGGCTTATAAAAATAAAGTAAATATTGCAGTTGAAATTGCAGTAGGTTCTACATTACAAATTGCGATGTTTGTTGCTCCTGTATTAGTATTGCTTTCTATGTTTTTTGTACAAAGGATGCCTTTAGTGTTTACAATACCAGAACTTGTGTCCATGATTACAGCTGTTTTCTTAACGATTGCAATCTCCAATGATGGGGATACAAACTGGTTTGAAGGAGGCACTTTATTAGCTGCGTACGTCATTATGGGAATTGGTTTTTATTTATTATGAAAAATAGGCATAACAATTGTGCTCAGAGAAAACAATAAACAAAGTAGTATATATACCTTTATGTAGGAAGGAGCCAGACAGGTGAAACGAGTATACAGCATATGTCTTTCAGCCATGGTCTCGTTTATTTTATTATTTCCTAACAGTAGTTTTGCAAAGACAACGGTAGAAACAAAAATGCCTTCATCTGTTTTAAATATTTCAAAAGACAATACGTTTCCAAACGATGCGCAAGATTTGCCGCGCTTGCAGCCTAGTAAATTTGCTCAAGAACTATTGAAAACAGCAAATATTAAAATTGAAAATCCGGACTTAATTCGGATGTTTAATGAAACGACAATTTCAAATGCACCGCTTGCAGTAGGGTACCGCGCGAAAATTTATTTAGGTCAATGGGCTTTAAATTATGAATCGGTAGATACATCGATTAATTGGGAATATAAACAAGTGAATCGTAATGTGTACGATAATCGAGGAGGAGATCGCTTATATCCACTTCGTTATAAGCAAGAAACTCAAAAGACGATTGAAGGCGATTTAACAGCAGATATGAAAGATGCTACAGATGTGAAAAAAATGATGCTGCTAAAAGCGCTTGAAAAAGTACAGTTGCCACTTTCATTTAAAACGACCATTGGTTATGGTACAGGACATGAGCGTGTGTATAATATTAGTCCGAGTCAACTTGGATATTTATATGCTTATACGCCAGCAGTAAATGAAAAAGGAAAAGTAACGTTTGGAGAAGTGTACCTTGTTTTAAAAGGAAATCAAAAAAGACTTGTTGTAAAAAATGTTACCTCTCAAGGAATTGGAGCAGCTATTCCAATTCATGATCATTTGTTTTTTAAATTTATTTCCTCGTCGCATGCGCAATGAAATAAGAAAACGTCAGCCCATATAAGCTGACGTTTTTATTTATAACATAAGGTTTGATTTTTTTGATAAGAAATCTTCTGTTGGATAGTAGCTGTTCTTTACAAGAACATTCGGTCCAAGACATTTCACCGCAGGGCAATGACAGCTTAATGATTTTGCTGTTTTTGAAGCGCTCCATTTCTCATATGCTTCTTGTAATGTGTTTGTTTGTATGTTTCCTAGAAGCGGAACATCACCAAAGTCCGTCACAATAATATTTCCATCGAAAATATTTACATTTAAACGAGAACGGCCATCTGGATCATTACGTACAGTTACATTTTTACTTTCATGTAATTTCTTAAATGTAGCTAAATCGCGTTCATCATCACTACATGCATAGAAAGGTAATGTTCCAAATAACATCCATACATTTTCGTCACGAATTTCTAATAAATGTTCAATAGCTTTTCGAATTTCGTCTTTTGTTAAAATTTCAAGTGTGCTAGCGAAGTCACTTGGATACATCGGATGCACTTCATGACGTTTACAACCCATTTCCTCAACGATTTGACGATGAATATGTTCAATGTGTGGTAGAGTTCTTTTGTTTAACATCGTTTCAGCTGATACGAGTACACCTGCATCGGATAGAGCTTTACTATTGGTAATCATTCGTTCGAATAATTTTGCACGTTGTTCATAAGTAGGTTTACGCTCCATCATTGCAAATCCGCCTTCAACGAAGTCATCAATTGTTCCCCAGTTATGAGAAATATGCAGCACATCTAAATAAGGAATAATTTGTTCGTAACGTGCTAAATCTATAGTTAAGTTTGAGTTGATTTGAGTGCGAACGCCTCGTTCATGAGCGTATTTTAAGAGTGGTGTTACATAGTTGTCGACGGATTTCTTTGAAAGCATAGGTTCTCCGCCAGTAATACTTAAAGAACGTAAATGAGGAATCTCATCTAATCGTTTTAATAAAAGCTCCATCGGAAGCGGATTTGGATCTTTCGGCTGTAATGTGTAACCAACAGCACAATGCTCGCAACGCATATTGCATAACGTTGTCGTTGTAAACTCAACGTTTGTTAATAGTAGTTTGCCGTACTCTTCAAGGTCCATATACGCTTCCCATGGATCGTAAGAAGGAGTAATCGGCTTCATTTTTTGTGATATCGTCATATGAAATACTCCTTTGACTATTGAAATAACAATTTGTCCATTCTCTATAATAGAAGAATATGTACTTTTTATAAAGTGAAACTTTTTAGCGGAAAAAGAGAGAGGGCTTACATTATAGCGGATAATCGTGACAAAATTGATGAAATTTCATGCCCATAGCAATCATTTTTGCGGTATAATAAAAGCAACTCGAATTAAAAGGAGAGTGCCTTCATGGGAAAAGCAATTCAAGATAAAGATACACAATTAGTATATTTAAAAGAGCGTTTAAATATGTTCATTGAAGTAATTGATACAATTGAACCTGAAGAAGTAGAGTTAGAAGATGTAGATCGTCTTCTTGCGATGTTAGATGAATTAGAATTAAAATGTGAGCAATTTAAAAAAGACGAATAATATATTAAAAAGGCTGCCAATACAAAATTGGTAGCCTTTTTCTGTACGGATAATAGAAGGAATATAGAAAAAAAGGTATAATCAAGTTGTGAAAAATCTCATTTATACTTTAATAGCATGAAATAAAGTGAAACTTTAATCAGTGGGGAAGTTTATTCCCCACTGATTATTAGCCTTCACCAATCGGGCGTTTACGGGCAGTAGGGCTCCAACCTAACTTCTTTGCTCTAGTCAAATTTCGAGGTGGGAGTCTTACTGCCCGTTCATGCGGGATAAATAAAGGGCTGAAGAGTATAACGATGGAATTTTCATCTCGTAACGTTTTGGTAGCGTTCACAATTGAGGGGGAAGTAACAATGGAAAAGCTTCAAGAAAGCATGTATCAACTAGTTGTTGAAACGTCAACGAACTTACCGAAAGATGTTCGTCGTGCGATTCAACAAGCGAAAGAGCGAGAAAACGCAGGGACTCGTTCAGCGATGGCACTTGGCACAATTACGAATAACATTAAAATGGCAGATGATAACATCTCGCCGATTTGCCAAGATACAGGGATGCCAACTTTTAAAATTTATACACCAGTTGGTGTGAATCAATTAAAACTGAAGGAAGCTATCTATAGTGCGCTTGAGCGGGCGACAAAAGATGGTAAACTTCGTCCCAACTCTGTTGATTCTCTTTTTGGAGACAATAGTGGAAACAATTTAGGACCAGGTACACCAGTTATTAAGTTTGAGCAATGGGAAAAAGATTATATTGATGCACGTTTAATTTTAAAGGGCGGCGGTTGTGAGAATAAAAATATTCAATATAGCTTACCGTGTGAATTAGAAGGACTTGGACGCGCAGGCCGTGATTTAGAAGGAATTCGTAAATGCCTTCTTCATGCTGTATATCAAGCACAAGGTCAAGGATGTAGTGCAGGTGTAATTGGTGTTGGTATCGGGGGAGACCGAACATCAGGTTACGAATTAGCGAAAAATCAATTATTCCGTACATTAGATGACATCAATCCTGTACCAGAGTTACAAAAACTTGAAGAATATGTATTAGAAAATGCGAATAAGCTTGGCATTGGTACGATGGGATTCGGCGGAGAAACAACTTTACTTGGTTGTAAAATTGGCGTATATAATCGCCTGCCAGCTAGCTTCTACGTATCTGTTGCGTATAATTGTTGGGCATATCGCCGCCTTGGTGTAAAAATCCATCCTGAAACAGGAGAAATTATGGATTGGCTATATCAAGAAGGCGACGATACACTGGAGCAAGAAGTGCAAGAAAAAACAGAGCAACGTGAAATTGTATTGCAAGCACCAATTACAGAAGAGCAAATTCGTGAACTTCGCGTTGGTGATGTTGTAACAATTAATGGCATGATGTATACAGGTCGTGATGCAATCCATAAACATTTAATGGATAACGATTGTCCAGTAGACTTAAATGGACAAGTTATTTATCACTGTGGTCCAGTTGTAGTGAAAGACGAGAATGACAATTGGCAAATTAAAGCAGCAGGACCAACGACAAGTATTCGTGAAGAGCCATACCAAGGGGATATTATGAAGAAATTTGGTATTCGTGCTGTAATTGGTAAAGGCGGCATGGGTGCAAAAACATTAGCAGCATTAGAAGAACACGGCGGCGTGTACTTAAACGCAATTGGTGGTGCGGCGCAATATTATGCGGAATGTATTAAAGAAGTGAAAGATGTTGATTTCTTACAATTTGGTATTCCAGAAGCAATGTGGCATTTACGCATTGAAAGTTTTAAAGCAGTTGTAACGATGGACTCTCATGGTAATAGTTTACATGCTGATGTTGATAAAACATCGCTTGAAAAATTAGCGAGCTTTAAAGAGCCAGTATTTAAGTAAACAAAAATGCACCTCGAATGATTCGAGGTGCATTTTTTTGGTATATATAGAAAAACATGTTCAGCATGAAAGAAAGCAGAGAAACAGAAACTACAGGTACGATTATATATGGAAAGGAGACTATTTATGAAATATAAATGGTTATATATAGGTCTCATTTTTTCAATTATGATGGCACTTGTTCCAGTTTCAACATTGGCTTATACAAACACTCCACATAACTGGGGAATTCCGCGTCCTAAAAATGAAATAGTACCAGATGCAGGGAAACTTTATACAGAATTGCTACAAAAAAATGGCGGATTTTATTTAGGGGATACGAAGAAAAAAGATATTTATTTAACATTTGATAATGGATATGAAAATGGTTATACAGGCCAGATTTTAGATGTATTAAAAGAGAAGAAGGTACCAGCCACTTTCTTTGTAACAGGGCATTATATTAAAACCCAAAAAGATTTGTTGTTACGAATGAAAAATGAAGGGCATATTATTGGGAATCATTCTTGGAGTCACCCAGATTTTACAGCAGTAAACGATGCAAAACTTCGTGAAGAATTAACGAGTGTAACAGAGGAAATAAAAAAAGTAACAGGGCAAAAAGAAGTGAAATATGTACGTCCTCCGCGCGGCGTATTTAGTGAAAGAACATTAGCTCTTACGAAAGAAATGGGCTACTATAATGTATTTTGGTCACTTGCATTTCTTGATTGGAAAGTGGATCAGCAAAGAGGGTGGCAATATGCGCATAACAATGTAATGACGATGATTCATCCAGGATCTGTTTTATTACTTCATGCAATATCAAAAGATAATGCAGAAGCACTTGCGAAAATCATTGATGATTTGCGCGAGAAAGGGTATCATTTTAAAAGTCTAGATGACTTAGTGAAAAGCAATCAACCGTAAGCATGTATGCTTGCGGTTTTCTCATGCTATAATGATGTGTAAAAAGGATGGGGAAACGTATGTGGAGCGAACATGTTACGTTAGAGTATCCGTATCATTTTGAAGAAGTATTAAAACGTTTATCTTTTGATCCTCTCAACGTCATTCAATTAGATGAGAAAGTCATTTATGTCCCGCTTTGTATAGACGAGGAACAGGTTGTTGTTCGCTTGCAAGGGATTGGTACTGTTCAAAATCCACAGTTTTGGATTTCTAGTCAGACAGGAGATCCGGAGAAAGTCATGAAACGAATGAGGGCCATTTTTCATTGGAATGAACCGTTTCAAGATATACAAAATCATTTTTTAAACACATCATTACGTCCACTATTTGAAACATATGCTTATACTCCAATTATTTTAGAATTTGATTATTTTGCTTGTCTTCTTCGCTGTATCATTCACCAACAAATAAATTTGAAATTTGCTACTGTGCTAACAGAACAATTTGTGAAACGGTATGGAACAGAGAAGAACGGTGTATTCTTTTTCCCCACTCCGGAAATAGTAGCAAATATTTCAATAGAAGAATTGAGAGAGCAGAAGTTTAGTCAGCGAAAGGCTGAATATATAGTAGGATTAGCAGAACGTATTGCCCGTGGTACATTAGATTTAGCGAGTATAGAAACTGGGACGGAAGAAGAAGTTTCAGCACAATTGTTGCCAATTAGGGGAATTGGTGCATGGACAGTGCAAAACTTTTTAATGTTTGGGCTTGGGCGGAAAAATATGTTTCCGAAAGCGGACATTGGGATTCAGCGTGCAGTGCAAGGTGTATTTCAATTAGATGATAAACCTGATGATGCATTTTTAGAAAACGTGAAACAAGAGTGTGAACCATACTGCAGTTATGCAGCGTTATATTTATGGAAAAGTATAGAGTAGAGGTGTAATCATGATACAAAAGCAACATGAGAGTAAGTTGGAAGTTGGTCAAACGTTTCCTGTGACAATTAAACGTCTTGGGATTAACGGAGAAGGCGTTGGTTATTTTAAGAGACAAGTTGTTTTCATTCCAGGGGCATTACCAGGAGAAGAAGTCGTTGCTGAGACAACGAAAATTCAGCGTGGCTTCGCTGAAGCGAAAGTGAAAAAGGTTCGTAAAGCTTCACCACATCGTGTGAAAGCGCCATGTCCAGTATATGAGGAGTGCGGTGGCTGTCAGCTACAACATTTAGATTATAAAGAACAATTAAATCAAAAACGTGATATCGTTGTACAAGCATTTGAGAAGTACATGAATAACACTTTGGAAGAGAAAATTCGTCCGACGCTTGGTATGGAAAATCCATGGCATTATCGTAATAAGAGTCAATTACAAGTGGGGCGTAAAGACGAGAAAGTTATTACAGGGTTATATAAACAAAACTCACATCAGTTAATTGATATTGCCCATTGTATGATTCAACATAAAGCAACGAATGAAGCGACAAAAGTTGTAAGACGTATATTAGAAAAACTAAATGTTTCTATTTACAATGAGAAAAAACAAAAAGGTTTAGTACGCACAATTGTAACACGTACTGCAGTTCAAACAGGGGAAGTACAAGTTACACTTATTACAACAAAAGAAGAACTGCCAAATAAAGAACAATTTATTGCAGAAGTACAAAAACAGATGCCAGCTGTTAAATCAATTATGCAAAACGTAAACTGGCGTAAAACATCTGTTATTTTTGGCGACAAAACATTTAAATTAGCTGGAAAAGAAGTAATTCAAGAAACACTTGGTGATTTATCATTTGAATTATCAGCACGTGCATTCTTCCAACTGAATCCAGAGCAAACGGTTGTTTTATATGATGAAGCGAAAAAAGCAGCTGCTTTAACAGGGAATGAGAAAATTGTAGATGCGTACTGTGGTGTTGGTACAATTGGTCTTTGGCTTGCGAATGATGCGGCGGAAGTACGTGGTATGGATGTAATTCCAGAAGCGATTGCAGATGCAAGAAAAAATGCGAAACGTCACGGATTTACAAACACGAAGTATGAAGCAGGTAAAGCTGAACAATGGTTACCAAAGTGGGTAAAAGAAGGATGGCGTCCAGATGTAATTGTTGTCGATCCACCACGTACAGGTTGCGATGATAAATTATTGGAAACAATTTTAAAAGTACAGCCGAAACGAGTTGTGTACGTATCTTGTAATCCTTCATCGTTAGCACGTGATGTGAATGCATTAATGAAGAGTTATGAAGTGGAATATGTGCAGCCAGTTGATATGTTCCCACATACAGCTCATGTAGAAAATGTAGTAAGACTTGTTAAAAAGTAAAGTTTATTCATATTCCCTCACGATATGAGGGAATATTTTCTATGAAGGAGAATACTATGCACAATTATAAATTAACGATTCAGTATGACGGTGCGCGTTATAAAGGGTGGCAACGTCTCGGTAATAATGATAATACGATTCAAGGGAAAATTGAGAGTGTCATATCTGAAATGGTCGGGAAAGAAATTGAAATTATCGGCTGTAGTAGAACGGATGCTGGTGTACACGCTTTGAATCAAGTGGCTAACTTTAAGAGTGATGAGAAGTTAGTGGAACATAAAGTGAAAAAGTATTTAAATCAATATTTACCAAATGATATTAGTATTACAAGTGTGGAAGAAGTGCCAGATCGTTTCCATGCTCGTTACAACTCTAAGGCGAAAACATATCTTTATAAGATTTGGAATGAAGAGCATACGAACCCATTCATGCGTAAACACAGCATGCACGTGAATAAAAAATTAAATGTGGAAAGCATGAAAAAAGCTGCGAAACATTTAGTTGGTTCACATGATTTTACTGCTTTTTCAAATGCAAAATCTAAGAAAAAGTCTATGGTTCGAGAAGTATATACGCTTGAGGTTTCTGAAGAGGCAGGATTTGTACAAATTAGAGTAAGTGGTAACGGCTTCCTTCATAATATGGTGCGAAAAATTGTTGGAGCATTAATTGAAGTTGGATTAGGACAATTAGATGCTGAAGCAATTCCGAACATTTTAGAGGAAAAACAGCGCAATCAAATTAATTGTCTTGCTGAGGCAAGTGGTTTGTATTTGGAGAGTGTTGAGTTTTAATCAGTAAAAAATCGAGCTGTGTAGGCTCGATTTTTTTATGTTTTGCTGTTAAGAAGATTTCTCTTTCTTCATACGTATTTTCAAATTCCAAAAAGCAGCAAGCATAATAGCTGCAAAGGAGCCGAAAATTGTTCCTAATAGCTTTGCATAAGGAGAGCTGCTTACATCGGCATTAATGAATAACATCATACAGAGAATAGTAGGGAAAAAGTATAAGTATTGTATTAACTTTAATTTTTTATCATTACTCATATATATCGCCCCTTTCTAGCATGTTATATGTTTAGTTTAACATATTTTACCAATTTTTCTACGATTGGAGAAAGGTTCATTTCATATTTGTAAATGAAGTTTTTTAATTCGATATTGTAAGTTTTGTCTACTCAATCCTAAAAATTTTGCTGCTTGTGAGATATTACCATTATTCTCTTTAAGAATTTGAGTGATGTAGTTTTTTTCTATTTCTTCTATCGTGTGCTTTAAAGTTTTAGGTGTATCAGCATTGTAATTAGTTAGTGAAGGTTGCATATTGAATTCTTTTTTTATTCGTTCGCGAAAGTGAGTGGGTATATGAAACGCTGTAATGATATTTTCATCTTCTATTAAGTTCATTGAACCTTCAATTATATGTTCCAATTCTCGTACGTTTCCGGGCCAATCGTATACATAAAAGAATTCTCTTACATGTACATCTACATCCGTTACGCTGAGCCCGAATTGAATATTGTACTTTTCGATAAAGTGCTGAACAAGAGCTGGAATATCTTCTTTTCGTTCCCGTAAAGGTGGAAGACATAAAGTAACGACGCTTAATCGGTAATATAAATCTTCTCTTAACCGATTGTGTGCAATAGCTTCAAGAGGGTCTTCATTAATAGTTGCTATAATACGAACATCAATTTCTTTTTCTTGTGCGCCTCCGATTCTTCGTATTGTTTTTTCTTGTATAGCCCGTAGTAACTTAGCTTGAAGCGTTGGGCTTAATGAGTTGATTTCATCTAACAACAAAGTCCCACCATTTGCTTCTTCAAATAAACCAGATTTATCTATTGCTCCTGTAAAGGCACCTCGATTCGTACCAAATAATAAGCTTTCCATTAGGGTATCAGGTATAGCTGCACAATTTTGTGAAATAAACGGTTTTGTTGAACGCTGACTTTCATTATGTATACTTTGTGCAAATAGTTCTTTGCCAGTCCCTGTTTCTCCTACAAGAAGTATAGATGAGGATGTACGAATTACCCTCTTTCCTTCTGCAATGATTGATTGAATAGCTCCAGAATCACCAATTATGTGGTCAAAGGTGAATTTAGTATTTTGTTTTCGAGAAGGGCTCATTTTTATTGGTTGCTTTAAGTGACTAATCTCTTTTGAAATTTCAATAGCACCTTTAATTTTTCCATTTTCTATTATAGGGAAAGTATCGTTAATCGTCGTAATTTCTTGTCCTTTATTGTTAAAATACGTTTGTTTTATATTTTTTTTTGTTTTTCCAAATTTTAATGCCTCTATAAGAGTACTATTTTTATTTTCTTCAAATGCAAATACCTCTAAGGGACTTTTATATAGCACATCTAAGCGGTTCATTGATTCAATTTCCATCATTTTGCGGTTATAGATAATCGTTTTACTTTCCTCATTAATAATATGAATCCCGATATCGAGTTCATTGAGTAAAGCTTCATATAGCGCATTCATTTCAATAATTTGTTTAAAATTAATTTCTTCTGTATGCATGTATCATCTTCTCCTCGTTTCACCCTATGAAGACTGATTTTTTATAATTTTATTAAAATTCTCATAAAATCGCAAAATTTTTTTGCTATTTTCTTTCAAAACTTTTTAAATGATAGAAAAATTTTGCGGTTATGTAGATTTTTTTGTACGAAATCTTAATTTTTATATAGATATTGAGGTTGGTACGTATCTTGCATAAATAATAATTGAAATCTTTAAATGAAAGGAGTGGATGAATTAGAACTTTTCATAGGGTATGCGACATTTCAGTGCAAATTAATTAAGAGGAGGAATTTATTAAGTGAAGACGGTTATAGAAGGCGTGTATAGTCCTTGTTACGGGAAAGTAGAGAAATTATTTGTTACTGAAAGTTCTTACGTATATGAGTGGGAGAAATTAGCGTTAATTGAAACGATAGATAAACAGAAAGTAGAAATTAAGGTAGGCATCAGTGGTTATATCGAATCTTTAGAAGTGGTAGAAGGACAAGCTATCGCTGATCAAAAACTATTAATAACAGTAAGGGATGACCTTTTAATAACAGGTAGTGATTAATATAAGTGATATGTATTTTGCACTTTTTAATAATTAATTTTACGATGAAGAATTTTAAAAGCGCTTACAATTAATGGGTTTTAAAAAATGAAAAGGGGGGATTTATGTGATGGATCAAAGCCAAGGATTAAAAAGGGAATTGAAAAGTCGGCACATATTTATGATTGCACTCGGAGGGGTTATTGGTACGGGTCTTTTTTTAGGATCTGGTTATACAATTCATGAAGCTGGACCTGGAGGAGCGATTATAGCGTATCTTGTTGGCGGGTTTGTTATGTATTTAACGATGCTCTGTCTAGGAGAGTTAGCGGTTGCAATGCCTGATGCAGGATCTTATCAAACGTATGCAACAAAGCACATTTCGCCTGCAGCGGGTTATGTAGTCGGCTGGATGTCGTGGCTAAACTGGTCTGCTACGATAGGCATTGAATTAATTGCAGTTAGTATTTTGATGAAACGCTGGTTTCCCGATGTACCGTCATGGATTTGGTGTGTAGTGTTCGCAGTACTGCTCTTTGCTATTAATGCGTTATCTTCAAGAAGTTTTGCGGAAGTTGAATTTTGGTTTGCAAGTATTAAAGTAATTACAATCATTGCATTTATTATTTTGGGCGGGGCAGCGATGTTCGGTTTTCTAGATATGAAAGGAAACGAACCAGCACCGATGTTTTCTAGTTTTACTGATTATGGAGGGTTGTTTCCAAATGGATTATCAGCAATTTTAATTACAATGATTGCAGTTAATTTTGCTTTCCAAGGAACAGAACTAGTTGGAATTGCAGCTGGTGAGAGTGAAAATCCAGAGAAAACGATCCCGAAGGCAATTAATAATACAGTTTGGCGCATACTCGTTTTCTTTGTACTATCTATTTTTATTCTTGCAGGACTATTTCCTTGGCAGCAAGCAGGCGTAATAGAAAGTCCATTTGTAGTCGTATTTGATAAAATTGGTATTCCCTATGCGGCTGATATTATAAATTTTGTTATTATTACAGCGGTATTATCGGTTGCGAATTCAGGATTATATGCAACTTCCCGTATGCTATGGTCTATGTCTAATCAAGGAATGATTAGCACGATTTTTGGTAAGTTATCTAAAAACGGTGTTCCTATTTATGCGTTGATTGTAAGCACGATTGTAGGATGCCTCTCATTATTATCAGGTATTTATGCGGAAGATACAGTTTATTTATGGCTTCTTTCAATTGCAGGGTTCGGAGCAATATTAGTTTGGGCATCGATTGCTTTATCTAACTTATTAGCTAGAAGGACATACGTAAAGCAGGGCGGGGATATTAAGGATTTGAAATTTAAAACACCATTGTATCCATTTGTTCCACTTCTTGCGTTAGTATTAAATTTAACAGTAATTGTTGGCATGGCTTTTATTCCTGAACAAAGAATGGCTTTATATTGTGGTATTCCATTTATGATTGTTTGTTTACTGTTTTATCGCGCTACCAGAAATAAGAGAAGTAGCGTAGAACATATTGAAAAGACAAACACAACTGAATTAGAAAGTTTACCCCGCATTAACGGTCAGTAAAACTCCACTTCAAAATTCGGCTGGAGATAAACTGCCCGTAAACGCCCGATTGGTGAAGGCTAATAATCAGTGGGGGATGAACCTCCCCACTGATTATAGTTTCACTTTATAATAGTGAGTCATTTAGAGACTGTAAAATTGTAAACAGTCTCTTTTTTTGTGAAAATAAAGCTGGAAACACACTACGTATGCAAAGGGGAATTAGCGATGAATCCAGAAATTTCGCAGTTGTTAAAACAAATAGATTCAAGGAAAGAGGAATTGCTCGAACTTACAAAAACATTAATTCGTTTTGAAACACCAGCGCCACCAGCGAGAAATACAAATGAAGCACAAGAGTTTGTTGCAGATTTTCTAAGAAAACGAAATTTTAGTATTGATAAATGGGATGTATATCCGAATGACCCGAACGTTGTTGGTGTAAAAAAAGGGACGGAAAGCGGGACATATAAAAGTCTTATTATTAATGGACATATGGATGTAGCTGAAGTGTCGATAGATGAGGCATGGGAAACAAATCCGTTTGAGCCGTTTATAAAAGACGACTGGTTAGTTGGAAGAGGCGCGGCAGATATGAAAGGTGGATTAGCTGGATCCTTATTTGCTATTCAGCTTTTAGAAGAAGCGGGGATTGAATTGCCGGGTGATCTAATATTTCAATCAGTAATTGGAGAAGAAGTAGGAGAAGCAGGAACACTTCAATGTTGTAAACGTGGTTATGATGCTGATTTTGCAGTCGTAGTGGATACGAGCAATTTACATATGCAAGGACAGGGGGGCGTAATTACTGGATGGATTACTGTGAAAAGCCCGCGAACGTTTCATGATGCAACACGTAGACAAATGATTCATGCCGGAGGACGTCTATTTGGAGCGAGTGCAATTGAAAAAATGATGAAAATTGTGCAAAGCTTACAAGAACTGGAGCGCCACTGGGCAGTCATGAAAACGTATGAAGGCTATCCACCTGGAACAACAACAATTAATCCAGCTGTTATTGAAGGTGGCCGGCATGCAGCGTTTATTGCTGATGAGTGCCGATTGTGGATAACAGTACACTTCTATCCAAACGAAACGCATGAACAAATAATAGAAGAAATAGAAGCGTATATAAGAAAAGTAGCAGCTGCTGATCCATGGTTAAGTGAAAATCCACCGCAATTTAAGTGGGGCGGAGAGTCGATGATTGTGGATCGTGGTGAAATTTTTCCTTCTTTAGAAGTAGATAGTGAACATGTAGCTGTAAAAACTCTTAGTGCGGTACATGAATCTATTTTATCTAAAAATGCAATTTTAGATATGTCTGCAACAGTAACGGATGGTGGGTGGTTTAGTGAATTTCATATCCCAGCCATTATTTATGGGCCAGGTACACTAGAAGAGGCCCATTCTGTAAATGAGAAAGTTGAAGTTGAACAGTTAATTGAATTTACAAAAGTAATAACGACGTTCATATATGAATGGTGTCATACGAAAAAATAGATTTGTATATTGAAATCGTACGGGTCTGCAACTTGTACGATTTTTTAGTGAACTATTTCAGAGTTGAACTTAAACAACAGCTGAAATAGTTTTTTATCCCGTTATTCGCCGGGCAGTAAGCCCCCCCATCTCAAAATTCAGGGAAAGCAAAGAAGTTAGGTGGGAGATCAACGGCCCATAAAAACCCGATTGGTGAAGGCTAATAATCAGTGGTGGATGAACAAAACCCCTACTGATTAAAGTTTTACTTTATTTTTCTATGTCTTTCGTTTTAGTTCAATTAATTTCTCTTTTGCTAATTCAACAGCAATTGCATCATCTAAATAGCCAATTGGAAAGAGATAGTCGGGTATAATGTCGGTCGATAAAATGAAATACAGTAATGCACCCCCAAGAATTGCACGTTCTTCTTTTGAAATGGTTTCATTACAAAATTGTTGATACATATCTGTTAATTGTTCAATGAAAGGGCCTGCACTATCAATCTGTTCTAACTTGCTCGAAAAACTTTCATGAATACGTTTTTCACCTTCTGTTGTTTGAGCATAGCGTTCATAAGTTTCAAGTTCTTGTTTTACGCGAGTTGTTGTGTAATCGAAGTCGAATAAGTTAGAGGATTGTAAAGTTTGCTGAATTGTATCAAGAGATGTATACATATCCGTCTTTTCTTTATTTATGTGAGGAGAATTAGGATACATTTCATCAAATAACAATTGAGGCGGAACTTGCAGACATTCTGCAAATTTTTGTAGATGTTTTTGTTTTGGTTGTTGTTTACCATTCATAATTCTTGAGATTGTTGCTGGATCAATATCTGTAAGTATTCCTAGTTGGCGCATGGATAAGGCACGTTCTTTTAAAAGCTTTTTGATTAATTTACCAAGCCGATCGTTTGGGTTTTCTTTAGGCATAGTGAAGGCACCCCTTTTTATTGTTGAAAAAATGTTGAGCATTTATTACAAGTATATGAAACAGACAGGCACAGTTGCTCAACATTTTCATAATATGCATTGAGAAGTGAGAAAAAGGGGTGACTGTTTATGAGTACGGCAGGTATATTTTCAATTCTTTTAATCGGAATTGCTTCTAATTTAGATAATGCAGGTGTTGGGATTGCATATGGCATTCGTAAAATTCGTATTTCGTGGTTTAACAATTTTATCATCGCATTTTTTGGTTTTTTATTTACTTTATTAGCTGGTTTTTTGGGGAATTGGATCGCATTATTTATTTCAGAGTTTACAGCAAACCTGATTGGAGCAATTGTTTTAGGGATAATCGGAGTGTTTATTTTATGTCAGCCTTTCTTGAGTAAAAAGGACACCATAGAATCTAAAGATGGTAGTGTACTTTTGGGGATTTTACGTGATCCAGAAAAAGCAGATTTTGATGGATCGAAAACAATTAGTTTTTCTGAGGCTCTTGTTTTAGGGGTGGCATTATCTATTAATAATATTGCAGGTGGGTTTGATGCTGGAGTAACAAATTTGAATCTGTGGCTTACGGCATGTATTTCTGGGGTGTTTAGTTTCATTTGTATTAGTGGCTTTTCATATATAGGAAAAAGATTTTTAGCTGAATACTTAGGGAAATGGGCGACGATAATTGCAGGCGTATTATTAATTCTTATTGGGATAGATCAGTTGTTGTAAACATAGAAAGGCAATGTTCGAGCATTTCCTCGGAAATACTTGAATAAATTTCATATATCGACATCGGATATTTATTTCTTAATAAACATAAAAAGCACCTACAAAGGTGCTTCTTAGCGTATATCTTCAATTAATTGTTCCGATTCTTCGTGCATACTATATTCACTTAAAACTTGGATACAAAGCCATTTTAGTTCCTCAATACTATGCTCAAGTTCTTCAGGGAGTACATGATGAATATCTTCGAGTCCCATTCCGAAATGTATAAGCTCTAGTACTTGATCATCGATGTTTCGATCCATTAATAGTTCAAGTACTTCTAAATTGAATATGTATCGGTGAGCTTCGTCGAGTGAAACAACTTTTAGCTTTAAGCTTTCTACAATACTCAATATAAAAAGAACAATTGTTTTTTCAAGAACAGGTTGTTTCGCCATTTGAAATATTAGTTTCATCTTTTACACCTCCACATATAGCGCTAGGTTGTACTATACTATTCAGGAGGGGGGAGCAAATATGCATAATAAAGAGAAACTTTCAGTACTGTTTTCGTAAGGATATTGATGACCAGTAACAATGAATTTTCCGTAAAAAAATCCTGCTATATTAGCAGGATACCGCCCAATTAAAAAATGCTCCAACCTTCTTGAGCAGAAAGAAGTTCAAGAATTTTAAAACCAGCGATACTATTTCCGTTTGCATCTAAAGCTGGCCCGAAAATGCCGATACCCATCTCGCCTTTTACGCAACCGAAAATACCACCAGCTACACCGCTTTTTGCAGGGATACCAACGCGAATTGCAAATTCACCAGATTCGTTATACATACCGCATGTAACCATAAATGTTTTACAGATTTTCGTAATATGTTTAGGGATAATTTGTTTTTTCTTATATGGATCATATCCGTCCATTGCAAAAATTAAGCCAATACGTGCTAAATCAATACAGTTTACTTCAACTGCACATTGACGAGTGTATAAATCCATAAGTTCCTCAATGTCACAATCGATAATTCCATTTTGTTTCATATAGTAACAAAGTGAACGATTTAAGTAAGCCGTCTCTAATTCTGAATTGGCAACTTTAGAAGAATAATTAATAGTAGGATTATCTGTTATTTCACGTACAAAATGAAGAATGCGCTCCATTTTTTCTTCGTTATCTTGTCCCGCTAACATGCTTGTAATAGCTAATGCTCCCGCATTAATCATTGGATTAAGAGGTTTGGAAGGACTTGTCGTTTCTAACTTAATAATAGAATTGAATGGGTCACCAGTTGGTTCCATTCCAACTTTAGAAAATACATATTCTTCACCGCGATCTAAAAGGGCAAGTGCAAGTGTAATTACTTTGGAAATACTTTGAAGAGTAAATAATGTCTGTGAGTTACCAGCATGGATATATTCTGTTTCTTTATGGAAAATGGCAATCCCTAAATCGTCTGGATTTGCATTTCCTAGTTCGGGGATATAAGTAGCAAGTTTTCCTTTTTTCGTATATGGTTTTACTTGTTCTAACAACTGTTGTAAGTTGTTTGTTTCAATGCACTGCATAGTACCAACGCTCCTATTTCGAATTAACTAAGTTTACTTTTCCCGATATGCTCGGAAATAAATAATAACATGAAAAAGTGGAATGATAAAACGAAAGTTACATGTTCTATAGTGGGTCTTTAGTTTAGATTATTCTGTAATAAAAGAGGAGAATTCCCCTTTTATATAACAGTTTGGAAATAGAAAACTTATCCATAAAAAGTTCGGAAATAAAAACTACACATCTATACAACTATATGTTATTATGGTTATGTAAATAGAAAGCGTTTTCTAAAGCGTACTTATAATGATAACGATTTCATAAATTTGATAGGGGGAATTAAAATGTTGCAGTTTTTACAACGTATTGGTAAAGCGCTAATGCTTCCAATTGCCGTACTACCAGCAGCAGGATTATTGCTTCGTTTAGGGCAACCAGATGTATTTGATATTCCTGTTATGGCACAGGCCGGCGCAGCGGTTTTTGATAATTTAGCACTTATTTTTGCAATTGGTATTGCAATCGGTCTTTCAGTTGATGGTAGTGGTGCAGCAGGTCTTGCAGGTGCAATTGGTTATCTGGTTATGAAAAACAGTATTGATGCACTTAGTAAGGGATATTCTACTGTAGAATTACAAGATAAATTAGGTAAAGTTCAAGATTTAATAGGTAATAGCGCAAATATAGATCCAGCTAAGCTGGCAGATACAATGACACAAGTATCTAAGGCCGCCGAATTATCGACTAAAGTGGATATGAAAGTTTTAGGTGGTATTATTGTCGGCGTTATAGCAGGATTCCTTTATAATAAATTCCATAAGATTAAACTTCCAGAATGGTTAGGTTTCTTTGCTGGAAAACGTTTCGTTCCGATTGTTACATCGGTTGTGATGCTAATATTAGGAATTCTATTCGCACAAATTTGGCCAGCAATTCAAAATGGCATCGATGCATTGGCTCATGGAATTGTTAATTTAGGTGCAGTTGGTTCAGGTCTATTTGGTTTATTAAACCGTCTATTAATTCCAATTGGCTTACACCATGTAATGAACACATACTTCTGGTTCGTATTTGGTGACTTTACAAATGCAGCAGGTAACGTTGTAAATGGTGATATTGCTCGCTTCCTTGCAGGGGATAAAACAGCAGGTATGTTTATGACTGGTTTCTTCCCAGTTATGATGTTCGGTTTACCAGCAGCATGTTTCGCAATGATTGCAGCTGCTAAACCAGAAAAACGTAAAATGGTTACAGGTATGTTAGGTGGCCTAGCATTGACTTCATTCTTAACTGGTATTACAGAACCGATTGAATTCTCATTCATGTTCCTATCACCAGTATTATATGGTATTCATGCCGTGTTAACAGGTATTTCTTTATTCGTAACAACATCACTTGGCATTCACGATGGTTTCACATTTAGTGCCGGTGCAATTGATTACTTCTTAAACTTTGGTATTGCAACGAAACCAGTATTGCTAGCGGGAATCGGTTTAATTTACGCAGTAATTTACTTTGTAGTATTCTACTTCTTAATTAAGAAGTTTGACTTGAAAACTCCTGGTCGTGAAGATGACGATGAGTTAGTTGAAGAGGGTGATGCACCAGTTGCAGGTTCAATTGGTGAAACTTACGTAGCAGCTTTAGGTGGAAAAGACAACTTAACAGTTATTGATAACTGTGCAACACGTCTACGCTTACAAGTGAAAGATGCTAGTCAAGTAAACGAAGCTGCATTAAAACGTGCGGGTGCGAAAGGTGTTATGAAATTAAGTAACACAAGTGTACAAGTTATCGTAGGTACAAATGTTGAATCTGTTGCCGATGATATGAAAAAACACGTATAAATAATTAAATAAGAGGATATCCAAAAAGACTGATAATATCAGTTTTTAGAGGATATCCTCTTTTTTTATGTTAAAAATTTAACGGGAATCTTACTTTTGTAAATTTTCTTTTTCTTTTTTGTACATATAGGTTGGTTATATGTACAGTGCGTGATAAAGTAGTGATGTTATAGAATAGATTATCCAAAATATAGGTGGAAATTAAAAGTAAATTATCGGTAAATAAGGGGAAAAAGGCAATTATGGATCAGGAAAAAAATAATGCGAATGGGAAAGCACGTCGGCCGATTGTATACATAAAAAGAACAATCATTCTCGTCTTACTATTATCACTTGTATATTTCATGTATACAAAAATTGTTGCGCATAATAAGAAAGAGGAAACTTTAAAAGCGGCAGCAGAAATGAAAAAACAAGAAGAGCTAAAAAAGAAAGAAGAAGAAAAAAAGAAGCAAGAAGCACAAAAACAAAAAGAGCAGGAAGAACAAGTGAAGCAAGCGCAAGCTGTGGAGAAGCCTGCTGAGGGACCACCTCAAGAAATTAATGAAAATGCTCAATTGGATCAATATTTACAGAGCATGGGATTTAGTGGAACAGCTGTTATTGTGAAGAATGGGAAAGTTCTTGTGAATAAAGGATACGGCATGGCTAATAAAGAGAATCAAGTGCCGAATAATTCAGAGACGACCTTTTATATTGGTTCTATTTCAAAAGCGTTTGTAGCGACTGCTATTATGCAATTAAAAGATCAAAATAAGTTACAAGTAGAGGATACAGTTACAAAGTATATTCCAGACTTTCCTCAAGGTAATAGCATACAGTTAAAACATCTATTAACACATACATCAGGAATTCCAGAGTATGAGCAGGGGACAGAGGATATTTCTCATGAAGAATTGATTAAACGAATAGGAAAGCAAAAGCGTATTGGGAGTCCGGGAGAGAAATGGAAGTATTCTGATTCAAACTATTCTATACTTGCTTACATTGCTGAGAAGGTAAGTGGACAGTCGCTCGAAGAATATATAAAACAGCATATTTTTGCGACTGCGGGTATGAAACATTCTGGTTTTGGAACAGCGTTGGAACAAACAAGATTCCCATCAACGGGTTATAAAATAGTGAATAACAATATGACAACACCTAATATTCCGAGCATGTCACAACTATATGGTTGTGGTGATATATATACGAGCGCACATGATTTATATTTATTTAATGAAGCACTCTTCTCTGGAAAATTAATTTCAAAAGAGAGTTATAATCAAATGTTTACTGCCGTGAAAAAAGATTACGGATTTGGCTGGTATGTAGATCCAGGAAGCTATTCAAATCACGGTGTAATGCCAGGTTGGAATTGTTTAAATGGTTTTAGTAAAAATGGTAGTGTATATGTTGTTTTATTATCTAACATTCAAAATAACATTAAATCATTTGGTAAAGTGAATAACGACATTTATACGATGTTGCGAAATATTGAAGTGTAAAAGACTGTCTTTTTGAACTGAACCCAAAAAATTAGACAAATATATTAAGCAGCTACTAAGGATTGAACTCTGTATTGCACAGGGGACAATCCTTTTAGTTTTGTTTTAATTCTTTTGTGATTGTAGTAATGAATATAAGTTTCTAGTTCTTGCTTAAATTGTTCCATACTTTCAAACTCTTTAAGATAAAGTAATTCAGACTTTAATAAGCCAAAGAAATTTTCCATGACTGCATTATCTAAGCAATTTCCCTTACGGGACATACTTTGGATAACGTTATGTTTTTTAAGCGACTGATGATATTGTCGCATTTGATAATGCCAACCTTGATCCGAGTGTAAAATAGGAGTTTCCTTATCATTCAAACGTTGAAACGCCTTATTCAACATTTTAGAAACAAGGGAATAGGCAGGTCTATGTTCTATATTGTAAGCTATAATTTCTCCGTTATATAAGTCTAAAATGGGTGATAGATATAGTTTTTTACCATGTAAGTGGAACTCCGTCACATCTGTTACCCATTTTTCATTTGGTTTTGATGCGTGAAAATTACGTTTTAAAATATTAGGAGCGAATTTCCCGACAGTCCCTTTATATGAACGATATTTTTTTAATCGAACAAGACATTTTAATCCCAGGATATTCATTAAACGTCGAACGGTTTTATGATTTAATGCATGGCCTCGATTACGTAATTCCAATGTAATACGACGATAACCATACCTCCCAAAATTCTCACTAAAGATCTCTTTAATTAATTCTTTAACTTTCTTATATTTATCTGGACGTTTCGCTTGTTTCATCCAGTAATAGTACGTACTACGAGCGATATTAGCGACTTTCACAAGGTCAACGACCTTGTATTTATGCCTTAATTCATAAATCAATTGCGCTTTGTCTTGGTCTGTGATGTTTTCTTCTTTTGAACTAAGGCATTCAACTTTTTTAAATAGTCATTTTCCATACGCAGACGTTCATTCTCTGCTTGTAGCGCTTCTATAGAACCTTCAAGAGATACTTCGTTTTGTTTTAAATGTTGTAGCTTAGCTTTTTCTTTGGCCATGGTTAGACGCCCCTTTTTCTTTGATTTTAGGGCATCTAATCCTTCTGTTTCATATGCTACTTTCCATTTTCGGAGTGTTTCGCAAGAAGGAATATTAAAAAAAGCAGCTGTTTCTCTCAGAGATGTCCCATTTTCATTCATATAATGAATTACATCTAGTTTATACTCGAGAGAGTAAGTTGTATAGCGTTTTTCAAACGCCTTTTCCCCTGAAAATTCAAACCGTTTAATCCATTGATAAAGTTCTCTAGGATGAACCCCTATAGAATTAGCAATGGTTTTTCCGCCTTCCGTACCTTCTAGATATCGTTTTACTGCTTGTATTTTATCTTTTGAAGAAAATTTAGCCATAAAAAATGCACCTCCAATTGTTAATTATGTGTCTAACAATTGGGGTGCACTTCATTTTTGGATAGTCTTTTTTTATTGAGGAAGTGTATGTGCAATGGGATAATGAAATAAAGTGAAACTTTAATCAGTGGGGATTTTCTTCATCCCCCACTGATTATTAGCCTTCACCAATCGGGCTTTTACGGGCAGTCGATCACCCACCTAACTTCTTTGCTTTCGCCGAATTTTGAAGTGTGGGTCTTACTGCCCGGCAAATAGCGGGATAAATGGAAAAGGGGACGGGATATGAGTATACATAAGCATCACGCACGTAATGCGAAACGTATTTTTTTTGTATCTGTCATTGTATGGATTATCGTTGCAATTGGATTAGTGATGGAATATAAAAAAGGGATGCTATTCACTTCAGAGAAAGACAATCTGCAATTAATAGGTATTGTACTACCAGTATTTGGATTATTGATATATAGCTTTATAGAAAAACGAAGATCAAAAATACTTAAACAGGAAAATTATAATATAGAGACTTCTGAATTATTTGAGCAACAAAAATTTGTTGTTCGTAAAGAGGTAGGGATATTTCAAGTAATAACGTACTTTGGATTAGAAGGAAATACAGTAGGGTTTTTAAAAGAAGAGTATGATTTTGCTATTCAAAGTGTATGGCAAGCTGTACTCTCTTTTCTTTTTAAAGGACTACATAAGCAACAATTTTATTTATATAATCACTCAGGAGAAAGATTGTTGCGTGTTCAAAAGAATATGGGAGTACGCAACTTCTATATTTTTTCGAATATGGATGGAAAGAAAATTGGGGAATTGAAACAAGTACTAAGTTTAACAAAATGGGAATGGATCTTTTTAGGGGTGGATGGTAAAGAATTTGGTAAAGTGACTGGGGACCTTTCAGCAACAATGCAGAAAATAGACTGGCGAGATGGCACGCATATTGATGTGAAAGAAGATGGTATTCCGTTAGAAGCTGTTAAGTATTTTTCGGCAAGCGGTGGTTCTCTTGTTACAGCTTCTATCAGTGAACAGGCAGAATTACCACGAGCGGTTTATTACAGTACAGCTGCCATTGTTACAATTAAAAATTAAAATACTTATAAAGATAGATGGGATACCGTCTATCTTTTTTATTTAGTTAAAAATTCTTGTTTCTTTGAAAAATGTATGTCTTACCTATCACATAAAAAGCCTGCTTTGTATACATTAAGATGTATGAATGTATTTTTTATATTTTAAAAATAAATAGGAGGAGAAGTGTATGTGTCTGTTCAGAAAATATTGGCATAAATTATCCCGACTGTTTAATAGACAATTAGGTTATTTTTTAGATGACAAGTTACTGCCTGCTGTGGAACGACTTTTATTTTCGCAAAATTTTGCGAGATTTATTCAAAGAAATTCTAAGCAAGCTACAGAAGAATTTATTAAATCAAGTCAATTTCAATCGATTATTTGTAACATTTTAAAAGAATGTAATACATCACCGTTTAAAGAAATTGCAAAGCAATATTTAGGTAAAAACGTCGAAATTACTGTGACGGTTGGGCAGTTAACAGGTGTTATTGTAGCAGTTGGCGACGATTTCTTAATACTGCAAGAAGGAATAGGAACTGAAGTTTTATTACCATTTACAAGTATTATATCAATTAAAGAAGTGTAAGAAAGGAGAGTTATATATGTTATTTACTGATGAACTGCGTAACCATGTTGGTGAGTTAGTGCAAGTTGTGACAGCTGTAGAAATTGTTGCAGGCATTCTTTTATCTGTGACAGACGGGGCAGTAAGTGTTCGTACTTCTCCTTCCTATGGACCACCGGAAGATGTAATTGTGCGTACTCCTATTATTGCCTATGTTCGCTTGGAAGGGTAAGCGTGATACAAGTATGAGAGTATCAGTTGTTATTCCGGCGCATAATGAAGCAAGTACGTTATCTCAAGTTTTAGTAGAAGTGGAGAAGCTGAAGCCGTATGAAATTATCGTAGTAGATAATGGATCGACAGATGGGACGAAAGAAATAGCAATACAACATCATTGTCATGTGATTTATTATAAACATTCTCTTGGCAATGATGTGGGACGGGCAATTGGAGCAAGAGAAGCAAAAGGTGAAATTGTCTTGTTTTTAGATGGTGACATCGTTATTGAGAGTAAAGAGTTACAATGTTTCGTGAAAGGGATTCGGCAGGGGCACCAAATTGTTGTGAATAATTTAACATGGTCGGTTTATTTAAAGATGAGACCACATTATACGACAGTTGGAAAATTCATGCTGAATCGCTATTTGAATAAAAAGGAGCTTGTTGTTGGATCTTTAATCGCAATTCCACATGCGATGAGTAGGGAAGTTATTGAGAAACTTGGGTGGTGGAATTTAGCAGATCCAGCATTATTTCAAGCGATGGCGATGTCTAGAGGAGTAGATATTGTCGATATGGCTTCGGTCGATGTAATTCATACAAATAAGGTTCGTCCTGTGCATACGGGAACATCACCTGGTTCTCCTTATCCGAAAGCGACTAGTCGTATTATGGGTGATCATTTACGTGCTTTGCAATATGTAATTGAAATATATGGTAAACGCGGTGGTTTTTCGGAGGGAAACAGAGATAGAGAGTTTATAGGGAAATATAAACCAGCTGTATTAAAGAAGGAAAAAGCGAAATATAGTGCGATTATACCAGTGTCAGAAGAAAAGATGACTATAAAATCTGTTATACAAGAAGTGAAAAAAGCAGGAGTAGATGAAATTATTGTTGTTGCGAATGGAGCGGATATCGAGACTATTAAACAGGCACAGCTAGAGAATGTTATTGTTGTTGAATTCGGGGAGGCGCTTGGACATAATGTAGCGCGAGCGATAGGAGCCATGCATGCTACAGCTGATATTTGTTTATTTGTTGATGGTGATTTTGCTATTCCGGCAAAAAAACTAACTCCCTTTTTGCATGCTATTGAAGATGGGAGTGATATGGCATTAAATGATTTGCAATGTTTATTAGATATGTTTCATCCCGCGGATCCAATTAGTATGGGAAAATACTTTGTAAATTTAGTAGCGAAACGACCAGATTTATGGAATAACTCACTAACGGCAGTGCCACATGCTATGCATAAGAAGGTAATGGATAAAATTGGATATGACTCTCTCATTATCCCGCCATTAGCTCAAATGAAAGCTATTTTGGAGGGATTCTCTATTACAGCAGTACAATTTGTAGATGTTATAAAAACAAATCGAGTACGCCCAGAGCAACATGGATTTGTTAATGGACGTATTCCAGCATTTGACCGTATTTTCGGTGATCAACTTGAGGCGATTGCTTATCTATTACAATATACAGACGAACGCGGGAGTTTTACAGATGGAGAACGGGATAGAGATATTATTCAACAATTGAGAAAGGAAGAAAAGAATACAGATGAATGCTAGTAGTAAAGTAGCTATTATTGGATTAGGGTATGTTGGTCTTCCTTTAGCGGTCCATTTCGCAGAAAGAGGATATACAGTACTTGGACTAGATAAAGATACTAGGAAAATAGAATCGATTATAAAAGGAGAAAGTTATATTCCAGATGTTTCTTCTAAAGAGTTACAAAGTTTATTAACTAAAAAAAGCTTACTAGTAAATACACCAGATAAAGGTGTTACTGAGTTCCAAAAGAGTGATTATGTTATTGTTACTGTCCCGACTCCAATTAATGAGCAAAGAGAACCGGATTTAAGTGCTCTCATTTCAGCTTCGCATTATATACAACAAAACCTTCAAAAAGGACAAACCTTCATTTTTGAAAGCTCCACATATCCAGGTACACTTGAGGAAGTTATCATTCCTATTATTTCTCAAACTGGTAAAAAGGTAGGAGTAGATTATTATATTGGTTATTCACCGGAGAGAATTGATCCGGCAAATAGTCAATATTCAGTTCAATCGATTCCAAAGGTTATTAGTGGACAAACAGAACAATGTAAACAAAAGGTACAGGATTTGTATAGCACTATCTTCGATGTAGTTGTTCCTGTTAGTTCTCCAAAAGTAGCGGAGATGTGTAAGCTATTTGAAAATATTCAGCGCTTAGTTAACATTTCGTTAGTAAATGAGTTAAATATGCTATGTGAAAGTTTGAATATTAATTTTTATGAGGCGCTTGAAGCTGCATCTACAAAACCGTTTGGATTTACTCCGTATTGGCCAGGACCAGGAATAGGAGGACATTGTATTCCTGTAGATCCTTTATATTTTCAATGGAGAATAAAGAAAAATGGGGCTATTAGTCAATTAATTGAGGCGGCACATGTAATTAATGAAGAAATGCCAGAGAAAATAGTCGGAAAGGTAAAAGGCATGGTGCAATCACCCGCAACGGTTTTAATTGTAGGGATTGCGTATAAGAAAGATGTAAATGATTTGAGAGAATCACCAGCATTGCCAATTATTCAATTACTAATAAAAGAAGGATACGAGATAGAATACCATGATCCATATATTTCTTCTGCGGAAATTGGAGATAGGGTGTATCAATCTGTTTCCTTGGATGAACAAAAGGTTAAACAAGCAGATTGTATATTAATTTTAACTGATCACTCTAATATCGATTGGGAGCTTTTTAAAAGAATAAAGCGAGTAATCGATACACGTGGAATTATAAAGAAGGTGAGTGCATGAGTAAGAAATGTTTAATTACAGGTGGAGCAGGATTTATTGGATCACATCTAGCTGAAGAATTAGTGAAAAGAGGTTATGGAGTCACAATTGTGGATAACTTCTATAAAGGGAAAAATAAATATCATAATGAGTTAATGAAAGAGATTCCAGTTATTCCAATCAGTGTTTTAGACAAAAAGGCAATCGATGAATTAGTAAATCAACACGATGTAGTATTCCATTTGGCAGCAATTTTAGGTGTTAAAACGACAATGGAAAAAAGTATAGAACTCATTGAAACAAATTTTGATGGAACGAGAAACATTTTACAAGCAGCATTAAAAGGCAAGAAAAAAGTAGTCTTTGCGTCTACTTCAGAAGTATATGGTAAGGGCAAGCCACCTTTCTCTGAAGAAGGAGATCGATTATACGGGGCAACTTCTAAAATACGCTGGAGTTATGCAGTTTGTAAAACGTTAGAAGAGACATTATGTTTAGGATACGCATTAGAAGGTTTGCCGGTAACGATTGTTCGTTATTTTAATATTTATGGTCCAAGAGCGAAAGATGGTCCGTATGCAGGGGTAATCCCACGATTTATCCGGGCGGCTTTGCAAGGTGAAGACATTCTCGTATATGGCGATGGAAAGCAGACACGTTGCTTTACGTACGTAAGTGATGCAGTAGAGGCAACGATTCGAGCAATGGATGAGAATGTAAATGGTGAGATTATTAATATAGGTTCTGAGAATGAAAAAAATATTAAAGAAGTAGCAGAAGTAATCAAAAAACTAACAAATTCTTCTTCAAAAATTGTACAAGTTCCTTTTGAAAAAGTATATCCACATGGTTTTGAGGAAATTCCAAATAGAAGACCAGACGTAACAAAATTAAGAGAACTTGTTCAATTTCAAGCGACAATAACGTGGGAACAAGGATTGAAAGAAACTATTAAATGGTTTCGTGAAGAAAACAATGGCTAAGTCATTATCGGTTATTATTCCCGTATGTAATGAAGTGGATACGATTTCAGACGTGATTCAATCGGTAAAGCCATTCAATCCAGTAGAGATTATTGTAGTAGCTAATGGTTGCAATGATGGTACAGAAGGGGTTGCTGAGAGTTTAGGATGTAGAGTAATTCAGAATAAAGAGTCACTTGGTAACGACGTTGGCCGCGCAGTTGGTGCAAAACATGCGATAGGTGATGTATTACTGTTTATAGATGGAGATTTCGCTATTCAAACTTCAAAATTGCGATTATTTCTTAATCCGATTTTACATGATCAGGCTGACATCGTTTTAAATAATTTGGATGCATTATTTTTAAAAAAACAAAAACCACATTCCGTTACAGTATGGCGCCAAATATTAAATGCAATGTTAGAGCGCGAAGAATTAAAAATTGATTCTTTATTATCTGTACCTCATGCGTTGACGAAAGAAGTCGTTCAAAGTATTGGATATGAATGTTTTGTTAATCCTATTGTAGCTCATTTACGCTTAGCACAAAGTAAATGGAAAATTAGTCGTCATTGTGCAATTGACGTTATTACGCCGAATAAATTTCGGCCACTCGAGCATGCAGCATATGGCACAGATCTTGCACAAGCTGAAAAACGAATGATAGGTGACCATATAGAAGCTGTAGCGGAGCGGATAATAGGCAGCGATGAGCGTGGAGGATATTATGATGGAAATCGGAAAAGAGAGAGTGTCTATCATACTTTAAATTTTGAAGATTTTTATCAAGGATGGGGCGTTACATCTAATTTGTATAAAGGAAAGCAATTATCGGTAATTATTCCTGTACAAGATGAAGAGAAAACAATTGGAAACGTTATAGAGGAGCTTCGTAAAATTGAACCTTTTGAAATCATCGTTGTTGTAAATGGTTCGTCAGATAAAACGGCAACAATTGCAAAAGAAAAAGGAGCAACAACAATTATATATAAAGAAGCACTCGGAAACGATGTGGGGCGTTCGCTTGGAACTTATTTTGCAAAAGGAGAAATTGTGTTATTTATAGACGGTGATTTTGTTATTCCAGCTAGTGAGCTATATCCTTTTGCAAAAGCTATTGCAGATGGGCAAGATGTCGCATTAAATGATCTAAATCATTATTTAGATTTAAGAGTACCACTTCATCTCGTAACTGCATTTAAATATGCGTTAAATTTAGCTTGTGATAGAAAAGATTTAGGAGTAGGCTCTCTTATTGCCGTACCTAATGCATTTAGTAAGACGTGTTTGAAAGCAATAGGATATAGATCTTTACTGTCACCTTGTGTAGCGCAAGTGAAAGCTGTTCTTTCAGGATTCGAAATTGCATGTGTCAGTCGTGTTGAGGTCGATAAAATGAACCGTATTCGTCCTAGTGAACATTTTGCAAAAATAGGACATCCTCCAGCTGTACTTCGAATTATTGGTGATCATATCGAAGGATTAGAGCAATTAATTGCATTAAAGGGCAGTCGGGGTGGATTCTATGATGGAAATAGAAAAAGAGATGTTTTATAGGTAACAAAAAAAGTGTACAACATATGTACACTTTTTTGTTCCGTTATAAAAACTATAACAGATTAGGAGATAAGAGTATTACAGCTCTACAATGGGTATTGTTCTTATATTACAAAATAGGACTCGTATATAAGGATACCAAAAAAATACAATTAAAGAAAGGGTTAATTATAAAGACTTTTGAGTGAAGTTAACACTATGCATACAGTAGTTTGCTCAACATTTCACAAACATGTCACAACTATTTCGTTCACTTTCGCAAAAAAGTAGTATTCTAAGTGTGTAAGCTGTTATATAAAAAATCTTATTCCTGTACTAATCAAAAATGGAGGAGATTAGGATGACTCAAATATTAGAAAATGTAAAAAACGCATGGGAAAACTTTAAAGGTGAAAAATGGAAAGCAGAGATTGATGTTCGCGATTTCATTTTAAATAATGTAAACGTTTTCGAAGGGGACGAATCTTTCTTAGCGGGAGCAACTGAAGCAACGAAAACACTTTGGGATCAAGTAATGGATTTAACAACAAAAGAACGTGAAAACGGTGGCGTTCTTGATATGGATACAAAAATTGTTTCTTCTATTACATCACATGAACCAGGATATTTAAATAAAGATATTGAAAAAGTAGTCGGTTTCCAAACTGATAAGCCATTTAAACGTTCATTACAACCATATGGTGGTATTCGTATGGCGGAACAAGCTTGTGAATCTTATGGATACGAAATGGATAAAGAACTTAGTAAGATTTTCAGAGACTGGCGTAAAACTCATAATCAAGGTGTATTTGATGCATATACACCAGAAATGAAAGCGGCTCGTAAATCAGGTGTTATTACTGGTCTTCCAGATGCATATGGACGTGGACGTATTATCGGTGATTACCGCCGAGTAGCGCTATATGGTATAGATCATTTAATTGAAGCGAAAAAAGCTGATTTTAATTTAACTGGTGGTGTAATGAGCGAAGAGACGATGCGTTTACGCGAAGAGTTATCTGAGCAAATGCGTGCACTTCAAGAATTAAAACAAATGGCTTCTTCTCATGGTTTTGATATTTCTAAACCAGCAACAAATACACAAGAAGCTTTCCAATGGTTATACTTCGCATATCTTGCAGCGATTAAAGAGCAAAACGGAGCTGCAATGAGTCTTGGACGTACTTCTACATTCTTAGATATTTACATTGAAAGAGATTTAGAAAATGGTACTTTAACAGAAGAAGAAGTACAAGAAATCGTGGATCACTTCATTATGAAATTACGTCTTGTGAAATTCGCAAGAACACCTGATTATAATGAATTATTCTCTGGTGACCCAACTTGGGTAACTGAATCTATCGGTGGTATGGCTTTAGATGGTCGTCCATTAGTAACAAAGAACTCATTCCGTTTCTTGCATACATTAGATAATTTAGGACCAGCTCCAGAACCAAACTTAACAGTTCTTTGGTCTAAACAATTACCAGAGAACTTTAAAAACTACTGTGCAAAAATGTCTATTAAAACATCAGCAATTCAATATGAAAATGATGACATTATGCGTGCTGACTACGGTGATGACTACGGTATTGCTTGTTGTGTATCTGCAATGAGAATCGGTAAACAAATGCAGTTCTTCGGCGCACGTGCAAACTTAGCGAAAGCATTACTATATGCGATTAACGGCGGTAAAGATGAAAAATCTAAAGCTCAAGTTGGCCCTGAGTACGCACCAATTACTTCTGAAGTATTAGATTATGAAGAAGTTATGCATAAGTTTGATATGACAATGGAATGGTTAGCAGGTCTATATTTAAATACATTAAACGTTATCCACTATATGCACGATAAATATAGCTACGAGCGTATTGAAATGGCGCTTCATGATACAAATGTTCTTCGTACAATGGCGACAGGTATCGCAGGATTGTCTGTAGTAGCAGACTCATTAAGTGCAATTAAATACGGAAAAGTAAAACCAATTCGTGATGAAAATGGTATTGCAGTTGACTTTGAAATTGAAGGTGATTTCCCTAAATATGGTAACAATGATGATCGTGTAGATGAAATCGCAGTAAATCTTGTGAAAACATTTATGAATAAACTTCGTAAGCATAAAACATACAGAAATTCTGTTCATACAATGTCAATCTTAACAATTACATCTAACGTCGTATACGGTAAGAAAACTGGTAATACTCCAGATGGCCGTCGTACTGGAGAACCATTTGCACCGGGCGCAAACCCAATGCATGGTCGTGATACAAAAGGTGCATTAGCATCACTATTATCTGTAGCTAAATTACCATATGAAGATGCACAAGATGGTATTTCCAATACATTCTCTATTATTCCAAAAGCACTTGGTAAAGAAGATGATGTACAAGTACGCAACTTAGTATCTATGCTTGATGGTTATGCAATAAAAGAAGGACATCACTTAAATATTAACGTATTTAATCGTGAAACATTAATGGATGCAATGGAGCACCCTGAAAAATATCCACAATTAACAATTCGTGTATCTGGTTACGCTGTTAACTTTATTAAATTAACTCGTGAACAACAAATTGATGTAATTAACCGTACAATGCATGAAAGCATGTAAGTGAAAAAAGTGTCCCTCCGCTTTTAATATGTAGTGGAGGGAGGCTGTTTCAATAAAGGAGGAAGTAACATGGTAAAAGGAAGAATACATTCTGTAGAGTCTTGTGGTACTGTTGATGGCCCAGGGATTCGTTATGTCATATTTACACAAGGGTGTTTATTACGTTGTCAATATTGCCATAATGCTGATACGTGGGAGATCGGTAAAGGAAAAGAAATAACAGTTGAAGAAGTAATGCAGGATGTGACATGTTACCTTCCATTTATTGAAGCTTCTGGAGGCGGTATAACAGTTAGTGGTGGAGAACCATTATTACAGTTAGATTTCTTAATTGAATTATTTAAGAAATGTAAGGAAGTTGGAATTCATACAACAATTGATTCTTCTGGAGGTTGTTATTCTGAAGAGCCAGAATTCCAGCAAAAGTTGGATAAATTAATGGATTATACAGATTTAGTTTTATTGGATTTGAAACATATTGATTCAAAGAAACATCGTAAATTAACAGGGAAATCAAATGAACATATTTTACAATTTGCTCGTTATTTATCGGATAAGAATAAACCGATTTGGGTACGACATGTATTAGTTCCAGGTGTTACTGATAATGAAGAGGATCTGCAAAAATTATCTAGCTTTATTCAAAGTCTGTCTAATGTTCAGAAAGTTGAAGTGCTACCATATCATAAGCTTGGTGTATATAAATGGGAGGCGCTTGGGCATAAATATCCACTCGCAAATGTAGAACCACCTACGGAAAAAAATGTAGAACAAGCGAGACATATTTTAAAAGCAGTCTAATCCAAATATTGGATTAGACTTTTTGCTTTCTTTACAATAAAACCTAGAGTATATATATAGAAAAGAGTATACTGAAAAAAGAATATCCATATTTTTGTAAGGAATAAGTGGAGAAATTTACATAATTGTAAAGGGAAATCAAAATGGTAAAAAGAATTAAGAAGTAAAAGAGTGAGTATCATGGAATAGAGAACATTTGTAAGTTATTGCGAAAGCTCTTATAGGAAAGTATAATGTAAAGATATGAGCACGGATAGGATTAAGGGGTCAATCTTATATGCTTTGCATATCCACGACAGGTACATAGCTAACAGGGGAATATTGGAATCCAAGTATGTAATGTTTAAGGAAAATGTTTTTCCTATTGTCGTATATGCAATATGGAGAAACAAAAAGCTAGGAGTGGATTTGTTTGATAAAAAACCCCAAGGTTTTAATTTTAACTGCACATTACGGTAATGGTCATGTGCAAGTAGCGAAAACATTAGAACAAACATTTCGCCAAAAAGGAATTGAAAATGTAATTGTATGCGACTTGTTTGGAGAATCACATCCATTTATAACTGACATTACAAAATATTTATATTTAAAAAGTTATACAATAGGAAAAGAATTATATCGTTTGTTTTATTACGGGGTAGAAAAAATTTATGATAAAAAAATAGCATCTTGGTACGCAAATTTTGGAAGGAAACGTTTGAAATCACTTTTACAAGTGGAGAAACCGGATATCGTTATTAATACCTTTCCAATCATAGCTGTACCTGAGTTGAAAAAGCAAACAGGTATTTCAATCCCTGTTTATAATGTGTTGACGGATTTTTGTGTGCATAAAATATGGATTCATCGTGAAGTAGATCGTTATTTTGTAGCAACTGATCACGTGAAAAAGGTGATGGTTGATATTGGTGTACCTGCGGAACAAATTGTTGAAACTGGAATTCCAATTCGTAATAGTTTTGAGCTAAAGATAAATCAAGACATTATATATAATAAGTATCAGTTATGTAAGAATAAAAAGATTTTACTAATTGTAGCAGGTGCTCATGGGGTACTAGGAAGTGTAAAAGAACTATGCCAGTCATTTATGGCCGTACCTAATTTACAAGTAGTTGTCGTTTGCGGAAAAAATGAAGCTTTAAAACAGGATTTATTAGGATTACAGGAACAAAATTCGGATGCTTTAAAAGTATTTGGTTATGTTGAAAACATTGATGAGTTATTCCGTGTTACTTCTTGTATGATTACGAAGCCAGGTGGTATTACATTAAGCGAAGCAGCAGCATTACAAGTACCTGTCATTTTATATAAGCCTGTCCCAGGACAAGAAAATGAAAATGCGTTGTATTTTGAAAAAAAAGGAGCTGCAGTTGTAATCCGTGATGACAGTGAGGTTTTTGCAAAAACAGAGGCGTTATTACAAGATGATATGAAGCTTCTCCAAATGAAAGAAGCAATGAAAAATATTTATCGTCCTGAACCGGCATGTCATATCGTGGATACAATTTTGGAAGAAAATCATGCAGAGCCGAATCATATACCTATGAAATCACCTGCTCTTGCAGAATCATTTACTTAATATGTAACCCTCTTTTATATGTTTAAAGAGGGTTCCTTTTATTGTAAAGATTCCTTTATCCGGCTATTTGAGGGAAGTAAGACTCCCATCTCGAAATTGGGCGAATGCGAGGAAGTTAGGTGGGAGATAGCTTCCCGTAAAAGCCTTCACTTTATCCACAAAGGGATGCGCTTTCATTAGACGGTAAAGTCGGAATATTAACAACTATATCCACATTGTCCACAATTTTTAGAAAAATATCCACAATTCCAGTAGTTGATATGTGCGAAAATATATAAAAATATCAAAGTTTTTAGAAAAATATTCACAATCATATCGATGTTGTGGATAAAGTTGTCCACAACAAAAGAGTTCCCTTATGTATAAGGGAACTCTTTTAGGTTATTTCTGTCAATCGGGAAAATTATGTAATGAAAATGAATAATTAGGGGGGAAAACTTCTAATTATTCATTTTCACTTTAAATACTTTTTGAGCGATATCCCGCTGCACGATCTGCTTTTCGAAATTCTCGTTGATATAGAACTTCTTGTGTACTAGATAATGTATTTTTCGCTTTGTCACGTTTCTTTTTATCCATTACAAATCACCTCGTGTCCTAAAGTCACTATCTATCGTTTCCAAAGACATGGGGTGATATACATATATGCCAAACGGTTAATGATTAATTATTATTTCTAAAAATTTAGATTACGCTTCTTTTAAGTGGTGGGCGTCTTGGAATGTTGTATCACGCATTGTTGCAAGTGTATATTGATCTTTTGGAATTTCATATAGATTATATACTTCTTCATTTACGTTAATTTCATCATAAACGGCTTTTCTCGTTTCATTTGCTAGATTCACATATTGTAGTTTTTCGGCAGCTTTAATAGAACGAATATTTATTTTGCGAATACGCATAAAGATGGTTTCAATATCTAACTCATAGAAAAGTTCGCTAAAAAATGAATCTTTCGCCAATTTATTATAGCCTTTGCCATGGTATGGTTTTCCAAGCCATGTTCCAAGGAATCCAGCTTTTTCTTGCACATCAAATAAAGTAATTGTTCCGATAGGGTTACCCCATTCATCTAAAATTGTGCGTGAAATTAACTCTCCACGCTCTTCGGCTTCAATGGTTTGTTTCGTTAAAAATAAATATTCCTCATAAGAATAAGCCTTTTGACGCACAAAAGGGAAGACAGCTGGATCCACCATTAACTCGTATAGAACGTGGCTGTCGTGTAAGTCGCGTTTTTTCAACACACTAACTCCTCCTCACACGAGGGTAGCATGACGAAAAAGCACCCCACCCTCGAAATTTTTATATCAATCTTTAAAAAATTTCGGGGTGGGAATCGAACCCACTAGAACCAGTTTATAACGCTGGTGGCGCACCATTTGCCTTCCCCATTCATCAATTTGAAAATGATAATCACGACACAAATTGATTATGGTTTCATTCAGTTTATAATCGTATAATACTTTATCTAGTCAAAAAAATAAACTAGTTTTTTTTATTTTTTTTGTAAATTATTTTTCCGTCAATCATAGTTAGTACAGGCTTGGCTAAATAATGGAAAGGATGATGTGTCCATAACACGAGATCAGCGTCTTTTCCAACCTCAATGCTTCCAATTCTATCCTCTAAACGCAAATTTCTCGCTGGAAATATAGTGATTCCTTCCAATGCAGTTTTCTCGTCTAACCCTTCCCTTACTGCGACAGCAGCACAAACATTTAAATATTGAATTGGTGTATAAGGGTGATCAGTTGTTATAGAAACTTCTACTCCATTTTTAGATAATATATGGTAAGTATCCCATGTTTTGTTTTTTAGTTCGATTTTAGACCGGCGTGTAAGAGTGGGACCAACTGAAACTTTTAAATTGTGTTTTGAAAGCTCTTCAACAATAAAGTGTCCTTCTGTACAATGCTCAATACGTAAATCAAGATTGAATTCTGTTGCAAAGCGTAAAGCAGAACTAATATCGTCAGCACGGTGAGCGTGGATACGTACCGGTATTTCGCGGCGTAATGCTTTTAAAATAGGGAGCATTCGAAAATCAGCTTCATGCCCGTAGTGCTGTGCTTCATAGAATGATTCCCGAAGTAACCCCATAATGCCCATGCGTGTTATGGACTCTTTCGTTCCATTACTATGAACCTTTTTAGGGTTTTCTCCAAAGGCAATCTTTAAACCAGCAGGTTCTTGAATAATCATGTGATCAATACAAGTTCCAGCAGTTTTTATTACACAAGTAGTACCGCCGATAATATTTTGACTCCCAGGCATAACGTGAACAGTTGTGATCCCGTTTTGTACAGCGTCTTGAAATGCGATATCAAAAGGATGGATTCCGTCTAAAGAACGGATATGTGGTGTTGAAACTTCAGAGGTTTCATTAGCATCATTTCCAGCCCAACCAGTGCCTTCATCATAGAGACCAAGGTGAGTATGGACATCAATAAATCCAGGTAAGAGATGAAGAGCTCGCGCATCTATAACGGTCATATCTTGAGTAGGCTGAATAGAAGGTTTGACCTCAGCAATTCGTTCTCCTATAACGAGTACATCACCTTGAAACTTGGGAGATGTAATAGGATACACAATGGCTTGTTTGAGCAATATTTTCATAGGTACCTCATTTCTGTTACTTTACAATATTAATGTGATTGAAGAAAAAGTAACTGAAAGGTTATTTGTGTAGTAATGCTCTGAATCCTAGAAAATGAAAGTTTTGAAAGGGAACCCCTTGTAAAACTGTGTTTTAGAAGTACTACATTGTATGCGAAAGTATATTTTGTAATGCATGGTCTATTGTCGGAAATGTGTATTGGTACCCATGTTCAATTGCTTTACTAGGTAATACATGTTGCCCTTCTAGTACAAGTATACTCATCTCACCCAATAAAGCGTGAAGCATAAATGAAGGGACAGGTAACCAATGAGGTTTTCTCATTATAGTTGCCATGGTTTCTCCAAATTCCTTCATTCTTATAGGTAACGGGGCTGTAATATTAAGAGGACCATTAATTTCTTCTTTGTGTATGATGAAATCAATCATGCGAACGACATCATCTATATGAATCCATGATAACCATTGGTTTCCAGATCCAATTGTGCCTCCGATATAAAATTGATAGGGAAGTAGCATCTTTGGAAGAGCACCTCCGTCTGCACCTAATATGACTCCGAATCTTGCGTATATTGTTCTGATTTCAAGAGAACGTGCTTTACATGCTTCTTGCTCCCATAAAAATACTGTTTCTGCTAAAAAGTCATTTCCGGGAGTTTCTTGCTGCTCGGTAAAAGACTCTGTTTCAGAAGTTCCGTAGTATCCAATAGCACTTGCGTTAATAAATGTATGTGGTTTTGTGCTGAGTGTTTGTAGTTGTTTAATAAGTCCTCTTGTCGCTTGAATTCTACTGTTTAAAATTGCTTCTTTTTGTTTTTTTGTCCATCTACTATTGATTGACTCTCCAGCTAGATTAATAACTATATCAATAGAAGAGAGGGGGAAAGTAGGTAAATCTGGTGTCCATTGCACGTATTGAAGGTTAGGGTTTGAAGTTTCAATTTTATTTTTTCGGGTAAGGATATAGACTGTGTATCCTTTTTGAATGAAAAAAGTAGATAGATATTTGCCGATAAAGCCAGTACCACCAGAAATTGCAATTTTCATAATTATTTCCTCCTCATTATATATATTCTTGAAAAGCAAAAATGTTCCTTGACTATGTTAAAATAATAGAGAGGTGAGAGTATGGCTGTCATTACAAAAATAGAAGTGCAAAAACGATCGAAAGAGCGATTTAATATTTATATTGATAAAGGTCAAGGTGAAGAGTACGGATTTAGTGTGGATCAAGTAATTTTAATGAAACATGGATTACAAAAAGGTTTAGAAATTGATGAAATAGAGTTAGGCAATATTTTGTTCAATGAAGAGGTACAAAAAGCATATTTACAAGCAATCTCCTATTTATCCTATCAAATGAGAACGAAACAAGAAATAGAAGATTTTTTACGAAAAAAAGAAGTGGGACAGGCCATCATCTCTGAAGTCGTTTCGAAATTATTACATGATCGATATATTAATGATAAAGAGTATGCCATTTTATATACGCGAACGCAAAGTAATGTGAATCGAAAAGGTCCAACTGTTATAAAAAGAGAGCTGTTAAATAAAGGCGTTCAGGATCTAATCATTACACATAGTTTACAAGAGTATCCAAAGGAGAAGCAAATTGAAAATGCTTTGATTCTTGTAGAAAAAAAGAAAAAATCTTATCAAAAGCATTCATTTTTACAAATGAAGCTAAAGTTAGATGAAATGCTTGTTCGTAAAGGATATTCTAGAGATGTGATTCAAATTTGTTTGGAAGAATTGAAAGACGAAAAAGATGACGAAAAGCAACAAGAAGCTTTACACTATCATGGGAATAAATATTATGAGAAATATAGGAAGTATGATGGATGGACATTCGAAAATAAGATGAAACAAGCGTTATATCGAAAAGGATTTTCTATTGATGAAATAGAGATATTTTTACAAATGAAAAGTGAAGAGGGATGAGGGGAATAATAAGATGAATATGCCAAAACGCTACAGTGAAATGACACAGCATGAGCTTAGAGAAGAAATTGGCGCTTTGAAGGAGCAAGCAGTAAAGGCTGAGCAACTTGGAATTGTAAATGAATTCGATGTATTAATGAGAAAGATGGCTATGGCCCGTGCTTACATGACTGATATAAACAAATTCCATATTGGTGAGACATATGAATTAGTAGAAGAACCTGGTGTATTATTTAAAATTACGTACTTCAATGGGGTATTTGCTTGGGGTTATAAGCAAAATGATAATGAAGAGATTGGGATACCAATTTCCTTGTTGCAAGAAAAATAAAAACCAGAGAGCGAATATCTCTCTGGTTTTCATCTTTGGTAGGCGTTAAAGGAGATAGGAGATTCTAAAATTGGCGTTTTTTACACTCGTTGGCCAATATAATGAGAGACTGGGTTTGTTGCGTCTGTCCGTTAACTTGCGCTTTCGCATGTTTCGGACGAGTCCACGTATGGTTAAATAATTCAGAACGACTATCTAAACGATCACGGTAGCTCATCTTTATCACCTCGTGTAGGAAGTTAATTTTTTAGGCTGTACCTGTACTACTACTCTTCCTGCTGATTTGCAGCACGCATACGTTCTTGTGGGTGCGTGTTAATTGTGCCGTTAGGTCGTTTCGAAGCGAAGCGTGATTTCGCTTTCGGCTGACCGTCGATTTTGCTGTTGTTTTTTGACTCAGACCAAAATTCGGCTTGTTTACCCATTGCGAACGCCCTCCTCATCATCAGTTGATACCTCTTTAAGAAGTATCACTTATAGAATGTGCAAAATAGAAGAAACTATCCTTTAGAAATGAAGGGATAAATAGGTAAAAGGAGATTAGAACATGAATGATATTTATGAAGCATTAACGAAAGAATTATTAGACAAGAATGACAAGCTTTCTTACGGACAAGCTCGTGCGTGGGTTGAATTACTTTGGGAAGATTTTCAAACAACTTATGCGAAATCAGGTCGTTATCAAGGGGAGGAGATGACTGAGCAAGTAGTAAGAACATGGATTAATAATCATGGAGCGCGTCTTCATGAAATGCGTACAAATAATCCGAAATACAGCCATTTAATTAATCAAGAAGACCATTTAAAACATTAAAAAAGCGACTAAAGTCGCTTTTTTTAATGTGGAAGCAATTCCAGTTTCTTTCGAAGTTTTTCTTCGCTGAAAATCCATCCGGTATAAGAATTAATAATATTTAAATTTTGATCGAGCTGAACGATTGCAACGAATGGATAATAATCTTTACTTCGATAGCGCAAATCAATGAATCGAATTTCGTAATAGTTATCATAATCAAAAATATCCCAACGATATACAGGAGAGAAAGATAAGAAGGCCGAGATGTTTTCATCTTGTTTAGCAGCTCTCATAATAGCGTTATCTGGGAACGGTACCCGATCGAACTTATCGTATATCATAATGTTACCACGATGCCATCTCGCAACGTAGTAATAATCAGTCGTAACGACTGCTAAATGATAATGATAAAATCGATAAGAAGGAGAAATGATGATCTTCTCAACATGTTTGAAACGTTTGTGTACAACGCTTCTTATATTTCTATGCATCATAATCCGTCCGATATAGTAAACAATCATTAATATATATGCAGCTAAGGCTGTATATCCTTTATGGGAACCTACGAGCATGCAAGCAATCGCAAGTATATGGATAAAGAAAATGACAGTATCAAACGTATTAATTATGCCGAGTGCGACCCATTTTTTTGTGAAAGGCCGTAACGCTTGTGTACCGTAGGCATTGAAAATATCTACAAAGACGTGAAGAAAGACAGCTATAAATGACCAAAGTAGTAGATGAAGATATGGAGCGTCTGAAAAGAAGGCGAAAGAGATGCCGCTTATAAGGAATGACCAAAGAATTACTGCAGGAATGGAATGAGTAACCCCGCGATGATTTCTTATATATTTAGCGTTATTACGCAATTTTAAAACTGTATCGATGTCAGGAATATTGGAACCAGCAATTGTAGCGAGCATAACTGCTTGTGGTCCAATATCACTTTGCGCTATAGCTGGGTCTAATGTTGCCAAACTACCTAAAGTGACACCCATAACAAGGTGAGTGGCTGTGTCCATAGAAATCCACCTCCGTTTTTTATTAATGTAACTCTTTTTATTCGATACCTCAAGTCCTTTGCCTTCTATTTCCTATGTCATCTTACTTAAATTTTTTCCTAAAAATCTTTATAATAGTACGTATATGCAAAAAAATGAGGGGGATCAAGTTTGACACTTGAAATATTAGAAAAATTTAACATAGAGCAGTTTCAAAATGATTTAATTGGTTGGTTTGAAAAAGAGCAACGCGACTTACCGTGGCGAAAAAATAAAGATCCATACCGTGTTTGGGTTTCGGAAATTATGTTACAGCAAACAAGGGTAGAAGCTGTAAAACCATATTACGCAAATTTTATGGGGAAGTTCCCTACGTTGGAAGCTTTAGCAAATGCTGATGATGAAGAAGTATTAAAAGCATGGGAAGGTTTAGGGTACTATTCTAGAGCACGAAATTTACACACGGCTGTAAAAGAGGTAAAAGAAGTATATGGCGGGATAGTACCGAGTGATGTAAAGAAAATTGAAAAATTAAAAGGAGTGGGACCATATACAAAAGGTGCAATCTTAAGTATCGCATATGGTATACCAGAGCCAGCAGTTGACGGAAATGTTATGCGCGTGTTATCCCGTATTTTATCAGTATGGGATGACATTGCAAAACCGAAAACTAGAAAAGTGTTTGAAGAGATTGTGCGGGAAATTATTTCAGCTGAAAATCCATCTTATTTTAACCAAGGTTTGATGGAATTAGGTGCACTAATTTGTATTCCTAAAAATCCAGCATGCTTACTTTGTCCTGTACGTGAGCATTGTAGGGGATATGCTGAAGGTGTTCAAAAAGAACTACCAGTAAAAAGTAAAGCGAAAGCTCCTACAATGGTACCGCTTGTTGCAGGAGTACTTCAAACTGAAGATGGTCGTTACGTTATTAATAAACGTCCAAGTAGCGGATTATTAGCTAATATGTGGGAGTTTCCGAATATTGAACTTGGTGAAGGGATTCGAAGTCAGAAAGAACAGCTTATAGATTATATGAAGGAAAAGTTTGAGCTTTCGATTTCTATTGATGAGTACGCAATGAATGTGCAACATACGTTTACGCATCGCACCTGGGATATATTCGTATTTTACGGAAAAGTAACTGGTGATATTGTTGAAACAGATACATTAAAGTTTGTATCGAAAGAAGCATTTGAGCAGTTACCTTTCTCTAAATCGCATCGTACGATTTATGAGAGTTGTGTTGAGCAAATTACAATGCAATAAACAAAAAAAGTGTTCCCTAGATTGGGAACACTTTTTTAATCGTAAGAAATTTTTGTCCCATGAGTCCAACTGGCATTACCTTCTTGTAAGCCACCTCTTGATTCAATTTCTATTACAATTTCTTTATAAATACTTTGACCTTCTGCGTTTAAATAGGGCAAAATTTGTTGTAATGAATGATGAAAATAAGCTAATTCATCTTCTTTCCATTCATTTTTTGAAATCATCGTTAGTTCAGTCATATCGCGTCCTATATACATATTTCCACCTCCGTACCCTATAGTTTGAATGAGTATTAAGAGATATATGCGGAAATTTTTCAACAGAAAATTACGGATAGTTTCCGAGTGAATTGGTTACATTATTGGTTGTGGAGGTGAGAAAGATGAGTAAAAAACAACAAGGTTATAACAAGGCAACTTCTGGTGCTAGCATTCAAAGTACAAATGCTAGTTATGGTACAGAGTTTGCGACTGAAACAAATGTACAAGCATTAAAACAAGCAAACGCACAATCAGAAGCAAAGAAAGCACAAGCTTCTGGTGCACAAAGTGCAAACGCTAGTTATGGTACAGAATTTGCAACTGAAACAGACGTGCATGCTGTGAAAAAACAAAATGCAAAATCAGCTGCAAAACAATCACAATCTTCTAGTTCAAACGAGTAATGAAAGAAAAACACTTCTCCAATTCGAGAGAAGTGTTTTCTTTGTGTGCGGGTCATTGTAATGAAAAGAAAGTGAACGACATAACTTCTAATAAGTCAACAAATGTAGTCAAAGGAGAAGGAAGTTAAAGATTAGAAATATGTAATTAGGAATAATAACTAATGAATAAATCTAAAAGGGGGTAAGTAATGAAGGATTTTGATAAGTTGGTAGGAGAGCAATTGGAAACGATGGATGAGCTGTTAAAATTGCAATCACACTTAGAGAAGTATCAGCAAATTGAAGTGAGTGAAAAGGATACGTGCGATAAAAAAGACTTACATTTTATTCGCCAAGAAATATATAGAACAGAAATAGCATTGAAACTATTACATGAAAAATTCGAAAAGCAAACGAATAGTGTGATTAAATCTTTTGAAACTGAAAAAATGATTTCAAATTTAGGATAAGATATGTTCTTACCTTCAGATGAAAAGTCCTTCTTAACATGAAAATAAGGAAGGGCTTTTTCTGTTATTATTTCCTCATTTATAAATGAGTCAGGAAAAGCCTCAGTAGGGATATGGTATTCAACAATAAACATGCAGTGTGAAAAATAGAGTCTTGTCGCTTTAGTTTTAAAATTTCGACAAAAAAGTTATAATAGAAAAAAAGTGAATGCAGTTCAAAGGATAGTTGATTTAATTTAAGAAGGGCATTTGCAGTTGAAAGAAGGGAGCATATATGGCATTTCCCAAAGAAGGAGAAAAAGTACAAATACATAGTTATAAACATAATGGCTCCATTCATAGAATGTGGGAAGAGACAACGATTTTAAAAGGGACACAGAGTCTTGTAATTGGAGCGAATGATCGAACAATAGTTACAGAATCAGATGGCCGAACATGGGTTACTCGGGAACCTGCAATTTGTTATTTTCATGCAAACTATTGGTTTAATGTGATTGGGATGCTAAGAGAAGAGGGCGTATATTATTATTGTAATTTAAGTTCTCCTTTTGCATATGATTCAGAAGCATTAAAGTATATTGATTATGATTTAGATATTAAAGTGTATCCAGATATGACATATACACTGTTAGATGAAGATGAGTATGAAAAGCATAGTCAAATCATGCAATATCCACCTGTTATTGATACAATTTTAAAGCGAAATGTAGCACATTTAACGCAGTGGATTCATCAAAGAAAAGGTCCATTTGCACCAGATTTCGTAGATATGTGGTATGAGAGATATTTAATGTACAGAAATTAAAACAAACCTGCAGGGGATTTCCCGGCAGGTTTGTCCTATTAGAGGGGGGATTATGTGCAAGGTATAAAAAGATATTTACAATTTGTTAAACCATATAGATGGCTTATTGCTATTACAATTGTTATCGGTCTAGTTAAGTTCGGTATCCCGCTTATTATGCCATGGTTATTAAAGTATATTATCGACGATGTAATCCAAGGTGGGGGTTCACTTCAAGATAAAACGTCCCAATTAATAACGGCGATTGGGATAGCCTTTTTTATTTTTGCAGTATTAAGGCCACCGATTGAATATTATCGTCAATATTTCGCGCAACGTATCGCGAATACAATACTATATGATTTGCGGAAACATATTTTTGGTCACTTGCAAAAATTGAGCTTGCGTTATTATTCGAATACAAAAACAGGAGAGCTTATTTCACGTGTAATCCATGATGTAGAGCAAACGAAGGATTTTGTAATTACCGGTTTAATGAATGTTTGGTTAGATACTGCGACAATTGCGATTGCTATTATTGTTATGTTTTCTATGAACATAAAGTTAACGTTTGTTGCTTTATTGATTTTACCTATTTATGTTGTTGCGGTGAAATATTTTTTCGGACGTCTTCGAAAATTGACGAAAGAACGTTCACAAGCGTTAGCAACTATGCAAGGTTATTTACATGAACGTATTCAAGGAATGCAAGTGACGCGTAGCTTTGCATTAGAAGAGTATGAGGGTAAGCAGTTTGAAAAAAGAAATAATGAATTTTTAACGAAAGCATTAACGCATACAAGTTGGACGGCGAGAACATTTTCGGCAGTAAATACTTTAACTGATTTAGGCCCGTTACTTGTCATTGGTTTTGCAGCATATGAAGTAATTCAAGGTCAGTTAACGCTAGGGACTATGGTAGCTTTTGTTGGTTATATGGATAGTTTATATAGTCCGCTTCGCCGCCTTGTTAATTCATCTACAACATTAACGCAATCTTTCGCCTCGATGGATCGAGTGTTTGAACTGTTAGATGAAAAGTACGATATTGTTAATGTGCCAAATGCGGTACAAGCGAAAAAATTAAATGGAGAAATTGTATTTGATAATGTGTCTTTTCGTTATAATGCAGATGAAAAAGAGATATTACATAACTTGTCATTAACTATGCGGCCAGGAGAGAAGGTAGCACTTGTAGGAGCGAGTGGGGGAGGAAAGTCATCTCTTGCTAGTTTAATTCCGCGTTTCTATGATGTTTCGGAAGGGTCAGTTTATGTAGATGGGATAGATGTAAGAAAGTATGATATGAGAAATTTACGTAGCCATATTGGAATTGTACTGCAAGATAATTTATTATTTAGCGATACAATCGGAGCTAATATTTTATATGGAAATCCGAAAGCTAAAGAGACAGAAGTGATTGCAGCAGCCAAAGCCGCGCAAATTCATGATTTTATTATAGAGTTACCAGATGGTTATAATACTGTTGTTGGAGAACGTGGTGTGAAGTTATCTGGTGGGCAAAGGCAACGTGTAGCAATTGCGCGAGTATTTCTAAAGAATCCATCGTTACTTATATTAGATGAAGCAACTTCTGCTTTAGATTTAGAAAACGAACGGTATATTCAAGAGGCACTTCAAACGTTAGCTGCTGATCGGACGACGATTATAATTGCACATCGATTAGCAACGATTACGCATGTTGATACAATTATTTACATTGAAGATGGTGAAATTAAAGAAACAGGTTCTCATGAAGAGTTAATGAAAAAAAGGGGATTCTATTACAATTTATATCAACTTCAAAATATAACAGAAACAGCTCCTTTAGCGTAAAAGGAGCTGTTTTTTTATTCGTCTTCTTTTTTATCATCGATTTGGAGTTCTGTTTCTGGTTTATGGTATGTGTAGAAGCTATCCACAAGTAAATCTAAATGCTCTACTTCTTCACTATAATTAATAATTGAAGAAATAAGAGGGAATAGATGTAACCATGTTTTATATGCTTCCTCATCATCTTTGTTTTGATACTCCATAAAGATATCAATTAATTCTTGTTTACCTGTTTCAACTTCATCAAGCATCTCAACGGATTGTTGTTTCTTTGCTTTACCAATAAATTTTAATAAAACTTGTTCATGATAATGCGTTAATGAGTCAAGTTCGTTTTGAATAGATTCCTGAAATTCTTCTGGCATATAGCGCAGTTCATTTTCAGTGCGATGTAATGATTTTAACGTACTTAAAGCACGGCTTGTCGTCGCTAACATTTGTCTGAATAAAACGAGCTTACGAATTTTTGCGAACTGTACTTTTTTCGTGTAGCTTCTTTCTTCTTTATACAGCAAATAGTAATGGTTTAGTTTGATCATTTTTTCTTTCATACGATCAATATCAGTTTTTAACGTTGTAAAGTCAGAAGCTTGCCTGCTATTCATTCGAATCCATTTCACAATTTCCTCTGTATTATCAACGATACGATGATAAAGCTTTGTTTCGTATTTTGGCGGCATAAACACTAAATTTACAATTGAAGCCGCAATAATTCCGATCATAATCGTCGCAAAGCGAAGTAAGGCAAAACTAAAGAAATCTTCGCCTTGATACTCCATAATGGCGATAACTGTTACTAAAGCAATTGATATTGTGTTTTCTAATCGTAATTGTAATGTAAGAGCAATTACTAATATACATGTTAATCCAATAATAAAAGGATTATGTCCAAAAGCAGTAGCAAATACGATAGCGAATACCGCACCAATTACGTTTGCTTGAATTTGTTCAAGTGCAGTTAAATATGAACGATATACAGACGGTTGAACAGCGAATATAGCTGAGATTCCCGCAAATACCGGACTCGGTAAGTGAAGTAAAATACAAGCAAATAAAGCTAATGTGATGGCAATACCCGTTTTTAAAATGCGAGCACCAAGTTTCATACCCTTAATAAGATCCTTTCTCTTGTCATAATGAATGTACAACATGATACTATACATTCATTACAATATGTTAGCAAGTGATATTTTAGTGATATAAAAAAAGAAATTAAGATTCATTTATCCCGCTATTTGCGGGCAGTAGAACTCCTACCTCAAAGTTCGGCTAGAGCAAAGGAGTTAGGTGGGAGTCGGGCTGCCCGTAAATGCCCGATTGGTGTGGGCTAATAATCAGTGGGGGATGAACAAAACCCCCACTGATTAAAGTTTCACTTTATAATTTTTTCCTAATTCTTTTTAAACATTAATTTTTAGTAAAAAAACCTGCTGAATTTCAGCAGGTTTCAAATTGTTACTATAGATTACTATGAGAAGTATACTTCGTCAATTTTTTATTGAAAATAAAAAGGGTATATATCACTCAGTTGAGATAGATGGATCAGCCTGCTCCTTTTTCGGGATAATTTCAAAAAATTGCTGCTGCATATCATCTAGTAACGGGGTTAACAAAGCAACTTCCTCATATTGCTCATGCTCATTTAATACACGAATATAATCTAGCAATAGTTCAGTTACATCTTGCACACCATTTTTACTAATTGATTGTAATGTAACATTTGCACCTTTTGCGATTCTTCTTTTTAAGGCTTTTTCTGTTAAACCTAAGTTTGAATCATGACGTAAATAAACAACACCACCAGTCATACCAGCACAGATCCATGGACCAGGATCTCCTAAAACAAGAGCCCGCCCATTTGTCATATATTCAAAAGCGAAACCTTTAATATTCGAGTATGATCCTATATTTCCTTGCTCTTTTTCACGGAGTGGTTTTGTCATTCTCCCTCCAATTATCATGTCTGCTCCAGAAAGGCGAATACCAGCACGAGCGTCGGCATTACCTTGCACGTATAATGCACCTTTTTGTGCACCATATCCAAATCCTTTTCCGACAGACCCATTATAATATGTTCCATTTTTACCTTTTGCTTTCGTTATATAAATGCCACCGCCAAATGAAGTTTTGCCAATGCCATCTTGTGCGCCGCCATTTACGTGTATAAATAAGTTTTCACTATTGTAAGCACCTAATCCATTTCCAGGAACAGAGCCATTTGTATACTTTAATGTAAGTGGTTCAAGCTTTGTATCTTCATATAATTTACTACGAACGCGATAACAAGATTCTAAACCGCCCATAACTCGTTGTTCTACGCCAACTCCTACTAATTCTTTTGAGTGAGGAGAATGCACTGTTTCAAATTGTTTTTCTTCCACAGATACTCTTGTTGTAACAGTTGAATTTTCTATCGTTTGTAGTAAATTACATAACTCTAACAAATCTTGACCTCGAACTTGTTCTAATAAATCGGAACGCCCGACAATTTCTTGTAAATTTGTATAACCGAGTTGCCCTGTTAACCGTTTTAATTCTAAACCGAAAGTGGTGAATAAATTTAATAGGCCAGCAACTGCGCTTTCTAATTCGCGCGGGACGAAGCGGCGTAATCCATGTTCTTTCGCTTGTGCTTCAGATTCAATTTGTGTTGCAATTCCAACGTGGCAAGTATCTAGATGACAACCACGGCAAGTTGTACAGCCGATGGCAATCATTGATAATGTACCAAACCCAATACGGTTTGCTCCAAGAAGCATGATTTTTAAGGCATCATTTACACTTCGAATACCACCATCTGCCCAAATTTCTACTTTATGTCTCATACCTGCTTCTAGTAGAGCGTTGTGAGCAGCTTTAACACCGATTTCTACTGGAAGACCTACATGTTGTAATGCATGAATACGTGCAGCCCCTGTTCCGCCGTCAAATCCGCTAATGTTAATAAAATCAGCGCCAGCTTTAGCGATACCGACAGCAATTGTTCCAATGTTAGGAACGACAGGGACTTTTACGGCTACTTTTGCAAGTTGATTAGCCGTTTTAATTTCTGTAATCATTTGAGCTAAATCTTCAATCGAATAAATATCATGGTTGTTAGAAGGCGAAATTAAATCTGATCCAATTGTAGCGTTACGTGCCTCAGCAATTTTTGCGGTTACTTTAGAACCTGGTAAATGTCCGCCTTCGCCAGGTTTTGCGCCTTGACCGATTTTTATTTCAATTAAATTTGATGAATTTAGTAGTTCAGCGTTTACTCCAAATCGGCCAGATGCAACTTGTTGTCCACGTGTATTTGGGTATTTGCCAATCATATCTTTAATTTCGCCGCCTTCACCGTTCAAACTAATCATATTTAGCTGATCGGCAGCTTCTGCATATGCACGAAAGGCAATTTCATTTTGAGAACCGAATGACATGGAACTAATAATAAACGGTAAATCATGATTTTGAATGCTAATAGACACTTCTTCAGCCGGAACGACATGCTTTGTTTGTTTCGTTTGAACAAGGTGTCTGATTGCAATCGGATTATTGTCTTCTAATTCACTTAACTTTTCGCGGTAATCATCATAAGAATTTCCTTTTGCAACATCACCAATTGCTTTCCAAATCCGTGGGAATATATGAAATGATTTTCGCATTCTAATTTTAGGGTTGTTATAATCATTTGCCCGCGATTTCGCATCTTTAGCAAGCGATTCAAGTGAAAAAGCTAAATCATTTGAACCGAAGAAATTCGTAATTTGTAATATATTTGCGATTTCCTCATGTAATCCGATAGAGGAATAGAGGCGGCCGTAACCACGTAACTCATGAATTCCAATTGTTGAAATGACTTTCTCTAGTCCTTTATTAAGTGCATTATACAGATTCATAATTGGTGTTTTTGATCCATCATTTACGGTCGCGAACAATAAATATGGATTAATACTGTCTGCTCCTAATCCATATAGTGTGACGATATCGTGTAAGGAACGAAGGGCACCAGAACGTATAACGAGAGAACAGTTTCTGCGTAATTTATTTTCACTTAATACTTGATGTACTTTAGCGGTAACTAAATGTGGATCCATCCATAACTGTTCATTTAGATGAGCTTTTGCGTCATCTAATAATAGTAGGGAAGCACCATTGTTAACGGCAGCTATCGCTTCGGAACTAATTCGATTTAATGCGCATTGTAAAGTTTCTAACGGACTGAAGGTGGCAGAAATTGTAGCGATAGAACTATGTGTAACGAACAACTGTATAAGTTGTTCGTACGTAATTGTGTGCAATTCCTCTGCGATAGATTGTGCAACACTTCCTTCTAAAATAATCGGTGAAAGCATCTCAACTACAAATGGCTGTTTAGCGCCGCTTAATAAACTTGGACGCTCTCCAAGTATCGTCCGTGTGGAGAAGTGTTCGACCTCTCGATCGCGATCGATTGCTGGATTTGTAACAACGGCTACACTTTCCTTAATAAAGTCAGCAATATTTCGTCTATCCGTATCGAGTGCAGCAAGTGGCGAGTCATGACCAAGTGACCGAATTGGCTCAACTCCTTTTGTTGCCATCTGTTCAAGGAGCTGAATATGCTCTCGATCCCACCCGAAAGAAACGTACTGTTTCGTTTCAACTTGAACAGAATCACATAATCCTTGGATTTCTTTCGCTTCAGGGATAGATAAGTTTAAATGATAATTGTTAACATCGATTCGTTTTTGGAAACGATTATATACTTCAATTTGGTATTTGTCGTATTCATAAAGAACAAGTTCATCTTGTTCATTCCATTTTAATCCGACCTTTTCTCCAGGAGCGAGTGGTTTCGGTTCTTCTACATATTCGGTTGGTGATACAACTCCAGGTTCAGAAGAGAAAATATAAGAGCTTTCTGTTTCTACTTTCCATACTGGTCGTAGGCCAAGGGAATCGACGCTGAATACAGCTTCATCTTTATAGCGTGAAATAATGCCAGCTGGTCCTTGTGCGAAATGTCCCCAAGCTTCTCTTATATAAGTGTATAAGTTTTGTAAGTTTGTTTCGTATAGTTTTATTTCATTAATAATTGGTGGGAATAGTATATCCATCGCTTCAAATAAGCTGTAGTTATATTGAACAAGAAGAGTCTCTAAGGTGCGGTTTAAATCTTGGGAGTCACTTCCCCCTGCCGTTAGTGGTACATGAATCATTTCGGCTTGATCACGTAATTTGGCAATTGTATTAATTTCACCATTATGTCCGAGAATGCTAAATGGTTGTACACGAAAAAAATTAGATAATGTATTAGTAGAATAGCGATTATGTCCTAATGTCATAGTTGAAGCGATAAGTGGGTGTTGTAAATCGTTGTAATAGGCAACAAGTGTATCTCCAGCACCTAGAACTTTATATACAACATGATCACGACTTAATGAAGCAACGTGAATCGCTTCGTTTTCCTCTATTTTTATCGTTACAGCAAATAATGTTTGCTCAATACTTTTAACTTCATTTTCAGCGATAAGGGCAACTTGCCAAAATAAAGGTTCTTCCTGTTTACCAAGTGGACCGAGTGCATCGGAATTTATTACATCATCACTTTCGAAAATAATAGTAAAGTTTTCATTGTTTAATTGCGTACGAATGTAATTTTTTAAGTCAACAATATTTTCTTTTTTGTTTAGAAAAAAATGTCCAACGATAAAGTGGGGATGATCCACAATCGTTGGATTATATCCGCTACTTTTCAATTTTTCGTTCCAAAGTACTTTTGGTAAATCAATATGGATTCCAATACCATCGCCTTCGCCATTGATGAAACCAGCTCTATGGTTCATTTTGATTAGTGATTGTATACAAAGGTCGATATTTTCTTTTGTAGGAATTTTTCTTTTTTCCATAACGGAAACGATTCCACACGCATCATGTTCTGCATTTTTATAATCTCGAAATAAAGACGGTGTCCATGTATTTTTTTTATTGAGCATCCGTCAATCCCCCTTCTTGTAAAAGATTGAATAATCTTACTATTTAAGGTGTAAATCACCTTGTACACAGAGATAATAACGATCTAAAAGAATATAAAACAGATAATTATGAATAATTATACTATTAATGCGGGATTTATGAAATAGAAAAAAGGAAAAAAGAAAGGTAACCTTTCTTTTTTCCTTGTAATGACAGTATTATTTATTGTCTGCTAAAGCAGCAAATGCTCTTCCAACAGCTTCGATTGTATATTCGATATCTTCTTGTGTATGTTCTGTCGTTAAGAACCATGCTTCATATTTAGATGGTGCTAAATTAATACCTTCTTGGAGCATAAGTTTGAAGAATCTACCGAACATTTCACCATCTGTATTTTTGGCTGCATCGTAATCTTCAATTGTATTTGTCGTGAAGTATACAGTTAATGCACCCTTTAGGCGGTTTACTGTAATATCGATATTATGTTTTGTAGCTTGCTCTAAAATTCCTTTTTCAAGCATTGCGCCAAGTTCATCTAATTTCTCGTATACGCCTTCTTGTTGAAGAACTTCTAGACAAGCGATACCAGATGCCATAGAAGCAGGATTTCCTGCCATTGTACCAGCTTGATATGCAGGTCCAAGCGGGGCAACTTGTTCCATAATTTCTTTCTTACCACCGTAAGCGCCAATTGGAAGTCCGCCGCCGATAACTTTACCAAGTGCAGTTAAGTCTGGTGTTACGCCAAGTAAGTCTTGAGCACCACCGTACATAAAGCGGAAAGCAGTAATAACTTCATCATAAATTACTAATGCACCAGCTTCATGGACAAGCTCATTTACTTTCTCAAGGAATCCAGGTTTAGGCTCTACAATACCGAAGTTTCCAACGATTGGCTCTACAAGGATAGCTGCTACTTCATGTCCCCATTTATCTAACGCTTCTTTTAAAGTTTCTACATTATTAAAGGGAACGGTAATAACCTCTTGTGCAATACTTTGTGGCACACCAGCTGAATCAGGAGTTCCAAGAGTAGAAGGGCCAGAACCAGCTGCTACAAGTACTAAATCGGAATGACCGTGGTAACAACCAGCAAATTTCATAATTTTTGTGCGACCAGTGTAAGCGCGGGCAACACGAATGGTTGTCATAACGGATTCTGTACCAGAGTTTACGAAGCGGACTTTATCTAATGCAGGCATTGCTTCTTTTAACATTTTTGCAAATTTTACTTCTAGTGCTGTTGGCGTTCCGTATAGTACACCATTTTCAGCAGCTGTTGTAATTGCTTTTGTTATATGGGGGTGAGCATGTCCAGTAATAATAGGACCGTATGCTGCTAAATAATCGATATATTTATTTCCATCTACATCCCAGAAATAAGCACCTTTTCCACGTTCCATTGCAACGGGAGAACCGCCTCCAACTGCTTTGAAAGAACGAGAAGGACTATTAACACCACCAACGATATGTTCTAAAGCTTCTTTATGTAATGCTTCTGATTTCGTGAAATTCACTACAATTCATCTCCTTACAAAAATCTATGTATTATTCTAACATGTTTTTAGAAAAGACGTATTGTTTGTGATAGAAGGAGCAGTTGGGTAAACTATTCGTTGTGACATTTAGGAAGGGGGTCCGATTATGAAATCGGTAATTGAGGTACAAGGGTTACGTAAAGAGTTTACAGCCTATTCAAGTCGTCCGGGATTAAAGGGTGCATTTCGCGATTTATTAAATCGTAATTATAAAATAGTACCAGCAGTAAATGATGTGTCTTTTACTGTGAAGCAAGGTGAAATGGTTGGTTATATTGGTGAGAATGGTGCTGGTAAATCAACGACGATTAAAATGCTTACAGGGATTTTGACTCCGACTTCAGGGCAAATCACGGTGAACGGAATGAATCCACATAAACAAAGAGAAGAATTTGTGAGAACAATTGGTGTTGTTTTTGGTCAGCGCTCTCAGCTTTGGTGGGATATTGCGGTACAAGAATCGTTTCGTTTATTGAAGAAAGTGTACGGTGTTTCAGACACTCAGTATAAGGAACATATGGAGCACGTAATCGAAACGTTAGATATTGGTCCTTTATTAGATAAGCCTGTCCGAAAGTTATCTCTTGGCCAAAGGATGCGCTGTGAATTAGCGGCAGCATTAATTCATAATCCACCGTTACTATTTTTAGATGAGCCAACAATAGGGCTAGATGTTCTTGTGAAATTGAAAATACGTGAATTCTTAAAAGAGATGAATGAACGTTATAAAACAACAATTTTATTAACAACACATGATATTACTGACATTGAAGCTTTATGTGAGCGCGTTATCATGCTGGATGAAGGAAATATTATGTATGACGGTTCTTTAAATAACCTTCGCACACAGTGGGGAGCAGAGAAGGAAATCCATTTTCAATTTGTCGCTCCAGTTTCTTATCAGATGTTATCGATGGTTATGCCAGATAGTCAAGTCGTTTGGTCAAAAGCGAAAGAGGAAAATGCGTGGGTTGCAAAAATACCGAATGAAGAAATTATTATTTCAATGCTTATTTCTAAAGTAGTACAAGCTTTTCAAATTAAAGATTTAAAAATTAACGAAGTGTCTACAGAGGAAATAATTCGTAACATTTATGAAGAAGGTATTAAGCATGGGTAAGTATATTGAAATGATTCGCATTCGCTTTTTAATGATGCTTGCTTATCGTACAAATTATTACAGCGGGATTTTAATTTATACGATTAATATCGGTGCGTATTATTTTTTATGGCAAGCGATTTATAGCGGGAAAGAGAATATTGAAAGTTTATCTATTTCGCAAATGACTACGTATATTGCGATCGCATGGATGGCACGTGCTTTTTATTTCAATAATATAGATAGAGAAATTGCGATGGAGATTCAAGAAGGGCGTGTGGCGGTAGAACTAATTCGTCCATATAACTATTTAGGAATGAAAGTTATGCAAGGTCTTGGCGAAGGGATATTTCGTTTTGCGTTCTTTTCAATCCCAGGTATGGTCATCGTTACTTTGTTATTTTCATTACAAATTACAACGAATTTTCAAACGTGGTTATATTTCTTCTTATCGTTAATATTTAGCTTTATCATTAATACACAAATAAACTTAATGACGGGAATGCTTACATTCTTCTTATTTAATAATAGTGGAATTATGTATGCAAAACGTGTTGTGATTGATTTATTTTCTGGTTTATTATTACCGATTAGTTTTTATCCATTATGGGCCCAAAAAGCAATGGTGTTTTTACCGTTTCAAGCAATTAGTTATATTCCGAGTATGATTTTCTCTGAAGGTATACAGGGAAGTAAGTTATATGAAGCTTTGTTATTTCAAGTAATTTGGGCAATTATACTTATTATTCCAATTGTACTCATGTGGAAAACGGCGAGAAAACGTCTAATTGTACAAGGGGGATGATAGGATGCTATATATAAAATTATTTTTGCAATACGCAAGCCAATATATAAAAACTAAATTAGAGTATCGAGGCGATTTTATCGTCGGATTACTTTCGGATTTATCACTACAAGCGGTTAATTTAATCTTTATTCTCGTAGTATTTGGGCATACACAAGCATTAAAAGGATGGAGCCGAGAAGAAGTCATCTTTATTTATGGTTTCTTTTTAGTACCGTTTGCCATTTTTTCAGCATTCTTTAACATATGGGACTTTAATGATCGTTACATTATTAAAGGTGAAATGGATCGTGTATTGACGAGACCAATTCATAGCTTATTTCAAATTATATTAGAAAGAATGGAACTTGAATCTTTAATTGGAGCGGTTACAGGAATTATTGTAATGGGATACGCAGCAGTGGAACTAAATTTATCCTTTTACTGGTATGATTTCTTCCTATTCTTACTGATGGTAGGAGGAGGAGCGCTTGTGTATGGCGGGATATTTGTTACGCTTGCGAGCCTTGGTTTTTGGTCGGATGCGAAAAGTTCCATTATGCCGCTTATGTATAACATAGGTAATTATGGCCGCTATCCTGTTAATATTTATAACCGTGTAATTCGTTTCATTTTAACGTTTGTTTTACCATTTGCATTTGTTGGAGTATACCCAGCGGCGTACTTCTTAAGAAAAACAGAGTGGAATAGCTATGCATTTGCAACGCCAATTGTTGGTGTCATTTGCTTTACTATTGCAATTACTCTCTGGAATCAAGGGGTAAAACGATATCGTGGTGCGGGGAATTAATTATAGAAGCTTGTTCGTTTCAAAGGGATAAATCAGCCGCCCATCTCATACATATAAAATGAGGTGGAGGACATGTTATGGGGATTTATTCTATTAATTGCAGCAGTAGCTATTTTAAGAAGTGTCCAATTATTATGGAGTTCGTATTCAGATTCAAAACGTTTCTTTTCGTTATATAATTTAGCCTCGTTATTTTTAATTTATACAACAGTACTGATTGCATTTGGATTAAGTTATGTTGTATTAGAGGAAATGGGTTTTACAGTTTTGAAAGAAGATGGTGAAAGGTTGACCGCTCATTCTTTTCAGCTTGTTGAAATTTGTTTATATTTTAGTGCAGTCACTTTATTGTCCGTTGGATATGGTGATATAGCTCCGATTGGAATAGGGAGATGGATTGCAATCGGAGAAGCACTAATTGGATATACATTACCGTTTGCTTTTGTGATGAGGTCTGTAATAGACAATGAAAAATAAGATCGCATTTGATATAGTAAAAGAAACAATAAGGAGTGATAATAATGATTACAGTAGGAGAAATGGCACCGGAATTCACGTTAGAAGGAAGTAACGGAGAACAAGTTCGCTTAGCTGACTTTCGCGGGAAAAATGTAGTTCTATATTTTTATCCGAAAGATATGACTCCAGGGTGTACAACAGAAGCATGTGATTTTCGTGATGCATATGGATTATTTCAAGAGAAGGATACGGTTATTCTTGGTGTAAGCCCTGACTCAGCGAATAGACATTTGAAATTCATTGAGAAGCATGAACTTCCATTTACACTTTTAGTAGATGAAGATCATAAAGTGGCAGAATTGTACGATGTTTGGAAATTGAAAAAGAACTTCGGGAAAGAGTATATGGGAATCGAACGCTCGACATTTCTTATTAATAAAGACGGTGAACTTGTAAAAGAGTGGCGTAAGGTAAAAGTAAAAGGGCATACCGAGGACGTTCTTTCTTATATAAAGTAAACCTATAGTGGAGGTAAAATATATAGAAGTAAGGCAAGTGTCTATACATATTTTATCGTCTTACATAAAGTGGAAGTGTAGGGCATACCTCCTCAGATGATAGTATTCCAAGTGCGATTATGTCGCACTTTTTTCTATGTAAATGTATAGAAACTGGGGAAAGATACATAAGAATAAGGCTATATACAAAAATAAACCACATACTTATAGTAGAAATATTGACGATTTATAAGAAAAGGAGTACACTCTTTATAAGAATTATAAAATAATAATCCGTATAGAATCGGGGTGCATGACGGTGGTCAAAGAAGAATTAAAAGAAGCGCTAGAAATGCTGAAAAATACGGGTGTACGCATTACTCCACAGCGTCATGCTATTTTAGAGTACCTTGTGGAATCTATGACGCACCCAACAGCGGATGACATTTATAAAGCATTAGAAGGTAAGTTTCCAAATATGAGTGTTGCAACTGTTTATAATAACTTACGTGTATTTAAAGAAGTTGGACTTGTAAAGGAATTAACTTATGGAGACGCTTCAAGTAGATTTGATTATGTTACAAGTCAACATTATCATGTGATTTGTGAAAAATGTGGTAAGATTGTTGATTTTCCTTATGGAGGATTGGAACAGCTTGAAGAGGAAGCTGCGAAAACGACAGGCTTCGTTATTAATAGTCATCGCTTAGAAATTTATGGCGTTTGTCCAGAGTGTCATAAGGCGTAATATATAATAAAAAAAGAGGCTGACGGTTACGTCAGCCTCTTTTTTTATTATATAAAGGTATCTTATGTTTATTTGGAATTTCAGCGTTAAGTGGAAAGGCCCATGAGAGCAAGTTAAGTTAGTAAGAGGGTTAGATAAAACTGCGTCGAATAGATTTTATGTAGTGAAAATAACATCTTGGGGGATGCGCTTTGAAAACATATGAGATTAAAAATAACATTCCAACATTGGAAGAATACAAGTATTTATGTGACTCTGTCGGGTGGACTAATTATATGAATTTTGAAGTGGTGGAAACATCATTTCAAAATTCTATTTACTGCGTCACAGTCAATGATAATAATCGAATTGTGGGTATGGGGAGAATTGTTGGTGATGGGGCTATCTATTTCTATATTCAAGATATAGTGGTTCATCTAGATTATCAAAAGAATGGTATTGGAAAGAAAATAATGAGTGCTTTAGTTGAATACTTAAATCAGACTGCACCGGATAAAGCGTTTGTTGGTTTGTTTGCATCAGAAGGTAAAACGTCATTCTATGAAAAATATAATTTTAAAGATTACTCACCCAACATGACGGGGATGTTTACTGTAATATCGAGAAAATAGACATAATAAATTTTAGAAGAAGACAGTAAGCGATATGAAAGGCATCGTTTTTCCAATAGCCTTTTTCCTTATTAAACTAACGGGAACTTCAGTTTAATAAGGAAAAATTAAAAAGTCGATTTCTTGGTTAAGAAATCGACTTTTTAATGAGTTGAAACTTCTTTAGCTTTGTAAATAGAACTGTACCCTATATCCCTATAATTTATAGCTCTTCTTATTATATTTCTCATCAAATTCTTTTCCTTCTAGATTTCGATCAAGTGTTAAAGGTTGATTGCAATGCATACATGCGTCGACACGACCGAGCATTTTTGTTGGTTTATCGCAGCTTGGACAAATGATTTGTATAGTCTTTGTAGATAACATACCAATCCAAAAGTAAACGACAGTACTAGCGATAACAGCTAAAAAACCAACCATCATAAATGTTGTCATAATAATAATGTTGTCGCGGAAAAAGACACCTAAGTATGCAATGAAGAGGCCGATAAATACTAAACTTAATGCAAAGGTCCGAATTTTATTGATTTTGTTTGAATATTTAATGCTCATTCTCACCACACTCCTATAATAATAATATAACACAAAATTTAGAATTTTCATTCGCTGGAGATTATGTTAAAGCGATAAGGTATGAAATAAGGAGGAATGAAGAACAAACGGAAATAATGATGGTTATCAAAGGTTTTTTAACTCCTTAACGGGATGTGAAATTTTTTTATAAAAAGTATTGACCCCATATATACTGCGTGATATATTAATAAACGTCGCTGATGCGAAAACGCAGAAAACGACAAGAAAGAAATTGAAAAACTTAGTTGACATCGAAAAACGAAGATGTTAACATAAGGAAGTCGCAAATGAGCGACCGAGTAGTTCTTTGAAAACTGAACGAAACAAACAACGTGAAACGTCAATTTTTATTTTTAGATGCTAGACAAACTAACTTTATTGGAGAGTTTGATCCTGGCTC
>NZ_JBBOVC010000001.1:525000-735000 GCF_038006385.1 Bacillus sp. FSL L8-0099
ATTCCAATCGAACCTGGAGATAGCTGGTTCTCCCCGAAATAGCTTTAGGGCTAGCCTTAAGTGTAAGAGTCTTGGAGGTAGAGCACTGATTGAACTAGGGGTCCTCATCGGATTACCGAATTCAGTCAAACTCCGAATGCCAATGACTTATCCTTAGGAGTCAGACTGCGAGTGATAAGATCCGTAGTCAAGAGGGAAACAGCCCAGATCGCCAGCTAAGGTCCCAAAGTGTGTATTAAGTGGAAAAGGATGTGGAGTTGCTTAGACAACTAGGATGTTGGCTTAGAAGCAGCCACCATTTAAAGAGTGCGTAATAGCTCACTAGTCGAGTGACTCTGCGCCGAAAATGTACCGGGGCTAAATACACCACCGAAGCTGCGAATTGATACCAATGGTATCAGTGGTAGGGGAGCGTTCTAAGTGCAGTGAAGTCAGACCGGAAGGACTGGTGGAGCGCTTAGAAGTGAGAATGCCGGTATGAGTAGCGAAAGACGGGTGAGAATCCCGTCCACCGAATGCCTAAGGTTTCCTGAGGAAGGCTCGTCCGCTCAGGGTTAGTCAGGACCTAAGCCGAGGCCGACAGGCGTAGGCGATGGACAACAGGTTGATATTCCTGTACCACCTCTTTATCGTTTGAGCAATGGAGGGACGCAGAAGGATAGAAGAAGCGTGCGATTGGTTGTGCACGTCCAAGCAGTTAGGCTGATAAGTAGGCAAATCCGCTTATCGTGAAGGCTGAGCTGTGATGGGGAAGCTCCTTATGGAGCGAAGTCTTTGATTCCCCGCTGCCAAGAAAAGCTTCTAGCGAGATAAAAGGTGCCTGTACCGCAAACCGACACAGGTAGGCGAGGAGAGAATCCTAAGGTGTGCGAGAGAACTCTGGTTAAGGAACTCGGCAAAATGACCCCGTAACTTCGGGAGAAGGGGTGCTTTCTTAACGGAAAGCCGCAGTGAATAGGCCCAAGCGACTGTTTAGCAAAAACACAGGTCTCTGCGAAGCCGTAAGGCGAAGTATAGGGGCTGACACCTGCCCGGTGCTGGAAGGTTAAGGAGAGGGGTTAGCGTAAGCGAAGCTCTGAACTGAAGCCCCAGTAAACGGCGGCCGTAACTATAACGGTCCTAAGGTAGCGAAATTCCTTGTCGGGTAAGTTCCGACCCGCACGAAAGGTGTAACGATTTGGGCACTGTCTCAACCAGAGACTCGGTGAAATTATAGTACCTGTGAAGATGCAGGTTACCCGCGACAGGACGGAAAGACCCCGTGGAGCTTTACTGTAGCCTGATATTGAATTTTGGTACAGTTTGTACAGGATAGGCGGGAGCCATTGAAACCGGAGCGCTAGCTTCGGTGGAGGCGCTGGTGGGATACCGCCCTGACTGTATTGAAATTCTAACCTACGGGTCTTATCGACCCGGGAGACAGTGTCAGGTGGGCAGTTTGACTGGGGCGGTCGCCTCCTAAAGTGTAACGGAGGCGCCCAAAGGTTCCCTCAGAATGGTTGGAAATCATTCGTAGAGTGCAAAGGCATAAGGGAGCTTGACTGCGAGACCTACAAGTCGAGCAGGGACGAAAGTCGGGCTTAGTGATCCGGTGGTTCCGCATGGAAGGGCCATCGCTCAACGGATAAAAGCTACCCCGGGGATAACAGGCTTATCTCCCCCAAGAGTCCACATCGACGGGGAGGTTTGGCACCTCGATGTCGGCTCATCGCATCCTGGGGCTGTAGTCGGTCCCAAGGGTTGGGCTGTTCGCCCATTAAAGCGGTACGCGAGCTGGGTTCAGAACGTCGTGAGACAGTTCGGTCCCTATCCGTCGTGGGCGTAGGAAATTTGAGAGGAGCTGTCCTTAGTACGAGAGGACCGGGATGGACGCACCGCTGGTGTACCAGTTGTTCTGCCAAGGGCATAGCTGGGTAGCTATGTGCGGAAGGGATAAGTGCTGAAAGCATCTAAGCATGAAGCCCCCCTCAAGATGAGATTTCCCATAGCGTAAGCTAGTAAGATCCCTGAAAGATGATCAGGTTGATAGGTTCGAGGTGGAAGCATGGTGACATGTGGAGCTGACGAATACTAATAGATCGAGGACTTAACCATATAATATGTAGCAAATGTTATCTAGTTTTGAGAGAACATAAAAAAACTTGTTGACTTTTAAAGTGAATAAGTTATAATAATGATTGTCTCAAAAGAATAATGTCTGGTAATGATGGCAGAGAGGTCACACCCGTTCCCATACCGAACACGGAAGTTAAGCTCTCTAGCGCCGATGGTAGTTGGGACCTTGTCCCTGTGAGAGTAGGACGTTGCCAGGCAATATTATTCCGCAGTAGCTCAGCGGTAGAGCTATCGGCTGTTAACCGATCGGTCGTAGGTTCGATTCCTACCTGCGGAGCCATTGGAGAGCTGTCCGAGTTGGCCGAAGGAGCACGATTGGAAATCGTGTATACGTCACAAGCGTATCAAGGGTTCGAATCCCTTGCTCTCCGCCATAAGGATTTATAATATTTGGCCCGTTGGTCAAGTGGTTAAGACACCGCCCTTTCACGGCGGTAACACGGGTTCGAATCCCGTACGGGTCACCACTTTGGAGGATTAGCTCAGCTGGGAGAGCACCTGCCTTACAAGCAGGGGGTCGGCGGTTCGATCCCGTCATCCTCCACCATATAAATTTTATATGAATAGTATTATCGCGGGGTGGAGCAGCACGGTAGCTCGTCGGGCTCATAACCCGAAGGTCGCAGGTTCAAATCCTGTCCCCGCAACCAAATGGTCCCGTGGTGTAGTGGTTAACATGCCTGCCTGTCACGCAGGAGATCGCCGGTTCGACCCCGGTCGGGACCGCCATTTTTTAATAAGGCTCGGTAGCTCAGTCGGTAGAGCAGAGGACTGAAAATCCTCGTGTCGGCGGTTCGATTCCGTCCCGAGCCACCATTTATCTTAATACAATACGCCGGCTTAGCTCAATTGGTAGAGCAACTGACTTGTAATCAGTAGGTTGGGGGTTCAAGTCCTCTAGCCGGCACCATGTAAGTTTCGGAGGGGTAGCGAAGTGGCTAAACGCGGCGGACTGTAAATCCGCTCCTTCGGGTTCGGCAGTTCGAATCTGCCCCCCTCCACCATTTACATAGGGGCATAGTTTAAAGGTAGAACTGAGGTCTCCAAAACCTCCAGTGTGGGTTCGATTCCTACTGCCCCTGCCAAATACATTTACACAATATGGCGGTTGTGGCGAAGTGGTTAACGCACCGGATTGTGGCTCCGGCATTCGTGGGTTCGATTCCCATCAGTCGCCCCATTTTTATTTTTAAAATTACAAATAATCTAATTGATACTTACATATAATTAAGTAAGAATTCGATGGGCTATAGCCAAGCGGTAAGGCAACGGACTTTGACTCCGTCATGCGCTGGTTCGAATCCAGCTAGCCCAGCCATTTTTGCGGAAGTAGTTCAGTGGTAGAATACAACCTTGCCAAGGTTGGGGTCGCGGGTTCGAATCCCGTCTTCCGCTCCAATTAAATTAAATATGGCGGCATAGCCAAGTGGTAAGGCAGAGGTCTGCAAAACCTTTATCACCGGTTCAAATCCGGTTGCCGCCTTTATTATTGTGCCGATGTGGCGGAATTGGCAGACGCGCACGACTCAAAATCGTGTTCCTTCGGGAGTGTCGGTTCGACCCCGACCATCGGTATCAAGAACGGCGTAACATCAGGCTCTATACTAATTGTATAGAGTTTTTTTGTGTTTTCATCGCACTACAAAATAAGGACTAATACTATCAAAGCTCATGCTATACAGTTAAAGCAAACTGTGAAACACTAAAGGAATAAAAATGAACATTCATTTTTATCCCTTTAGTGTTTCATTTTATAGAGAATCTCTCCACCCTGGTGACATGAAGTTAAATCCGACACCACCAGTAGATATTAGCACATTATCAACTGTTAACTTTGTAATTTCTAAAAACTTCTTTTCAAACTCTTCTCTGTTGTACTTGTACATAGTTGAGTGGCACGACCACATTTGCGTTGAAGTACTCAACCATTCCCCTAATTCCTTTAATTTAGGGAATGACTCAAATTGAATTGGTTCATCTAATTTCATGAATCTCACTTGATAGATAGTTGGGTTTAGCTTTACTCCTATCCCTTTAAGACCATGTGCTTTTTTTTCATTTAAATGTGTCATAATTCTCCCCCATCCTTCAAATCTTTGAATTCCAAAATTATTTTCCTGTTTTAATTATACAGCAATAAAAAGTAATTAGGGGGATGTGTTGGTAATTTTTCCCTTTTTCTTATTGTTTAGCGAGAAATAAAGTAATAAATGAAATATGATAATTTTAATCAAGAGAGAAATGAAAGTAAAAAGTATCAGTTATTTATTGTGATTCCATTTTGGCTTCGTTTCATTTTAATTCATCATGTTTAAAGAAGATCAAAATTTTTAAAATACTTTAAAATAAAGGATTTTAGGGGGAACGCTCTATATAACTATATAAATGTCACCTAGAAAGACTCAAAATCGTGTTCCTTCGGGAGTGTCGGTGCAGCCCGGACAATCGGTATCGACGATGTAAAAAGACTCTAACAGAAATGTTAGAGTCTTTTTTGTTAAATTATATTATGTGATGCTAAAATTCGTAATAAACGTAAAAATTCATGTATAATATAACTTGTCGAAAGAACAAAATGATAATGATTTATATTATGTCTGTAATATGAATCAAAAGTGAACTTTTTATATTTCTTTTAAAAATGTGTTGAATACACATTATATTTCATATTAATATTTTTATGTAGATTTAAAACGAGAAAGAGAGTGGAAAGTATGGGCCGTAAATGGAACAACATTAAAGACAAAAAAGCATCAAAAGATGCAAATACAAGCCGTATATACGCGAAATTTGGACGTGAAATTTATGTGGCAGCAAAACAAGGCGAGCCAGATCCTGAATCAAACCAAACGTTAAGAGTTGTATTAGAGCGTGCGAAAACATACAATGTACCAAGAACAATTATTGATCGTGCAATTGAAAAAGCAAAAGGCGGTTCAGAAGAAAACTATGATGAGCTTCGTTACGAAGGATTTGGACCAAATGGATCTATGGTAATTGTAGATACACTTACAAATAACGTAAACCGTACTGCAGCAGATGTACGAGCTGCATTTAGCAAAAACAGTGGTAACATGGGCGTAAATGGTTCTGTAGCTTACATGTTCGATGCGACAGCTGTTATCGGTCTTGAAGGTAAAACATCAGATGAAGTTCTTGAAATTTTAATGGAAGCAGATGTAGATGCACGTGACATTCTAGAAGAAGAAGATTCTGTTATCGTTTATGCTGAACCTGATCAATTCCACTCAGTACAATCTGCACTTAAAGATGCTGGTATTGAAGAATTTACAGTTGCAGAATTAACAATGCTTGCACAAAATGATGTAGAACTTCCTGAAGATGCTCAAGTACAATTTGAAAAAATGGTTGATGCATTAGAAGATTTAGAAGATGTACAACAAGTTTACCATAACGTAGACTTAGGCGAATAATAAAAAAGGACCCTTTCGTTTAACGAACTGGGTCTTTTTTATTGAAATAATTAAGATGATAAGGTTTTAAAGGTGTTTTGTTGTAGTTATGGAATAGGATTATAGATAGTATTTTAAATGATTGTATTTCTAGGAGGTATTTCTATGGAGCATAAAACACCAAAGCATATCGTTGCTGTAGCAGGCTATTTAACAAATGAAAAGAATGAGGTGCTTTTAACAAAAGTACATTGGCGAGCGGATACGTGGGAAATGCCTGGGGGACAGGTAGAAGAAGGAGAAGCACTCGATCAAGCTGTTTGTAGGGAAATAAAAGAGGAAACAGGATTATCGGTGAAGCCTATCGGAATTACAGGGGTCTATTATAATGCTTCTATGCATATTTTAGCTGTTGTGTTTAAAGTGGCATATGTGAGTGGTGATATAAAAATTCAACCTGAAGAAATACAAGAGGCTAAATTTATTGCTTTAAATGAAGAGAACATCGATGAGTATATAACGCGTCCTCATATGAAATCAAGAACAGTTGATGCGATGAGAGCAACGCATTTCATCCCATACGAAACGTGGGAAGTACAGCCATATAACCTTATAGGCAGGTTGTAAGAAAAGGGTAGCTATTTGAGTGTATCTCAAATAGCTACCCTTTTCTTATGTATATTACTTCAGAAAAAGGTCAAAATGATAATAAAGCTAGTATTGATTTCGAGAACATTAGTTCTGTATAATTATGATATATCATATATAATTAGATTACTAGATGTTTAAAAATAGAAATTTATAGATGATATAATAAAAGAATAAAGTGGAATCAAGGAAGTATAACGCTCTTAATTTCTACGCTGCTGTTTGTTATGAATGTTTTAAAATAATGTATATTCAATATTTCAGATGAATAGTAGATAAAAAAAGACTGTGATACAATACATTTTTATACCTTACAATGATGTAAGGTAGGTGTAAGAGAAATCGATGGGATATTTTTTTACAACAAGGTATTCTTAAGTTAAGAGATATATATGCTGTGTGGAAAAGAGGTGTTCAAGATGAAAGAACGAGTATTATCTAGAGTGAACTATCATCAAAAAGTTGCATTAAATCCAATGACTAAATTCTTTTATAAAGCCATTATTTTATTATTATTGTTAAGTTGTACGTTATTATTCGTTGGAAATATAATGATCGAGAAAAGTGATATTAGTAAATTACATGTACCGCCTAAGTTAGAGGTGCCAGAATCATTAACACATGCATTTATCGCGACAGAAGATAAAAGGTTTTATCATCATAATGGTTTAGATTATATAGCAATTATTAGGGCGTCTGTTGAGAATATAAAAGCTGGTGGTGTTGTGCAAGGAGGAAGCACAATTACACAGCAATTATCGAAAAATGCTTTTTTAACGAATGAACGTACATTTTCTCGTAAGTGGAAAGAGATTTTTTATACAAAAAAAATTGAACGTACATTTACGAAGGATGAAATTTTAAAATTGTATGTAAGTAATATTTATTACGGAGAAGGAGCATGGGGAATTGAAAAAGCAGCCAACCTTTACTTCGGTAAAACGGTGAACCAATTAACATTGGCTGAAAGTGCGATGATGGCTGCTGTAGTGAAAGCACCTGCTTATTACTCACCTGCGCAAAATTATGATAAAGCGGTCGAGAGACGAAATGTAGTTTTGAGATTAATGGAAAAAGAAGGATATATCAATCATGATGAGTATGTGCAAGCAGTTAGTGAGAAATTAGTAATTCGCCATGATATAAAAACAGAGCAGTCGATGTTAAATAATGCGCGTGAAAAAGCAGTAAGTTAAGAGAAGCTCTTGCAGAAGAGCTTCTTTTTTTGAATAAATTGTGACAAATTGTGACACAATATCGTCACAATTATTGTGTTTTTGTAATTTATGTGAGCGTGTTCATTGCGTGACGTATATAAGTGTTGATATTATGTGTATTGTGTACAATGCTGTATACAGAATATGAATTTAAAGAGGAATGTATATGAAATCAAATAAACTCATGGCTCTTGGTGTAGTTTTTTCTATCGCAGTATTGATTGTAATCGGAACAATTGCGTATAGCATCATAAATGACAAAAAAGATAAAGGGAATGAGATGTTTGCTTATTCTACGCAACAATCTTTAGGTAAAGATGATGCTCCGGTTAAAGTAGTTGAATTTGGAGATTTCAAATGCCCAGCATGTCGTACTTGGGATGTAACGGTATTACCACGATTAAAAGAAGAATATATTGATAAAGGTAAAGTGCAGTTATATTTTATTAACTTCCCATTTATTGGAAAAGATTCTGATTTAGGCGCAGCAGCTGGTGAAGCAATTTATAAACAAGATAAAGATTCATTCTGGACTTTCTATGATGAGATTTATCAAAGTCAAAAGAAAGATACGGAAGAATGGATTACAGAAGAATTACTTCTTAGCATTGTGAAAGAGAAACTTCCAAAAGTTGATGTAGAACAGTTTAAAAAAGATTTACACAGTAAAGAAATAAAAGAAAAAGTACGTAAAGATTCAGATCGTGCTCAAAAATTAAAAGTTCAAGGTGCTCCTTCAGTATATATAAACGGAAATCTTGCAAACCCTGATTTCGATAGTATGAAGAAGGCGATTGATAAAGAATTGAAAAAGTGATGAGGTCTCTCATCACTTTTTCGACTTTTTTCGATAAAATTCTTGCTTCCGTTTTTTTTACATGCTATACTACTTTACATAAGTTATTCTAATATCTTATATGTATTTCATATTTGCGGGTGTAGTTTAGTGGTAAAACAAGAGCCTTCCAAGCTCTGGTCGAGAGTTCGATTCTCTTCACCCGCTCCAAATTTTATTTAATGTTTTTCTAATAAATTGTGATCAACGCAGTGTTTCGTTTCTGAGATAAACGAGGCATTGCGTTTTTTAATGTTTGAAAAGCGTAATAGTATGCGAAAATAGAAGTAAAGAATAGTATTCCAAAAGTGAATTGCTAACCAATATAGTCGTTACATAAGGGATGGGTTCATCTGAGGAGGCGATTAAGAATGGATTTTGAACAATTAAAGCAAGATGTAATTGCATATAGTAAAACAATTGGTATAGATAAAATAGGCTTTGCGAGTGCTTCTCCATTTGAGGAGCTAAAGCAGCGGTTAATCCAGCAGCAACAATTAAATTATCAATCTGGATTTGAAGAGTCTGATATAGAAAAAAGAACGAATCCACAGCTTTTATTACCAGGTGCAAAATCAATTATTGCGATTGCTTTAGCGTATCCTTCAAAATTAAAAAACGCACCATTAAGTAAACGTGGAGAACGCCGTGGGATTTTTTGTCGTGCCTCTTGGGGACAAGATTATCATCTTGTTTTACGAGATCGTTTGCAAAAGTTAGAGGCATATTTAATTGAAAAGCTTCCAGATATAGAAGTGAAGTCAATGGTTGATACAGGTGAGTTAAGCGATCGTGCTGTATCAGAACGTGCAGGTATCGGATGGAGTGGTAAGAACTGCGCTATTATTACACCTGAATTTGGTTCGTATGTATACTTGGGAGAAATGATTACAAACGTTCCATTTCCACCAGATCAGCCGATAGAAGATCAATGTGGAAGCTGTACAAAATGTATTGATGTTTGTCCTACAGGTGCTTTAATACAGGGTGGACAGTTAGATTCGAAGAAATGTATTGCTTTTTTAACACAGACGAAAGGGTTCCTACCTGAAGAATATCGCGATAAAATAGGAAATCGTATATATGGATGTGATACGTGTCAGACTGTTTGTCCAAAAAATAAAGGAATGGATTTTCATAATCATCCTGAGATGGAGCCAGATCCTGAATTAGTTAAACCGCTCTTAACACCACTTTTAACAATTAGTAATCGTGATTTTAAAGAGAAATATGGGATTATGTCAGGGTCATGGAGAGGTAAAAAGCCATTGCAACGAAATGCGATTTTAGCATTGGCGCATTTTAAAGAAGCATCAGCAATTCCTGATTTAATCGGTGTTATGAAAGATGATCCAAGACCAGTACTACGCGGAACAGCAGCGTGGGCACTTGGGAAAATTGGTGGAGATGGAGTAGGCGAAGCTATTGAGAAAGCGATGGAACGTGAAAAGGATGAAGAAGTTCTTCATGAAATGAATCGTGGGCTTGCATTGTTAGCGCAGAAAAAAGAGTAGATAATATCTCCCTTTTTCATATTGTAATATGGGAGGGAGAAGAAATGGTTGTAAAAGAAAATATTGAAACACAAGTACAACAGTTTTTAGCATATGTAACAGAGAAACGAACAAATGTGGATGGTATTGCTAAAGATTTATTACAACTAGCACAAAGAAAGAAACAATTGTTTCAAAAACGTAGTGCAGATATAGTGAAAGCAACAGCGGATGTTTCTTTCATTAGACAGCTAAATAGTAGTGATTATCAAGAAATTGATTATCAAGTACATTTTAAATATTTAATTAAGCATAAAGAATTATTTTATATCGAAGAGGAACAATTAAAACGAAGAGTTTGTTTAAATAATAGCCGGATAATAGGTGATTATGCTATTGAAGTGCCAGAAGAGATTGGAATAGGTGAGACATTAGAAAGAGAAGTTACGAAAGAGAAATACGGTTCTTATCAGTATAATCGTTTAGAGGCAGTAAAATATGCAGAGCGTTGGTGGGATGATCGAAACCCAGTGTATCGCAATTTTCCTGATAATTGTACAAATTTTATTTCTCAATGTCTTCATACTGGAGAAGTACCAATGAACGGATATCCTAATATTCGTAAAGGTTGGTGGCAAAGGGAGAACCAGTGGAGTTGGAGTTGGGCTGTCGCACACTCTTTTTACTGGTACTTGTCAGGTTCTGCAGTTGGCCTGCGAGGAGAAACTGTAGAAAAGCCGGAAGACCTTATTCTTGGTGATGTCATTGCTTACGATTTCGAAGATGACGGTAGGTGGAATCATACGACGATTGTAGTAGCAAAAGACGCAGATGGTATGCCACTTGTAAATGCACATTCAGCAAATAGCCGGCGGCGTTATTGGAGTTATGAGGACTCTAGTAAATACACACCACAAATGAAATATAAATTCTTTCATATTATTAATGGGTAGAGATTTTTCGTTCAAGTGGTATAATACGTAGTAGACAAAAAACAGAGGTGAATATCGCGTGGGCGTACATGTTGTTTTATATCAACCAGAAATTCCAGCAAATACAGGAAATATTGCACGTACTTGTGCAGCAACTGGAACAGAATTACATTTGATTAGACCGCTTGGGTTTTCAACGGATGACAAAATGTTAAAGCGTGCAGGATTAGATTATTGGCAGCACGTAAAAGTTACGTATTACGATTCAATTGAAGAGTTTTATGAGAAAAATAAAGATGGTGAATTCTTCTATTTAACAAAGTATGGTGAGAAAGCTCATACAGCATTTGATTATAGCAAACGTGAGAAGGATTATTATTTCGTGTTTGGAAGAGAAACAAATGGCTTACCAGCTAATGTAATCGAAGAAAACTTCGATCATTGCTTACGTATTCCAATGACGGATAAAGTACGTTCATTAAATTTATCTAATACAGCAGCAATTTTAATTTATGAAGCGTTTCGTCAACAAAATTATCCAGGATTAGATTTAGAAATCGTTTATTAAAAGTCGCCATTAGGCGGCTTTTTTTTATAAATAAAAATAATATGTAGTCATACATTTTAAAAAAGGTACATATTCATATAGAATGGGATATATGATTAAAAATAGATAAGACGGGTTGAGATAAATATGAAGGAACAATATAACAATCAAAATACCTTTTTAAGCATGATAGATATGGATTTAATAAGACAAGGACTATTACATGCTATTCAAGATTTAGTATTTATTGTGAAAGTTATTGATGATGAGATCTTTAAATATATTTATATAAATAAAATAGGGATGGATTATGCTGGATTAAGTGAAGAATGTTACGGAAAAACATTTGCAGAAGTGTTATCAGGAGAAAAGGTGAAAATATTACAAGAGCAATATACAAAAGTGGTGAGAGAGGCGAGAGCACACACATTTTGTGATGTAATCAGTTTCCCAACTGGTAATTTACATTATGAGTCTTCAGTTAATCCTGTATACGACGAAGAAGGGGTATGTCAATTTATTATTTGTATTACAAGGGATATTACAGCTCAGATTGAGGAGAAAGCAGAGATAGAGGAAAAACAAATGTTATTTAAGTCATTACTAGAATATAATAATGACTCCATTATATCTATAGATTCTATAGGTAGAATTACATATGCTAATCCGGCAACGTATGAAATATTTGGATACCGATATGAAGAGTTAAATAATAACTTTATTTTTAACTTTATTATTAAAGAATATGAAAAAGACTTTCAAATTATATTTAAGGAAGCTTTACAGGGGAGAGCAAAACAAATTGTTTCAAAGAAATATGTTCATAAAGAAGGATATGAATTATATATTTCTTTGAGAACGATTCCGATTATTGTGAACGGTGAAATTGTTGGGGTGTATATTGTTACGAGGGATGTTACAAGGCAAGTATTAAATGAGATGAAGACGGAATACTTAGCTTATTATGACCAATTAACAGGTTTAATGAATAGAATTTCATGCACAAACAAGCTAAATGAGTTTTTAAATGAAAATAAAGAGCTTGCACTAGTTTTCATGGATTTGGATGAATTTCATCTTATTAATGATACATTTGGTCATAAAGAAGGAGATAAAGTATTGCAAAAAGTTACAGAATGTTTAAGCAATTTAGAAATAGAAGGTATGCATTTATTTAGAGAACATGATGATCAATTTGTTATGTTAATAGAAAATATAACGAAAGAATATGTAGAGGAAGTTGCAAAAAACATATTAGAAAAGATTAGTGAACATTTTGTAATTGAAGAAGAGGACGTGTATTTAAGTGCATCAATTGGAATTGTAATGGCACCAACAGATGGAGCCGATGAAAAAATACTTTTTCAAAGAGTTGATGCTGCTTTGGAAAAAGCAAAGGAAAAAGGAAAAGGGCATTATCATTTTTATTGTAAAGGATTAGATTGTGAACGTGAGAAAAGGTTTGTAATGGAAAATCAGTTACATCGTGCTATAGAGAAAAATGAATTTTTCTTATATTACCAGCCGCAGGTTAATATTGAAACGAAAAAAATAGCTAGTATGGAAGCTTTAATAAGATGGGAGAATAAAGAATTAGGATTTGTCCCTCCCAATCAATTTATTCCACTGGCAGAAAGAACAGGATTTATTATTAAGCTTGATGAGTGGGTAGTAGATCAAGTGTGTCAGCAAATACGTGAATGGTTAAATAAAGGGTATGAAGTGGTTCCGATTGCAGTTAATATTTCAGCTAGACATTTTCGATCTATTACATTAATAGAGATGATTACACGTGCTTTAAATAAGTACAATGTACCAGCTCATCTATTAGCGATAGAGGTGACAGAAGGAGCCCTTATACATAAAGACATATCAAAGAGAGTGTTGCTACAATTAAAAGAACAAAATTTAAAGATTCATTTAGATGATTTTGGAACAGGGTATTCGTCTTTAAGTTATTTGAAAACATATCCAATTGATACTTTGAAAATTGATCGCTCTTTTATGGAAGGTATACATGTAGATGAACGTGATACGAATATTACGGCTGCAATTATTCATTTAGCTCATACATTAGAATTGAATGTAATTGCAGAAGGAGTAGAAAAAGCAGAACAAATACAGTTTTTGAAGGGAAAAAATGTAGAAATTGTACAAGGTTATTATTATAGTCGTCCTTTATCAAAATATGATGTGGAAAATATGTATTATACATGATGTATAAAGAAAAAAGTGATGTGCTAAAAGCACATCACTTTTTATGTGTACCTGGTTTATCGTTGTAACCAGATGTGAAAATAGCTGTAAGAAATGTGAGTGATACACCTAAAATTAATAATAATTTCATATTAATATTCCCCCTACTTTTTCGATTTACGAATTCTATTTATGAATTGAAATGTATGTAAGGTTCTTAGAAGAAAAGAATTTATTTATAATGAATAGCAGTGTGAAAACTTTAATACCTATATTATACAGAATTTTCTTTGAATTTTGGAGAGAATTTTATAGCACTACTATATATTTCGTTTTGATTTAAAGAATGTTTAAGGACATCCTAGCATACCTTTTATAATAATCCGATTGAACAAGGAGATGGGGGAGGAGCTATAATGGATATTCTAAAAAAGATTGAACAGCATCGAGCAGCAGAAGAACGTTTACAATGGGAAGGTACGTTTGCGGAGTATTTGGAGCTTGTGAAAGAAAGACCATGGGTGGCTCAAACAGCACACTCTCGCATTTACAATATGATAAAAGATGCCGGAATTGAAGAAGTTGATGGTAGAAGAAAATATAATTTCTTTAGTAATCAGCTGTTTGGACTAGAGGATGCACTAGAGCGTCTTGTTGAAGAATATTTTCATCCGTCTGCAAAAAGATTAGATGTTAGAAAACGTATTTTATTATTAATGGGTCCTGTTAGTGGAGGGAAATCAACATTAGTTACGATGTTGAAACGAGGATTAGAAACATACTCACGTACAGATCGTGGAGCGATTTTTGCAATTAAAGGCTGCCCGATGCACGAAGATCCACTGCATTTAATTCCACATCATTTACGGGATGATTTCTTTGATGAGTATGGAGTGAGAATTGAAGGGAATTTATCACCATTAAATGTAATGCGTCTAGAGCAAGAATATGGGTCAAGAATTGAGGATGTAGTTGTAGAGCGTATTTTCTTCTCGGAAGATCGTCGTACAGGGATTGGTACATTTAGCCCGTCTGATCCAAAATCACAAGATATTGCCGATTTAACAGGTAGTCTAGACTTTTCAACAATTGCAGAATATGGTTCAGAATCAGATCCTCGTGCGTATCGATTTGATGGAGAATTAAATAAGGCGAACCGAGGGATGATGGAATTCCAAGAGATGTTAAAATGCGATGAGAAGTTTTTATGGCATTTATTATCGCTTACGCAAGAAGGTAATTTCAAAGCGGGAAGGTTTGCGCTTATTTCAGCAGATGAATTAATTGTAGCGCATACGAACGAAACAGAGTATCGCTCATTTATAGCAAATAAGAAAAATGAAGCATTGCATTCAAGAATTATTGTAATGCCAGTTCCATACAATTTACGAGTGAGTGAAGAGGAACATATTTATGAGAAGATGATTCATGAAAGTGATGTATCGAATGTGCATATTGCACCACACACACTTCGTGTTGCAGCGATGTTTACAATTTTAACTCGCTTAAAAGATCCGAAGCGTCCAGATATTGATTTAAACAAAAAGATGCGTTTATATGACGGTGAAATGGTAGAGGGTTATAATGCGATTGATGTAGAAGAATTGCAACGGGAATACCAAGATGAAGGTATGAGCGGTATTGACCCACGTTATGTTATTAACCGAATTTCTTCTACAATTATTAGAAAAGAAGTACCATCTATTAATGCACTAGACGTACTTCGTTCTTTAAAAGATGGATTAGATCAGCATCCATCCATTAGTAATGAAGATCGTGAGCGCTATATGAACTTCATTTCATTAGCAAGAAAAGAATATGATGAAATTGCTAAGAAAGAAGTACAAAAAGCATTCGTATATTCATACGAAGAATCGGCTAAGACACTTATGGATAATTACTTAGATAACGTTGAAGCATATTGCAATAAATCGAAATTACGTGATCCATTAACAGGTGAAGAAATGAGCCCAGATGAAAAACTAATGCGCTCAATTGAGGAACAAATTGGAATTTCAGAAAACGCGAAGAAAGCATTCCGTGAAGAAATTTTAATTCGCATCTCTGCTTATGCGCGTAAAGGAAAACGTTTCGATTATAACTCGCATGAACGTCTTCGCGAAGCGATTCAGAAGAAGCTATTTGCTGATTTAAAAGATGTCGTGAAAATCACAACATCAACGAAAACACCAGATGAAAATCAGCTTAAGAAAATCAACGATGTTGTTGCACGTTTAATTGATGAGCATGGCTATAATTCTTCTTCGGCAAATGAATTATTACGCTATGTAGGTAGCTTGCTAAATCGATAGTTTGATAACAAAACGCTGTCTCTTGTTTTTTGCGGGACAGCGTTTTATTATCCATTCATATGTGTAAAGTGTCATACCTTGTCCAAATATAATAAATTAAGATGCAATTTCATGAATTTATTGTCAATTATTTTTACAATATGCATATGATAGAGTAACCAACCATTCATACGAAAAAAGCCAACACAATACAATATGTTGCAAAGTGAAAATGTGTGCAACAATGCATTGTGTTTCTTTCTTATCAGAGGCTGAATATTTCTTTCTATTATGTGAGTGGCAAAATTTTGTTTAGGATGCTCGGAGTATTGTATGTAAAACGTTATATATGTTTATGGGGTGATTTTCGATGGGCAGTTACCTTTCAAATATTTTAGCTTGAACATTATAGAACAAAATTTATAGATTGCTGTTCATAGAGAAAGACAATTACAGTAAGGAGGGAAAGGAATGAGCGAAGAAAATCAACCAAATTATACGATTTCACAGGAAAACTGGTCCCTCCATCGCAAAGGATATGACGACCAACAGCGCCATCAAGAAAAAGTACAAGAGGCAATTAAGAATAATTTACCCGATCTTGTAACAGAAGAAAGCATTGTTATGTCTAATGGCAAGGATGTTGTAAAAATACCAATTCGTTCTTTAGATGAATATAAGATTCGGTACAATTATGATAAAAACAAACACGTTGGGCAAGGAACTGGTGATAGCAAAGTTGGTGATGTCGTTGCGAGAGATGGATCAGGTGGTCAAAAGCAAAAAGGCCCAGGAAAAGGTCAAGGTGCAGGAGATGCAGCTGGAGAAGATTATTATGAAGCTGAAGTTTCTATTTTAGAATTAGAGCAAGCGTTTTTCAAAGAGCTAGAGCTTCCTAATTTAAAGAGAAAAGAAATGGATGAAAACCGGATTGAACATATTGAATTTAATGACATTAGAAAAACAGGACTATGGGGAAATATTGATAAGAAACGAACGATGATATCTGCATATAAACGAAATGCAATGCGTGGTAAAGCGTCTTTCCATCCAATTCACCAAGAGGATTTAAAGTTCCGTACTTGGAATGAAGTGTTAAAGCCAGATTCAAAAGCTGTTGTATTAGCGATGATGGATACGAGTGGATCGATGGGAATATGGGAGAAGTATATGGCACGTAGCTTCTTTTTCTGGATGACAAGATTTTTACGTACAAAGTATGAAACAGTTGATATTGAATTTATTGCTCATCATACAGAAGCGAAAGTTGTTACAGAAGAAGAATTTTTCTCAAAAGGAGAAAGTGGCGGAACAATATGTTCTTCCGTGTATAAAAAGGCATTAGAGCTTATCGATAATAAATATTCACCAGACCGCTATAATATTTATCCATTCCATTTTTCAGACGGTGATAATTTAACATCAGATAATGCGAGATGTGTAAAGCTTGTTGAGGAGCTGATGAAGAAATGTAATATGTTTGGGTATGGGGAAGTGAATCAGTACAACCGCCATAGTACGCTTATGTCAGCCTATAAAAATATTAAAGATGAGAACTTTAGATATTATATTTTAAAGCAAAAAGCAGACGTATTCCATGCGATGAAGAGCTTTTTTAAAGAAGAATCAGGAGAGAAAATGGCATAATCCCTTTTAAAAGGGATTATTTTTTTGTAAACTTTTTATTTTTTTAGTTGACAATGATAATGAAAATCATTATCATTTATTCGAGAAATGATTACATTTTGAATTATATATATTGGAGGAGATGTAAAGTTGAAAAAAAATAAAAAAAAACATATAAATGCAATGATTATAGCGGCGGCGTTATCACTTCCATTTGCTGTGTATTCGACACCTGCTTTAGCGGCGGTAGCAATTGAGGCGAATAAAACGGGACAAGGTTTAGAAGATGGTACATATGACGCTGTTATTAAAGCATATAAAGATAAAACGAATGAAGAGTCTATGGCAGCTGTTTATATAAAGGATCCGAAATTAACAATTGAGAATGGAAAGAAAATTGTAACAGCAACGTTAAGTGATAGCGATTTCTTCCAATACTTGAAAACAGAGGATATTCATACTCCTGGTGTGTTTCATGATGTAAAGGTTATATCAGAAGACAAAAAGAAAAATGGAACGAAGGTTATTCAATTTGAAGTTGGGGAATTGGGAAAAAGATATAATATGCAAATGCATATTTATATTCCAACGATGGCCTATGATAATAAATATCAAGTGCAGTTTGAAGTAAATGCTTTAAATTTAGAAAACAATGTTCCAGAAAAGGAAAATAAAGAGGATAAAGTGGAACAACAAGATGAAAGCGGAAATGTAATATTAGATAAGCAATTACAAAGGCATATTAATAAACATAATTTAAATAGAGAAAATATAAATGATCCAATAACTAAGGAAGATTTATTAAAGATTAAAACATTATCCATTTATTCAGGTGAAGGAATAAATGAAATAGCTGGTTTAGAACATATGACAAATTTAGAGAAGTTGACGTTAAGAGAATCTAATGTAACAGATATATCAGCCATCTCGAAACTGAGAGATTTGAAGTACGTAGATTTAACTTCTAATCCAATTAAAAATATTCATCCAATTGAGCAGTTAGAGAATATTAATATGCTTTTTTTAAGAGATAATAAAATTTCTGATCTTACACCATTAAGTAAAATGAAAAAAATTAAAACATTAGATTTAGTTGGTAATAACATTGAAGACATCCAGCCATTATTTACATTATCAACTATGAAACAGTTATACTTAGCCAATAATCAAATCAGTGATCTTACTGGAATTAACCAATTAAGTAATGTGGAACTATTATGGATAGGGAACAATAAAATTAGTAATGTTGAATCTATTAGTAAAATGAGTAATCTTATTGAACTAGAAATTGCTGATAGTGAAATAAAAGATATATCACCATTATCTAAATTAGGAAAATTACAAGTACTGAATTTAGAAGAGAATTATATCTCTGATATATCACCGCTGAGTAATTTAACAGATTTACATGAGATGAACCTAGGAGCGAATGAAATTGCTGACGTAAGGCCTGTTGAGGAATTGGGTAAGCGAATTTCAATTGATATTCAACGACAAAAAATCTTTTTAGATGAAGCAAGCGTAGATGAAGAAATACAAATTCCAATATACAATCTTAAAGGGGAGTCACTTCAAAATATCAATTTAAAAAGTGAGGGGGCCATTCTGAATAATGGATTTATAAAATGGAATAGTCCTGGAGAAAAAACATATGAATTTAGATTAGATACAAGCTCTGGTGAAAGTAAAATAAGATTTAATGGGATGGTTGTCCAGAAAATAGTTGAAAAACAAAAAGAAAGTCAAAATGTAATCCTGGATAAACATTTACAACAACATATTAATAAAGAGAATTTAGGTAGAGAGAATTTAAACGCTCCTATAACAAAAGAAGATTTATTACAGATTAAAACATTAGAGATACTTAAAGAAAAAGGAAAAGAGATAAAAGATGTAACAGGTTTAGAGTACATGACGAACTTAGAAAACCTCACTTTAGAAGGAGTAGGCTTGAAAAATATTGAGTTCATCTCAAATTTGAAACAATTAAATATTGTGAATGTATCTCATAATCAAATTGAAGATATAACACCGTTATCTTCATTAAAAAACTTACAGTGGTTAAATCTTGCAGACAATCATATTAAAGATGTAACGGTTATTGGTTCAATGCTGGACTTACTTAGCTTGAATTTAGCAGGGAATGAGATTTGTGATGTAAGACCGCTAATACAATTAGGGCAGTGGTTTTCAATTGATGTCGGGAGACAAACAATCATTTTAGATGAAGCAAAAGTAAATGAAGAAATTCAAGTCCCTGTATATGACTTAGAAGGAGAAGCTATTGACAATATCAAAATGACAGGTGAGGGCGGAACGCTTAATAACGGAGTAATAAAATGGAGTACCCCAGGTGAAAAGGTATATAAATTTGATTTAGATTCTGATGAAATTAGTATAAGTTTTAATGGAACGGTAATCCAAAATATAGTTGAAAAAGAAGAAGTGACAGAACCGGTAAAAGAAGTTGAAGAAACGAAAGAAGAAGTAAAAGAACCGGTAAAAGAAGTTGAAGAAACGAAAGAAGAAGTAAAAGAGCCAGTAAAAGAAGTTGAAGAAACGAAAGAAGAAGTAAAAGAGCCAGCAAAAGAAGTTGAAGAAACGAAAGAAGAAGTAAAAGAGCCAGCAAAAGAAGTTGAAGAGATAAAAGAAGAAGTAAAAGAACCGGTAAAAGAAGTTGAAGAAACGAAAGAAGAAGTAAAAGAGCCGGTAAAAGAAGTTGAAGAAACGAAAGAAGAAGTAAAAGAACCGGTAAAAGAAGTTGAAGGTACAAAAGAAGAAGTAAAAGAGCCAGTAAAAGAAGTTGAAGGTACAAAAGAAGAAGTGAAAGAACCAGTAAAAGAAGTTGAAGGTACAAAAGAAGAGGTAAAAGAATCAACAACTGGATTGAATCAAGAGCCAAAAGGGGATAATCAAGTTGGGCCGGTGAAGGTGGTAGGACAAGAGAGTACGCAAGAAAAAGTTTCAAATAAGCAACAAGCTAATAAGCAAGAGGAAAATCAGAAGTCTTTAGCAGCAACTGGTAGTCAAGCTAACACATCGAGTTTACTTTCGGGATTAGCATTTGTTCTTTCAGCATTAAGTATGTTTGTATTTAGAAAGAGAGTATTTAAGAAATAAATAACGTTTTATCTTATTATTACGAAAAATACATAAACATTTGAGAAGACCTTATCATAGCAATTTCATGTTGAAATACGCTTATGATAAGGTCTTTTTGAATAGGGGAAGGATATGGATACGAGGATGTTTTAATCACTAAAATAATGGAGAAACTGTAGCGGGAATTGTAAGTACTTTTCGTTCAAGATACGTTCAAATTGTATGAAGAAATAATATGAAATATTGCATTTTATATCTTTTCATCCGGATAATATGTTAATTTCGTGAATGGAATATATAAATAGGGGGCAATGATATGAACAAGAAATCAAAGATTAATAAAATGATGCTTAGTATTAGTACAATGGCGCTATCGTTAGGAGCAATTCAAACGAATGTATCAGCAGAAGAAAAGGTGCCATATAATGTATTGCATTCGAAACCAGTTGGAATTGAAAAACCAGTAGATGAGATCGGACACGTTTCTAAAGCCGAAGAAACATTATCATTTCAAGAACGTTTAAAAGTAGGAGATTTTTCACAGCGACCAGCATCTATTACGAGGAACTTGGCAGTAAAGCAAGCTAAAGACAGCTATTCAATGGCTGATTTAAACAAAATGAATGATCAAGAGTTAGTTGAAACGTTAGGCAGTATTAAGTGGCATCAAATTACAGACTTATTCCAGTTTAATGAAGATGCAAAAGCTTTTTATAAAGATAACGGAAAAATGCAAGTCATTATAGATGAATTAGCTCATAGAGGTAGTACATTTACGAAAGATGATTCAAAAGGAATTCAAACGTTTACTGAAGTGTTACGTTCAGCTTTTTATCTTGCATTTTATAATAATGAATTAAGCGCTTTAAATGAAAGAAGCTTCCAGGACAAATGCTTACCGGCTTTAAAAGCAATCGCAAAAAATCCAAACTTTAAGCTTGGAACAAATGAGCAAGATACAGTAGTATCTGCATACGGTAAATTAATTAGTAATGCATCAAGTGATGTTGAAACAGTGCAATACGCATCGAATATTTTAAAACAATATAATGATAATTTTAATGCATATGTAGACGATCGTATGAAAGGACAAGCTGTATACGATATGATGCAAGGCATTGATTATGATATACAGTCTTACTTAAATGAGGCCCGTAAAGAAGCGAATGAAACGATGTGGTATGGAAAAGTAGATGGGTTTATTAATGAAATAAATCGTATTGCTCTTCTAAATGAAGTAACGTCAGAAAATAAATGGCTCGTTAATAATGGAATTTATTTTGCTAGCCGTTTAGGGAAGTTTCATAGCAATCCAAATAAAGGACTAGAGGTTGTTACACAAGCGATGCATATGTATCCGCGTTTAAGTGAACCGTATTTTGTTGCGGTAGAACAAATTACAACAAATTATAATGGGAAAGATTATAGCGGGAATACGGTAGATTTAGAGAAAATACGTAAAGAAGGAAAAGAGCAATACTTACCAAAAACGTATACATTCGACGATGGATCAATTGTGTTCAAAACAGGAGATAAAGTATCAGAAGAAAAAATTAAGAGACTATATTGGGCTGCGAAGGAAGTAAAGGCACAGTATCATCGTGTAATTGGAAATGACAAAGCGTTAGAGCCAGGAAATGCGGATGATGTATTAACGATTGTAATTTATAATAGTCCAGATGAATATCAGTTAAATAGACAATTGTATGGATATGAAACAAACAATGGTGGAATTTATATTGAAGAGACAGGTACATTCTTTACATATGAGCGTACATCAGAGCAAAGTATTTATAGTTTAGAAGAGTTATTCCGTCATGAGTTTACTCACTATCTTCAAGGGAGATATGAAGTTCCCGGTTTATTTGGAAGAGGAGATATGTATCAAAATGAAAGATTAACTTGGTTCCAAGAAGGGAATGCAGAATTTTTCGCAGGATCTACTCGTACAAATAATGTAGTACCGAGAAAGAGCATCATTAGCGGATTATCATCTGATCCTGCAAGCCGTTATACAGCAGAGCGCACACTATTTGCTAAATATGGTTCTTGGGATTTCTATAACTACTCGTTCGCATTGCAGTCTTACTTATATACGCATCAGTTTGAAACATTTGATAAAATTCAAGATTTAATTCGTGCGAATGACGTGAAAAATTATGATGCATATCGTGAAAACCTAAGTAAAGATTCTAAGCTAAATAAAGAGTATCAAGAGTATATGCAGCAGTTAATTAATAATCAAGATAAGTACACTGTACCGGAAGTAGCAGATGATTATTTAGCTGAACATGCACCAAAGTCGTTAACAGAAGTGAAGAAAGAAATTAGTGAGATGTTGTCTATGAAAGATGCAAAAATGACAAAACACGAGTCTCAATTCTTTAATACATTTACATTAGAAGGTACGTTTACAGGTAGTGTAACAAAAGGCGAATCAGAAGACTGGAATGCAATGGGTAAAAGAGTAAATGAAGCTTTAGAACAATTGGCGCAAAAAGAATGGAGCGGCTACAAAACGGTTACAGCATATTTCGTCAATTATCGTGTGAATAGTTCCAATGAATTTGAATATGATGTAGTCTTCCATGGTATCGCAAAAGATGACGGAGAAAATAAAGCTCCGACAGTTCATATAAACGGTCCTTATAATGGGCTTGTAAAAGAAGGAATTCAATTCAAAAGTGATGGATCAAACGACGAAGATGGAAAAATCGTTTCTTATTCATGGGAGTTTGGAGACGGAAGAACAAGTACAGAAGTTAATCCAGTACATGCATATGAAAAAGAAGGAACTTTTAAAGTAGTGTTAAGAGTAAAAGATGATAAAGGAAAAGAGAGTAGAAGTGAAACAACTGTTACGATTAAAGATGGAAGTTTAACAGAATCTGAACCAAATAATCGTAAAGAGGAAGCAAATCGTATCGGACTAAACACTACTATAAAAGGTAGCCTTATCGGCGGGGATCACACCGATGTTTATACATTTAATGTAGCAGCAGCGAAAGATCTCGATATTTCTGTTTTAAATGAGTATGGAATTGGGATGACGTGGGTACTTCACCATGAATCAGATATGCAAAATTATGCTGCTTACGGTCAAGCTAATGGAAATCATATAGAAGCAAAATTAAATGCAAAACCAGGTAAGTATTACTTGTATGTATATAAATATGATAATGGCGATGGAACGTACTCATTATCACTAAAATAAGTGCTTTTCCAATGTATGTTTAACTTTACTTTTTGTGGAAAATAATATATTATATAGATATATAATATATCGGTTATTTTCTAGGAGGAGCCTGTCACAATAGGTTTCTCCTGTTCTTTTTTAGAGACCTGTCTTACAGGTTTTTCTTTAAAGGGTAAATAACTGAAAATTGAGATTAATAATCTTTGAAAGAGGTGAGGCATACACATAACAAAAAAGAGATTGTTTAAGAAAGGGGGATAAGAAATGTTCTTGTTTGGTTATCCACTTGAAACAATTTATTTATATGGATTTATTATTGCTACTATACTCACTGTTATTTATATTTTCTTTGGAGATATATTTGAATCAATATTTAGTTTTGGGGGCGGATCTGTATCCGTTGTTACCTTACTACTTAGTTTCTTCGCTATGTTATGTGGAATTAGTTATATAGGAGAATATTTATTTTCCTTTAATAGTACTATTATTTTCGCTGGTTCATTTGCTATATCTTTTATCGGTGTTTTCATAATGAAAATATTAATTTTAAAACCGATTGCAGAGGCAGAGCAAAATACGGTGCAACGTATGGATGAATTCATTGGTTGCAAGGGAGAAGTCATTACGACAATTCCTACAGAAGGATTTGGTGAAGTATTAATCTCCTCCCAATTTGGAAGTAATGCAATCCCAGCTAAAACAATTGGAAAGAAAGATATTTCACAAGGAACTGAAGTTATTATCGAGGGAGTTCAAGATGGTGTTTTGCTTGTACAGAACATCGCTTATTCTTTAAAGAAACCAAAATTATAAGGGGGAATTTACATGACGATTCCATTAATTATCGGTGGAGTTTTACTCGCAATTTTAATTCTACTCATTTTAGTATTCATTACGAAGTATCGAACAGTTGGTCCAGATGAAGCGTTAATTGTTACAGGGAACTGGCTTGGTGGTGGGAAAAATGTTGTTACCACTGATGATGGAAAGAAGATTAAGATTATTCGCGGTGGCGGTACTTTTGTAGTTCCAATTATGCAAAGAGCAGAGCCTTTAAGCCTATTAAACTACAAATTAGAAGTTGGTACACGTGATACGTATACGAAACAAGGTGTACCAATTACAGTAAATGGTGTTTCTATTATTAAAGTAGGATCCACAATTGAAGAAGTTTCTACAGCAGCTGAACAATATTTAGGAAAAGAAACGGAAGAGTTAAAAATAGAAGCAAAAGAAGTTTTAGAAGGGCATCTCCGTGCTATCTTATCTTCTATGACAGTAGAAGATGCGTATAGTAATAGAGAGCAATTTGCTCAAAAGGTGCATGAAGTAGCTTCTACAGATTTAAAGAAGATGGGACTTCGCATTGTTTCTTTCACAATTAAAGAAATAATGGATAAAAATGGATACTTAGATGCGCTTGGTCAGCCGCAAATTGCGACAGTTAAGCGTGATGCAACAATTGCGAACGCAGAGCGTGAAAAAGAAGCACGTATTGAAAAAGCACGTGCTGAAAAAGAGGCAAAAGAAGCAGAATATCAACGTGATGCACAAATCGCTGAAGCTGAAAAACATAAAGAATTAAAAGTACAGTCCTATAAGAGGGAACAAGAGCAGGCTCGTGCAGATGCGGATCTTTCTTACGAATTACAACAGGCGAAAGCGCAACAAGGTGTTACAGAAGAGCAAATGCGCGTTAAAATCATTGAGCGTGAAAAGCAAATTGAGTTAGAAGAAAAAGAGATTGCACGTCGTGAAAAGCAATATGATGCAGAAGTTAAGAAAAAAGCCGATGCAGATCGCTATGCTGTTGAGCAATCAGCAGAAGCAGAAAAAGTAAAACAAATTAAAAAGGCAGATGCAGATCAATATAAGATTGAAGCAGAAGCGAGAGCACGTGCAGAAGAAGTACGTGTAGAAGGTTTAGCGAAGGCGGAGATTGAAAAAGCACAAGGTCAAGCGAAAGCGGAAGTACAAAAAGCGCAAGGTACAGCAGAGGCAGATGTTATTAGGTTAAAAGGTTTAGCAGAAGCAGAAGCGAAACAAAAAATTGCAGAAGCATTTGAATTATATGGTCAAGCGGCAATTATGGATATGGTTCTTAAAATGCTTCCAAGTTATGCGAAGGAACTTGCAAGTCCGCTTAGTAACATTGATAAAATCACAGTTGTCGATACAGGCGGCGGTGGTAAAAATAGCGGGGCCGGAAAAGTTGCGGGCTATGCGACTGATTTAATGGCAACGATGCAAGAAACGTTAAAAGCTTCTTCTGGAATTGACTTAAAAGAGCTATTAGAAGGATTTGCAGGAAAAGGAGCGGTACAACAATTATCAAGTGATAAACCTGTTGTATCTGTAGTAGAAGATAAGAAAAAAGAAGTAGAAAAAGATAAAGAATAGTAAGGTAGGCAGGGCCTCTAGCATGTGCTAGAGGTTCTTCTGTGAATCATAATATTTCGAATAATATACATTTTTATACATTGTTTTAATTATTTAATTTTTATAGAATGAAGTAAGTATGCAATAATCCTTTAAATTTAGAAAGATGGGTAGAAGAGAAATAGAGAGTCTCGTCAATTTATTTATATCTTAAAATTTTTATAAACGGATTAATTGTAATTTATTGCATGTAAAACGGTATGGAGGGGTAGAAATATGTTTCAAAGGAAGTTAAGGAGTAGTAGTTTAAAAACAAAGTTACTTGTGTCATTTATTATCATTTTAATTCTTCCAAGTATTGTAATTGGTTGGACGTCTTATCAGCAGGCGAAAACAAATTTTAATGAAACGATTTTAAACTCGGCGAAAGATAATATAAAAATTTTGGATAATGTAATTAATAAGGAATTGGATAGTAAAAAAGTAGATGCAACTTATTTTACGAAATTATTTACACAATCAAGTTACCAAGCGGATCAAATACAAAATATCCAAAATAAACTAGAAGAATATAATAAGTTACATCCGGAAATGGAAGCTATCTATACTGGGTCTAGCAATGGACAATTTATTCAATCACCGGCAATTCAAATGCCGGAAGGATATAATCCTACAGAAAGAGATTGGTATAAAGAGGCAGTGGAAAAAAGCGGAGAAGTGATTGTAACTGCTCCATATAAGTCAAAAACGACAGGGAATACGGTTATCACATTGGCAAAACAAAATGAGGATAAAAGTGGCGTTCTTGGGATTGACTTAATTATCAATAATATTGTAACTACTTCCAAGATGGTTAATATCGGTAAGGAAGGTTATGTAGCGATATTTGATCAAGATAAAAATGTAGTCGCACACCCGACACTGAAGCCGGGTGAGAAGTTAGAAGAGAAACTTAGTAAGGAATTTTATAAACAGGAAGCTGGTGATTTTCATTATTCATTAGATGGTGAAGATCGTAACATTACTTTTAAAACGAATAAGAAAAATGGATGGAAAATAGCGGGGATAATGCCTTCAAAAGAAATTATTCAAGCGGCTGAACCTATTTTCTATAAAACGATAACTGTTATTGGGATTTCATTAATGATTGGTGGGGTTTTAATTTACTTCATAATTGCTTCTATTATTAAACCGTTAAAACAACTTGTTCTATCATCTAGGAAAATTAGTGAAGGTGATTTAACAGAATCTATTACAGTTCATTCTAAAGATGAAATCGGGCAGTTAGGAGAAAGTTTTAATGAGATGGCATCATCATTACATAATGTCATTTCCAATATAAATATTTCAGCAAGTCATGTAGCAGCATCTTCAGAAGAATTAACAGCTAGCATGAAGCAGACAAGTGAAGCGACAGAACAAATTACACAAGCTATAGAGCAAGTGTCGAGTGGGGCTGAAATACAAACGAGAGAAGTTGAAGAAGGAGCGACGTTATTAGAAGAAGTTACAGAAGGAGTTCAGCGTGTTGCTGATAGTTCTTCATTAGTATCAACAGCTTCTATGTATACGAAGAAAAAAGCTGAAGATGGTGGGAAGTTAGTTGAGCAAACTGTGAATCAAATGCAATTAATTCATGAGTCAGTTTCAAATTCAGATAAAGTCATTGCTTTATTAGATGATAAGTCGAAACAAATCGGAGCAATTCTGGAAGTGATTCAACATATTGCAGAGCAGACAAATTTATTAGCATTAAATGCTGCAATTGAGGCTGCAAGAGCTGGGGAGCAAGGAAGAGGATTTGCAATTGTAGCGGATGAAGTGCGAAAATTAGCTGAACAATCAGGACAGTCTTCTACGGAAATTGGAAAACTAGTGAAAGAGATTCAATTTGATATAAAAGAAACGGTAAGCTCTATGAATCAAGTTGGAACAGAAGTACAATCAGGTCTTGTAGTTGCAAATGAAACGAAGCAAAGCTTTGCTGAAATATTGAAATCTACAAATGATACAGTTGTGCAAATTGATAGTATGGTAGAAGTAGCGAAACAAATGACGGTAGATGCCAAACAAGTAAGTGCATCTATTAATGAAATTGCAGCTACGATTGAAGAAAATGCAGCAAGTGTTCAAAATATTGCTGGCTCTTCTGAAGAGCAATTAGCTTCAGTAGATGAAATTAATGGAGCAGCAGTTCACTTATCACAAATGGCAGAAGAATTGCAAGAGATGATTGGCAAGTTTAAAGTGTAATAAAAAATATTAAGAAACGAGGTAGTAATTTTACTTCGTTTCTTTTTTTATGGAGATAAAAATAAAGAAATGTGTAGTAACCGTGTTATGATTAAGTTTAACAATTTAAAAAACTGTATTTTCTTTAAATTCTATCTTTATCCATGTTAGGGGAATGGTTTTGAAATTTAAAAAATTAAAACTACAACCGAGAATTACATTAACTATTAGTACACTTATTCTTGTTGTGCTTTTGTTAACAAGTTATTTGTTTTACTACATATTATCTGAAACAGTAGAAGAGCAAATTGGTAAAAGAGCTTTGCATGTTGCGAAAACAGTTGCAGCTATACCGGAAATCGCGGAAGCTTTTCAAAAAGAAAATCCAGCTTCTATTATTCAACCGATTGCAGAAAAAATTCGAATTGATACAGATGCTGATTTTATTGTGGTTGGAAATAAAGAAGGGATTCGTTATGCACACCCCAAGAAAGACAAAATAGGAGAAGTAATGGTTGGTGGAGATAATAAAGGAGTGCTATTAGAAGGGAAATCTTACGTTTCGAAAGCAACGGGATCATTAGGACCTTCCTTACGCGGAAAAGTTCCAATCCGTAATCAGGATAATAAAATTATTGGTGTAGTATCTGTTGGATTTTCAATGGATGATATTCATGGAGCGGTAGAAGTGTATGGAAAGCGTGTATTTTGGATTACAATAATCGGTTTGTTAATGGGAATAATCGGTTCCATATATTTAGCTGCAAGTATAAAAAGAATGATGTTTGGGATGGAACCAGAAGAAATTTCATCTTTATATGAAGAGCATAGTACAGTGATTCAATCTGTACGAGAAGGGATTATCGTAATTGATAAAAAGGGCATGATTAGTTTAGTCAATCAAGCAGCCTACGATATTCTTTCACTAGACAACCGAAAAAATATCATTGGATCATTTATTTTAAATATAATTCCTAATTCATCCATACTAGATGTACTTCAAACTGGTGAAGAACAGTTTGATCGTCAATTAAATATAAAAGGGCAGGCTGTTATTGCTAATCGTCTACCTATTAAAGTAAATAATAAAGTAACCGGCGTCGTATCGAGCTTACGTTTGAAATCTGAAATGGACCAGTTAACAGCAGAATTATCTCAGACGAAGCAATATACAGAGGCGTTACGAGCACAAACCCATGAATACAACAATTTATTGTATACGCTTTCAGGTCTTATCCAATTAGAGTCATATGAAGATGCTCTAGAGCTCATTCATAAGGAGACGGCGGTATATCAAGATTTTGTTCAATTTATTATGAAGCGAATTCAAAATCCATGGCTAGGTGGAATTTTAATTGGATTTTATAATAGGGCAAGAGAGTTGAAGATTGATTTTGTACTAGATCGAGAAAGTAGTTTAGAAACATTAAGTCCGCATATTGAGAGTAATTATGTCGTTTCGATTTTAGGGAATTTAATTACGAATGCATTTGAAGCAATTGAAAAAAATCAAGAGCATGATAAGAAAGTTAGAATGTTTGTAACAGATATCGGAGAAGAAATATTAATTGAAGTGGAAGATTCGGGGCAAGGGATTCATGATGAAATAATTACTAGCATATTTTATAAAGGCTTTTCAACGAAAGAAGGAGAGAAGCGAGGATATGGATTAGCAAAAGTGAAAGAGTTAGTAGAAGATTTAAATGGAAGCATTGCAATTGAAAAAGGGGATTTAGGTGGTGCGTTGTTCATTATTGCATTACCGAAAGAGAGAGGCGAGTTGTAATGGGTGAGGAGATTGAAGTATTAATTGTAGAAGATGATATTCGGATTGCGGACATTCATCGGCGTTTTACTGAAAAAATTGAAGGATTTAAAGTAATTGGAACAGCAACGACTGGGGAACAAGCGAAGGAATGGCTAGAGCTTGTGAAGCCACAACTCGTTTTATTAGACGTGTACTTACCTGATATACAAGGAACAGAACTTGTCACATATATTAGGCATAATTTGCATGATACAGATATTATTATGATTACAGCTGCATCGGAAACAGATGTAGTAAGGCATGCTTTACGTGGTGGAGTAACTGATTATATCGTAAAACCACTTATGTTTGACCGTTTTAAAGCGAGTTTAGAAAGTTATCAAAAAAAGATTAGGCAGTTAAAGAAAAGCAATCAATTATCTACAGAACAAATTGAACACTTATGGTCTCAAAGAGGTGTGAAGGGAAATACAGTTGAATATGCTCCAAAAGGAATAGATCCTTTAACTTTAGCGAAAATAAAAAAGCATATGTTAACAGTTAATGAAGAAGGAATTACCGCAGAAGTGTTAAGCTCGATGGTTGGAGTAAGTCGATCAACAGCGAGACGCTATTTAGAGTATTTAATATCTGGGAAGAAAGTACATGCAGAGCTTATATATGGAAGTGTAGGGAGACCAGAGAGAAGGTATTTTCTCGTTTCTTCATAACAAAAACAGTAGAGGATTTATTTCTTCTACTGTTTTTTGCGTCTTATATTGGAATAATCCCAATTACAATTCCAGTAATCAACATCACCATTGTCGTTCCAACGGCCCACAATAAAGTGAAGCGTTGATGTTCACCAAAATCAACTTTAGCCATTCCGACCAATAAATAAGTGGAAGCGACAAGAGGACTTAATAAGTGAACGGGTTGACCGAGTAAGGAAGCGCGTCCCATTTCAGCTGCACTAATTCCATAAGTAGCAGCAGCCTTCGTTAAAATAGGTAATACCCCGAAGTAAAATGCATCATTGGACATGAAAAATGTGAACGGCATACTAAGAAGAGCTGTAATAATTGGCAACTGTGGTCCAAGTGCATCTGGTATAAGAGTTACTACACTTTGAGCCATTGTATCTACCATTTTTGTTCCAGATAAAATACCAGTGAAAATTCCAGCAGCAAATACGAGTGAAACAACAGCTAATACGTTTCCTGCATGAGAGGCAATACGTTCTTTTTGTTGTTCTAAGTTTGGATAGTTAATCATAACAGCAATAGCGAAAGCAACTGTAAAGAGAACAGGTAACGGCATAACTTCTAGTATGAGACAGACAAGTAATGTAGCGGTCAATAAAAAGTTAATCCATAGAAGTTTAGGGCGTTTATGCACGGCAGCTTCTACTGTGGCAGCTTGCTCATCCATTGTTTGCATTTGTTTTAAATATTGCACATCCATAATGCCTAAACGTTTTCTTTCTTTTTTTCCAAGATAGTAGGCAACGAAAACTACCCAAATTGCACCAGCGATCATTCCTGGTATAAGTGGTGTAAAGAGCTCTGATGCATCTAGTCCAAGTGCACTCATAACTCGAGCAGTTGGTCCACCCCAAGGTGTAAGATTTGTCACACCTGCCCCTAACATAACAACCCCAGCTAATATAAGTGGATTCATTCCGAGACGTTTATATAATGGGTACATTGCGGAAACAGTAATCATATACGTTGTTGTTCCATCCCCATCTAATGAAACAATAATAGTAAGAATGGCTGTACCAACAACAATTTTTAAAGGATCCCCTTTTACAAATTTTAATATTTTACTAATGACAGGATCGAATAAACCGCTATCGATCATAATTCCAAAATATAAAATGGCAAACATAAGCATAATACCGGTAGGTGCTAATTTTTGAATGCCCTCTAACATCATAGGACCCATGTCTGCATAAAATCCGCCAATTAATGCGAAAGTAATTGGAATTAATATTAATGCTACTAATGCTGACATACGTTTCGTCATGATTAAAAACATAAAGACAAATACCATTGCAAATCCAAGTAGAGCTAACATCCGATCTCCCCCTTAAAAAAATGATTGCGCTTTCAAAATAAAGTAAAAATTCAGAACAATGTTTTTTGTTTATCATAAAAGCATCTATCCAAATGGTAAATAATTTGAAAAATAACACCATTAGAAGCATAATTTTTATTTTGGTCATATTGTTCACGAAGGTAATTTTGAATTTTTAAAAATATAATTTACTTCTAACAAGAGTGATAGAATAAGGTGAAAATAGTGAAGTGCGAAGTAGGGAGTAGATTTTGAATGGAAACGAGAATAGAAGAAGTTTATAGTTCTTATGAGGGGAAGATAGAAGAGATTTTTGTTAATGAATCTTCTTATGTATATGAGTGGGAAAAATTAATGATGGTCCGAAAAAATAATGGTGAGCTTGAAAAAGTCGCGGTCGGTATCAGTGGAAATATAAGATTAGTAAATGTAGAAGTTGGGCAGAAAATTAATACAGATACATTATTAGTTAAGTTAGAAGATGATTTATTAATTACAGGCTGTGAATGATGAAAGATGTGTAGAAATAGCTACACATCTTTTTTGTTTTCTATATTACAAAAAGCACATTGTTTTTTCACAAATCCCACACAAGTTTTTGATATTCTCCTTGTGGAGTATACGGTTTTTAGGGAGGAATAGTGATGAGAATAAAGTATGTTGTGCTTGCTATATGTTTATGTTTCTTATTTACGATAGTGGGGTGTGGGAAAAAGGGAACAACAGCTGTGGCAATTGATGAGAAACATGATAAGTGTGATATTTGCCAAATTGGGGTAACGGATAATCAATTTGCAACAGAAATCATTTTAGAAAATGGAAAAGCGTTAAAGTTTGATGATATTGGTTGTATGTATAAATGGATGGAGATTAATCCAGGCGAAAAGACGAAAGAAAAATTTGTTCGAGATTATGATTCGAAAGATTGGGTTTCGTTAGAAGACGCTACTTACGTATATGATAAAACAATAACGACACCAATGGCTTATAATGTCATTTCATTTAAAAATAAAAAAGATGCAGAGAGCTTTGTATCTAACTATAAGGGTAAGGTTCTTTCGTATAAAGAGCTAGCAGAGCATAAATGGGAAATGAATAAAGAAATGATGGGGAAACCGAAAACAGGGAATCACGGTGGGCATCATTAATACTAGAAAAAGACAACTATATAGTTGTCTTTTTCTAGCATTACTCAGGTGCAAATATAGAAAAGGTGTAAAATTTTTAGAAGAACGGTTACAATGGAGTATAGTGACCTAAAGCAATCATTTATCCCGCATTAACGGGCAGTAAGATCCCCACCTCAAAATTTAGTGAAAGCAAAGAAGTTAGGTGGAGATCAACTGCCCGTAAAAGCCCGATTGGTTCAACTAATAATTAGTGGTAGATGAACAAAACCCCCACTAATTAAAGTTTCACTTTATGTACTTTTTAGAAATGTATACAAATGCGGTTAAAACGTGCTAAACTAATTGCTTCATAATGTTAATGATGAGGCCATCAGGCGTATCATTCCAATAGGTTGAGAAACATAGGATAAGCTTAAGATAATCCGATTAAAGAAGGAATATAAAGGGCTTATGGATAAATGTACTCAAGAAGAGTTATTGTATGTGATGGAGGAATGGTTAAGAAAACATTATCTTTCATAGGAGCTGTAGTTGTGAGAAAACAAAAAATTTTATTATGTATGTTATTAGGACTTTTAATGACGGTAGTGGCTTGCGATAAGCAAGAGGAATCAGAATCGAAACCGGTTCATGTGAAAAACGAAAAGAAAAAAGAAAAGCATAAAGAACAAGAAGAAGTTAAAGAAGAAAAAAGTATAAATTTACTGGACAAACAGTTGTTACTTTCAGCGACTCTTGGAGACACAGAGACAGCTATGAAGTTGATTCAGGATGGAGCGAATATAAACGTAGAAGGTGACAACCGAGAAACCCCTATCCTTGCAGCAACGTACCAAAATCATGTAGAGACAGTTAAAGCATTAATTGGTGCAGGTGCAAATATTGAAGTCAAAGATGAGAAACAAAGCAATCCATTCCTTTATGCAAGTAGAGAAGGGTATACGGATATTGTAAAAGTATTAATTAATGCAGGAGTTAATACGAAAGAAACGACTAAGTCAGGTGGCACAGCACTCATTTCTGCATCTGAGCGTGGTCATGTAGAGGTTGTTAAAGAATTATTAGAGCATACAGATATTGATGTGAATTATAAAAATGAACGTGGTGGTACAGCTTTAATAGAAGCAATTGTATTGGGAAATGGTAGTGAAAGCCATAAGAAAGTAATTCAAATGCTTATTGACCACGGGGCAGATGTAAATATGGCCAATAAGGAAAATATTACGCCGCTGCAATATGCTGAAAAAAGAGGTTTTAAAGATATTGCGAATGTGTTGAGAATAGCTGGTGCGAATGAAGTAGTGCAGCCGCAACCACAACCGGTGGAATAATAAGAAAAAGACATAAAGAGTACGAAATAATCCCATTTAGATAGACAGAATGAAGAAGTCATTTTAGTATGATTGATTCAGTAATGTGTATTTAAATGGGATTTTTGTTTTGAACATCAGAAAATAGAGTATGAATGGATGGTATATGGAGGCTACACAGGGTAATGAAGGAGGGCATAAATGCGATTTTCAGAACTTGAGTTAATAGTAATTCAGGCAGAGGTTTTATTTGTTCATAATCAAGTGGGAAGAATAAAGAGTGTAAATGAACAGGGAAATCCGAAAGCACCACGTTTTTTTCTTAGCAAAACTCGTGAAGGGAATATAACGAGATATCATTGTAATTTGGATGGTGAAATAATAAGTAAGATTGAGAAATTAATTCGAGAACGTTCAAATCACATAGAGATAGCAAAGATCATGAAAGTATTAAATGAAGAGAGAACGGTAGAGAATATTTGGATGGGTCCTGCTTACATGTTTCCAAATAATTCAAATGAGCCGACTAGGGTGATACAAATAACAGAGAAGAATAAAGAGCTCATGCGAGAAAATTTTCCTAATCTAATAGAACAGATGGAATGGAGGCAACCTTATTTTGCAATTGTTGAAAATGAACAAGTCGTTTCTATATGCTGCAGTGCAAGAAGTACGCCTATAGCTACTGAGGCAAGTGTGGAAACTGTAGAGGGCTTCCAGGGAAAGGGATATGGTGCTGATGTCGTTAAAGCTTGGGAAATGTCAATAAAAGAAGAAAAACGTATTCCGCTTTATAGTACCTCTTGGGATAATTGTGCTTCACAAGCAGTGGCGAGAAAACTAAAACTTATTAACTATGGAATGAATTTACATATTGATTGAAATGTAAATATTGTTGTGTTCTGTTAGAGTTTATTCGTATATCTGGATTATTGTAAAAAACAATATGGTGAATATTAACATTCGATTAACACCTAATTAACAATTTATCAAAACTGACTTAATAAATGCGTAATATAGTAAAGGTAACAAAATAACTAGGGTAGAGAACATTTGAGAACACCCGCTTACATATAACGTGCCACTTTCTTAGGTGTGCTCTATTCCCTAGAGTTCAAATAAGGAGAAGGGTGTTCTATGTAAGTAGGTGTTTTTAGTTTGGATAAAAATAGAAAAGCTAGGTGGAATAAATGTTTAAAGAACCTCATATCGCGATGATAAAGGATTGGAAAGGGTATAAAGCATACAAAAAATTACCGAAAACAGTTTTTCTTATGACTGGTTCAATGCTGGAGTTACCAGAGCGTGTATACGAATTACAGAAACATGGACATGATGTATTTCTTCATTGTGATTTTATACAAGGCTTAAATACGAACACAGAGGAAGCCCTTTTGTATATTCAAGATGTTATCGGAGCACAAGGTATTATTTCAACAAAAGGTTCGACAATTCGAAATGCCAATAAAATTGGATTAAAAACGATTCAACGAATTTTTATTGTCGATACTTTATCTCTTACAAAATCAATTGAAAATTGTAAAACGACTAAACCAAATGCGGTAGAGATTATGCCTGGAATTATGCCTTCTATTATAAAACAGCTAGCAGAGAAAATAGAGTTTCCTATTATTGCAGGTGGATTGATTCAAACGCGGGAAGATGCGGAAATTGCCATTCGTGCGGGAGCAAGTGCGATTTCAACGAGTCATTATGAAGTATGGATACAAGAAGAAAAAAGGAGTGCAACCTTGTGATCGAATTGAAAGATGTTTCAAAGATATATATAAATGCGGAAGAGACAGCGGTTAAAGATGTATCGGTTCATATTAAGAAGGGAGAATTTTTCGTTTTAGTTGGACCTTCGGGATGTGGAAAAAGTACATTACTACGAATGATCGCTGGCTTAGAAGAAATCTCTTCGGGAGATTTAATGATTAATGAACGTGTTGCAAATAATTTAGAGCCGAAAGACCGTAATTTATCAATGGTATTTCAAAATTATGCATTATATCCACACCTAACTGTAGAAGAAAATATTTTATTTGGACTTAAGGTAAGGAAGGTACAAAAAGAAGAGCGACAAAAGCGATTAATAGAAGCTATTGAAATGGTAGGGCTGAAAGAGTATGTGAAAATGAAACCGGGCCAATTATCAGGCGGACAAAGACAGCGTGTTGCGCTTGCCAGGGCGATCGTGAGTCAAGCACCGATTTGTTTAATGGATGAACCACTTTCGAATTTAGATGCGAAATTACGTGCGCAAATGAGGATTGAAATTAGAGAAATTCAGCAACGACTCGGAATTACGATGATTTACGTTACTCACGATCAAATAGAAGCGATGACTATGGGAGATCGTATCATGGTCTTGAATAAAGGAAGTATACAACAAGTTGGAACACCTCTTGATATATACAACGAACCAGCAAACGAATTTGTTGCAAGTTTTATAGGTTCTCCTTCTATGAATATAAATGATGGAGAAGTGGATAAAGAAAAAGGCGTATTACATATAGGGCAATTGCAAATTCCATTATCTATTGGACAGTTAAAGCAATTACCAGCAGGGACAATTCGAATAGGTATGCGTCCTGAGCATATTGCATTGTCTGAGGCAGGACAAGAAGTTACGCTGCAATCTGTAGAAGTATTAGGGAATGAGTCTATATTAAACTTTGCGGTAAATGGAACAACTTGGAGTGCGAAAGTCATCGGACAGTTAATCCTGAACAAAGGTGACAAAGTAAAATTATTATTCTCGCAAGAAAAACTATGTTTCTTTCACCAAAATAAGAATGAACGATTAAAAGTGGTGGCTGAAGAAGAGTTGAAAGTGGTGGCGAAATAATGATTGAAGTAGGGAAGTTACCAGTTCAAACAGCAGTGTCAAAAAAGAAGAGTTTATGGGGCAGAACGAAAGATTTAAGAATAGGATTATTGTTTTTGGCTCCATCTATTTTGTTATTTTCAATTTTTCTTTTCTATCCATTGTTTAGGACGATTTACTATAGCTTTTATTTAACAGATATACACGGAGAAGCCAATCTTTTCGTTGGCTTAGAAAATTATCAATATTTATTTTCTGATCCTGCTTTCTACAAAAGTATAAAGTCAACTTTATTATTTGTTTTATATACAGTGCCTACTAGTATTGTATTCGCCTTATTTCTTGCATTAATTGCAAATGAAAAAGTAAGAGGTATTGGATTGTTCCGTGTTCTCTTTTCTTCAACGATGGGAATATCAGTAGCTGCTAGCGCAGTGATTTGGCTATTTTTATTTCATCCAAGTGTAGGGTTATTTAATAATATATTAGCCGCTATGAATCTTCCGGCAATCGCATGGTTAACGAGTCCGGACTGGGCACTGTTTTCTGTATCGGTTACAACGGTTTGGGTGAATACAGGATTTGCATTTTTAGTTATATTAGGTGGTTTGCAAAATATTGATACGTCTTTATATGAGAGTGCATCTATAGATGGTGCTAGTTATTTATATAAGCTTCGCCGCGTTACATTACCGATGCTATCACCAACTTTATTCTTTATCGTGACAGTAACGTTAATTAGTGCATTCCAAAGTTTTGGACAAATTGATATTTTAACGCACGGTGGACCGAATGATGCAACGAATTTAATTGTGTATTCGATTTATAAAGAGGCATTTGTGAATCATCAATTTGGAACAGCAAGTGCACAAGCGATGGTATTATTTGTTTTCATTTTTATTGCTACATTACTTCAATTTAAGTTTGCTGAGAGAAAGGTGCATTATAAATGATCGTTAAACAGTGGAAACAAAATTTCCTATTATACATGCTGCTCATTATTAGTGCAGTAATGGTGTTTTTTCCTGTACTCTATGCGTTTTTAATAAGCTTTATGACACCAGATGATATTCAAATGAGAAGGTTATTTCCGACCCAATTTACTTTCGATAATTTTATGAATATCTTTCGAAAAGTACCGCTTTTTACATACTTGTACAACAGTTTAATTGTATCGACGATTGTTATGATTGGACAACTTATCGTATCCAGTTTAGCAGCTTATGCTTTTGTTTTTCTTCAGTTTAAAGGGAGAAACGTAATTTTCTTCTTGTTTATTTCAACGATGCTTATTCCGTGGGAAGCAACGATGGTACCGAACTTTTTAACGATTCAAAACTTTGGTTGGATCAATAGCTTTGCTGGGATGACAGTGCCATTTTTTGCAACAGCTTTCGGTATTTTCTTATTACGCCAACATTTTATGACGCTTCCGAATGAATTGAAAGAAGCTGCTTTTATTGAAGGGATTGGAAATGTAAGGTTTTTATTCAGCGTTGTAATTCCGTATTGTAAAACGAGTTTTATTACGCTTGGAGTATATAGCTTTTTAACAACATGGAATATGTACTTGTGGCCGCTCTTAGTGACCACTGATGAAAAAGTCAGAACAGTTCAAATTGGTGTGAAGCAACTTCAATCTCAAGAAGTTGCAACTGATTGGGGAAGCGTAATGGCCGGTGTTACGGTTATCGTCATTCCAACGTTGATTTTACTATTTTTAGGGCAAAAGCAATTACAACAAGGATTAACAAAAGGTGCAATTAAATAAGCATACATAGGAAAAGGTGGGATTGAGATGAGTTTATTGAAAAAAAGTGCTGCTCTTTTAATGGCAGCCACAATGGCATTAACTGGGGCTGCTTGTTCAAATAGTAAAACAGAGGGGAAACCTGAAGCGCAGGCAAAAGTAGCACCAGTTGAAAAAAATGGTGATAAAACTGTAATTCGTTTTTGGCATGCGATGGGTGGAAAAACACAAGGTGTACTAGATGGGCTTGTTGCAGACTATAATAAATCGCAGAATAAGTACGAGATAAAGGCAGAGTTTCAAGGAACATACGAAGAGTCTTTAACGAAGTTTAAAACGATGTCTGCTACGAAAGAAGCTCCAGCTCTTGTTCAATCGAGTGAAATTACAACGAAATATATGATTGATAGCAAAAAGATTACGCCTATCGATAGTTGGATTAAAAAAGATAAGTACGATACATCAAAATTAGAAAAAGCAATTACAAATTATTATTCAGTTGATGGAAAAATGTATTCTATGCCATTTAATTCATCTACGCCAGTATTAATTTATAATAAAGATGCTTTTGCAAAGGCTGGGTTAGATCCAGAGAAAGCTCCACAAACATATGCTGAATTAAAAGAAGCCGCGAAAAAGTTAACGTTTAAAGAAGGCGGAAATGTAAAACAATATGGATTTTCTATGCTCAATTATGGTTGGTTCTTTGAAGAATTGTTAGCGACACAAGGGGCTTTATATGTAGATAATGAAAATGGCCGTAAAGATGCTGCAAAGAAAGCGGTATTTAACGGTAAAGAAGGACAGAAAGTATTTGGAATGTTAGATGAATTGAATAAAGCTGGTGCACTAGGAAAGTATGGAGCAAGTTGGGATGATATTCGTGCCGCGTTCCAATCTGGACAAGTTGCTATGTATTTAGATTCTTCAGCAGGTGTTCGTGATTTAATTGATGCATCTAAGTTTAATGTAGGTGTTTCGTATATTCCGTATCCAGAAGATTCAAAGCGAAATGGTGTTGTTATTGGCGGTGCATCATTATGGATGACGAATATGGTTTCAGAAGAAACGCAGCAAGGTGCATGGGACTTTATGAAATATTTAACGAAGCCAGACGTACAAGCAAAATGGCATACTGCAACAGGATATTTCTCAATTAATCCAGATGCATATAATGAATCGTTAGTAAAAGAGCAATATGAAAAATATCCACAGTTAAAAGTAACAGTAGAACAATTACAAGCGACGAAGCAATCTCCAGCAACTCAAGGTGCATTAATTAGTGTATTCCCAGAATCACGAGATGCAGTTGTAAAAGCATTAGAAGCAATGTATGACGGAAAGAATAGTAAAGAAGCGTTGGATGAAGCTGCAAAAGCAACAGATAGAGCGATTAGCATTTCAGCTCGTACGAGCCAAAAATAAAAGAAAGCCGTATCCTAAAGGGATACGGCTTTCTTTATAGGGAGATAAGGGATCAAAGAAATGATGAACTCTTATCTCTTTTATATGAGTAAAGGGTCTAGAATGAATATTGTCCTTTTCATTATTTATTTAACTCCATTGCAACTTGCTTACCATTTACGAAAACCTCTACCACCGCTACTACAACTTCCATCACTTTTTTCATATCTCATCTCTCCTTGTTTTTTGTTTCATTTCTTACTTTTAGTATAAGGAAATATAGTAATTACAACTATCGAATTGAATGACAAGAGACTTACAGTGTTGTAAGGAAATTAGCTGCATTTGTAATAATAATACTTTCTAGTAGTTGAGTTCAGAAAATTCCTTTAAATAAAGTTATAATTAGAAATAACTTTATTTAGAAAGAAGGAGAAAAATGAATAGGATACTTGTCATAAGTGATATTCATGGAGAGATTGATAAATTTAAAAAGTTACTTGAGGAAATACAATACAACGCAAAACAAGATCAATTAATTCTATTAGGGGATTATGTGGATCGTGGTCCGAATGCACGTGCTGTACTTGAAAAGGTGAAAGAGCTAAAAGAAGAAGGAGCATTCGTTTTAAAGGGAAATCATGAAGATATGATGATTAAAGCGCTAACGACAGATGAGGAACGCTCATGGAACCATTGGGTAAAAAGAAATGGTGGAGATAAAACGTTATATAGCTATGGATTTGTAGAAGAAGATATTGCAGTTAATGAAGGGGACTTCCAAAAGCCAATTTTACAATCTCACGTATTAGAGGAACATGTAAAATTTATTCAAGAATTAGATCATTACATTGAAACAGAAGAGTATATATTTGTACATGCTGGTGTTGAGCCAATGAAACGAGTTTCTGAATCTGAACCATATACGTTAATGTGGATCCGTAATGAATTTCATAGTGGATATAGTGGCGAAAAGGTTGTTGTATTTGGCCATACGGAAACAAAAACGCTTCATGGTAGTGAGAATTGCGGAGTATATTTTGGTAGTAATCGTATTATTGGAATTGATGGCGGGGCTGTGTATGGCGGTCAATTAAATTGTTTGGAGTTGCCGAGTAAAAAGGTGTACGTAGTAAAAAATTGAAAGAGATAAGGGGAATCTTATTTCTTTCAATTTTTTATTAAGCAAAATTTAAGAAAGAGTTTTTATAATAAAGGCTCAAAATTTTATATCTAGCAAAAACTTAGAAGGAAATAGTTGAAAATGAAATTACATAATAGGATTACATTCTTTCGTTATGAAGAGCAGAAATGTAATAATAAATAGAATTGAACTATAGTATGGAAGGTGAGAATATGCGCTTACTTGTAGTAGAAGATAATGCTTCGTTATTAGAGTCTATCGTACAAATTTTGCGTGATGAATTTGAAGTAGATACAGCGTTAAATGGAGAAGATGGATTGTTTTTGGCAATGCAAAACATTTATGATGCAATTTTACTTGATGTGATGATGCCAGGAATGGACGGGTTTGAAGTAATTCAAAAAATACGTGATGAAAGAATTGAAACGCCAGTCCTGTTTTTAACAGCGAGAGATTCTTTAGAAGATCGAGTGAAAGGATTGGATTTTGGCGGAGACGACTATATCGTAAAGCCGTTTCAAGCACCAGAACTAAAGGCGAGAATTCGTGCTTTATTACGCAGAAGTGGTAGTTTAACAACAAAGCAGACAATTCGATATAAAGGAATTGAATTGTTTGGAAAAGATAAAGATGTTCAAGTAGAGGGACAAGATATTAAGCTGACATTAAAACAATATGAGCTTTTAGAGTATCTCATTCAAAATAGCGGAAAGATTTTAATGCGTGAACAAATTTTCGATCGTGTTTGGGGATTTGATTCAGATACGACAGTAGCAATTGTAGAAGTGTATGTGCATCATTTACGTAAAAAATTAGAGCCATTCGGTTATCAGAAAGATATTCAAACTGTTCGTGGTATTGGATATATATTAAAAGAGAAATGAAAAAAGGAAGTATGTTTCAAAAAACACGCATTCGTCTGACTATAGTGAACTCATTAGTATTTATCCTATTAATAGGAGTATTAGGTAGTATTGTTTATTCGTACACATATAAGCGTATTTATAATGAAGTGGATCAATCTATAAAAATGATGGCTCAGTATGGAGAAAAACTAGATGTTAAAATACCACCAAGAAAACGCATGGAGAATATCCAAATTGGAGATCCGCGGGTAACTAGAATAACTTGGAATGGGAAAATAGTGAAAATAGAGGGCGATAATCGTAAATTTCGTTCTATTTTTGAAGAGAATTTGGAAAAGTTTTCTCCAAAAAAGTTAGAGGATTTGCAAGATATTGAAGTGCAAGGACGATATTTTAGAGCATTTGCGCTTCAAAAAGATGGAGAAATAGTTCAAATCGTGCGAGATATAACAGCGGAAGAAGGAATGTTAAATACTTTATTTTTAATTCTCGTTATAGGTTGTGGTATAGGAAGTCTCTGTGCAATAGGTATCGGCTTTTTCCTAGCTGGCAGAGCACTCATACCGATTCAAAATTCATGGGAGAAGCAGCAGCAGTTCGTTTCCGATGCATCGCATGAATTAAGAACGCCACTTGCAGTTATTCAATCAAAAACGGATGTGTTATTTCAGTCACCATCCGCTACGATAGAAGAAAAAGCGATGGACATTTCTACAATATCTAAGGAATGCAGGCGGTTATCGAAACTAGTTAGCAACTTATTGTTGTTAGCACGTTCGGATTCTAATCAAATTGAGATGGATAAAAAAATATTTGAAATGGGTAAATTGTTAGAAGAAATAGTAGATCCATATAAAGAAATTGCTTCTTATCAAGAAAAAGAGATGATATTAAAAGTAGAACGTAACATGTCTTTTATGGGTGATAGGGAACGGATTCATCAAATGATGGTCATATTGTTAGATAATGCGATGAAATATACGAATGAAGGCGGTCATATTCGAATTGATTGCATGCAAACGAGCAGCTCGATTTGTATACAGGTGAAAGATGATGGGATAGGCGTGAAAGTAGAGGATATCCCAAAATTATTTGATCGTTTTTATCAAGGGGATAAAGCAAGGAGTACATCAGAGGGAGCTGGATTAGGTCTTTCAATCGCCAAGTGGATTGTAGAAAAGCATTACGGAAAAATATTAGTAGAGAGCAAATGGGGAGAGGGTACTTGTTTTGAAGTAGTGCTCCCTAAAAATCAAAAAATATAAGTAAGAAGACGATCTTGTTTTTACAAGTTCGTCTTTTTTTAAGGGAAAGTTAAGAAACTATTTATATTATGTATTGCATAAAGAAAGATCGTTACATGAAGAAGAGATTAGAGAGGTGTATGTGAGTAAATTTTTTAGATCATAATGTTATCTCAGGCAGTGATGAGATGTATGTATAGTATTAAAAAAATGATCCCGCTATTTTCCGGGCGGTAAAACTCCCACCTTAAACCTCGGCTGGAGTCGGGTTGTTCGTAAATGCCCGATTGGTGAAGGCTAATATTCAGTGGAAGATGAAGCTTCCCACTGAGTATAGTTTCACTTTATGGGAATGATGGGAAAGAAAGTATAAGAGGGAGGAATTAGTTTTGAAGAAGAAAATGATGACGGTATTCACTATTGGAGTAATGAGTTTAAGTATATTAGGCGGTGCCTCTCCTTCTGAAACATCGAAAGGAAAGACAGACTATGCGCAGCGCAGTAAAGAGCAATTAAACAACGGAAAGATACATGCAATAAATACAGAAGAAAAAGCAGAGAAATTAGGTATTGAAACGGAAGGAAAAGAACAAATTACGCTAGAAAAAGAAATTCATGAAACAGAAGTAGGCAGAGAAGCAGAACAGTTAGGGATTTCGATTGAAGGAAAAGATGTTGGAATTCTTTCAGAAGAAATCTATGAAACAAAAGTGAAGCAAGAAGCGTTAAACTTAGGGATATCTGTAGAGAACAAATCGATTGTGGATTTAATAAGCCAAATCAATGCAATCAAAATTAATAACGAAGCAGAGAAATTAGGCGTTTCGACTGAAGGAAAAGAAATAGAAGAGGTTGCGGAAGAGATTTATGGAACAAAAGTAAGAGAAGAAGCAGGAAAGTTAGATATTTCTCAAAAAGGAAAAGAGATAGAAGAGTTAGCGCAAGAAGTGTACGAACAAAAAGTACAGGCAGAAGCAAAAAAATATCATATTGATTTGTATGGTAAAGATATATATCAAGTATTAAGAGAAATTAATGAGCAAAAAGTGCTACAAATGGCAGATGAGCTTAATATGGACAAAATGAATATGAACATTCAAGAATTAGCAGAAAAAATAAAAAGAGATCAGCCTGAAAAAGGAAAAGAACTAAATTTTGTACCGATGGTTCGAACGGATGCTGACGCGTTTTATTCTTATTTAACGAATTAAAAAGGGCGTGAGAGTGATACGAAAATTGAAGTGGTATATATGCATAGCTTTACTTGGCGTAGCAGTATGGAGTGTATATACAAATGGAATCACAAAGTATATGGAGAAATTAACATCCTTCATACAAAGCGGAAAAAGAACGGAGTTTAGTAATAATAATGAAAAGATCCTCTTATCAAATGTGCCTTTAATTCAGCAGTTACCAGAGCTGGATAGAGGGTGTGAAGTGACAAGTTTAGCAATGATGTTACAATACGCAGGCGTTTCAGTAGATAAGATGAAATTAGCAAATGAAATAAAAAAAGTTGATTTTATGGTTGATGGTGTACGCGGAAATCCGAATGAAGGGTTTGTAGGAAATATTTATACCTTTTCTGAATCCGGTTATGGTGTATATCATGGGCCACTTTTTCAGTTAGCGAAAAAATATTTATCTAATAAAGCTGTGGATTTAACAGGAAAGAGTATAGAGGAAATGTATAAGAGTGTAAAAGCAGGGCAACCGGTAGTCATGATTACAAATGCAACATATGCCCCTTTAGATGAAGATGAATTTACTACATGGAAAACAAATAGTGGGGATGTTTCTATTACATATAATGAACATTGTGTTGTACTTATTGGGTACGATAAGGAATCTGTATATATTCGAGACCCGCTTGATGATAGCTTAGATGTGAAAGTACCAAGAGAAAACTTTGAACAGGCATGGGTGCAAATGGGGAGTCAGGCAATTAGTTATGTAAAGAGCTCTAAATAAATTAGGACGGAGAGTTTTAACAATATAGCTATAAGGTGAAGGATAGAGATTTAAGGAATTATAAGAAAAGTTTTGTAGGGTGTTTTGTTTGGAATAGAAGCTGTTAAGAAATAAGAGAACTTTAGCATATATAATGCTAAAGTTCTCTTATTTTTATGATTAAAATGCTTAGAAGTAGTGAATATGTAAAAATGCATAATTGACGAAAAATTACATGTTATCATTATATATTGTTTTATATATGTTAATTGTATAAAATTACACAAGTATTCACATTACATAAAGGAGGCTTATTATGCAAAATATATTTAACTGGGTTAAATGTATGAGTATCAAGAAAAAATTAATCATTTCATTTTTTATTATTTTAACTATACCAGGACTTATTATCGGTGGTGTTTCATATCAAACTGCCCAAACAAATTTTGAACATCAAATGACAGATAAAGCAAAGGAGAATATTTCAGTTTTAAATACTGTTATTTCTCAAAATATAGAAGAGAAATTTGTTGATGCGATGTACTTTGCAGACATCTTAACAGAGGATACATATCTAAATGGACAAGAAGAAATAGTAAGAACGAAGTTAGCACAATATATAAAGCTTCATCCAGAAGTAGAAGGTATTTATATTGGAGCGCAGACGGGGAAGTTTATAAGAGAACCATTTATTCAAATGTCTGATGGCTATAATCCAACAGATAGATCATGGTATAAAGAAGCGCATGAAAATAAAGGAAAGGTAATTGTTACTGCACCGTATCAATCAGCATCTACAAAAAATATGGTAGTGACAGTTGCTAAAGAAGTAAAAGATGGTAAAGGTGTTATAGGTATTAACTTGAATTTGAATAACATCCTAAAGGTTTCAAAAATGATTAATATTGGTGAAAAAGGCTATGCAGTTATTTTAGATCAAAATAAGCAAATTGTTAGTCATCCGTCTAGAAAGCCTGGTTCAAAGGTTACTGATCCTTGGATTAAACCAATTTATGAAGATAAACAAGGAAATGTATCTTATACAGAACAAGATGATAAAAAGAATTTAATCTTTGCAACAAATGAGAAAACAGGATGGAAAATAGTTGGAGTTATGTTTGACGAAGAAATTATGCAAGCTGCCAGTCCAGTGTTTTATAAGACTTTGATTGTCATAGCTATCGCTATTGCATTTGGTAGTGTATTAATTTATTTCATTACAAATTCTATTACAAGGCCATTACGAAAAATAGCTGAATCGGCACATAAAATTAGTAAGGGAGATTTAACCGAGAAAATTACAATCCACTCCAAGGATGATATAGGGAAACTAGGGAATTCATTTAATGAAATGTCTACGTCTTTACAAGATGTGATTACCCAAATTAGCTTTTCAGCAGAGCATGTTGCAGCATCGGCAGAAGAGTTAACAGCGAGCGTACAGCAAGCGAATGATGCGACAGATCAAATTACAATTGCAATGGAACAAGTATCAGGTGGGGCTGAATCACAAAGCCAAGGTGTTGAAGAAGGCGCGGCTACATTACAACAAGTAAATACAGCAATTCAAGATGTAACTGGAAGCGCAGAGTCAATTTCTATTTCCTCATTACATGCGCGAGAAAGAGCTGAAGAGGGAGAAGATTTAGTTGAACAAACCGCAAAACAAATGCAGTCTATTTCTAGATCGGTATCCGAGTCAGATGCTATTATTAAACTTCTTGATGAGAAGTCAAAGCAAGTAGGAGCTATTTCTGAAGCAATTCAAAACATTGCAACTCAAACAAACTTATTAGCTTTAAATGCGGCTATTGAAGCAGCAAGAGCAGGTGAACAGGGACGAGGATTTGCTATTGTAGCCGATGAAGTTAGAAAATTAGCAGAGCAATCAGGAGAATCATCTGGAGAGATTGCAAATTTAATTGCAGAAATTAAGGCTGATATTGAACATACTGTTAAGGCAATGGATAATGTGAGTGGGGAAGTTCAACAAGGCTTAGATGTTGTAACAAAAACGAAAGTAAGTTTTACAGAAATTTTAAGTTCTACTACTCATATTGTTTCTCAAGTTAATCAAATGGTAGAAACAACGAGGAGAATCGCTGGAGATGCAAATGAAGTGACAAATGCTATTGATGAAATTGCAGCGGCTGCAGAAGAAAATACAGCTAGTATGCAAAGTGTTGCAGCTTCAACAGAAGAACAAGTAAATTCGATGGAAGAAATTAGTTCGGCTTCGCAAAACTTAGCTGAGATGGCCGAAGAACTACAAGCAATGACTAGTAAATTTAAAGTATAATAACAGCAAATAAGTAAGGTGAAAATAATATCACCTTACTTATTTTTCTATTCAGCAATTAGGGGAGTCATTAGTGGGATGAAAAAAAGAAAAAAACTATGGAATTTATGGAAAACGATTACATTGCTAGTTTGTACAGTTGTAATTTTTTCTTTACTTGTTACAGATATATTAATTAGTCATAATGTAGAGCGGACAACGGAGGATAGCCAGGCAGAGAAAGCAAAAACGATTGCCCATATTGTGGCGAATGATTCGATTGTAATCGATGGTTTGATTGGAAAAGCAGATACTTCTGCAATTCAAACGTATACAAATAGAATATTAAAAAACACAGGCGTTCAATTTATTGTAGTTATGGACATGAATGGAATAAGAAAATCACATCCAAACCCTCAAAAAATAGGTCATCATTTTATTGGAGGAGATGAAGGGCCTGCATTGAAAGGAAAGGAACATGTATCGCTAGCAGAAGGAACGTTAGGTATTTCAATGCGAGTGTTTGTGCCTATATTTTCTGAAACAGGTGAACAACTTGGAGCGGTAGCCGTTGGTATCTCGGCAGATAATGTAAAAGAGAGAGTTAAGGAAAGTAGACATATTATTTATATCGGTGTCGGAGTTGGAGTACTAGTCGGAATTATAGGAGCAATATTGCTAGCTAGACATATAAAGAAAAGTTTATTCGGTCTTGAGCCGCACAGGATAGCGAAAATTCTTGAAGAAAGAAATACGATGTTACAATCTGTAAAGGAAGGCATTATTGCTGTAGATAAAGAGGCGAGAGTAACGTTAATTAATAATGAAGCGAAACGTCTATTTAAAAAAAGTGGACTTGAAGAAGATTTTATAGGTAAAGACGTTGAGCTATATATGCCGAATTCGCGTATAAAAGAAGTATTGCAAACGGGAGAGGTACAATTAAACGAAGAACAAAATATTTACGGAATTACGATTGTGACGAATCGTGTTCCTTTATATGTAAAAGGAGAAATAGTTGGCGCGATTGCAACATTTCGTGATAAAACAGAGATTAGAAAACTAGCAGAGGAACTAACTGGTATTAGACTATATGCGGAAGCATTACGGGCACAATCTCATGAGTTTATGAATAAAATGCATGTCGTATTAGGGCTTACACATATGAAACAATATGAAGAATTACAAAAGTATATAAGTGGCATGGTATCAGAGCATCAATATGAAATTGGTGGAGTTATGAAAAGAATAAAAAGTCCAGTATTTGCTGGTTTTTTACTAGGTAAACTTAGCTATGCTAGGGAGAAAAATATTAAGTTAATTATAAGTGAAGATTCTTACTTGCCGGAAATATATGATGAAAGTATTACTCATGAACTTATTACGATTGTAGGGAACTTAATAGATAATGCATTAGAGGCAGTGATACATTGCAAAAAGAAACAAGTTGAAATTGGGGTACAATATCAGAATACATTAACTATTACAGTGCAAGATACGGGGAAAGGTATAGAAGAAGACGAAGTGGATGCATTATTTACAAAAGGTTATTCCACAAAAGGGGATAATCGCGGTTATGGTTTGTATCTTGTAAAAGAAAGTATACAGCGAATAAATGGGGAGATTCACATTTCCTCCTTATTAGGAGAGGGAACAACGATAACAATTGAAATACCTAAAGGTAGGGATGAGAAGCAAATATGATTAAAGTTTTAATTGTAGAAGATGACCCGATGGTAGCAATGTTAAATACACATTATTTAGAGCAAGTAGGAGGATTCGAACTTGTTCAAGCAGTTAACTCAGTGAAATCGGCGATAGAAGTATTAGAGAAATCACGAATAGATTTAGTCTTACTTGATATTTTTATGCCTGAAGAGACTGGGTTTGAGCTTTTAATGTATATTCGGAATCAAGAAAAAGAAATCGATATTATGATGATTTCAGCTGTACATGATATGGGGAGTATTAAAAAAGCATTACAATATGGCGTAGTAGATTATTTAATTAAACCATTTACATTTGAACGATTTAAAGATGCATTAACTATATATCGAGAAAAACTTACTTTCATGAAAGAACAACAAAAAATTAGTCAATCGGAATTAGATTCGTTAATTTTACAAAAAGAAAAAAGAGAGCCTACTGTCACTAAAGAGCTCCCGAAAGGATTAACGAAGCAAACGTTGCAATTAATTTGGCAGAAGATCGAGTCGCTGAATGGACGAGCGTTTACAACAGATGAAATGGCACAATTAGTAGGAATTTCAAGAGTTTCTATTCGAAAGTATGTAATGTTTTTGACTGAAATTGGAGTGTTAGAAAACGAAATGGTGTATCAGCATGTGGGAAGACCTGTAAGTAAATTAAGATGTGTTGATCAAAATAAAATAGGTTTTTACGTATAAGCGACTTATTATAAGTCGCTTATACTTTTTTTAATTACAAAACCAATTACAAAACTTACAAAAACTATTTTTACTATTGAAAGCGTTTTAATATTGTTATTAAGAAAACAAGGGGGTGCCATATGGGAATTCAAAAGAATGTGGAAGCGGTATCATTTGCTGAAGGAAATGAATTGAAAAATGAATCTTTCGCTTCTAAAATTATGAACGTTAAAATCGGTGTTATACCTTTACCGTTATATGTAGTATTGGCTGCTATTATTTATGGGGCATCTGTATATAATAAATTGCCAGCAGACATGATTGGTGGTTTTGCAGTTATTATGATCATGGGTATTTTCTTAGGTGACATTGGGATGAGAATTCCAATTTTAAAAAATATCGGTGGTCCAGCAATTCTCTCATTATTTATTCCATCATTACTTGTATTTTTTAACTGGATGAACCCAGCTTCAATGGAAGCTGCGACTATGTTAATGAAAAAATCGAACTTTTTATATTTATATATTTCTTGTTTAGTAGTCGGAAGTATTTTAGGAATGAATCGTAAAGTGTTAGTGCAAGGTTTCGTTCGTATGTTTATTCCTTTAGTAGTAGGAACGTTAGCTTCTGTAGCAGTAGGATTATTGGTCGGTTCACTATTCGGGTTTGAAATGAAGCATACATTCTTCTTTATTATCGTACCAATTGTGAGCGGTGGTATTGGAGAAGGGATTTTACCATTGTCATTAGCATACAGTGACATTTTAAACGAATCATCAGCAACATTCGTATCACAGCTTATTCCGGCAGCTATTATTGGGAATATGTTTGCAATCGTGAGTGCAGGGTATATGAAGCGTTTAGGCGAGAAGAGACCTGAGCTTAGTGGTAATGGTGTATTAGTGAAAACAGACAATCAAGCAGAATTATTAAAAGAACAAAATACAGAGAAGCCAATTGATTTCTCATTAATGGGAGCAGGTTTATTAATTGCATGTACGTTCTTTATCTTCGGAGGGTTTGCTTCTAAGTTCATCGGTATTCCTGGGGCAATCATTATGATTTTCTCAGCAGCACTTGTGAAATACTTTAAACTAATGCCAGCAAAAATGGAGCAAGGAGCATTCCATTTATATAAATTTATTTCAAAGAATTTAACTTGGCCGTTAATGGTCGGATTAGGATTGCTATATATTCCGTTAAAAGACGTAGCGGCAGTTCTTTCAGTGGGATATGTTGTTGTTTGTGCATCGGTTGTTCTTACAATGGTAGCATCAGGTTTTCTTATAGGAAAAGTGATGAAAATGTATCCAGTTGAATCAGCAATTGTAACTGGATGTCATAGCGGTTTAGGCGGAACTGGAGATGTTGCTATTTTATCAGCTTCAAATCGTATGGAATTAATGCCTTTCGCACAAATTTCGACGCGTTTAGGCGGGGCAGCAATGGTTGTAACAGCGACAATCTTATTAACAATGTTTTCATGATCAAACAAGCTAGCTATATTCATATAGCTAGCTTGTCAAATTAAGGGGAGATTATAAGTATGTTAGAAAATCAAATTAATGAAAGATCATTGTTATTGCATAAAGAGTTGGTAGGGAAAATTGAGATTACAAGTAAGGTAGAAGTTAATACAGCGGATGATTTAAGCCTGACTTATACACCAGGTGTAGCGGAGTCTTGTAAAGCAATTGCAGCAGATGAAGAAACAGCGTATGACTATACAGCAAGAGGGAATATGGTTGCAGTTGTTTCAGATGGAACAGCAGTACTTGGTTTAGGGAATATTGGACCGAAAGCGGCTATGCCTGTTATGGAAGGGAAAAGTATTTTATTTAAAAAGTTTGCGAATGTAGATGCTTTCCCGTTATGTTTAGGGACGACGAATGTGGATGAAATCGTTACCCTTGTGAAAAATTTAGAACCTACATTTGCAGGTATTAATTTAGAAGATATTGCAGCACCACGTTGCTTTGAAATTGAAAAACGATTAAAAGAAGAAACGAATATCCCTGTATTCCATGATGATCAACATGGAACAGCTATTGTCGTCTTAGCAGCTGTTATTAATGCATTAAAAGTTGTAAGTAAACAAATGGATAATGTGAAAATTGTTATTAACGGTGCGGGTTCGGCAGGAATTGCAATTGGAAAATTATTATTAAAAGCTGGTGCAAAACACATTACGTTAGTTAGCTTAGAAGGTATTGTTTGTGAAGGTGAAACATGGATGAACGAAGCGCAAATTGAAGTTTCAAAGAAGACAAATCGAGAATATGTGCGTGGAACATTAAAAGAAGCGATTCATCAGGCTGATATCTTTATTGGCGTATCTGCGCCTAACGTATTAACGAAAGAACTTGTAAAGACGATGAATGAGAAAGCGATTGTGTTTGCAATGGCAAATCCAATTCCAGAAATATTCCCAGAAGATGCATTAGAAGCTGGAGCTGCTGTAGTTGGAACTGGTCGTTCTGATTATTCAAATCAAGTAAATAATGTATTAGCGTTCCCTGGTATATTCCGTGGTGCTTTAGATGTACGCGCGACTGATATTACAGAAGAGATGAAATTAGCGGCAGCATATGGGATCGCTAACATAATTACGGACGAAGAGCGTAGTGCGAACTATGTAATTCCAAATCCATTAGATAAAAGAGTTGTTCCGAATGTTGCAGAAGCAGTAGCGAAAGCAGCCATAGATTCAGGTGTGGCACAAATTACGAAAATGCCAAGTTATAAATAGTAAAAAGCAGTGCCTTCAAGGCACTGCTTTTTTGAGGTAAGAAATCAAAATAATGAAGAAGTGTAGAGTTATTCGTGCTCCCGCATTATTTATCCCGCCCAAAATTCAGTGGATGCAAGGAAGTAGATTAGTTTTGACAACTTACTCAACAGTGATTACAAATTGATCATAATATTTTTCATTCGCATATATATTTAATACCCATAATCCGGATGAAGGTAGCGATATAGTGAGAGGGAGTTCGTTTGTAGTAGAATCGATTGTATTTGAAGTAGTCCAAGTTTGTTTGGAAGTTTCTTGTTGATAGAGTATTGGTGTTGGAGTTACAGATCCTTGTTTTAGCGCGATAATAGATAAATTTCCAGTTGGTATTTCAGGGTCTAGAAAGTACCACATAATTTCATTTTGTTCATTTGCGACAATAGGTGTATCAGCAATTGCAATTCTTCTTTCAATCCCCTTTAAAGGTATCTTTCCGTCTACGAAGGAGGGCGCTTCTTCCCAATTTACATCTTTTAAAACACTAAGATGAAAAAAGGAAGGGGCGTTAACCTGAGATGATGATATTACTATGGCTTCTTTTTTTAGTGCTTTTGAATCAGGTTGAGCCTGTGTGCATCCAGTGATGAGAAAGGAGAAAAGTAGCATAGTTCCGATTTTTTTCATGGTGCCACGCTCCTAATTATTATTGTTAGTGTAATTGTATTTGCTAGATAGCGGGACAATTCCTTTAAAGTATAAAAAGAGGTCGTAAGTTTTGTACGACCTCTTTTGACATTTTTTTATATTTGTTCAGTTGTGTAGGTTGGCTCGGTCTCTTTTTGAGGCATCGTCAAAAAAATAACAGACAGAACGATACATACGCCGCCTAATAATTGATATGATCCAAACGATTCATTTAGCCAAGTGATTGAAACGATGGCTGCTACAAGTGGTTCAATACTAGATAAAATACTTGTTTCTGTTGCTGCTAAATATTTAAGACTACCAATATAAAGAAGGAAAGAAAGGGTCCCACTAATAATGATAAGAATAAGCATAGAAAAAGTTTTTAGTGTAAGAGTTTGTGAAAATTGATTCCATCCAAATGAACGATTATAAATAAGTAGTGCAATTCCTCCGATTAACATCCCCCAACCAATTACTACAGTTGTTCCGCATTCTTTAATGAGAGAAGCTGGATGAAGGGTATAAAATGCAAATCCAATTGCCGTTAATAGTCCGAAAATAATGGCTGATTTAGATAAAACAATATTTTCGATTGAGCCATTTGTAATAATAAAGTATGTTCCTGTTAGCGCAGTTATAATTGCAAGTAGTTGCATAGAAGCAGGGAATTTTCTTTGCTGAAATGCAACATACATTGTAATAAGAACAGGGCCTAGAAATTGAAAGAGTGTTGCTGTGACAGCATTACTAATATGAACTGTTTCGATAAAGGCATATTGCGCGCCGAGCATGCCAAGAATAGAGAAAATAATAAGCTGTATAGAATGTCTAGGATGTTTCCAAATTTGAAATATGTTTTGTTTCTTTATTAGTAAGATAGATAAAATAAATACTCCTGCAAGCAACAAGCGAATTGTTAAAAAATCAATTGATGATACGTTCGTATGTTGAAATAGCCATTGAATCATCGGTCCAGATAATCCCCATAATGTGGCTCCTGTAATAATCATAATGAGTCCAATACGTCTATTTTTGTTCATGATCATGCATCTCCTCTTTAGTATTTGATTTTTTATGTGTGACATGATAAAAGGAATTATATATAAAATCTGGTACTGTAAAAAGTATCAGATTTTAGTTTTATTAAGGGGTCAGATATTATGTTAGAATTAACGCCTAATTTAAATATGAATAGTAAGAAGGCATTGTATGTGCAGTTGTATGAGTATATAAAAAAAGAAATTAAAGATGGAACAATTCTATCTTTTACGAAATTACCAGCTAAGCGAAAGTTAGCAACACATTTACAAGTAAGTAAAAATACAGTAGAGGCAGCTTACGAGCAATTACTTGCAGAAGGTTATATTGAATCAATTTCGAGAAAAGGTTATTTTGTATGTAAGATTGAGCAAATGGTTCATGTAGAAGAAAACGAAGAGAAAATAGAAGAAGTACCCTTTCAGGAGAGGGGTTATAAATTTGATTTCACACAAACAGGAGTCGATACAAATGCTTTTCCGTTCAATATGTATCGAAAAATTATAAATGACGTATGGCAGCCTCATAATAATGAGTTGCTCTTTCTTGGTCACCCACAAGGAGAATGGAGCTTAGGAGAAGAAATTGCGAACTATTTGTATGAATCTAGAGGTGTGCGTTGTGCAGCTAGTCAAATCGTATTAGGAGCGGGAACACAAATATTAGTGAAATTACTGTTTCAATTATTAAAAGGAAGTAATTATGCAGTTGAAAACCCAGGTTATCATAGGAAAATGGTTGTTTTTGAACAGGGAGAAGAGAAGGTTCAAATGTTGTCTTTAGACAGGGACGGAATTTGTATGGCAGATTTAGAAAATAGCGATGCAAATATTGTATTTGTAACTCCATCCCATCAATTCCCATGCGGAATGATTATGCCTATCACGAGAAGGATGCAGCTTTTACAATGGGCGAAGAAAGAAGAAGGTAGGTATATTATTGAAGATGATTACGATAGTGAATTTCGCTATTCGGGAAAACCTATACCGGCACTGCAAGGGTTAGATACAGACGGGAAAGTTATTTATATGGGGACGCTATCGAAAGCATTGTTGCCATCATTACGGATGAGCTATATGGTGTTACCAAAGAAATTGATTAAAAAGTATCAACAACAATATTTATTTTATACACAAAGTGTTTCAAGAATGGACCAAGAAGTGATTAGAAGGTTTTTAAATGAAGGATATTGGGAAAAACATATTCATAAAATGCGTGTCGTCTATCGAAAGAAGAGAGATCGACTTGTTTTTGAACTAGAAAAGTACTTCTCAAATCGTGTTGAAGTGATAGGAGAAGATTCAGGATTGCACATTTTATTAAAGGTGCATAATGGAATGCGGGAAAAAGAATTAATTAAAGAAGCTGCGAAACATAGTATCAAAATATACCCTGTGTCTACGTACTATAAAGACGGTACTGCACCTGAAAATATAGTACTACTTGGATTTGCGATTTTATCAGAAGAAGAAATTGCGAAAGCGATTCAATTATTAAATAAGGCATGGTTTATAAAAAAGTAAAAAAACATCCTCATATATGAGAGGATGTTTTTTATTATTTATTTTCATCTAGGAATAAGACCATATGCTCTTCATCCCAATATTGTCCGTTATATTTCAGTGAACGTTCTTGTACACCAAACGTTTTAAAGCCTAATGACTCATAAAGTTTCTTCGCACCATCGTTTCCGACAACAACATCAAGCATAACTTGTTCTACGTCTAAAGATTTAGCAAGCTCAAGACATTCTTTAATAAGTGCTTTTCCTGCTCCAAGTCCGCGTGCTTTTGGAGACACATATACGGAACCAATTTTTGCTTTATGTTCTTGTTTTACATATGGTTTCGTTTCCAGTGTAGCAACTCCGATTAATTTTCCGTCTTTAAATGCACCTAGTGTATAGTTTTCGTCTTGTGCTAGTTTTTGTGCTTTATATTCAATAGCACACTCTTTATTAATAATATCTTCATAAGAAGAGCTGAAAGCTTCAGGGTTTTGCTTTAATCCTTCTACGCGAAGTTCTAAGTAAATTTCTGCTTCGTCTTTTGTTAATACATGGATATCCAATTATATCACCCTCCAGATCTTTGACAAATGTACCTTTACCATGCTATTCGCGGGCAGTAAGGCTCCAATTTTAAAATTCGGCGAATGCGCGGAAGTTAGGTGGGAGGTAACTGCCCATAAATGCCCGATTGGTTCAACTAATAATCCATGGAGTGAACCTTTCCATGGATTAAAGTTTCACTTTATTTTATATTGAAATAAGAATAATTTCAAAAGCTTAGCTTCTAAGGGCAGATTTTATGAACAAAATAACACCAGTAGTGTTTACTACTACTGGTGTTTTCACACGCATCTTATTCAAAAGGAATCTCGATTATAAAGTTTGTTCCCACTCCTAATTGGCTTGTTACTAGAATGGAACCGTTATGCAATTCTACAATTTCCTTTGCAACAGCCAGTCCGATACCTTTTCCTCCAGTAGCCCTCGTTCTGGATTTATCAACACGGTAAAAGCGATCGAAAATATGCGGGATATCTTCTTCTGGAATACCTTCACCTTCATCTTGTACACTGATTGTAAAATAATCTGCTTCCGTTAGTACACGTATTGTTATAGTAGTGTTTTCTGGTGAATGCTGATAAGCATTATGCAATAAATTTAACATAACTTGTTCCATGCGTCTTTCGTCTATGCAAACTTCTAAATCGTTTTTACAATATACATGAAGTTGCATTTGTTTGTTCGTTAATGTTGTTTTTGTTTTTTCAACCATTCTTTCTAAAAATGGTTGAAGAAGCATCGTTTGTTTTTTAATAACAAATTGGTGTTGTTCTAATTGTACAAGCATAAATAAATCTTGTACGAGATCGGTTACACTATCCGTTTCGTCCTCAATGATTTGTAAATATTCTTCGCGTTCTTCTTTCGTTAAAGAGTCTCTCTTTGCTACCTTTGCATAACCTTTCATATAGGTTAATGGAGTTAATAATTCGTGAGCAACACTAGCGAGGAATTCATTTCGTTCTTTTTTCATATACGTAAGTTCACTCGATAAATCTTCAATCGTTTTTGCTAAACTTCCAAGTTCATCATTTCGTTTAATTCCTAATTGAATTGGCTTATTTAATTTTGAAATTTTTTCGGTCGCTCTTTTCATTTTTATAAGCGGCTCTGTAATAACTCGAGAAAAAACAAAAACAGAAATCGTTGTTAAAATAATTGTTAAAATACTGATGATAAGAAATTGGTCCATGAGTTTAATTAACATATTTTCTAAAAAAGATGTCTTTAATAACATATGTAAGTTACCTTGAAATCCAGTTATTTCAAGTGGGCTTACTGTAGAGATGAATTTCGATTTTTTCCAGTTTTTTTCTACGATCACCCCGTTTTGGGGGATATTTTTCGTTTTGCAAATAAGTTGTTTTTGCATTTCCTTTGTTACGGGTTCTGAGGTGGAAATAATTTTGCCGTTCTTGTCAGTTATAATGATAGTGGTATCGGTGTTAGCAATTAATTCTGAGCCAATTAATTCTTCAGCTGCATGCTCGATAGTGAACTCTTGATACCAAGGGCGTTTAGGTCGTTCGGTGTTTGGTTTTTGTTTAGAATATTCATTCCATTTTGCGCGGTTTACAATTTTGTCACGATACCGATTGCCTTTTTCTAATAGAGCACCTGTTTCTTCTGTAATCCGCATTTTTGAAATACTTTTGTAAAAGGATACGAAAGCAATTGTTTCAATACATAAAGCTAATATTAAAAAGTATGTCCCAATTTTAAGTGAAAGTTTACTCATTTTCCCACCATACCTTATTCATAATAAAGGGTCAGTGGTATGATATTTCCACTGACCTAAATAATTATTCACTTTTCCATTTATATCCGACTTTATAAACGGTTTCTAAATAATCCTCGACTGGAAATCCTTTTTTACGTAATTTATCACGGATATTGCGAATATGCGAATCAATCGTTCTATATTCGATGTCTGTTTCATAGCCCCAAATTTTTTCGATTAAATCATCTCGGCTGTAAGCACGGTTTGTATTTTGTAAAAACAGTCCAAGTAATGAAAATTCGATAGGAGTTAGTGAGATTTTTTCGTCATACACTGTGACAGTATGTTTCGTTTTATCCCACTCAATACCATTGAAGCTAACAAAGCCATCTTTCTTTGTCCGGCGTAATATAGCTTCAATTCGTGCGACTAATACATGCTCATCAAATGGTTTTGTGATATAGTCGTCTGCTCCCATAGTAAGGCCTTTAACCATATCGTAATTTTGATTACGAGCTGTTAGCATAATGATTGGAACGTTGGAAATTTGACGGATTTGATAGCAAGTATCCCATCCATCCATATTTGGCATCATAACATCTAATAAAATAATATCGAATTTTTTTTGCTCGATTAATTCCAGCGCTTCAAGGCCAGATTTAGCTTTCATACAAAAATAGCCGCGAGGGCTTAAGAAAAGATCTAGCAATCGTAACATACGTTCTTCATCGTCTACTAATAAAATTTTTACCATAATCTTGTGCACCCCAAACTATTCATTCTACTTGTATAGTTTACATGAAAATAATAAAAAACTCTTTTTATGTGATTGAATGGATGGCTGATTTTTTCGCTCAGGGCAATTGACATAAAAAATGCACTAGTTTTGCACAACTATTATTTATAATAGAAAACGTAGCGACACAAATACCCTATGTTGCGACATAACGTCATGTCATTTTATTTATAAAATGACAATTCCATTCTATTGTGTATGTGAGATAGAGAGGGTTTTCGTATTCACCTCGCATCGGATAAGAAAAATTTCCTATCTCACACTTTTTTTAAAAGGAGATAATACACATGAATCCAAAAGAAGAAATTTCAAAAAAAGAAAAGCAAGATCGTAATACGGTTGTAATGTGTGTTGCCGTATCTATGATTATTATTATAAGTTGCGTAAATAAAATTTTGGGGATTTTATAATATATAAAAGCTGATTACTTGTTAACAAGCAATCAGCTTTTTTTATTTTATCCGATTGGTGTGGAGTAATAACTAGTGGGGGAATGACTTCCTGGATTAAAGTTCTACTTTATCAAGAGGCATATTTTTATATAATAAACCAAGGTAAAATTGCTAATCCAGAAGTTACCATTGCTGTAGCACATATTAAAAAGATAGCTCGTTTTTTTTGTTTCATGTCACATTCTCCTCTACATATCAATTGAATGCTGTTCGTTCATTTTATATTTTTAGTATAATGAATGGAAAGGATTGGTACGATCGATAAAGGTGACATGAAGATTACATTGTTGTAATGAAAAAAGCATCTTTCTTAATAAGAAGATGCTTTGGGAAAACTATCCCGCTATTTGTGGATTAATAATCAGTGGGGATAGACACCCCCACCAATTAAAGTTTCACTTTATATTGAAGTATTAATCATTTAAGAATAAAACCATATGTTCTTCGTCCCAATATTGACCGTTGTGCTTTAATGAACGTTCTTGCACGCCGTAAGTTTGGAAACCTAATGACTCATATAGTTTTTTTGCGGCATCGTTACCAACTACAACATCGAGCATAAGTTGTTCTACATGTAATTTATCGGCATTTTCAATAATTGCTTTAATTAGAGCTCGTCCTGCCCCAAGGCCACGTGCTTTTGGGGAAACAAAAACGGAGCCGATTTTTGCTTTATGTTCTTGTTTAATGAATGGTTTTGTTTCTAAAGTAGCAATACCAATCAAATCGTTATCGTTGAAGACACCTAGAGTATACTTATCAGGATTGCTTAATCTTTTTGCCATAGCAGCTACAGGATTTTCATGTTTAAGAACATCTTCATAAGAAGAGCTAAAAGCTTCCGGGTTCTTCGTTAAACCTTCCATACAAACTTTTAAATATATTTCTGCGTCCTCTGTTGTTAATAAGCGAATTTCCATAGTTGTAACCTCCTTGGTGGATTTCAAATAAATCCATTACTTTTATAAGATTGAGTATGCGTTTTTTAGCAGTCTCTTTTAATTTGTAAAAGAATGAAAAGATATATGCTACAATGTTTTGATTTAATTGTGTAATGAAATTATATATTAACTTTATTAACTATTCAAGTATTTAATATATTACATTTTTATAACTAAAATAACTCCTCGATCGAGGAGTTATTTTTTAAACATTCAATTGATAGCCATCAATTCGTTTTGGATGTGTGTAAATATTACAAGAGTCATTTCTAATAAATCCTACGACTGTAATGCCTAAGTCATGAGCAAGTTGCAAGGCTAGTTTTGTTGGAGCGGATTTGGATAGAACAATTTCACAGCCGATTTTTGAAACTTTGAGTAAAATTTCAGATGAAATACGTCCGCTAAATGCGATAATTTTTCCTTTAACAGATATATCATTACGTAAACAATAGCCGTATATTTTATCTAATGCGTTATGTCTTCCGATATCCATTCTTGATATAAGGATATTGTTTCGATCACATAGCGCAGTATTGTGAACACCGCCGGTTTGGCGAAATGTAGTGGAAGATTGTTGTAAGGCATTCATTAAGTAAAAGCATTCTTCAGGAGTAATTTTTACATGTATATCATGTAAATCTTTTGCTTTTGCGGCGTCGTTTACGAAAATAAAACCTTGTCTACCTTTTCCGCAGCAAGAAGTGATGTATCGTTTATTATATAAAGTTTGATAGAGTGGATTCACTTTTGATGATTTTACATGGACAATTCCGTTCTCTTTTTGAACCCATATTTCTTCAACATCTTTATAGGAAGAAATAATTCCTTCAGAAATTAAAAAACCAACTACCATATCTTCAATGTAATTTGGTGTGCATACAACTGTTACGTATTCTTCACCATTTAATTTAATAGTAATAGGAGATTCTGTAACAATCTCATCAACTTGTTTTGAAAATGAGCCAGATTGATAGCGTACAATCGTATATGTCTCTTGCGTAAACTCCATATTAAATTCCCCTTTTATATGTATTTTTCTCCCACATTTATCATAAAACATTGAAAAAATAAAAACACCTATTAGCAGGGAAATCACAGATTATTTTGGTTATTATTGTATATGTACGATATAATAGAACTGTAGAATAGTGACATTTTCAAGCTTTCGTAGTTATACCTTATAACATCAAGAATCGACTTCATAAGAAAAGGATTTCAGCAGAGCGTTTCAAAAATATGTACAGTAACTTGTTTTTTGAAAACGGATTCATAAACGTGTTGTACAGTTGGTTGTAAGGAGTGGGGAAACTATGGCAGAACAGACAGTCCGTGTAACCGTTGATGGTAAAGAATTTGCTGCATCAGGTGAAAAGACGATACTACAATTATTTAACGAGAGTAACTTGGAACATCCTCAAATTTGTCATGTACCAGAAGTAGATCCAATTCAAACTTGTGATACATGTATTGTAGAAGTAGATGGGAAGTTAATGCGTGCTTGTTCAACGCAAATAGAGAACGGTATGCATATTGAAAGACAGTCGCAGCGCGCAAAAGAGGCGCAGACTGAGGCGATGGATCGAATATTAGAGAACCATTTATTGTATTGTACTGTTTGTGATAACAATAATGGTAACTGTAAAGTGCATAATACAGTGCATATGATGGAAATTGAAGAACAGAAATACCCGTATGAACCGAAAGTAAGTGCGTGTGAAGTGGACATGTCACATCCGTTTTACCGGTATGATCCCAATCAATGTATTGCTTGTGGACAGTGTGTAGAAGTATGTCAAAACCTACAAGTCAATGAAACTATATCGATTGATTGGAATTTAGACCGCCCGCGTGTTATTTGGGACAATGGTGTAAGTATAAATGACTCGTCTTGTGTGAGTTGTGGGCAATGTGTAACAGTTTGTCCATGTAATGCGTTAATGGAAAAAACAATGCTAGGTGAAGCTGGGTTTATGACAGGATTAAAACCAGATGTGTTAGATCCGATGATTGATTTTGTAAAAGATGTAGAGCCAGGATATAGCAGTATTTTAGCAGTTTCAGAAGTGGAATCTGCGATGCGCAAGACGAAGGTTAAAAAGACGAAAACAGTTTGTACATTTTGCGGTGTAGGTTGCTCGTTTGAAGTGTGGACGAAAGACCGTCATATTTTAAAAGTACAACCTGTTTCAGATGCACCGGTTAATGGTATCTCTACATGTGTAAAAGGCAAATTTGGATGGGACTTTGTAAATAGTGAAGATCGCATTACAAAGCCATTAATTCGCCAAGGAGATATGTTTGTTGAAGCTTCTTGGGAAGAAGCTCTTGAAGTTGTTGCATCTAACATGCAGCATATTAAATCAGAATACGGCAGCGATGCATTTGGGTTTATTTCTTCTTCGAAAGTAACGAATGAAGAGAATTATCTTATGCAAAAACTAGCTCGTCAAATATATGGAACAAATAATGTAGATAACTGTTCCCGTTATTGTCAATCTCCAGCAACAGACGGCTTATTTAAAACTGTCGGTATGGGTGGGGATGCTGGAACAGTGAAAGATATCGCTGAAGCAGGTCTTGTTATTATCGTTGGTGCGAATCCGACAGAGGGACATCCTGTACTTGCGACGCGTGTGAAACGTGCTCATAAATTACACGAACAAAAATTAATTGTAGCAGACCTTCGTAAACATGAAATGGCTGAGCGTGCGGATATATTTGTTCATCCGAGTCAAGGAACTGATTATGTATGGCTTGCTGGTATTACGAAATATATTATCGATCAAGATTGGCATGATAAAAAGTTCTTAGCTGAAAATGTAAAGAACTTTGATGAATATAGCAAAATGTTAGAAAAGTATTCGCTTGATTACACAGAAGAAATTACGGGGATTTCTAAAGAGAACCTGAAAGAAATGGCTCGTATGGTATATGAAGCAGACGGTACTTGTGTACTTTGGGGAATGGGTGTAACTCAAAATACAGGTGGTAGTACAACTTCAGCTGCAATTTCAAATTTATTACTTGTTACGGGTAACTACCGTCGTCCTGGTGCAGGTGCATACCCATTAAGAGGACATAATAACGTACAAGGCGCTTGTGATATGGCGACCTTACCGAATTGGCTTCCAGGTTATCAAGCGGTATCTGATGATACGCTCCGTGCTAAATTTGAAAAAGCGTACGGTACGACGATTCCGAAAGAGCCAGGATTAAATAATATTGCAATGTTACTTGCGGCGGAAGAAGGAAAACTGCGCGGTATGTATGTTATGGGTGAAGAAATGGCTTTAGTAGATTCAAATGCGAACCATGTGCAACATATTTTAGCGAATTTAGATTTCCTTGTTGTTCAAGATATGTTCTTATCAAAAACAGCTCGTTTTGCTGATGTTATTTTACCGGCAGCACCGAGCTTAGAAAAAGAAGGGACGTTTACGAATACAGAACGTCGTATTCAAAGATTATATGAAGTATTGAAGCCGCTTGGTGATTCAAAACCAGACTGGTGGATTTTACAAAAAGTAGCTCGTGCACTAGGCGGAGATTGGAATTATGAAAACCCAAGTGAGATTATGGATGAAATAGCATCGCTTGCACCGTTATATTCTCAGGCAACATATGATCGTTTAGAAGGATGGAATAGTTTATGTTGGGGTAGCCATGATGGTAGCGATACACCGCTATTATATGTAGATGGATTTAACTTCCCAGATAAACTTGCTCGTTTATCATTAGATGAATGGGTACCACCAGTTGTGGCGCCGGATGAGTATGATTTACTATTAAATAATGGTCGTATGCTAGAGCATTTCCATGAAGGGAATATGACGAATAAGTCGGCTGGTATTTTATCTAAAGTATCTGAAGTATTCGTTGAAATTTCACCTGAACTTGCTAAAGAGCGTAATGTGAAAGATGGTGGTCTTGTAGAATTAGCATCGCCGTTTGGTAAGATTAAAGTACAAGCACTTGTTACAGACCGTGTAACGGGAAATGAGTTATATTTACCAATGCATGCAACAGTAAATGAAGAGGCTATTAATATTTTAACAGGAACAGCGACAGATATTTATACGTGTACACCAGCTTATAAACAAACGATGGTGAAACTGCGCGTATTACGTGAAAAAGGAAATCGTCCATTACCATCTTCAAACCCGCGAGATAAAAAACGCCATCCACAAAATGGTGTTGAAATTCAGCAAAAATGGCAAAGAAAACAATACGTATCACTGGTGGACTAGGGGGCGGAGATAGTGGCAAAAGAAATTACGTTAATTAAAAAGAAAGTTGTAACAGAAGAAGAGAAGAAACAGCAATTAGCAGAGGAACTGTTCACGGAATTAGCGAATAACCGTGAAGCAGTTGAGGAAACGATGCAATTACTAGCGCAATTACAGAAAGCTGGTATTTTAGATGCGGCGATTAGTTTACTTGCTGCGAAAGAAGATGTTTCGAAAATTGCTGTTGAGCAATTAAATCGTGAACCAGTGAAAAATGCACTGAACAATATGATGGGGGCAGGAGAGGCTTTATCTTCAGTTGACCCAGAGGTAACAAAACAAATCACATCGAGCTTAGTTACTGGATTGCAATTTGCAACAGATGAATTAAATAGTGGTAAAAAAACAAAAGTGATGGATTTCTTTAAAGTATTAAAAGATCCAGATATCAATAGAGCAATCACATTCGGTTTTAGCTTTTTGAAAGCATTTGGGCAAGGATTAGAGAAAAAATAGAGTAGATGAAAAAAGTGATGGGAAGTAGCCATCACTTTTTTCATTATATGTATAAGAGTGTTCATGTTAAGCGGAATATATTATTATTATTATTATTATTAAAAAGATGGATTAGAAATGGAAATGTGGAATCCATCTCAAATATCGTTTTAGAATGTGGAGGAATATATGCAACACCGTAAAAGACTATCTATACCAGGAGTAATGAGCCATTCCTTTCAAACAGTAAAATTTGCTTTTTGGAATGTATTAACCTTTCAACTTGCTTATAAATTGTTAGCAGCGATTGTGTTTGTTCCACTGTTTGGGATCATTTTTAATAAATTATTGTATTTTGGTGGTTACGCAAATGCGACAAATGATGAATTATTAGCATTTTTGAAAACACCATACGGCATTTTGGCAATCGTAATTTTATCCTTGTTAGCACTGTTTCTTATCTTTACGGAATTTGCGGTGCTTATTATTATTTCGTATTTCGCTCATAAAAGACAAAAGGTGAAATTACGCCCGATTTTATATAAAACCGTAACGTACTTACCTACGCTTTTCACATATTGCTTACCAGGATTTATTTTATATGCTGTCGTATTATTACCTCTTTTAAATATGGGATACGAAACGGCATTAATTCCGCAAATTCAAATTCCTAATTTTATTACAGGAGAACTGTTTAAGACGACGATGGGACAAGTAGGTTATTACACGTTCTTTGCCGTAGTTGCGTATTTGAACCTTCGCTGGATTTTCGTTCTACCTATTGTCGTTTTAGAACAAAAGCCGTTTCGCACAGCAGCACGCAAAAGTGCAGCTTTAGTAAAAGAAAGCTTTTTTAAAGTACTATTCTTTTTAGTAGGGTTTTTTATTTCAATAGGAATTGTTTATATTGTGTTTTTTGGAATATATTTATTGTGTCTATGGGGTGTGTATGAATTTACAAACCCAAAAGGAACATTTGCTTTATTAGCTGAATCAACGATTTCTGTATTCCTAACAAGTACATTGTATTTATTTAGCTTTATCGTTACACCATTTTATATTATGGCTATAACAAGATTGTACTTACAAAAGGTTCCGGTTGAAGATGTTTTATTAGAAGAAGGATTAGATTATTCGAAAACGAAAGCGGATAAATGTTTCTTTCAAAAACATCGCTGGAAATTTATTAGTGTATATATTGTAGGGATTATTACGGCCGGAATGGTCGTTGCCTTCATTGTAACGTTTATTTCAAATTCGTATAAAGAACCGATTATTATGGCGCACCGCGGATATATATCAAAAGGGGTAGAAAATACGAAAGAAGCTGTGCAAGGTGCTATTGATGCAAAAGCAGACTACGCTGAAATAGATGTATTACAAACGAAAGACGGTGAGCTAGCGGTTATACATGACTTGAAGTTAAAACGTCTTGCAAATGCCAATGTGCATGTGTCAGATTTAACGATGGATGAATTAAGACAGCTTACTCTTAGTCAAGATGGATTTTCAGGACAAATAAGTACACTTGATGAAATCATTAAGCTTGCAAAGGGGAAAATCAAACTCAATATTGAAGTGAAGCTTCATGGGGGCGAAAAAGACTTTGTAAATAAAGTATTAAAAGCGATTAAAGATAATGAATTTGAGAAGCAATGTGTAATTCAAACGTTACACTATCCACTCATTAAAGAGTTTAAGCGTGCAAATTCAGATATAAAAGTAGGATATATACTGTATGCAAGTAGAGCTAACTTAAAGAATGTAAAAGCTGACTTTTATGTAGCAGAAGAATACATGTTAAATAAGAAATTAGTAAAAGAAGCAAGGAAGTTAAATAAGCCAATTTACGTATGGACAGTAAATGATATGGAGAGTTTAAAGGCATATTATAAGTTAAACGTAGATGGTATCATTACCGATTATCCTGAAGATGCACGTGAAACAATTAAGGAGTTAAAAGAGCAAGAAGCGGAAGAAAGTGATCTGTTTGATAAAATTACTGAAACAACAGATGATTTGTTTTCAAAGTTATTTATAAGTTATCCAGCTGCTGGCTAAATGCCAGCAGCTGTTTTTTGTAAAAAGAATATATTTCTAAAATATTGTGTAAAGTAATAACTGTATATGTATACGTCTTCATTTGGAGTTTTTACATTGTTATATTATTGTCAAATAATAAATGATTACTGCTTATTTTGAAGGGATATAATAAAAATAGAGTAATAGATAATGAAATAGAACGAACTTCCTAATAGAATCAATGTTTTATATATTTACACTATTCTAAATATATAAACTTTAGAAAAATGATATGTTAGCGTTTTCATAACTTTTAAGTTATGCTAGAATAAGGACATAAGTTATTAATTATTACAAAAAGAAAAAAGACTTTCTTTTTTCTGTTAATTATAAGGGGGCATTTCATTATGCGTATTGGGGTACCAGCAGAAATTAAAAACAACGAAAACCGTGTGGCAATGACACCAGCTGGTGTTGTACATTTAATTCGTAACAATCACGAAGTATTTATTCAAAAGGGTGCAGGTTTAGGATCTGGTTTCACAGATGCTCAGTATGTTGAAGCTGGAGCAAAAATTGTTGATACAGCTGAAGAAGCTTGGAACATGGAAATGGTTATGAAAGTTAAGGAACCAATTGAAAGCGAATACAAACACTTCAGTGAAGGTTTAATCTTATTCACATACTTACACTTAGCTCCAGAACCAGAATTAACAAAAGCTTTAATCGAGAAGAAAGTAGTAGCTATTGCGTACGAAACAGTACAATTAGAAAACCGTTCATTACCATTACTTGCACCTATGAGTGAAGTAGCTGGTCGTATGGCTGCACAAATTGGTGCACAGTTCCTTGAGAAAAACAAAGGCGGTAAAGGTATCTTACTTGCAGGTGTTCCAGGGGTTAAACGTGGTAAAGTAACAATTATCGGTGGTGGACAAGCTGGTACAAATGCTGCTAAAATTGCAGTTGGACTAGGTGCGGATGTAACAATCATCGACTTAAGTGCAGAACGTCTTCGTCAATTAGATGACATTTTCGGAAACCAAGTAAAAACTTTAATGTCTAATCCTTACAATATTGCAGAAGCTGTAAAAGAGTCTGATCTTGTAATTGGTGCAGTCTTAATCCCAGGTGCAAAAGCGCCAAAACTTGTAACAGAAGAAATGATTAAATCAATGGAACCGGGTTCTGTTGTTGTAGATATCGCGATTGACCAAGGTGGTATTTTCGAAACAACTGACCGTATTACAACTCATGATAACCCAACTTACGAAAAACATGGTGTTGTTCATTATGCAGTTGCAAACATGCCAGGTGCGGTTCCACGTACATCAACTCTTGCATTAACAAACGTAACAGTACCATATGCAGTACAAATTGCTAACAAAGGCTACAAAGCTGCTTGCCTAGGCAACACTGCATTATTAAAAGGTATTAACACATTAGATGGCTATGTAACATTTGAAGCTGTTGCAGAAGCTCACGGTGTAGAGTACAAAGGTGCTAAAGAATTATTAGAAGCAGAAACAGTATCTTGCTAATAGAAGCATTATACAAAACAAAATCGAACAATATATAAAACAACATGATAAGAGCTAAGAGATAATACCTCTTAGCTCTTCTTGGCAAAAGGGGGCATTCATCGTGGCCAACCTATTTAAAAAGAAATCCGTTACGCAATTGTTAGGGGAAAGTAAAAGTAAAACTTTAACGAAAACGCTAGGGGCATTCGACCTAACAATGCTAGGAATTGGTGCGATAATTGGTACAGGAGTTCTAGTATTAACTGGATTAGTAGCAGCAAGAGATGCTGGTCCAGCAGTTATTTTTTCATTTATGATTGCAGCAATTGTTTGTGGATTTGCAGCTTTATGTTATGCGGAAGTTGCATCTACACTCCCTGTTTCAGGTAGTGTGTACACATATTCGTATGCAACAATTGGTGAGTTTGTTGCTCATTTAATGGGATGGACATTGTTATCCGTATATGTCGTAACGACTGCCGCAGTAGCTGGCGGATGGACGGGTTATTTCAATAATTTAGTGAGTGGATTGGGACTTGAAATCCCAAAAGCATTGCTAACGATTCCAGCGCAAGGTGGTATGGTAAACTTACCGGCAGTTATCGTTACCTTAGTGATAACTTGGTTATTATCACGAGGTACGAAAGAAAGTAAGCGTGTGAATAACATAATGGTATTAATTAAAATTGGTATTGTTGTTTTATTCATTGCAGTTGGTGTATTCTACGTGAAACCAGAAAACTGGATACCATTTGCACCTTACGGTTTAAGTGGAGTGTTCGCAGGGGGAGCAGCAGTATTCTTTGCTTTCTTAGGATTTGATGCATTAGCAACTTCTGCTGAAGAAGTAAAAAATCCGCAACGTGATCTACCAATTGGTATTATTGCCTCGTTAGTTATTTGTACAATCATTTATGTTGTAGTTTGTCTCGTTATGACAGGTATGGTTTCTTATAAGGAATTAGATGTACCTGAAGCTATGGCATATGTGTTAGAAGTTGTAGGACAAGATAAAGTGGCTGGTGTAATTGCTATTGGAGCTGTAATCGGTATTATGGCTGTAATTTTCGCTTACATTTATGCGACAACACGTGTATTCTTCGCAATGAGCCGTGACGGTTTATTACCAAAATCTTTTGCGAAAATTAACAAGAAGACTGAAGCGCCAACATTTTCAGTTTGGTTAACAGGAATTGGTAGTGCTTTAATTGCTGGATTTATCGATTTAAAAGAATTGTCGAATTTAGCGAATATTGGAGCGTTATTAACATTCGCCATGGTTGGTGTAACTGTTATCATTCTTCGTAAAACGCATCCGAAATTACAACGTGGATTTATGGTACCACTTGTACCGATCTTACCGATTATTTCAATTGCATGTTGTCTATTCTTAATGGTAAATTTACCATTAACAACATGGATATACTTCGGTATTTGGTTAGCAATTGGAGTAGTTGTATACTTTGTTTATTCGAAAAAACATAGTCATTTAAAAGACGATGGAAGTTCGCAGGATAATTTAGATCAAGCTAATTAAAGGGATATAAAATAGTAAGCCTTGTGCGTCTAGGGAGCGCACAAGGCTTTTTCTTTTGGATAAGGAAGGAAATAAATGTTAAATTGTCGAATTTTTATGTCGGAATATGAAAAAAGGGGAGGAAGAGGAATGCTAGAAACGAAAGTGGTTGTTGGAGCAGAGGAGTATAATAATAACCCTGGTTGGTTACATACGAATGAAGAAGAATTAAATTTATTGCGAAGAGAAACTTGGCTTGATAAATTTCAACCTAATTCTTTATCAGCAATTTTAGCGGAACATGTATGGGAGCATTTATCGTACGAAGAAGGAATCGAAGCTGCAAAAATTTGTTATGAGTTTTTAACGGAGGGTGGATATATTCGTTGTGCAGTGCCAGATGCATTTTTCCCAGATGAAGAATATCAGCAAGGTGTACAAGTAGGTGGACCAGGGCCATTAGATCATCCAGCAGCAAGTCATAAAATCGTTCATAACTATAAAACAATCACGTCCATGTTTGAATCGGCAGGTTTTCAAGTTAGGATTTTAGAATACTGTGATGAGAATGGTAAGTTTCATTATAATGATTGGAATGAGAAAGATGGTTTTATTTATCGCTCGAAACGTTTTGATCATAGAAATCAAGATGGTACATTAGAATTTGCTTCGTTAATTGTGGATGCAGTGAAACTTTAATCAGTGGGGGTTCTTCATCTCCTGTTGATTATTAGCCTTCAACAATCGGGCTTTTACGGGTAGCTAATGTAGGGGAAATAAGAGAAGGATGCACGATAGTTTTCGTGTATCCTTTTTGTATGAAGAGTATGATAGGTGTGGAGAATATTGATATGTATATGTTGAAATATGAATGGAATTGTCAAAAAAATCTTTCGGATTTTATTGACACATATGAGTAGGCGCTCATATAATAAAAGTATAAGATATATGAACAGTTGTTCATATGTTCAATTAAAGAGGTGAGCTATAATGGCTGAAAATAAAGTAGAAACACCGCAGGAAACTTGTTCTCAAACGGTAATTCATGAGAAAGTCGTGGATCAAGTGAAGCAAACAATTCCGACTGATGAAAGTTTAAGTAAAGTAGCAGAACTATTTAAAGTATTAGGTGACCGTACGCGTACGAGAATATTACATGCATTATTTGAAGCTGAAATGTGCGTTTGTGATTTAGCTTATTTATTAGGAATGACACAATCGTCTATTTCACATCAGCTACGTGTGTTAAAGCAAGCGAAACTTGTAAAGAATCGTAAAGAAGGAAAGGTCGTTTATTATTCGTTAGCTGATCAGCACGTAATTCATATCTTCGAGCAAGCGTTTGAACACGTAAACGAGGAAGAATAAAAACGCGAGGAGGGAGAACGATGGCAGAAGCATTAGTGAAAAAGAAACTGATGTTAGAAGGTTTAGATTGTGCGAATTGTGCAATGAAAATTGAAAAAGGCGTTGGGAATATAGAAGGAGTAAATTCTTGCTCTGTAAACTTTGCAACAAAGACGATGGTTTTAGAAACAGCACAAAATAAAGAAAATGAAGTTGTGACAGAAGCAAAACAGCTTGTTACAAAGTTAGAACCACATATTAAAGTGCAAGAAGAGCAAAAAAATAAAGCTGCAAAAGAAGTTTTTATATTAGAAGGTTTAGATTGCGCGAACTGTGCAATGAAGATTGAAAATAAAGTTAAGGAAATGCCGACAGTTTCAGAAGCAACTGTTGATTTCGTATCAAAGAAATTACGGGTAGAAGTTGCGAATAAAAGAGAGTTAGAATCGACTGTAGAAGATATAAAAAATGTCGTTCAAAAGTTAGAACCAGATGTGAAAGTTGTTCGTGAAGAAAAGAGCGGTCATGACCACGGGCATAGTCACGATCATGGTGAAGCAAATGTGAAAAAGATGATAGGGCGATTAGTAGTCGGTGGAATTTTGACAGGAATTGCTGCTTTAGCTGATTTACCACAAATGATAACAATTCCGTTATTCGTCCTTGCATATTTATTAATAGGTGGAGATATCGTTTGGAGAGCAGTAAGAAATATAACTCGCGGCCAAGTATTCGATGAAAACTTTTTAATGGCAATTGCAACTGTAGGAGCTTTTGCAATTCAACAATATTCAGAAGCTGTTGCGGTAATGCTATTTTATCAAGTAGGGGAACTATTCCAAAGTATTGCAGTAAATCGCTCTCGAAAATCAATTACTTCATTAATGGATATTCGCCCTGATTATGCGAATGTAAAGGTTGGAAATGAAACGAAACAAGTATCACCGGAAGATGTACAAATCGGCGATTATATTATCGTAAAACCGGGTGAGAAAGTACCATTAGACGGAAAAGTAGTCGAGGGAACATCAATGATGGATACTTCAGCACTTACAGGTGAATCTGTACCGCGTGAAGTAGAAGTTGGTAATGACGTATTAAGTGGTTTTGTAAACCAAAATGGTGTATTAACAATTGAAGTTACAAAAGAATTTGGTGAATCTACTGTATCAAAAATTTTAGATTTAGTTCAAAATGCAAGTAGTAAAAAAGCACCGACAGAAAACTTTATTACGAAATTTGCGCGCTATTATACTCCTGTTGTAGTTATTACAGCAGCGATCATGGCGTTTATTCCACCGCTTATTTTAGAAGGTGCTACATTCTCCGAGTGGATTTATAGAGCGTTAGTATTCTTAGTTATCTCTTGTCCATGTGCGTTAGTCGTATCCATTCCTCTTGGATTCTTTGGAGGTATCGGTGGTGCATCCAAAAGTGGGATTTTAGTAAAAGGAAGTAACTATTTAGAGGCATTGAATGATGTGAAATATATCGTCTTTGATAAAACAGGTACATTAACAAAAGGTGTCTTTAAAGTTACAAAAATGGAGCCAAGTGAAGGTACTACTAGTGAAGAACTGTTAGAGTATGCAGCGTTTGCAGAAGTATATTCAAATCATCCAATTGCACAATCTATTCGAAATGCATATGGAAAATCAATCGATGAAAATGCTATTGAAGACTATAGTGAAATTTCTGGTCATGGTACAGTTGTAAAAGTACAAGGAAAAGAAATTTTCGCAGGTAATGCTAAACTAATGAGAAAAGAAAATATTGAATTTAAGCAACCAGAAACAGTAGGCACATTAGTTCACGTTGCTGTAGATGGTAAATACGCAGGTTATATTGTTATCTCAGATGAGGTAAAAGAGGATTCAAAACAAGCGATTCAAAAGTTAAAAGAACTAGGTATCAAGAAGACAGTGATGTTAACTGGGGATGCAAAAGCAGTTGGTGAAGCTGTTGGAAAAGAATTAGGTCTAGATGAAGTTCACGCAGAACTACTACCACAACAAAAAGTAGAAGAGATTGAAAAAATTGATGCGGCTAAGCGTGGAAAAGAAAAAGTTGCTTTCGTTGGTGATGGTATTAACGACACGCCAGTATTAGCACGAGCGGACGTTGGTATTGCTATGGGTGGCTTAGGATCGGATGCAGCGATTGAAGCTGCAGATATCGTTATAATGACTGATGAACCTTCAAAAATTGCAACAGCTGTTAAAATTGCAAAACGCACAAGAAGTATTGTATGGCAAAATATTATATTTGCATTAGGTGTAAAAGGATTAGTTTTATTACTTGGTGCTTTTGGTATAGCGACAATGTGGGAAGCTGTTTTCTCAGATGTGGGTGTGACGTTAATTGCAGTATTAAATGCAATGCGTGTACTACGAGTGAAAGATTTATAAAAAGAGGGCGCAATTGCGTCCTCTTTTTTATCGGTTATTTTGTTGAAAGTGACTCAATAAAATAATATCAAATATTATTTTAGTTTTTAATAACGCAATATTAAATTTTACAAATAAAAAATATTCACCTTGTTATTTTAATATATTTTTTACAAATATTCATATAGTATTGAAAAAACAGAGAAGGAGGAAACTTCTCTGTTTATTTTTGTATGTTTTTTTCAACTTGTTCACGAACAGTTTGAATATAATTCATTTTATGATCCCAGCATTCTTGGCTTAAATCGACAGGATACTCTTCGGGGTTTAAAGTTCGCATGTATTCTTCCCAAAATAGAGCGAGACTCTGTTCGTTATACTTTTGAATATCTAATATACTTGGTAGTTCGTATGTTCTTTCACCGTTAACGAAAATGTCTTTATGCAGTTCACGTGCTTCAAAGTTTGTTACGAATTTACTTATGTATGTGTGAACAGGGTGGAACATTTTTAAGCGTTCTTCTTTTTCAGGCTCTTCAGAATCTAACGCAATATAATCGCCTTCAGCATGATTATTAACCCTGTTGACTATACGATAAATTCGTTTAAGCCCTGGAGTTGTAATCTTTTCAGGGTTAGATGAAATTTTAATCGTGTCATTTAATTTCCCGTCAGTATCTTCAATCGCAACTAGTTTGTAAACAGCCCCTAATGCTGGTTGTTCAAAGGATGTAATTAATTTTGTTCCAACACCCCATACGTCAATTTTTGCACCTTGAGATTTAAGGTGCATAATTGTGTATTCATCTAAATCGCTAGAAGCGATAATTTTTGTATTTGTAAACCCAGCCTCATCTAGTAATATTCTTGCCTTTTTAGACAAATAAGCCATATCACCACTATCAAGACGAATGCCATAGAAATCAATACGATCTCCAAATTCTTTTGCAACACGAATCGCATTTGGAACACCAGATTTTAATGTGTCATATGTATCGACGAGAAAGACACATTTTTTATGAGTTTCAGCGTATTTTTTAAACGCGACATATTCATCGCGATACGCTTGAACGAAAGAGTGAGCATGTGTGCCGGCTACAGGTATCCCGAAGCGTTTTCCAGCACGAACGTTGCTTGTAGATGAGAAACCGCCAATAAAGGCAGCGCGTGTTCCCCAAAGGGCAGCATCAAATTCATGAGCACGTCTTGTGCCAAACTCTAAAAGTTCATCGTTATTTGCAGCATGCTTCATACGAGCAGCTTTTGTTGCAATTAATGTTTGGTAATTCACAATGTTTAAAAGGGCAGTTTCAATAATTTGTGCTTCACCGAGTGGTGCATCAACACGTAATAAAGGCTCGTTATTGAATACAACTTCACCTTCTTGCATACCACGAATGACCCCAGTGAATTTCATATTTTGTAAATAATGAAGGAATTCTTCTTCAAATTGTAATTCTGCTAAATAAGCGATATCGCTCTCGGTAAAACTGAAATTTTCTATGTACTCTACAATTTTTTCAAGACCAGCAAAAACAGCGTAGCCATTCTCAAATGGAAGCTTTCGAAAATATAAATCAAAAACAGAACGGCGATTATGAATACCATCTTTCCAATATGTATAAGCCATGTTGATTTGATATAAATCTGTATGTAAGGCATAACTATCGTCTTTATAATAATTCATTGCGAAAACACCTCCGTAATTTGGTTATAGTATACCAATTTTACGACGTTCGTAGCAAAGAAGAGATATTGATGTGAAGTCAAGAGAGAAAAAAATGAAATAATGCATATTTTTTAGAAAATTAACATTTATCAATTTATATTTCTTTAAATTTTATGTATTATTAGAGTAATGGGGGTAATGAGAATGGAGGAGGACAATGCAACAAACATTAGAAAAAATAGGCAAACAAGTCTTTTATAAACGGCTACAGCAAAAAATGACACAAGAAGAATTATGTCAGGGCATTTGTTCTGTCTCATACTTAAGTAAGATCGAAAATGGAAAGATCGAAGCATCAGAAGAAATTCTACAATTGCTCTGCGCAAGATTAGAGATTGCTGTAACGGATTTAAGAGATGTAGAAGAAGATGTGAAGGGGAAGCTGGATGAATGGTTGAATGCACTAGTTCATTTGGATAAGCAACAAGTAGAACGCATATATGAAGAGTTGCAAGGTGAAATGAAGCATGTTTTGGATTTTGAAATTATAAATTATTATAAACTGCTGTATACACGTTATTTAATGATGAAGCGGGATCTCCCTGCTGTTGAAGAAGAATTGGACGGATTGAAGAAAGTGTATAAGAAATACTCGCCTTTTCAGAAGATGTTATATACGTATAATAAGGCATTATTATATTCTGTGCAGTACAAATATACGCAAGCGTTAGAGTATTTGTTAAAAACAGAATCGATGGCGAAAGAGTTAGGATATTATGAAACAGGAATATATTATAATTTAGCATTGACATATAGTCAGATGGAAATAGATCATATGACATTATACTTTGCTAATGTGGCATTAGAAGGTTTTAAAAGCGAATATAAATTTAGAAATATAATTAATTGTAAGTTTTTAATTGCGTTTAGTTATACTAGAAAAAAACAATATAATGAAGCTATGGAAATCTATAATCATATCATAAGAGAAGCAACTTCTTTTGCTGATAAAGATAATATTCTTTCTATTGCTTTAAATAATATTGGTTATCTGTACTACCGACAAAAAAATTATGCCAAGGCGAAAGAGTATTATATAGAATGCTTAAAATATAAAAAAGAAGAGGATATGAATTATATTGATGCCATGTATGAGCTCTCGTTGCAGTGTATTCAATTAGGAGAACTTGAGGAAGCGGCTGAATGGATTGAAAAAGGTATCCTTGCTGCAAGGAAAGATGAGAGATACAAAGGGATGTTATATTTATTGTTAAATTTAAGATATAAATATTTTGAAGAAAGAGACCTCTATAAAAAATTTCTAGAAACAGAAGTAGTTCCTTTCTTTAAAACAGAGGAAAATATAAAAGATTTAAAGAAAGTATACTTAGAACTAGCTGAATACTTAGAAGAATGCTCAGATTTTAAAGAAAGTAATCGCTATTATAAATTAGCAATTACTTTATTAGAAGAATAAAGAGGAGGGATAGTATGAAAAAGTTAATTGCAGGAACATTTGTGGTTATGGCAATTGCAGCTGTAGTATTGGATATTCAGTATGCTTGGAAGCCGGATACTCTAGGGCAAGAAGCTAAAACAGTTGAACAAATTAATTTATAAAAAAAACCCTTTCCTAACGGAAAGGGTTTTTTCAATATTTGTTCCTCAAAATTCTACAAAACTTGAGAAAATAATTATTTGAATTTTTAGTATATTAATAGTGGAAACATAATGCTAATATGAAACTACTCTTTTTCAAAAAAATTTTTATTAGGGGGAAGGTTCATGAAAAAGAAAAGTTTAGCGTTAGTGTTAGCGGCAGGAATGGCAGTTACTACATTTGGAGGGACAGGCTCTGCGTTTGCAGATTCAAAAAATGTGCTCTCTACGAAGAAGTACAATGAGACAGTGAAGTCGCCTGAGTTTATTTCTGGTGATCTAACTGGAGCAACTGGCAAGAAAGCGGAATCTGTTGTGTTTGATTATTTAAATGCAGCAAAAGGTGATTATAAGCTAGGGGAAAAGAGTGCGCAAGATTCTTTCAAAGTGAAACAAGTGAAAAAAGATGCTGTAACTGATTCAACAGTAGTACGTATGCAACAAGTTTACGAAGGAGTACCTGTATGGGGTTCTACTCAAGTAGCTCACGTAAGTAAAGATGGTTCTTTAAAAGTATTGTCTGGAACAGTTGCACCTGATTTAGACAAGAAAGAAAAGTTGAAAAATAAAAATAAGATTGAAGGCGCAAAAGCGATTGCAATCGCGCAGCAAGATTTAGGTGTAACACCGAAATATGAGGTAGAACCAAAAGCGGACTTATATGTATATCAAAACGGTGAAGAAACAACATATGCATACGTTGTAAATCTAAACTTCTTAGATCCAAGCCCAGGAAACTACTACTATTTCATTGAAGCAGACAGCGGCAAAGTGTTAAATAAATATAATAAACTTGATCATGTAACAAATGAAGATAAGTCACCAGTTAAGCAAGATGCTCCTAAACAGGAAGCAAAAGCTGCTGCAAAGCCAGTAACAGGAACGAATAAAGTGGGAACTGGTAAAGGTGTATTAGGAGATACGAAATCGCTTAATACAACGTTATCTGGGTCATCTTACTACTTGCAAGATAATACGCGCGGGGCAACAATTTTCACATATGATGCGAAAAACCGTTCAACATTACCGGGAACATTATGGGCAGATGCAGATAATGTTTTCAATGCAGCGTATGATGCAGCAGCAGTAGATGCTCATTTCTATGCTGGTAGAACATATGATTATTATAAAGCTACATTTAATAGAAACTCTATTAATGATGCAGGAGCACCATTAAAATCAACAGTTCATTACGGAAGTAAGTATAATAATGCATTCTGGAACGGTTCACAAATGGTATACGGAGATGGTGATGGTGTAACATTCACTTCATTATCTGGTGGAATTGATGTAATTGGTCACGAATTAACGCATGCTGTTACGGAAAATAGCTCGGATTTAATTTATCAAAATGAATCAGGAGCGCTAAATGAAGCAATTTCTGATATCTTTGGTACTTTAGTAGAATACTATGATAATCGTAATCCAGATTGGGAAATTGGTGAAGATATTTACACGCCTGGTAAAGCAGGAGATGCACTTCGCTCTATGAGTGATCCAGCGAAATATGGTGACCCAGACCATTATTCTAAGCGTTACACTGGTACTAGTGATAACGGTGGGGTTCATACGAACAGTGGTATTATTAACAAGCAAGCTTATTTATTAGCAAATGGCGGTACGCATTCTGGTGTAACTGTAACTGGTATTGGTAAAGATAAATTAGGTGCGATTTACTACCGTGCAAATACACAGTATTTCACGCAATCTACTACATTTAGTCAAGCTCGTGCTGGTGCAGTACAAGCTGCAGCGGATTTATATGGTGCTAGCTCTGCAGAAGTAAATGCAGTGAAGCAATCATTTAGTGCTGTTGGTGTAAACTAAGGATTTAAGGGATAGATATTAATAAAATACTTCAAAAATAAAGAAGGAGCATAGGCTCCTTCTTTATTTTTTTCTCCATTTTTTCCACAAATAGAACAATCCAATGCAACCTGCGATTGTTACAATCCACTTCGCTTCATTTGTTCCGTTCATAACATGATATGCCGAATATACTTCAATCAATAAGGCCGGTATTTTACCTATTGTACTGGCAATACTGAAGGAGAGTAATGACATTTTCCCTAGAGCTGCAAATAAAGTCACGATAATTGATGGGATGAAAGGTATAAATCGAAACGATAGAACGAGTAGAAAGGCCTCTCTACCTTCTACATAAAGAAGACGCTCTACTTTTGGATACTTATTTACTTTATCGTGAGTGAACTTTTGAAGGCCTATGCGATAAATATAAAACGAGATAATAGCGCCTAATGCTTCGCCTGCGATCGAAATGAGTGTGCCATTTGTAACGCCAAATAGCTGTATATTAATGGCGGTTAAAAAGATGCTAGGGATAAAACCTAAAAGACTGATGATGATATTGATTAAGATACTAAGTGGAATTGCGATTGAATAGTATTCTGTTAGGAAATTTTGAATCGTTTCTGCCATATTATAAAATCCTTTATCTTTTTTTGCATTACACCATATTTCGAATGGATAGGCAAGGAGAAATTTACATAATGTAGAAAACGTTGACAGAACGGCATTTGTATACGGTATATAGGTATTGGGTATACAAAAAAGGGGGTATATTTTAATTTGTTGAAAAACACTACATAAACCTTGTTTTTAAAGGGTTTATGTAGTGTTTTAAATGGTATTTTAATTCGGGAAATAATTAGAAAATCACAGGGGTATATTTTAAAGTAGGTGAAAAATAGTGGTTTGATGAAGATAGAGTGGTAAACATAGCAAAATAGCTGAAGGGTTTAAAAAATGTATGTGTTTTTTCGTTGTGAAATTGACTTTTAGTGAAGTTACGATAATAATCATGGAAGAGGTGATATGATGAAACGAATAAGTAGTCTTTTCTTCAGTAGTTTACTGGCATTGATGCTGATCTTAAGTGGATGTGCAGGAAAAGAACAAAAAACTGAGAAACAAACAGGGAATCAAGGTACGTCAGTAGAAAAAATTAGTGATAATATTTTAGATGAAATGGAAGGGCCGCCTAAAAATGGTCATACGATTGAAAGGCATGTAGGTAAATCAGAAGAGGATTTGAAGAATCGTTTGAAGACAGATAAAGTATCAGCGGCAAGTACATATTATGATAAAGAAACAGCGACGAAAGCTGTAAAAGATAGTTTGAAGCAACATGATAAAGAAATTCAAGATTGGTTAAAAAATTCTAAAGAGGCTCGTCTCGTATTAAATACAACTCATTCATTCCCGGTCGGGAAAACGGTAATAAAGAAAAATATGAATGTAAAAGATAAGTTAGTAAAAACTGTTACTGTTTTAGCGAGAGATAAGTCAGGAGATTTAGGATATAAGATTATTACTTCTTATCCATCTGACAAATAAGAAGGGGGAGTACATATGTATACGACATTACAATACTTTCTTAAATCATACTGTACGTTAAGTATTCATGAGGATGAAATAGTAAGCGTGATGGCAGAGTTTATAGAGCAAGAAGATGAAGAAATTGTTTTGAAATTACGCGATGAATTAGTATATATGAAGAACAAGAACGCGTGGGAAGAAGCGTGCGTACTGGCTGCGAAGCAAGGGAATCGTATATGGTCTTTAGAAGAAACGAAGGATCATCTTGAAACTTTTTTACTATTACTGCAAAAGAAAAAGGCGTGAGTAGATCACGCCTTTTTCTTTATGCTTTTTGAAATTTGTCCGTTTGATAGTATCTCATTGTTTTGGGGCACTTTTATATACGCTTTTTGAAATTTGTCCATTTGATAGTACTTCGCCGTTTTGTGTTACTTTTTTATACGTAACCGCTGTTATTTTATCATTAGTTCTACTAATTACTTGAGAAGAAACTTCAACATTTTTACCAGTATTTGTACCGAAAATGCGTGTAGTAATACTCCCTCCATTTGAAAATGCTTGAATATAAATATGATTACCTGTATTGTTTTTAAATTTTAAATCCGGACCATAGTCTGCCACTGCTGCATCTTGCCCAAGTGGTAAATAATTTACGGGCATAGAATGATTACTTCGAGAAACAATTCCTAAATCTGCCCTTAAAGCTGCGCTATATAAAGTACTACTGACTTGGCAAACGCCTCCGCCTGCACTTTGTATAACTTTACCTTGTGAATATACTGCGGCAGATTTATAACCATGTGCAGCATCAGTTACACCAACACGGCCATTAAAACTAAACGTTTCATCAGGTGCTACAATAACTCCACTTAAAGTATTAGCTGATTTATTTACGTTAAAGGATTGATTACCATTACGGCCAGCCATTGGAGTAGAGTACTCAGCAATTACTTCTTTAATCCCCATTTTCTGTATATCTTCTGTAGAACGTTCTGGTTTTATTAATGTAACCGGTAATGTAACATCTGATTTACCAGTAGTAATAGCTTCGTTTGTTAAATCGCGTAGTTTGCCTTTATCAATTTTTTCTCCGTTTTGACTTTGACTAACATTTACAGTAGAGCCTTCAATACTTAATTCTGCATTAACAGGATTTTTTAATGTTTCATTATATTTATCTTTTATAAAGGTTTCATAAGCTGTTGTATTTAATTGTGGTGTTAATTTATAGTCACGTTTTAATTCATCGTTTTCAGCTTGCTTCCGCATTTTGTAACGACTCATTACGTTTCCTTCTTGTTCTTTAAAGATTTTGTTTACAATATCTTTCTCTTTATAATTTATACCTAAATCTTTCCATATGTAAGTTTGTTTATCATCTTGGAATATGTAGGTAAGAGATTTTTGATCTAATTCATTTATTTTTTGATTAATAATTGCTTGAATATCTGCTTTATTTTTTCCAGCAAGAGAAATACCTTCAAACGTAGTATTTGGTAATGCGGTGTTATTTAATTGATTATTTAATTTGGATACATATTGATATCCACCAATACCGCCTACACAAAGTAATATGCCCCCTGCAATTGCAGAACCGATCAGTATTTTACTTAGCTTCATTTATTTCCCCCCAGAAATTTGTGTATAAATATATGTATTACATTTTTTGTATAAAAATGATGAAAATAACAGTATGTAAGTTCTAGTATACTATTATTTCCACTGTGTGTGTAATGTTTTTATAAAAAATGTTACACTGTTGTAATAATTGTCTCTTTTTGTCACAATATGCATGAAAAATTTGTTGAAAATTATAATAAAAAGGCTGTCTAGAAAAATCTAGCAGCCTTTTTATTATAATTTTTTATGCTCATTTTTATTCGTAACACCGAGATGTTCTTGAAGTGTTGTCGATATATTATTGACGCTTTTTTCGTTTGGAACGTAATAATAAATACCATCTATATATTTATCTGTACCTTCCACTTGAAATTTGTCCATTTTTAAACTTGAATCCATTGAATTTTTTGCAATTGTCATCATATCATCAAAAGTTAAATTTGTTTTTAAATCATTATCGACAGCATCTAGTAGGCCACCGATTTTATTAATGGAATTAAGAGATAGTGCTTTTTCGGCAATAGCTTCTAAAACAAGTTGTTGTCGTTGACCGCGCATATAATCGCTATCGATGTGACGAGTTCTAGCTAGTGCAAGTGCCTCTTCTCCGTTTAAATGTTGACGTCCTTTTTTAAGATGAATTGCATTTGCTTCGTCTTTACTATTTTGTTCTGTAAACTCAACAGGAACATCGACAGTAATACCGCCAAGGGAATCAACGATTTTGATAAAGGATTTAAAGTTAAATTTTACGTAGTAGTCAACAGGAACGTCTAAAAAGTTCTCTACTGTATCAATCGTGCTGTCTACACCGCCGAATACGTGTGCATGTGTAATTTTATCGTATTTATCACGTGACTTAATGTAGACGCGTGAGTCACGTGGAATGCTTACAAGTTTAACGGATTTATCGTTTTTATTAATTGTTGCAAGTAATAGCGCATCCGTACGAGTTGCTTTTCCATAATTTTTTTCTCTAATATCACTTTCATCAACACCCATAATAAGTACGGAAATGTTATCAGTCATAGGTTTAACTGCTTTTTCACGTTTGTTGGATTTATCTCCTCGACCTAGTTCAGAATAAGCGTTATTTAAAATGGATTTTGCTTTACTGTATATATGGAAGGAGTAACCTCCTGCTCCAAGTGCTACAATTAGTAATGGAATAAGAAGGAACCAAAGTAGGCGTTTTTTCTTTGAGCGTCCTTTTTTGGCTCGCATATTGTTGTTTGTGTCGGATTTCATCATTTTTTCTCCTTTAAAACTATCAAAGTGTATACATCTAGGTGTATTAAAACACATAAAAAATATTTTACGCTAAATAAAAGCGATTGTACATGTATAAAAAATAGATGTCTTGATTATTTATCCCGCATTAACGGGCAGTAAAACTCCCACCTCAAAGTCCAGCGAATGCAAGGAAGTTAGGTGGGAGTTAACTGCCCGTAAAAGCCCGATTGGTGAAGGCTAATACTCAGAGGGGGATAGTCCCCTCTGAGTAAAGTTTCACTTTATAAGACACCTATTCGTTATTGTATACAAAAGATAGGGATAAGAAAATGATAAAATTTTACCTAATTACAACATAATACTTACGATAATTGCAGATAAAATACTAACGAGAGTAGCTCCATATAGTAATTTAAGCCCAAACCTTGCGACAACGTTTCCTTGGTCTTCGTTTAACCCTTTTACTGCACCGGAAATAATTCCAATAGAAGAAAAGTTGGCAAAAGAAACGAGGAAAACAGAAATAATACCAACTGTACGGGGAGAAAGGCTATTGGAAATTTTACTAAGATCCATCATTGCTACAAATTCATTCGTTACAAGCTTCGTTGCCATAATGCTACCAGCTGCGACAATTTCAGAACTTGGTACACCGATAAGAAATGCAATAGGTGCAAATACGTAGCCGATTAATTGCTGAAAAGTAATGCCGAATATAATGAGGAATAGGTCATTAATGCAGCTAATCAATGCTACGAATCCGATGAGCATGGCGCCAACGACAATGGCTACCCGGAAACCATCAAGAATATATTCGCCAAGCATTTCAAAGAAACTTTGCTTTTCACCTTTTATTTCCAAAATATCTTCTTCATCTTTAACGTCGTAAGGGTTAATGATGAGTATGATAATAAAACCGCTAAATAAATTGAGAACGAGTGCGGTTACTACATATTTAGGTTCAATCATCGTCATATAGGCACCTACGATAGACATAGATACTGTTGACATGGCTGATGCACAAAGTGTATAAAGACGGTGTTTTGGAATTTGTGCTAATTGCTTTTTTACCGTAATAAAAACTTCTGATTGGCCGACAATAGCGGAAGCGATGGCATTGTAAGATTCTAATTTCCCAAGACCATTTATCTTGCTAAGAAAGAAACCAATCCAATGAATAAAAAATGGTAGTATTTTGAAATGTTGTAATATACCAATTAAGACGGAAATAAAGACAATCGGTAATAATACAGTAAGGAAAAATGACATCTCACCTTTATTTGCAAGACCGCCAAACACAAAGTTTATACCATCAGCAGCATACTCGAGTAGCTTTGTGAAAAGGCTGGAAATGAACCGAATAAGTATGAGACCAATTTCTGTATTTAATAATAAATAGGTTAAAATTAACTGTATAATAAGCATGATGAAAATAGGTTTGAATTTAATGTGTTTCTTATTATTGCTAGCAATATAAGCAAGGAAGAAAACGACGATAAGTCCGACAAAAAAAGTGATAAATTTCATAGTAAGCCCCCTAAAAGAGATGTTCTGCTATATATGTTTTTCATTTCAAGGGAGAATATGCATCTTTGGTAAAGAAAGGAATAGAGAAATCATGAATATATGTAAAGTGCATCACGTTGCAATTATTTGTTCGAATTATGAAGTGTCAAAATATTTTTATACTAGAATATTAGGTTTTAAAGTGGTGAATGAAGTATATAGAAAGGAACACGATTCTTATAAGTTAGATTTATGTGTAGGAGAAGAGTATCAAATAGAATTATTTTCATTTCCAAGTCCGCCTGAGCGCCCAAGTTTTCCAGAAGCAGCTGGACTTAGACATTTAGCATTTGCAGTTATAAATATAGAAGAAGCTGTGACGCATTTAAATCAATGTGGTGTTGAGACGGAATCGATACGTATTGATGAAATAACGGGGAAGAAATTCGTCTTTTTCCAAGATCCTGACGGTTTACCTTTAGAATTGTATGAGGTTTGAAAATTGGTGAATTTTATATAGGGTTGCTTTCTAATAATTGAAGAAACTAAAGTGAAACTTCTTTTTAAAAGGAGGTGTAACTTTAGCTAAGAAAGCTAAAGGACATATGTGGATATTTTAAAATTATTGATGGTAGCCATCCTTATTGCATTAACAGCTTTTTTTGTGGCTGTTGAGTTTGCAATTATTAAGGTGCGTAGCAGTCGCATTGATCAACTCGTTATTGAAAAACGACGAGGTGCATTGGCTGCTAAAAAAGTAACTGCAAATTTAGATGAGTATTTATCAGCATGTCAGTTAGGTATTACGATTACTGCGTTAGGGCTCGGGTGGTTAGGAGAGCCAACTATAAAACATTTACTCGAGCCATTGTTCTTAAAGTTACAATTATCTCCTGCAATTGCTAGTACAATTTCATTTATTATTGCCTTTGCGGTGATTACATTTTTACATGTTGTTATTGGGGAACTTGCCCCAAAAACATTAGCTATACAAAGGTCAGAGCAAGTTAGCTTATTATTATCGAAGCCACTTATTTATTTTTACCGAGTTATGTATCCGTTTATTTGGGCCTTAAATGGTTCGGCAAGGCTTGTAACAGGTTTATTTGGATTACATCCAGCTTCTGAACATGAAGTAGCTCATTCAGAAGAAGAATTAAGGTTAATCTTATCGGAGAGCTATGAGAGCGGAGAGATTAATCAAAGGGAATTTAAATACGTAAATAATATTTTTGAATTCGATAATAGAGTAGCAAAGGAAATTATGGTACCTCGTACGGAAGTTGTAGGATTATATGAGGACGAGCCGTTTGAAACACATATTACAGTAATTGCGCAAGAAAAATATACGAGATATCCTGTATTTGGTGAAGATAAAGATGAGATTATCGGAATGGTTAATGTAAAAGATTTATTTATTCGTTATATGGATGGTAATCGAGAGGAAGAGTGCTCGATTACACCATATACAAGGCCAGTTATTGAAGTATTAGAAAATATCCCAATTCATGATTTGCTATTACAAATGCAAAGAAGGCGAATTCCGTTAGCTGTATTATATGATGAATATGGTGGTACAGCAGGCATTGTCACGCTAGAAGATATTTTAGAAGAAATTGTTGGAGAAATTCGAGATGAATACGATGAAGATGAACACCCGCCTATCGAACACATAAGCGAAGGATGTAAAATTGTAGAGGGAAAAGTGCTTATTAGTGAAGTAAATGATTTATTTGGCATACATTTGGTTGCTGATGATGTAGATACAATTGGTGGTTGGATCATGGTACAAAAACAAGTCGTTGCTGAAGGGGATGTTATTGAGAAACATGGCTTTTATTTTAAAGTCCTTGAAAAGGATATGCATCAAATTAAACGAGTGGAGATAAAGAAAGTAGAAGAATGATTTTCTATAAACTTTAATAAAAAGGATATATAGAAAATTAAATGTTTGCGCTTTCAAAAGAGGTGCTATATAGTGAAGGTGGATACTGAAAAATTCTTCTGAATAATACTCGTATTTTGAGATGGCGGATTTTTTAGATAAGGATTTAGAATGAAAAAGTATAGGTGATGCAAATGATAGCAACGAAGGATATACGTATAGAAAAAGATTTTTTAGGTGAAAAGGACGTACCAAGTGTAGCTTATTATGGTGTACAAACATTACGTGCCGTAGAAAACTTTCCAATTACAGGATATCGCATTCATCCGTCACTCATTACGGCAATGGCAATTGTGAAAAAAGCGGCGGCACTTGCGAATATGGATACTGGTTACCTAGCTAAAGATATTGGGCAAGAAATTGCGGAAGCAGCACAAGAAATTGTTGACGGAAAGTTCCATGATCAATTTATTGTAGATCCAATTCAAGGCGGTGCTGGAACTTCTATTAATATGAATACAAATGAAGTAATTGCGAATAGAGCATTAGAACGTATGGGATACGAAAAAGGTGAGTATGCGAAAATTAGTCCAAACACGCATGTGAACATGGCTCAATCAACAAATGATGCTTTTCCAACGGGAATTCATATTGCTACTCTTATGATGTTAGAAGAGCTTCTTATTACAATGGAAGAACTTCATGCTGCTTTCCGTACAAAGGCAAAAGAGTTCGATCACGTCATTAAAATGGGACGTACACATTTACAAGATGCAGTGCCAATTCGCCTTGGACAAGAATTTGAAGCGTATAGCCGCGTGCTTGCGCGTGATATAAAAAGAATTAAACAGTCTCGTCAACATTTATATGAAGTGAATATGGGGGCGACAGCTGTTGGTACGGGATTAAATGCAAATCCTACGTACATTGAACAAGTGGTAAAACATTTACGAACATTTAGCGGATTCCCACTTGTCGGCGCAGAGCATTTAGTTGATGCAACGCAAAACACAGACGCATACACAGAAGTATCTGCGGCATTAAAAGTATGTATGATGAATATGTCTAAAATTGCAAACGATCTTCGTATTATGGCGTCTGGGCCACGTGTCGGATTAGCAGAGATTCAATTGCCTGCACGCCAACCAGGTTCATCTATTATGCCAGGTAAAGTAAATCCAGTTATGGCAGAAGTAATTAATCAAGTTGCTTTCCAAGTAATTGGTAATGATCATACAATTTGCTTGGCTTCAGAAGCAGGACAATTAGAATTAAACGTAATGGAGCCTGTGCTTGTATTTAATTTAATTCAATCTATTAGTATTATGAATAACGGATTCCGTGTATTCCGAGAATACTGTATTAAAGGAATTACAGCAAATGAAGAATTGCTGAAGCAATATGTTGAGAAAAGTGTTGGAATTATTACAGCAGTTAACCCTCACATTGGTTATGAAGCAGCATCTCGCATTGCTCGCGAAGCGATTGAAACAGGGAAATCTGTTAGAGAGTTATGTTTAGAACATGGTGTACTAACAGAAGAAGAATTGGATATTATTTTAGATCCATTCGAAATGACTCACCCTGAAATTGCTGGAGCTTCTTTATTAAAGGATAAAGTGAAACTTTAATCAGTGGGAGAGCATCCCACGTTAATGCGGGATAAAAAAATGTAATGTAAAAAACACCGATCCATTTGGATCGGTGTTTTATTTTTTAAAAGATATTAAATACAGCGTTTAATTGAAGTAAGCTAATAACTGCTAAGAAGATTAAGCTATATTTCATCACTGTTTTAAATAGAGCAGACTCTTTACCAACTAGTCCAACTGCTGCACAAGCAACTGCTACAGATTGTGGTGAAACCATTTTTGCTATTGTGCCACCAACTACGTTTAATGAAACGAGAGTAGATGGGACGATGTTTAATTGATCGGCAGTTACTGCTTGAAGTGGTGCGAATAGTGAACCACTAGATACTACTGAACCAGTAATGAATACGCCAATCCATCCTAAGATTGGAGAAAGAATAGGGAATGCATTTCCAGTAGAAGAGAATGCAAGTCCAAGTGTAGATGACATACCAGAGTAGTTCTCTACGTAAGCTAAAGCGATAACGCTACAAATTGTATATACTGGAACCTTTAATTCTTTTATTGTTTCAATCATTAATTCTTTAATCATTTTGCCGTTTACACGGTAGACGATAAGTGAAACGATAATTGCTAATACAATCGCAGTAGTTGTAGAAGAGAATACATCTAGTTTGAAAATCGCTGCGAAAGGTGTATCAGCTTTTGTGATTGGTGCAGTTTTTATAACTTGATTATGAAGACCAGGGAATTGAATGTTAAATACTAAGTTTGCTAATGGACCATCCGGAGCAAATAAAGCTTTAATTGGTTTTAAATTAAAGATTGTTACAAATGCAGTTAAGAATACGAATGGAGACCAAGCATATAAAATTTGATTGAATGTATGAGATTCTTTTTCTTCTTGTTTTTCTTCTTTAGCAGAAGATTTTGGTTGCCAAACACGTAAGAATAATGCAAGAGCGACCATACTTATGACTGCTGCGAAAATATTAGTAAGTTCAGCGCCTAAGAAGTAAGTTACAACGAACTGAGTAATTGCGAAAGAAACACCACTTACAAGAATACCTTGCCAAGTTTCTTTAATGCCTTTAAATCCATCTACCATTGAAACAAGTAAGAACGGTAAAACAATGCTAATGAATGGCAAAATGTAAACTGCTTGACGACCGACAGTTAATGCATCTATTCCAGTTAATTGTGCAGGTACTGTAACTGGAATACCCATAGCCCCCATAGCACCACCAGCGATATTAGCTACTAAGCAAATACCCGCTGCTTTTAATGGATTAAAGCCCATACCTACAAGTAATGCAGCTGTAATAGCAACCGGAACACCGAAACCAGCTGCGCCTTCTAAGAAAGCGCCGAAAGAATAAGCGATTAATAATACTTGTAAACGTTGATCATTTGTAATACTTGAAATGCTATCACGAATGACATTGAATTGTTCTGTTTTAACAGTTAATTTGTAAAGGAAGATAGCTGCGATAACGATAGTACAAATTGGATAAAATCCAGATAAAACACCAAATCCGGCAGATGCTACTGCTGCAGTTGTAGGCATTTTATAAACAAATATAGCAAGAATAATAGCAACAATTACACTGTAAAGCCCAGCCATGTAACCTTTCATTTTGAATCCCACTAAACAAATAATGAAGCAAAAAATTGGAAGTGCTGCGATTAGTGCAGATAGCCAAATATTGTTTAAAGGGTCATAAATTTGTGTCCAAGTACTCATAATAATGACAACTCCTATCTATTTTATGTGAAGAAATTCACATTATTTGTGAAACAATTCACAATCAACTTACATGCTTAGTATATTCTCCTTCAACACTATTGTCAACGTAAAAAAGTATAATTATTCCATAATAGTGTTAAAAGAAAGCTTTGTTCATAAAGTAGACAAAAAGCGCACTTAAATGTATTTGAGTGCGTTTTTTAAAGTGAAACTTTATTCAGTGAGTATTTTGTTCATATGTCATTGTCCCAATAGGTGTATAGTAGATGCCGTCTTTTGTATCGAATATAAAGTTTGATATATTGCACTTATCTGTCCTGTTTGATCTAGTGGGGGAAGGAGTGGTTTATTTCATTATGAGGTTTTGAATAACATTCCAGCCAAATGTAATATGAATAAAAAATAAGAAGCAAATTCTTAATACTAGAGCATCTCTTTTTACTGAAAATTCCTTTTAGTGTAACAAAGAGGTTAAGTATACTCCAACTACTTTACGGAAGTTTATCAATTATAGACGGTATTTTACAATATCATTACTTTGCGTTTCAATGAGGTGAAAATATAACAAAAAGCCTGATAAAACAACGTTTGCAAGCAAAGTATTTGTAGCCCTTTGTTTTGCTTTTTCGTTATATCATATAGTATAATATTCAAAATCAGTAAGGATTTTTTCCTGAATTCTATGCTGATAAAGGTGGAAAAAATTTTCAGCGTTATAGGTTGATAAAGTTATGTCGTAACAGGAAATATAAGAACAGATATATAAATAAATAAAAAGAAAATAAAAACGAAAATGAGGGGAACTTTATGAGCCAAAATCAATTCGAATGTCGTATTTCAGAAGAAGATGTACAAATGTTAAGAGCGTTAGCGCATCCTTTGCGTCTACGCCTAGTAATGGAACTAATGCAACGTGGAACGTGTAATGTAACACAACTACAGGAAGTATTAGAAATTCCGCAATCAACGGTTTCACAACATTTAACAAAGTTAAAGCAAAATAAGGTAGTACGCTTTGAGAGACGAGGATTAGAAGTGTATTATCAAATCCATAATGATAAAGTAAGTGCAGTAGTAAAAACATTATTTTCTTAAAATTTGAATATTATGGAAAAAGACGTGTGAAATATACGTCTTTTTTTATTTGTCAGAAAGGTATCGAGAGAGTAAATATTAACAGGTGAGGAAGAAATGACTATCAATCAACATGCTGCCTTACGGAATATATTCTAAAAGGAAAAGAAAAAATAGAAAGGAGTGTAGTAAGCAAAAGGAGGGATAGTAGTATGGATGTGCAACGTGTGAAACAAATCTTATCTTCTTCAAGTAAAATTGACGTTACATATGAGGGCGTACCAGTATGGATTGAGAGCTGTGATGAGCAGAAGGGGAGTGCCCAAGTGTATGACGTATCTAATCCTGGTGAGAGCGTTCATGTGGACGTGATGGCTTTAGAGGAGAAATAATAAAAAAGACGCTTCTAATTTTAGAAGCGTCTTTTTGTTATTCCATCATATGTGCAATTTTCTTAGAGAACATAAGAAGTACTAATCCTAGTACGATTACGATAACACCGATGCTTGCAAATACTTCTAAATATCCTAAAGATTGAGTGAAAGCAGCTAATTGTCCTGCTAATAAGTTTGCAAAGCCAGTACCAGCTAACCATACACCCATTAATAATGATGCTAATTTAACAGGAGCGATTGCACTTACCATAGATAATCCAATTGGTGATAAGAATAGTTCACCGATTGTGTGGAACATGTAAGTGAATACAATGAATAGTAAGTTTGCTTTCATTGTAATGTTACCTTCATCGCTACCAGTTTTTAGAACAGCTAAAGTTAAAACTAAGTACCCGACTCCTAGTAAAATCATACCAAAAGCCATTTTTGTAGGGATTTTTAAATCACCATTTTTTGTTTTTGAAAGTTTAATCCATAATGCAGAAACTGGTAATGCTAATAAGATAATGAATAATGGGTTTACAGATTGGAACCAAGGTGTTGGAATTGTAAATCCACCAATTGTACGATCTACGAACTTATCTGTGTAAAGTGTTAAAGAACTACCAGCTTGTTCAAATCCTGCCCAGAAGAATACAACGAAACAAGTTAAAATTAAAATTGCAACAGTACGTTTTTTCTCTTGTGGTGTTAAAGGTTTTTTCTCAACAGCTTTTGCATTTTGTTCTTTAGATTTTTTACCCACAACTGTTGTTCCAGCTGATCCTAAGTAACGAGGTGCTAATAAGTTAAATGCAATCTGCCCAATAATCATACCGATACAAGCTGTTAAGAAACCGTATCTATAATCTGCGAAGTAACCGCAAATGAATGGAGCGATAAGAGCTCCTAAGTTGATTCCCATGTAGAAGATAGTGAAGGCACTATCACGACGAGAATCGTTGTCGCTATATAATTGACCTAGTAAAGTCGAAATATTTGGTTTGAAGAATCCGTTACCGATAACTAATAATCCTAATCCTAAAAATAGTCCAGTTTTCGTATTCATTGAAAATAGTACGAAGTTACCAATCGCCATAATGATACCGCCAATAGTAATGGCGTGTCGTTTCGTAATGAAATGGTCAGTTAACCAGCCACCAATAATAGGTGTGAAATATACAAGCATTGTGAAAATACCGTAAATTTGAACTGCAACTGCTTTATCAAAGCCTAAACCGCCGCTTACTAAGCTCGTTGTTAAATAAAGAACTAATAAGCCACGCATTCCGTAATAACTAAATCTTTCCCATGCTTCTGTAAAGAACAACAAGTATAACCCTGGTGGATGTTTTTTTGGTGATTGTTGCTCTCCAGCTTTGTCTAATTTTAAAGCTGCATCCATTTTTGTTTCCCCCTAATCCTGTATAACGGATATTTATGTAATCATTTTAATTTACAAAATATTTAGAAGTCAATAGAATTATATGGAAATAGAAAGAAAATTTCTAAAAAAGTTCTATTTTCTTCAACCGTTATTGTATTTTGCCCTGAAAATTTGATAATAAGCGTTTTCAAATGTAGTAATTGAATTCTAAACGAATTTAAAATAGTGATTAATCAGAAAATTTAGATTAAAATATTTATTCTGATATAGAGAAAATATATTCTATTTACTTTTATAATATAACATATTGGGAATAAAAATACAAAATGAAATAATGTGACACTTCAGTGAAATGAAAAAACCAGCTCCATAAAAGAGGGGAGCTGGTTAGAATAAATTTATTTAACGAAGCGTTTTTCAATGTCGTCTAGTAGCAAGTTAGCAGCCATTACACCGCCAGCTGTATTCCAAATAACGTCGTCAACTTTGTATGCTTTTCCGTTCTTTACTGCATTTAAGTTTTTAAATAGAGGATCGTTTATATATTCTTTTTCTAGTTCAGAACCTTTTTTCTCATTGCCTTTATCGAATGTGAAGTAGAATAATACATCGCCATCCATTGCCGAAATACGTTCTTTAGATACGTTACGCTCTGCAAAATCATCTTTATTTTGATCACCAGGACGTTTAAATCCAAGTTCTTTTAAAATAACACCAGAGAATGTATCACCGTGATAAATACGAACATCACCAGGCATAAAGCGTACCATAGAAATTTCTTGATTTACTTTATCACCAAGTTTGCCTTTTAAATCTTTCATACGTGTTTCGTAATCAGCTAAAACCTTTTGGCCTTCTTTTTCTTTATTTAATGCTTTTGCATAAAATTTGAAGTTATCTTTCCATTCACCACGTAATGTTTCTGAGAACACAGTAGGTGCAATTGCTTTTAGTTGTTCGTACACTTTTTCGTGGCGCATTTTGTTACCAATAATTAAGTCCGGTTTTAAAGAAGCAATTGTTTCAACGTTAACTTGTCCTTCATCACCAACAACTTTTACATCTTTCATTTTATCCTTAATATGTGGATACCATGGGTCACCAGTCCAAGACTTTACAGCACCAACTGGTTTCACACCTAATTCAAGTAAAGCTTCAGTTCCTTCATTTGTTAAGATAACTACACGTTTTGGATTAGCAGGAACTTCTGTTTTACCCATTGCATGTTCTACAGTAACCACTTCTTTTTTATTATCTTCTTTTGTAGATTCTTCTTTGTTATTTGATTTTCCACAAGCACTTAAAAGCATTGAAAATGCTAGTAAAAATACAAATACTGTAAACGATTTCTTCCGCATGAAATTCATTATGTACCCCCTACATGTTGAGAATATTTTTCAATAGCAAGCATGATATTAAGCCTTTATCTTTTGATTGTCAATACATATGGCTGAAAATAATTCTCATTTCCGTTGACAATGAGAATTAAGTTGAAATACACTAACAACGTATCATTATACATTGAAGGGGAAACGCTGCATGTTATTAAAAACAAATCGAGCAAAATGGATTGGATTATTTGTTGGAATCATTGCAGTCGTTATTTGTATTTGGGGAAGTATTATTTTCGGATATACAAATACGAGTTGGAAACTAGCATTGGATGCTTTTTTCCATTTTAATGGTTCCAATGAACATATTATTATTCAAAATGTACGTCTGCCTAGGGCGTTAATTGCAGCTAGTGTTGGTGCTAGTTTAGCCATTGCAGGCTGTCTTATGCAAACTTTAACTAAGAATCCACTTGCTTCACCAGATTTTATTGGATTAAATTCAGGCGCTGCGTTCTTCATAGTTGTAGCAATTGTTATCTTTTCCGTGACGTCATTATCGGCTTTCACGTGGATTGCCTTTTTAGGAGCGGCAATTGCAGCTGTACTTGTATTTGCTTCTAGTTCTTTAGGAAAAGAAGGGACGACTCCTCTTAAGTTAACATTAGCAGGTGTCGCGATAAGTGCTTTATTTTCATCATTAACACAAGGGTTGCTTGTTTTGAATGAAAAGGCAATGGAAGAAGTATTGTTTTGGCTTGCCGGATCTGTACAAGGAAGAAAAATAGAAATTTTACAATCTGTATTTCCGTATTTATTAGTAGGATGGATTGCCTCTCTTATGATGGCAGGGAAAGTAAATACATTGATGATGGGAGAAGATGTTGCAAAAGGTCTCGGACAACGAACAATTTTAATGAAATCATTCGTACTACTCATTATTGTATTGTTGTCGGGTGGTTCAGTTGCGGTTGCTGGCCCAATAGGATTTATAGGAATTGTAACTCCGCATTTTGCCAGATTTCTTGTTGGAGTTGACCACAGATGGAGAGTGCCCTATAGCGGATTGTTAGGTGCAATACTATTAATCTTAGCGGATATAGCCGCAAGATATGTCATTATGCCACAAGAAGTACCAGTAGGGGTTATGACAGCATTTATCGGGGCCCCATTCTTTATTTATATTGCACGTAAGAGAGGGCTTAGCAAATGAAGAAGTATATCCCGTTTCGTATAGGAAAAGATGGATTCTCGTTTTTAATGTATAAACGAGCTAGTCTCGTCTTGGTGAGTTTATTAGTAATTTTAATAGGATTATTTTTTGCAAGTGCAGGTATGGGAGATATGAAGATTGCTCCTTATGACGTATGGCAAGCGATTACTGGAAATGGCGATGCGATGTCAAATATGGTTGTAAATAAGTTTCGTATGCCGCGTATTTTAATTGCGATCCTTGTAGGAATTGCACTTGCTGTAGCAGGTTGTATTTTACAAGGGCTCGTTAGAAATCCGCTTGCTTCCCCTGATATCATTGGAATTACAGGTGGTGCAAGCGTAGCAGTTGTACTCTTTTTAGCTATATTTAGTGATAAAAACAATGCGCTAACAGTAAGCATTCATTATATGCCGCTCGCAGCTTTTGCTGGAGCGACGATTGTAGCGCTTTTTGTATATTTATTTGCATGGAAAAATGATGGCTTATCACCGATTAGTCTTGTTTTAATTGGTGTTGGATTTTGGGCGTTAACGAAAGCGGCAACAACGTTATTTATGTTATTAGCACCAATTTATCAAGCGAGCCAAGCAAATGTATGGATTACAGGTACTGTTTACGGCTCTTCATGGCAAAATGTGATGGTACTTGCGCCTTGGGTGCTCATTTTAACGGTAATATCCTTTATTGCTGCTAGACATTTAAATGCACAAGAGCTAGGGGATGATATAGCGGTAGGACTTGGTGTTCCTTTAACGAAGTCGCGTGTATTTATGTTATTACTTAGTACAGCTTTAATTGGTGGGGCGGTTGCCTTTGCCGGAGGGATTGGGTTTGTTGGTTTAATGGCACCTCATATTTCGCGAAGATTAGTTGGTTCTTTATACGGTGCATTACTCCCAGTTGCAGCTATTGTCGGTGCAATTTTAGTACTCGCTGCGGATTTAATCGGGCGCACAATTTTCACACCACTTGAAATTCCAGCAGGGGTATTTACATCAGCAATTGGTGCACCTTATTTTATTTATTTACTTTATAAAAGTCGGAATTCATAAAGGGAGATGAATATGCAAAAAGCATTGGAGACAAAACGCTTGACGCTGTCCTATGGTGAAACAATTATTATCGATGAGTTGGATTTAGAAATTCCAAAAGGTGAAATTACAATCTTCATCGGTTCTAACGGTTGTGGAAAATCAACTTTATTACGTTCACTAGCTAGATTATTAAAGCCAACAAATGGTGATATTTTGTTAGATAATCAAGCGTTACAAAGTATGCAAACGAAGCAAATTGCTCGTCAAATGGCAATCTTACCGCAAGGACCCCAAGCACCAGAAGGGCTTACAGTATTGCAACTTGTAAAGCAAGGACGTTATCCATATCAAACTTGGTTAAAGCAATGGTCAGAAAAAGACGAGGAAATGGTACAGAAGGCACTTGCAGCAACAGGTATGACAGAATTTGCTGAACGGGATGTGCATGCTCTTTCAGGTGGGCAACGTCAACGTGCTTGGATTGCAATGACGCTTGCACAAGATACAGACATTATTTTACTAGATGAGCCAACTACATATTTAGATATGACTCACCAAATTGAAGTGCTAGATTTATTATTTGAATTAAATGAAACAGAGCAACGAACAATTGTTATGGTATTACACGATTTGAATTTGGCATGCCGTTATGCAGACAACATTGTAGCTATTCAAGATAAACGAATATATGCACAAGGTAAACCAGAAGAAGTTATTGACCAGAAGTTAGTTCGGGATGTATTCCGTATGGAGTGTCAAATCAGTACGGATCCGTTGTTTGGAACACCACTATGTATCCCGCACGGAAGAGGAAGACGATTAGTTAAAGAAGTTGCTCAAGCAATGAGATAACGAAAAAAGACGATGGGGATTCATCGTCTTTTTATTTTTTGCAAGAAAATAATAGAAAGAGGGGAATTCGTAAACGTCGTTCATATTCCTCTTCACTTTGAAAATAGGTTTGATTTGGTGTAGCTTCTTTTAGATTTATAATGGTAAATCCGGCTTGCTGTAATAATGTGAAATACTCTTCCGTTGTACGATGATATTTAATAACTTCTTGGTCAATCCATGGTTCAACCCGTTTGCCTAGTTTAAAATAATCATCGACGAACCAGCTCGTTCTTTTACCACTCGTTTGCAAGCTTTCAAATGAAGAGGTAATAACAGGATGTTGAACGCTAAAGATGAAGGTTCCATTTGTTTTTAAAGTTTTGTACACATTTTGAAAAATGATATGAAGATGTTCAATATAATGTAAAGCGAGTCTAGATGTGACTAAATCAAAAGTGGATGGGGAGTATGTATAATCTTTGAGGTTTATCAAATGAACAGATCCATTTTTATTTTCTAGTTGTTTTTTAGCTTTTTCATACATAAGCTGAGAGCCTTCAATGCCAGTGTAAGAGTGGCATCCGTTTTCTAATAATTCCTCGCCAAACTTAGCATCGCCACAACCTAAATCGAGAATTTGTTTTCCTTTTACATCACCAATGAGTTGAAAGAATGCTGGCTTTTCAATGGATTCATTGGGGCTATTTTCGCGGTATCTTCGTTCCATATATTGCTCAAAAAACGCTTCGTTATTATATACATCAGATTCTGTAAATGCCATGTTTGAAGCCTCCCTAAATATTTTTTTAATTCTATCAAATATGGAATGTAAATGATAGATTTCTTGTAATGAATCATATATAATTAAAATTTGTAAGCGGTTTCTTTAAACTATTTTTCTATAATAAATTCTGAAAACGTGTTAAGCTAGTAGAGGGATTATTAGAACTATTAAGACAATAATCCGCTTACATGAACGATGGGAGGCTTCACGATGTCTAGTAAAACACTTGCGAAATTTTTAGAAGAAAATTTAGAGGATTTAAAATCAAAGGGGCTTTATAACGTAATTGATCCGCTTGAAAGTCCAAATGGACCGATTATTACAATTGGCGGCAAAGAATATATTAACTTATCTTCAAACAACTATCTTGGATTAGCGACTGATAATCGCTTACAAGAAGCAGCGATTGGTGCAATTCATAAGTACGGTGTTGGGGCAGGAGCTGTTCGTACAATTAACGGTACTTTAGATTTGCATATTAAATTAGAAGAAACAATTGCAAAGTTTAAACATACAGAAGCAGCAATTGCTTATCAATCAGGATTTAATTGTAATATGGCAGCGATTTCAGCTGTTATGGATAAAAATGATGCGATTCTTTCAGATGAATTAAATCATGCATCTATTATTGATGGTAGTCGTCTATCAAGAGCGAAAATCATCGTTTATAAACATTCTGATATGGAAGATTTACGCCAAAAAGCAATCGCGGCGAAAGAATCAGGTCTTTACAATAAATTAATGGTTATTACAGACGGTGTTTTCTCAATGGATGGAGATATTGCAAAATTACCAGAAATTGTTGAGATTGCAGAAGAGCTAGATTTAATGACATATGTAGATGATGCACATGGTTCAGGGGTACTTGGAAAAGGTGCAGGTACTGTGAAGCACTTCGGTCTTTCTGATAGAGTTGATTTCCAAATTGGTACATTATCAAAAGCAATTGGGGTAATTGGTGGATATGTAGCAGGGAAACAAAACTTAATTGATTGGTTAAAAGTTCGTTCACGTCCATTCTTATTCTCTACAGCATTAACACCAGCTGATGCAGCAGCTTGCATGAGATCAATTGAGATCTTAATGGAAAGCACAGAGTTACACGATCGTTTATGGGAAAATGGTCGCTATTTAAAACAAGGGTTAAAAGAACTTGGCTTTAACATCGGAGAAAGTGAAACGCCAATTACACCTTGTATTATTGGTGATGAAGTATTAACACAAGAATTTAGTAGACGTCTAAATGAAGAAGGTGTATACGCAAAATCTATCGTGTTCCCAACTGTAGCTAAAGGAACAGGACGCGTTCGTAATATGCCTACAGCAGCTCATACGAAGGAAATGCTAGATGAAGCAATTCTTAAATATGAAAAAGTAGGGAAAGAAATGGGCATCATTTAAGTAACGACATCTTTTGAATAGCTTGCAAATGAGGAGTGGGGAAAATGAAAAAAATTCTAGTAACCGGTTCTTTAGGGCAAATTGGTTCTGAACTAGTAATGAAACTTCGTGATGTATACGGCGCATCAAACGTTATTGCAACAGATATTCGTGAAACAGATAGTGAAGTAGTAACGTCTGGTCCATTTGAAACGTTAGATGTAACAGATGGGCAAAAACTACATGATATTGCAAAGCGTAATGAAGTAGATACAATTATTCATTTAGCAGCTTTACTTTCAGCAACAGCAGAAAAAAATCCGTTATTTGCTTGGAATTTAAATATGGGTGGACTTGTAAATGCATTAGAAGCAGCTCGTGAATTAAACTGTAAGTTTTTCACGCCAAGTTCTATCGGTGCATTCGGTCCATCAACGCCGAAAGATAATACGCCACAAGATACAATTCAGCGTCCTACTACGATGTATGGGGTAAACAAAGTAGCAGGAGAATTACTATGTGATTATTATCATCAAAAGTTTGGCGTTGATACGCGCGGTGTACGTTTCCCAGGCTTAATTTCTTACGTAGCTCCTCCAGGAGGCGGAACAACTGACTATGCAGTTGAAATTTATTATGAGGCGATTAAAAAAGGTGCATACACCTCATACATTGCTGAAGGAACGTACATGGATATGATGTATATGCCAGATGCTTTACAAGCGATCATTTCATTAATGGAAGCTGATTCAAGTAAGCTAGTGCATAGAAATGCGTTCAACATTACAGCAATGAGCTTCGAGCCAGAGCAAATTGCAGCATCAATTCGTAAACACATTCCGACGTTTACAATGGATTACGCAGTAGATCCAGCTCGTCAAACAATCGCTGATAGCTGGCCAAACTCTATTGATGCAACAGCAGCAATGAAAGAGTGGGGCTTTAAAGCAGAATACGATTTAGACAAAATGACAACGGACATGTTGGCTAAGTTAAAAAAAAAGCTCACAGCTGAGTTAGTGATGAACTAATAGGAAGGGTCGATTCTTAGGAATCGGCTCTTCATTCTTTTTGAGAGGGGGAAAATAACATGCAAAGAGTTGATGTCATATATGCACTAATACATGACGAAGAAACAGATAAAATATTAATGGTACATAATGTAGAACAAAACGTTTGGTCATTGCCAGGCGGGGCTGTTGAAAAGGGTGAAACGTTAGAGGAAGCTCTAGTAAGGGAAGTAAAAGAAGAGACAGGTTTAACTGCTATGGCAGGTGGACTTGTTGCAATCAATGAAAAATTCTTTGAAGAATCCGGGAATCACGCACTACTTTTTACATTTCGAGCGAAAGTACTAACGGGCGAGCTACATGCAGAAGATGAGGGAGAAATTTCTGCGATAGAGTGGGTGGAGCGAACAATTGCAAATGAACGATTCCCATTCTACGATGGAGGATTCGAGTCATTGTTAGAAGTAGCCATTCCATACAAGTTTCAACCAGAAAAAAAGTAATTGAACGAGAAAAAGGAGCCAAAAGGCTCCTTTTTTCTATTCAATCGTCTTCAGTAATAGTTTTTTCAGCAATGGTTTAATCTTCAATCGTAAATCTTCAGCATGATTTGCAACTAAGAAGTGATGATTATAAATGTTTTTCATTAATTGATAAGTCGCTTCTTTCGCTTCGCCTTCTTCGATGAAGATACCGATTACTTCCATACCACTTTTACGAGCGAGTTTCACAGCTTCATGCGTATCTAAAATTCCGTCTTGTTGATAGTCTAGGGCAGAAGGTTCACCGTCTGTGAAGACTAATAGAAATTTATGTTTTTCTGGTCTTTTCGCAAGCTTTTCAGAAACGATACGAATAATATATCCGTCGCGGTTATCTTCTTCTTCACGAAGTTGCATAATTTCTGGACCAACGTTTGGTAACGTTGAGTTTTTGTAATTTACAACCTCATGGATAACGTTCGGTTTATCTTCAGGTTTAGCACTAGAAGCATCTTCCCAAAATCCGCTAATAGCGTGCGGGATTTTTAAAGATTTCAACGCTTCATGGAATAAGACAACACTCTTCTTCGTTTCTTCCATTTTGTTATACATAGAACCAGAACAATCCACTAATAGTTGGAATGCAACGTCGAGCTCTTGCGATTCTTGTCCTTTTTTATAAAACATGCGCGGCTGCTTTTCAGTATAAATACGAAGGAATTTCTTCCGAAGTCTTCCGTAGTATTTATCACTATTTGCATTCGTTTTATTTTCAATCGTTTTTTCGATAATTTTCTTTAATTCTTTTACATCTTTATTAACGACTGATTTGATAGCTTGGTAATCTTTTTTCTCGTCAGGATTTGATTTGCGAGCTTCTTTAAATGTATGAGAGGCACCTACATTATACTTACCATATGCACCCTCGCTTTGGCTAGAAGCGTGTGAAGCTCTTGCTTCTTCTGTATCAGCACCATCAAAGTTGGATTGTGTACTTTTTTGAGAAGTACCTTGTACAGAACCAAGTGCTTGATCGCCATCTTCTGATTCACGAGCAGTATCACCCATCATGTTTGTTTTTGTTCCGCTTTCTAATTCAAAGCGTAAAAAGTTCTCGTTTTCGTTATTTTTATTTTCACGATGCCATGTGGAGAAGCTTTCATCCATTTTGTTTTTATTGTCATCGTCATCTATGAGCTGCGTATCATCATTTGCTAAATCTTCAACGCGGCAGTTCTTTTCATCTGCAATGACAGATAAATAAAGCGGAGCATGTCCGAAATAATTGTTAAGCATATCATTTTCAAGAAGCTCCTCTAAGCGGTAGCGAATTTTCTCAACGATATACATAATATCTTCCGTATTACGGGCTTGGAATGTCTCATGCAAAATTACTTCAATTTGCTCGAAATATTCATTAGTAAACATTTCATATTTATCGCTCGTTAATGAAAGGTAACATAGACAAAATAGACGATCACCGTGATAGTTACGAACGCGGTTTATTTCATTTTGTGAGCCGAAGTAATTGCGGTACATTTCTTTTCGGCGTTTAAAAATATGTTTCGTGCCAGGTCGTAAGTTTTTTACGATTTCCTCGACACGTAAATCTTCTAATAGAACAAATAATTGTGTTAAGAACTTCTTTAGGGGCGATTCTTGTAATTCAATCGCGTAAGAACGAATTAAAGCCATGTCCGAGTAATGTTTATTACCAAGTGCTTTTAAGAACACTTCGCTTTTTAATCCGATTACTGTATCTTCTTCTTTTCGATCATCCCAAAAGTGACTAATGACAACCTTTTTTTCAATTTCGTCGTAGTATGCTTTATAGCCATATTCAAGATAGGCATCGTCTTCTTTTAGAAGGGCATACATTAAGTTTTCCATTTGTAGAAACAGCGACGCATCAATTTTTTTGTCACTAAAAATTTGTCTCATGAATTATCCCTCAAAGAAATAACTTTCTGCTAATTCACGGACAGTCATTTGTTCTGTTTCATCATTTAATTTCGCAATAATGCTTCGCTCAATAGCGCGCATAACAGGAATATATACACCTAAATCGCATGCGTCGATAATACCACGAATACTTGCTGCTTCTTCACTTACACGCCCATCACGAGCTAAAGGCATAAGGTCGCTTGCAAATGCAACGAACTTTTCAATTGTTGCAACATCATTTAATTTTGATTCAGATAGTAATAGTTCTTTTAATGTGTCACCTTGAATATAAGGAACTTCAATAATAACAAAACGGTTTTTTAATGCTTCGTTTAGTTCACTTGTCCCAACATAACCTTCGTTAATCGCAGCAATTACGCGATATTCGTTATCACCGTATACAACTTCTTGTGTAAATGGGTTTGTAATCATTTTACGGTAATCTAGTGCACCGTGAAGAAGTGGTAACGTTTCAGGTTTTGCCATATTGATTTCATCAATATATAGGAAGTGACCGTTTTTCATTGCTTTCATAAGAGGACCGTTAACGAACGTAACTTCAGATGCTCCGTCTTTCGTTTGTAATGTGTTGTATCCTAAAATACCTTCCACATCTAAATCGACAGAACAGTTAATGCTATGCATTGGTTTTTGGAATAAAGAAGAAAGAGTTTCCGCTAGTACTGTTTTACCACTACCAGTTGGTCCTTTTAATAGAATATTTTTGCCAAGAAGAAGTGCCGTAATAGCATCTTCGATAATGCTGTTATCAGATGCTTTATATATTTTAGTACCGATTAAATGAGCATTTTCACCAGCTTCTTGTTTATTCTTTTCATGAATTGTAGAAAGCTGCTGTTTTAAATCAGAATGTATATGAAATTGTTCTAACATGTATTTCCCACCTAACATTATTTTCATAAAGTAATACATCTTATGATAACTTGTTTTAATATGGTATGCAAAGAAAAGGAGAAGGGGGAAATATAAAAGAAAAAGCAATCAATATCACATTGATTGCTTATAGTAAAGGAGAAATCAGTCGCATAAAGGACTCTAATATTCTTTTTTTGATACTTCTTTTTTGGAATGAGTTCCATTTAATTTCAGTAGAGTGTTTAAAGTCTTCTTCAAAATCGCGTTTAATATCATGAACGGTTTCTGATTCATAGAGTACGCTAATAATTTCATAATTTAATTCAAAGCTACGTACATCCATATTTGCTGTTCCGATTGTTGCAATTTTATCGTCAACGAGTACAATCTTTGCGTGCATAAATCCATCTTTATAACTGTAAATAGAAGCACCGGCTTTTAAAAGTGGAGTGAAATAAGATTGAGATGCTTGATCGCTAATAATACTATCACTCTTACCAGGATATAAAATGCGTACATCTATGCCAGATATTGCACTTAAGCGTAATAATGTTAAAGTTTCTTGATCCGGAATAAAGTATGGTGTAGCGATCCAAATAGATTTTTTGGCTGAGCCCATAACAGCTAGTAATGTATTACGAATGCTTTTATCATCTGAGCTTGGTCCACTTGCTACAATTTGCACCGCACCTGTTGCATCCAGAATTTCTTTTCCTGGGAAGTATTGTCTATTCATAAATTGATCCCAAGAATAAGTATTCAATCCACTAGACGCATAAAGCCAATCTTCTAGAAAGATGGCTTGTAATTTATACAATGCTTTTCCTTCTATCTTTAAATGACTATCACGCCAAACAGGGAATTTTTTTGAGCGACCAAGATATTCATCACCTACGTTAAGCCCTCCGGTAAAACCAATTTCTCCATCTACAATGACGATTTTACGATGATTACGATAATTAACTGTCTCCAGTAACCAAGCTGAAAAAATAGGGTCAAATTCGACAATTTCAATTCCAGCTTTTTTCATAGGTTGTAAAAATCGTCGTCTTAACGTATTACTTCCGAGTCCATCATAAAGGAAGCGTACAATAACACCCTCGTTTGCCTTTTGTATTAAAGTATCTCGTACTTTTGTACCAATCTCATCAGATTTATAAATATAGTATTGAATATGTATGTGATGTTTTGCATTCTCGATTGCTTGCAAAATTTCTGAAAAGGTTTGATCGCCGTTTGTTAAAAGTTTTGTCGTCGTTCTATCTGCGGCAGGCCCGCCTCCAAATTTTTGTACGACTTTTGTTAAATGTATGGAACGTTCATGTAATGGGACTGTGAGTGATAATTCTAGTCGTCTTCCTTCTAATATTTCGCGGAATAATTTTCTTTGTTCTTCTGAACGATGGAGATGTTTTTTTCTTCTCCAACGGCTACGCCCGAAAATAGAGTATAAAAGTACACCTACAATGGGAAGAAGTGCTAATACTAAAAACCAAGCTAAAGTACTTTGGGGAGATCTATTTTCTATAAAAATAACGAATGAAATTCCTACGATTGTGATGGACCATAGAGCACCGACAAACGTATATAACGAAATAACCGATGTATTTAATAGGAAAAGAACGATAGATACGATTGTAAATATTAATAATAATTGAACGATAGGTTTCTTCATTTCTATATAATTCCTCTAATCTTTCTTAAATATAGACTTCTTAAATAGAAGATATAATCTGACATCCTTATTATAAAGTGTTTTGTTTTTTTTACAAAATATAGACATTTGTCCTATACTTTCCGCATTTGTCCTACATACAGTATATTGTTACGTTGTTATCCCGCTATTTGCTGGGTAGTAAAAATCCCATCTCAAAATTCGACGAGTGCAAGGAAGTTAGGCGGGAAATGATTGTCCATAAATGCCCGATTGATTTGGGCTAATAATCAGTGGGGAGGGACAAAGCCCGCGCCGATTAAAATTTCACTTTATATAGCAAAAGGATGAATAAAATGTATGGTCGTCCAATTGGAGGATTTGGTCATGGCGGATATGGTTATCCATATTACTCGAATTATGCTTATTATCCAGATTACCAACAAGATCCGTATTATTCATACAATATTAAAGTGAGGAAATTGAAAGGGAGAGGTGAATAATGAATTATATAGAAAATAACGGAGTGTATTATCGCAATCATCATGGAGGACACCATCATAATGGCGGACATAATCATCATGGAGGACACAACCATTATGATCATCACCATCATCATCACGGTGGTGGATGGGGCTGGGGTGGAGGCGGCTCATGGGGCGGCGGATTTTTCCCAGGAAGTTTTGCGGGAGGTATGTTAGGTGGGCTTACAGCAGGTGCATTAACGGGTGCAGCAAGTGGAGGTTATTATCCAGCACCGTACCCAGTAACATATCCAGCCCCATACCCAGGTTATCAGCAAATACCATATCAGTATTAAACAAAAAAGAGGTTATCCTCTTTTTTGTTTAATACTATATTTATTTATGAAATACTTCCAAAATAAAGGTAAAAATATGTTAATATTTTATTATTGTAATTCAAAAACATATATACCAATTTAAACTTTTATATTATTATTCGTGAATAGTTATATAGTATGTTCTAATGTCTATTTTGCTATTAAAAAGCATAGAGGTTAGACGCGAGTGGAATGAGTAGGAAACAAGGGTTGCATAGAGCAAGTTAAAGGAATGCGGTATAATAAGGCAAGCTAATTAGGGAGATGAGAAGCTACTAATTATAATTGGAACGGTATTATATTGCTTTTTTTTACAAATAATATTATGTTATTTTAATCGGCATAATTCAAAATGTGATGTATGTAAAGGGTTATTATTAGAAAATGAAATATCTCTATTTCTATGAAAAGAAACAAGTTGTGTTTTAGTTAGATAGGAAGCAAGGAGAGATGAGCATGCTAGAACAAAGAGGTCATGCATTATATGACTCTTCATTGCGAGATTTAAAGTTAGCATTAGATGAGTCTTCAATTGTTGCAATTACAGACCGAAAAGGTCTTATTACATATGTAAATGATAAGTTTTGTGAAATCTCCAAATATACAAGAGAAGAGTTAATAGGAAAAGATCATCGTATTTTAAATTCAGGATATCATCCGAAAACTTTTTTTCAAAACTTATGGAAGCGTATTTTGAATGGGAAAGTATGGAGAGGTGAAATCCAAAATCAAGCAAAAGATGGTACATATTATTGGGTTAAAACCACAATTGTTCCATTTTTAAACGAAAAAGGAGAGCCGTATCAATTTATCGCGATTCGAAATGATATTAGTAGTAGAAAAGAAGCAGAACAGAGATTACGATTGAGTGAAAGCCGTTATAGGGAACTTGCATATCATGATGCTTTAACGAGTTTACCGAACCGATTACAGCTAATAACGACTGTTAATGAGCTGATTGCAGGGAAAAAGGAATTTGGCATAATATACTTTGACTTAGATCGTTTTAAATTAGTAAATGATACGTTAGGTCATATGATAGGAGATTTACTTTTAAGCGAAGTTGCTTCACGGTTGCATTATGTGTTAGGAGAGAAAGATGTTCTGGCTAGGCTAGGTGGCGACGAATTTGTGCTGTTAACAAATGAACATACACAAGATGAGATGCGGCAGTTAGCGACATCGGTATTGTCATGTTTTCAGGCACCATTTATGCTTGAAGGTCATGAAGTATACATTTCAGCTAGTCTAGGACTTTGTTCATATCCACAAGATGGACAAGACGTGGAAACACTATTGAAAAATTCGGATTTAGCTATGTATAGTGCGAAAGAACAGGGAAGAAATGCGGCGTGTTTCTTTACAGATGAGTTACGTGCAAAAATAAATCGTAGAATGAAAATCGAGTTTGCTTTGCAAAAGGCAATTCGTGATGAAGAATTAGATGTAGTATTACAACCTATCATTGATTTGAAAACGAAGAAATATACTGGCATTGAGGCTTTAGTGCGCTGTATGACAGAAGAAGGGCCTATTTCACCAAGCGAATTTATTCCAGTAGCTGAAGAATCTGGACTTATTATAAAATTAGGAGATTGGGTATTAGAAAAATCGTGTCGCCTGTTTAAAACATTACCGGATTACCAAGAAGGATTAAGGTTATCTGTGAATTTATCCATACAACAATTAATGCAGAAGCGTTTTATTTTGTCTGTACGTAGCATCTTAAGGAGAACTGGTTTTCCTCCGAATCGTTTAATTTTAGAAATAACGGAAAGTATTGCTGTTCGCCATTTTGATTATATTATCGCTACATTACAAGAATTAAGAAGTATGGGCGTATTAATTGCTTTAGACGATTTTGGAACTGGCTATTCCTCATTGTATTATTTAAAACAATTGCCACTTGATATCGTAAAAATTGATCGTAATTTTATTCGTGAATTTCATTATGATCATGCACAGCCAGAAAGAACGATTGTAAAATCTGTTATTGAAATTGCCCATAGTTTAAATTTAGCAGTAGTTGCTGAAGGGGTAGAAACGGTAGAACAAGAAAGTTTATTACAATCCATGGGCTGTGACTATGTACAAGGATTTTATTATGCAAAACCTTTATCCGTAGGAGAGTTAAAAGAAAAGTTAATTACGGATTTTTAATAGAAAAGAGAAGCTAAAAGCTTCTCTTTTTTTAATTCGTTTTTTGTGAGTTTTTCATTAATACGGGGTAAAGAATAAGACCTAATATAAACAATCCAATTCCTAAGAAGAACGTTTTTAAATCAGCAGTTCCCGTTTTGATAACCCAAATAGAGTATACAAATGCTAATGTAGTAATAACCCCGTCTTTTATTCGAGATCCTGGCATTATATCATATGTTTCTCCTGTAATAACCAATTTAAATTGGTACAGAGTAGAAACAAGGTATGGAATTAAATAAGCTAATGTTGCTACAACGATAGCGAAATTATATGCTTCTGAAACAGTGCCAGAAATCGTTGAGAATAAGAAGATTTGTGTCATCACATTTGTAATAAATAATGATTTTGAAGGACTACCCTTTTTATTTGTTTTACTGAAAAACTTAGGGAAAAGTCCATTTTTGGCAGCCTGGTAAGGTACTTCTGAACTAACAACAATCCAGCCAACAGTAGATCCAAATAAAGATACAAGTGCTAGTAACGCCATTATATATGCGCCTTTATTGCCGATTGCTAAATTTAATGCGTCTACTAATGGTTTTTGAGACTCTTTTAAAGCTTCTTGCGAGAGAGCTCCCATTGTAAGTAAAGTAATTGACATGTAAATAATAAGAGCAATAATTAGGCCGAAAATTGTAGCTTTTTTTACATCACGCTGTGATTTTGCGCGGTTAGAAAGCATAACTGCTGATTCGATGCCGATAAACGCCCAAAGTGTTGCAATAGCAGCTGAATTGATTTGTCCACCTAACGAGATGGATTGTCCAGCTTCATTCATAAATGTTTGACCGTCTCCGAAATTAGAGGCGTTGAAAATGAATAATGTAATCACAATAAACATTGTAAATCCGATAATTTTTGCAATGGTAGCAAGAAGATTCATATTTCCAGCTCGATCAATATTTTGAGAAAGAATATATTGAATTCCCCATAACATAAGGCTACATACTAGAAAAGTTAACCCTTTTCCTAGTTCTAGTGAAAATCCATTTATTGAAAAGAGAATTTGCTTACTTTGTAAAACTGGAAAAAATGTTGATAAATATCCAGCAAAAGAAATAATAACAGATGCTGTTGCAGCCCAGTTCGCAGCCCAATATCCCCACGCCATACTATAACCTGCAACTTTACCTGCTTTTTTTGAAGGAAACATCGCTTGAGCGTAACTTTGTGGTCCTGCTTTTAATTCTGGTTTTCGAATTGCTAAATTTCCAAATACGAGTGCAATCATAAATACGCCAAGTCCTGTAATACTCCATGCGAGTGTAGAACCCATTGGACCTGATACTTGTGCTAAATTTGCTGGGAGCATAAATACGCCACCGCCAACCATATTCCCGATAACAAAAGCTGTTAAAACCCATAATCCCCATTTTTTCGTTTCCATTTTTGTTAACTCCTTTGTAGTAAGATTTGCTTAAACATCATTTTTTACTAGCTTTTTGGCAATAAAAAAAGAGCCATGTAGATAAAAAATACCTACATGGCTCTTCGCCAAAGCGTAGGTACAACGGGAATAACCCTTGTACCTACGCGTAATTTTTCCGCTAGGTTTCAAGGGTTACGTATGATGATGATGTTTTTGTGCAAATGTAACTACAATTGTTGTATAAGTAAGCATAGTTCTTTGCTCCCTTTCTCCTCTGATTTTGAAGTTAGTATACTACATGTTTTTTTGAATGAAAAGAAAAATATAAAAATTTTTATAAAAATACGTTTTAGAGATTAAATATTTACCTATATTTTTCTTGGACTGGAAAATAAGTGAGAGATTGGCAGAAGAGTGTAGCATGGTATAATACATATAGAATTAGAAGGTGACAAGGGGCTATTGTAGATGATGAGTAAGTATGAGCAAATTTATATAGAAATCAGTAAGTCTATTGATAATAAGCAATTAAAAGAGGGATGCAAAATCCCATCAGAAACAGAATTAATGAAGCAGTATGAGGCAAGCCGAGGTACTGTAAGAAAAGCAGTAGATTTATTGCAAGAGCGTGGATATGTGCAAAAAATTCATGGAAAAGGTGTTTTTGTATTAAAGCGAAAAAATATTGAGTTTAACTTCGGTGGCATTGTAAGTTTTCAAGAAGAAAATGAGCGTCTAGGACGTCATTGTATTACAGAAGTCGTGGAAATGGAGAAAGAAGAAGCGACAAAAGAGGTTGCAAAATTATTAAATGTGAAAGAAAAAACAGAAATAGATCATATTAAACGTGTACGAAATATTGATGGAGAAAAAGTAATTTTAGATATAAATCATTTTGTATCTGAGTTTATTCCAGGATTAACGAGAGAAATTGCAACGGCATCAATTTATAAATACATTGAGAAAGAATTAGGGCTACATATTAGTTATTCGCAAAGGGTAATTGAAGTGCAGCCGTGTACAGATGATGACCGAAAGTATTTAGATTTAAATGGCACAGATTATGTTGTCGTTGTGAAAAACTTTACTCATTTATATGATGGGAGTCAGTTCGAATATACGGAATCACGTCACCGCTTAGATATTTTTCACTTTTCGGATGTGGCGCGAAGAAAGTAAAGAGGTGAAACGAAATAATGTTTCATCTTTTTTTTATAAAAAAAACAGCAACTCGTATATACGAGTGTTGACTAACTTATATATACGAGTTAATATGTAAGTGTAAACGGTATCAAAAAAAGAAAAGAGGGACGGGAATATGGGGAAAGACTATCGAAAAACAGCAGAGGAAGTGTTGCAGTATATTGGTGGGAAAGACAATATTGAACAAGCTGCGCACTGTGTAACGAGGCTCCGTATCGCTTTAAAAGATGAAAGTAAAATAGATAATGATAAATTACAGTCTGTTTCATTAGTAAAGGGAGCGTTTCATAATGCTGGGATATTTCAAATTGTAATTGGTCCAGGGGATGTAGATCGTGTTTACGCTGAATTGATAACGCTTGCAGGTATGAAGGAAGCGACAGTGGCTGACGTGAAAGATTCTGGAAATCAAAAGTTAAATCCAGCTCAAAAGTTTGTAAAAGTATTTTCAGATGTATTTATGCCGATATTACCAGCAATCGTAACAGCTGGTTTACTAATGGGGATTAACAATTTATTAGGGGCAAAGGACTTATTTTTTGATGGTAAAAATTTATTAGATGTTTATCCGAATTTAGGTGGGCTTTGGGATTTAATTAATATGATGGCCAATACAGCATTCGTATTCTTACCAGCACTTGTCGGTTGGTCAGCAACGAAGCGTTTTGGTGGTAGTCCAATACTAGGTATTGTTATGGGCTTAATGCTTGTGCATCCGGCCTTATTAAACGCCTGGGATTATGGAAAAGCAGCGACTGGCTTAGAGGGTCAAAAGATTGAGTACTTCAATATTTTAGGATTGTTCCAAATTGAAAAGGTAGGATATCAAGGTCAAATTTTACCGGTGTTAGTAGCAGCATTTGTATTGAGTAAAGTAGAGATTTTCTTAAAGAAACATGTACCAAATGCAATTCAATTATTAGTCGTACCAATTACAACAATCGTTGTAACAGGTGTATTAGCATTAGGAATTATCGGTCCAGTTACACGTCATGTCGGAGATTTATTAACAGCTGGATTAGTAGGCGTATATGAAACAGTACCAGTAGTTGGAGCAGTATTATTTGGAGCATTATATGCACCGCTTGTAATTACAGGTATGCATCATATGTTTATTGCAATTGATCTACAATTAATTGCACAACACGGCGGTACATTTATTTGGCCGATGATCGCTCTTTCTAACATTGCGCAAGGTAGTGCGGCACTTGCAATGTTCTGGATTTCTAAAAATCAAAATGATAAAAGTATGGCATCGACATCAGCAATTTCCGCGTACTTCGGTATTACAGAGCCAGCGATGTTTGGTGTGAATTTACGAAATAAGTTTCCGTTTTATGCAGCAATTATAGGATCTGCTGTGGCAGCGATATTCATTACATTAAATGGTGTATTAGCACCTGCTATCGGAATTGGCGGATTGCCAGCATTTATTTCGATCATTCCGAAATCGATTCCAATGTTTATTGTAGGAATGATTATTGCAGTTGTAATCCCATTTACGTTAACATGGTTATTTGCGAAAAGAGTTAAACAGAAGTAGGAGGAAGTTAAACATGAAGGATTGGCATAAAAGTGTAGTCTATCAAATTTATCCGAAGAGCTTTAATAGTTATTACAATAAAGAAACCGGTGATATAAAAGGAGTTACAGAGAAACTAGATTATTTAAAAGAACTCGGAGTGGATTATATTTGGTTAACACCGATATACCAATCACCACAAAATGATAATGGGTACGATGTAAGTGATTATTATAGCATTGATCCATCTTACGGAACGATGGAAGAGTTTAAAGAGCTTCTAGAAAAGGCGAAAGAACGTAACATTGAAATTATGCTTGATATCGTTGTAAACCATAGTTCGACGGAGCATAAGTGGTTTAAAGAAGCGAAAGAAGATAAAAATAGTCCATATCGCAATTATTACATTTGGCGTGATGAAAAAAATAATTGGCAGTCTAAGTTTGGTGGATCGGCTTGGAAGTACGATGAAAAGACAGAGCAATATTTTTTACATCTATTTGATGAGACACAAGCAGATTTAAATTGGGAAAATGAAAAGCTTCGTGAAGAAGTGTATGATATGATGCGCTTTTGGCTTGATAAAGGGGTAACTGGATTCCGCCTTGATGTTATTAACTTAATTTCAAAAGACCAACGTTTCTTAAGCGATGACGGAAGTACTGCGACAAGTGATGGACGTAAATATTATACGGATGGTCCGCGTGTTCATGAATATTTACAAGAGATGAATCGAAATGTATTTGAAGGGAAAGAGGTAATTACAGTTGGAGAAATGTCATCGACGACAATTGATAATTGTATTAAATACTCAAACCCCGAGCGCAATGAACTGAGTATGACGTTTAGTTTCCATCATTTGAAAGTAGATTATCCGAATGGTGATAAGTGGACGAAAGCTGATTTTGATTTTATTAAATTAAAAGAAATTATGTCTAACTGGCAAATTGAAATGCAAAAGGGCGGGGGATGGAATGCATTATTCTGGTGTAACCATGACCAGCCTCGCATCGTGTCACGCTTCGGGGATGATGGGAAGTACCGAAATGAATCTGCGAAAATGTTAGCGACAGCTATGCACATGCTGCAAGGAACGCCTTACATTTATCAAGGGGAAGAAATTGGTATGACGAATCCTAAATTCGAATCCATCGAGCAATATCGTGATGTGGAATCGTTAAATATATATGATATAAAGCAGGAAGAAGGCTTATTAAAAGAAGAGATTATAGGGATTTTAAAACAAAAATCTCGTGACAATTCTCGTACTCCGATGCAGTGGAATGAAGAGGTAAATAGTGGTTTTACAACAAGTACCCCTTGGATTTCAGTAGCTGAAACCTTTAAAGAAATAAACGTAGAAAAAGCATTACAAGATAAGGAGTCTGTATTTTATCATTATAAAAAGTTAATTGAACTTAGAAAAACTTACGATGTTATTACAGAAGGAGAATATGCTATTTTAGATGAAAATCACCCTAAGATTTGGGCATATACACGTACTGTAAATAATGAAGTATTACTTATTATTAATAACTTCTATGGAGAAGAAATAACGTATTCTGTACCAGCCCATGTTCAATTAGATGGAATGAAACAAGAAGTACTACTGTCGAATTATAAAGATTCCAGCAAGGATATTACAAAAATTAACTTAAGACCATATGAATCAATTATATATCGATATACGAAATAAAAGGTTGTATGCCCACGCGGCATACAACCTTTTATTTTAAGACACCACTATACAAAATATTTACGTCTACTTCTGGTTTGAATTTTACTTTTGCATAATCTTTATTCCAATTTTTTTTCTTCCATAATTCAGGATGATATGCGATAAGATGTCTTCCGATACCGAAAGCATCACAATTTGCTTTTTGTAGTTTGTTTGTTATTTTTTTCGCTTCTTTCGTAAGTTGTTTCGATAAGTCTTTATTTAGTTTTTTTCGTTCTCCCATTTTATAAATATTATCTCTTGGAGCCTCAAGGGCTATAACTTTTAGTTGAAGCTTAATGTGAGCATATACATTTCCTTTTTTATCTGTTGTTATTTTTAAGTCTCGCTTTAACTTTCGATTACTAACTTCCATTGTTAAATAATCAGATGTCTTCTCTGATTCATCGCTAGTAAGTTTTTGGGTTATACGGGCACTAGTTCCCATTTTTCCGGTTAATAATACGAATAAAACAGATTGTTTCAAAGGTAAATGCCCAGTTAATTTATCATTGTTAAATAAAGCTAACCCGTTTGTAATTACTTCTTTTCCTTTTATTTTTATAGAAGGGAGGGTAAAGTCTTTACCGGGATCTAACATTTTTGTAGCAGCTGTTTCTAAAGTTTCTTTTGGAAATACACTCATATCTTCTAAGCTTTTCACTTTTTTCTTTAGAAAATCTCCAATTAGTAAATTTCCTACCTTCTTTTTTTCTAGTATCTCGGATGTTTCACCATCTACTGCAATAAGTTTTACTAAAGCAGTTGGGTTTGTTGGGTCCCGAAAGCTGACATCTAAATAGGGGAGTATACCTTTTTTTAGAATTTTGGTTCCTAGTAATTGAACACCATATTTAAAATAGCGAATATTCCCAGTCACATTTTTTTTTAGGGCGTCGCTTGTATCCCTTATGTTATGCCCGTTTGCTGAATGTATTTCATTCTCGAATGAAGATTGCTCTCCGCTTGAACTTTTTACGAGTTCAAGCGTTTGCTGAAGTTTATTTTCTTCCGTAATATCATATCCAATGCTATAAGCTAATCTCGCTTCTCTTAATGGTTCTTGATCCCAACAGCCAGAAAGGAATGCACTAGTACATAATATAAAAAGTAATTTAACTCTTTTTTGGAACATACTGTTCTCCTTTCTTATTTCTTATTACTGAATAAAGTAGAAATAAAAGAGGGAGGACAACTATGAAAATATACGTGAACTTATCAGTAAAAGTTGCAATTACTTTTAATTCTTCAGGTGTATCTATAAATAGGGCTACACTAAAAGCAATAATACCAACGATTGGAACAGCCTTTTTATGATTAGCCAGATTGAAGATATGTCCAATTCCTATAGAAGCAGCACAGTAATAACTAGCAATAGAAGCTACAACAGTTATCATCCATATTGGGATGAATAGTAAATCGGTGCGGTCTATAATCCCAATATGCAGAGAACGCAATAAGTAAGCAACTGGCTCTGGAATAAGTTCAACTTGTTTTGGACTAAATACGACAAAGCAAATCCAAACAGTAAAAGTATAAAAAAGAGTTACAAATCCATTAGCGATAGAAATTGCTTTCAGTTTTGCCACAGAACTCCCGTTTACTTTTGGGAAAGCGATAAGAATAATCTCAAAACCATACATAGCTGTAATGGTTTCTTTTGATGCTTGAATAATATTCCACCATCCGGCTTCTGTAATTGGAAGAATGTAAGAAAAATCAGCTCGTGTAAGCCCTAGGGCAATTAAAAGAGCCATTGGTAAAATGAGAATAGAAGCCATGACGTAAAACCGTACGATGACTTTGAACGTATTATAAGCTATGTAACAACAAGTTATTGTAAATAGCATGAGGGTGGCATACCAAGGAGTTGCTTGTAATATCCAAACTTTAATGACATTACAAGCATTTAACATAACCGTCATACCGATAAGGGTAAAATAAAAAACATAAGCAAAACCTAATAGTTTTCCAAACTTATTCCCAAATAGCATACAAACACTTTCATACATATCTGCATCAGGAAATCGTTTTAAGAAAAGCCACATAAGTAAAATAATAAGTTGAATTGCAAGACCAGCGATGAGAGCAGAAATCCATCCGCCACCTTTCGCTATTGGGTGAAGACGGTTTGGTAGAGAAAGTATACCAACTCCGATTTGGCATTGAATAACGAAAAAGGTAAATTGAACAAGTGAAATTTTACTTTGCGTGTTTGTCACCGTTCTCATCCTCTCTCGTTACATGTTGTCGTTGCATTTTTTTCGGTTTTGAATCATGTGGTCGTTCCCAAAACGACCAAATTGGTAGTCGTACAAAAGAGTCTTTCATATCTTTTATCCGCATCGGAGCAACAGGAGAAAGATAGGGGGTATGAAATGAATGTAACTGGCATAAATGAACGAAAGTTATAATGAGACCAAATGATATTCCTACATAGCCGAATATGGCAGCAAGGAGCATTAACGGAAAACGAAGAATCCGAACTGCGGAACTCATATCATTTGATGGAACAAGAAAAGATGAGATTGCAGTTAAAGCTACAACGATAATCATTGTATAAGAAACGAGACCGGCTTTTACAATTGCATCACCAATTACTAAACCACCTACAATACCGATTGTTTGTCCAACTCGGCTTGGCAAGCGAATACCAGCTTCCCGTAATAATTCAAAGATTAATTCCATTAAGAGAGCTTCAAAAATAGGAGGAAGTGGCACTTTTTCTAATGAAGCTTTAATCGTATAAACAAGTTCGAGCGGCAACACATCAGGATGAAAAGCAACTGTTGCGATATATATAGCGGGTAAGAGAAAGGCAATCAAGAAACTGACTAAGCGAATCATTCGGATGAAAGAACCGACAATCCAGCGGTTATTATAATCATCTGGTGATTGATAGAAAGCAAATAACGTAACAGGAACGATAAGTGCAGTTGGATCTCCATCAGATAAAACAGCGACTCGTCCTTCCATTAAATTTGCTGCGACTCTATCTGGACGCTCTGTATTTAATTGTTGCGGAAAGGGTGAGAAAGACGTATCCTCTATAAATTCTTGTATATATCCTGGAGGCATAAGTGCATCTGTCTTAATCGTTTCTAACCTTCTTTTTACTTCTGTAACTAGATCGTCATTAGCTATGTTTTGCATATAAGCAATTGCCACTTTCGTATGCATTTCTTCACCGAGTGTGAAATATTTAACGACGACATGTGGACTTTTTATGAGTTTACGAATAGAAGCTAAATTGGTTGCTAAATCTTCTACTAAACCAGTATGCGGTCCACGGACAATCCCTTCATTATCAGGTTCTGTTATATCTCTCTTTAAAGATAGAGCTGTTTCGAAAATACAAAAACTGTCGACGTGTTCATGAAAATATAAAGATTTACCTTGTAATAAAAGCTGCACACTATAATTTAAATTTGTTTCTTTTTTCATATTTAATGTGGCAAAAGCTTTATCTAAAGACAGATCCGATCGAGTTAATAATGGCTCAAGAGCTAATTGATGAATTAAATTTGGGTCTGCTAAAGATTCGATATATATAATCGTTCCTTTTCCGTTTTGAAAAGGGATATCTAATTTTTTTATATCATCTGAATGACAGAGTTTATTTTCAATGTAATTAATATTTTCCGGAAGCGATGGAAACATATGCTTTTGATTTTCACTCTTTTGCTGTTCTTTTTGCTCTGTCATAATTTCCACCTCTTTTAGAATAAAGTCGCTTCTGTTAATTTTTGCTTTTTGTGAGAAATTTATGCTTGGATTATTTGAAAATAAGTAGCTTGAAAGTTATGTTACGTCATCTTTTATACTAAAGAAAATGAAAAGTAGGGGATGGAAAGAAAGTATATATTAGATTAGCGGTGTTGATATAAATCTTTTGTACTATAGGAGGGTAAACCTAGCGGCACATATAATTACATCATTCGATGAATAGGAAATTTAAGAAAATCGATTTATAATAATAGTATTGTGTCTTGCCTTTTTAGGTGCAGTACACAGCCGGTGATTGGCTAGTGGAGGTTCTTCCATTTTGCCAGTGCCGGTTTTTTATTGGATAATAGAGAAAATGAAGTTTTATAAAGAAAGAAGGGGTTGTTTTGAAGGATGTAAATTCTATTTTTATAAGAGAAAAGATTGCTAGTTCTTATCTTTATTTTATTTCTTTTCTTGGTTTGATTACTATAACTATATCTTTACTTGAAATTAAAATCCCTTCTCATTCAACAATACTAATATTGTTATTAATATTTATGGGGATTGCAGAGTATTTTCCTGTACGATTTTGGAGAGGAACGAGCTCGCTTACCTTTCCCATAATTTACGCTATGAGTTGGCAGTTTGGAATCCATATAACTATTATTGCTATTGTACTCGTAACGTTAATTATTCACCTGCATCGTCGTTCACCAATACAAAGAATGTTATTTAATAGTACTCAGCATGCGCTTAGTTTGATCTTGGCCGAATGGTTTTCAAATAAATGTATGCACTTATTAATTAACAATATAGATATGTCAGTTCTGTATGAAAATTTAATATCTTTGTTATTATTTTGCGTGTTTTTTTGTTTTTTCAACAACCGCTTTTACGATTTGTTAATGATACTCCTTCCACAGCCATATTCAATCTATCAGTGGTATAAAAAAACTGTAACGGTATTCCTTTGCGAAACTTTTGGTTTCTCTTATGCGGCCTTGATGCATGTATTAATTAGTACATATAGTGTGGAAGTAAATGAGATTACAGTACTGTTTTTCTTTTTTCCACTTGTAGCAATTTCAGTTATTAGCTCTTTTTCTGTACGGATAAGGATGGAGAAGGAACGATTATATGAGCTGTTTCTTATTACGACAGAAATTAGTCGTGGACTAACCGGAGGGAACCTGAAACATATTAAACAAGCACTTAAAGGTTTTTTTGGCATACAAGCATATGGAATATGGACAAAAGATGATGGAAACTGGAATCTTCTATTAAAAGATGGGAAAGTCCGTCTCGATATTTCTGATCATTCGGAAAAGTTTGAGGGAATCTCTAAAAATCTTGTGTTTAATGATTGGAAAACTGGTACGGCTCCTGGGGATGAAATATTTGATAGTGTCATACGCTCCCTTGTATATTTTCCTCTTATTGTAAATGATGAACTAGTCGGAATGTTTGTTGCAGGGAAAAGTAGAACTGCGGGTTTTTTCCCGGAAGATGTACAGTCTTTAGCTACGTTTTCTAATCAATTAGCTAACGTAGTTAAAACAAGGATATTGATTTCTGAACAGGAAAAAAGAATGATTTTAGAAGAAAGAAATAGAATCGCACGCGAAATTCACGATGGTATTGCGCAAACATTGGCAGGGGTGATATATCAACTAGAATCCGCGCAGAAAAAATATCGTGATAAACCAATAGATATGCAACAAATAGTAGAGAAAAGTATAAAAGATTTAAGAGGAAGCTTAGGAGAAGTTCGCTATTCTATTTATGCTTTAAAACCATATCCGACACAACAATTAGGGCTAAAGCAGGCGATAGCAAGTAAAATAAAGTCTTTAAAACAAGAATATGAACTAGATATTACATATCATGAAAGAGGTCATGCACGTGCGCTTAGCTTTTCAAAAGAAAGAGCTATTTTTGATACATTACAAGAGAGTTTGCAAAACATTGTAAAACATGCACAAGCAGACAAGACTGATGTTTTACTTAGCTATCAAAGTGAGCACGTGCTTTTAAGGGTTAAGGATAATGGGGTTGGTTTTTCACTATTTGAGTCTATGGTTAAAACGAAGAATGAGCCACATTATGGTATATTACATATGAATGAACAAGCTGAACAATTAGGGGCTACTTTACAGATTGATAGTTCTGTAGGGAAAGGGACAGAAATTACACTATTAATTCCAGATTCACAAACAAGGGGTGCGTAAAATGATTAAAATATTAGTAGTGGATGATCATGCTTTTTTACGAGACGCAATTCGGAGCATACTAGAGGATGAATCTGATATGAACGTGGTTGGAGAAGCTAGCTCTGGGGACGGAGTATTGGAAAAAGTAGAAGAATGCAGACCAGATTGTATTTTGATGGATATTAATCTTCCTGGGAAAAATGGTATTGAAGCTACAGAGTTGGTGAAAAAAAATTATCCGAATTGCCGAGTACTTGTGTTTACAATGTATGAGCATGATGAGTATTTAATGGATGCACTCCAAGCTGGTGCTGATGGGTATTTATTGAAAGATTCATCATCGGAGCAGGTAGTAGCAGCAATTCGGATGTTATATCGAGGCGATTCAGTTATTCATCCGCGTATGACTAAAAAATTAATTACATATCATCAGCAAAAAATGAAAGTAGAATCAAATGAAAATGAGCTGACGGAACGTGAAAAGGAAATTCTCTTTGAATTAGTAAAAGGACTTAGTAATAAAGAAATTGCTGAAGCTCTGTATATTAGTGATAAAACAGTTAAAATTCACATCAATAAAATTTTTAAAAAACTAAATGTGAAAAGTCGGTCGCAAGCGGTGATTTATGCTGTTCGAAATCAATTGGTTCCGTTGGATTAAATAAGAGATGTTTAAAAGAACTATCGTGTTTCTTTATTCTATATTACAAAGAATAAAGAGCAAGATAGTTCTTTTGTACTATGTAGGTATAGAATCATTAGAAAAAAGATACTCCTTTTGTTCAATTTTCAGAAAAGTCAGAACGTGAAATAATAAATATAGAATTATATTTTAATCCTATTAATAATTCATTTTGTGAAAATCTTTTATTGAAAATAAATGATGGGGGGCTTTTATAGAGAGAGTAAAGTAAGTGATTAGCTATATAGGGATGGTAGTAGTGTTGAAAATTCTTAATGATGCAAAATAAAAGTTTAAGATTAATAGAATTTTCAATGCTAAATGGGAGCTTAAGAAGCAATTTGGTTAGAAAAATAATTTTAATAGTGGGGAGATGCAATATGAAACGAGGGAAATTTGGAAAGGTTCTTATTGGAACACTAACAGTTGGAATGTTATTGTCCCAAGGAATTCCATATAACGTATTAGCTGAAGAGGTAAATACATCTAATTTAACTGGAATTGATGATGTAAATGCTATCTTGAAAGGTCTTACAAAGGAACAACGTAATGCTTTGAAAACGTTAGATACAAAACCGGGTTTTGTTATTTCACCAGGTATCAATACAGCAAGTCCTAATAATGTGAATGTGATTATAGAATTTAAGCAAGCACCTAGTAAGATTGAGGTGTTAAAACAAGCGGCTAAAGGGAAAAAGTTAGCTCTTTCAAATGCGGAACAAAAGGTAGAGGCATCCCATAAAGGATTTAAAGCAGAGCTTGAACAGCTTCAAAAGAATAAAGATAAAGGGAAGAATTTTAAATCTGCCAAAATAACAAGAGAATATAAGAGTGCTTTTAATGGTGTGGCGATTTCGTTGCCTGCGAATATGATTGAAGACTTAGTTCGCACTGGTATTGTTAAGCGCGTATGGGAAGATCATGAGGTTAAAATTGATTTACCGAAAGAAACAGCTAAGGCGGCTGTTGAACCAAAAATGGCAGATAGCGTACCACAAATTGGTGTGGACAAGCTGCATGCTGAAAAAATAACAGGTAAAGGAATTAAGGTGGGTGTACTGGACACAGGTATTGATTACAACCACCCGGATTTGAAAGATGCATATAAAGGATATCGTGCAAAACAAGGTGAAGATTCAAGTAAAATAGATCCGAACTCAATAAAAGGATGGGATTTTGTTAATAATGATGCTGATCCAATGGAGACAACGTATAAGGATTGGCAAAATTCTGGGGGATATCCTGAAATTTATGATGGAAGTGCATATTATACATCCCATGGAACTCATGTAGCTGGGACAATCGCTGCAGACAAAAAGAATAATGTTGATTACGCGGTTACGGGAGTCGCTCCAGATGTAGACTTATATTCATATCGCGTATTAGGTCCGTATGGAAGCGGACAAACAAGCGGTATTCTTGCTGCGATTGATAAAGCAGTAAAAGACGATATGGATGTTATCAATTTATCACTAGGTGCGTCTATTAATGATCCTTTATATCCTACTTCTGTGGCAGTAAACAATGCGATGTTAGCTGGTGTTGTTACAGTAGTAGCGGCAGGTAATAGTGGTCCGGAAGAAGGTACCATTGGATCACCTAGTGCAGCGGCACTTCCAATTACAGTTGGAGCCAGTGACGCTGCAATGAAGATCCCAACGTTTTCCGTCGATGCAGGTGATTTACATGTGGATAAGATGATGCTACTTGGAAAAAGCTTTACTGATAAGATTGAAGATTTGAAAGGTCAATCCGTATCAGTTGTATATGCAGGGCTCGGGAAATCAGATGATTTTACAGGAAAAGATGTAAAAGGAAAATTAGCTCTTATCCAACGCGGTGAGATTACATTTGATGAGAAAATTAAGCATGCTAAGGAAGCAGGCGCAAAGGCGGTAATCGTATATAACAATGTAGATGGTGAAATTACAAGTTATCTTGGGGAAAGTACTTCATCTATTCCATCGTTCCGCCTAACAAAAGTAGATGGTGAGAAATTACAAGCAAAAGCTGTACAAGGAGATGTGTCGTTAGCGTTTGGGGAACTAAGTAATATAAAAACAGAGGGAGATCACTTAGCTGATTTCAGCTCCCGTGGTCCTGCAACTAAGACAGATGATATTAAGCCAGATATTGTAGCACCAGGTGTGTCTATTTTCTCAACTGTTCCTGAATATATTAATGATCCAAAAGATGGAGAAAATTATCCGGTAGCGTATGGGCGTATGTCAGGTACCTCTATGGCAACTCCTCATACTGCAGGGGTAGCGGCACTCATTTTACAAGAACATCCAAACTATAGTCCATTTGAAGTAAAAGAAGCACTCATGAATACCGCAGTTGACTTAAAAGAAGAGCGTTCTGTATTTGAGGTGGGCTCAGGGCGAATTGATGCATATCGTGCAGTTCATGCAGATACATCTATCGAGGTTGTTGATAAAACATCAAACGTTGTAGGTGATGAAGAAGTAGAAATTGAAGAAAAAACAGGTTCTATTGCATTTGGGTATAAAAATCAAATTGAAAATGGGCCTATTAAAGATAGTCGAAAAGTTTTAATTAAGAACAGCAGTAAAACAGATGGGAAAGAGTTTAAATTAGAGGTGGAATTTTCACCTACAAGTGTAGGTGTGCAAGATGCAGCGAAGAATGGTGTGAAGCTAAACGTACCAGATTCTATTAAAGTAGCTCCTGGTGCATCAGAGGAAATTAGTCCTGAAATTATCATTCCAGAAAACGCTGAATTTGGTAGATATGAGGGCTATATTCATATTTCAAATAAAAACAATGAAAAAGAAGTATATCAAGTACCATTTGCAGTTAAATTCACAGAAAAAGGGATTGCGTCTGTAGATTTACTGAGAGATGCAATGGCAACAGATGCTTCTAAATTCCATCCATTTATGGAAAGACCAAGTTCGCCGTTGACATTTAAATTAAATAGTCCTCTTGAAACCATTGATGCAGTTGTGAAGGACCGAAAGACAGGGAAGGCATTAGGAGTCGTTGGTACACTTAATGCAAGTAGTCTAACACCGAATGTTGAATATATGATGTTTTCTGGTATGGGAGGGTATGTACTTCCATTCACAGGAGATCCAGCTCATCCAATTGCGGATAAACCTGTTATGTTGCCTGATGGAGATTACGAATTGAACTTCGTTGGATATGATAAAGAAGGAAAATCTTATACAAAAGGCGATAGCATTATCATTGATAATGTAATACCTGAAATGAAATTTAAGGATGTACAACCTGGTATACACGAAGTCAATGATTCTATGTTTAAAGAAGAAGACGGCCAGCGTGCATTATGGGTGCATGGTAATATTTATGATTCTACAGTAGATGCATTAAAGGCAAAAGGCTTGCAGTATGATCAAAAAGCGAACCAAATTGTATATTATCAAAACTCAGCCTTTCCATCAGGTTGGCTGAATACAATTCAAGCAAATGGTGATTTTAAATTTGGAGTACTTCCAGAGGAAATAAACGAGCCGTTAAATCTAAAATTATTTGGATATGATCTTGCAACTGCAGGGAATATGGCAACTGGATATAAAGATTACGTCTTTGTAAAGGAAGGGACAGAATACGCTGTTCCAAGTTATGACAAAGATAAAATCAAATTAGGAGAGAAAATTACGTTAACTTTGAATCTTAATAATGTAAAACAGCTTATGTCAGGTACATTTGAAATTCCTTATTACAAGCAGCTATTTAAATTTACAGATGTGAAACCAAATCCAGCACTTACGGAATATGTAAAACAACATGGACTGAACCTTAAATTAGAAGATCCGAAGATAAGTGAAGAAGGAGCTTGGGAAAACAAGGTGAAAGTTGGCGCATTATTGGAAGGAAAAGAATTTAAAGGATTAGATGGAGATACACCATTTTTAGATGTTACATTCGAGATGGCGAACGATGAATACTTTAATGATTTAACTGCATTTGGAGTAGATAAGTTCTCTTATACAAAAGCTGGTGCATCTGAAGGCATTGAGATTCCTGCGTTTAAAGATAAATCTTTTGCTATTGTTTCGAAACATTCAACGGTTACAGGATATATTGGCCCGGAAGCTTTCTTGAATGAAGAGGGGTATTTAGGTAAGAAAGACTATACAAAACTAGGAGCAAAAGTGTACGCAGTTGGCAAGGATGGAAAGAAATATACAGGAACGATTAATGAAAATGGGCAATTTGAGATTCATAGTGTTCCAGTAAGCGATAAAGAATACGATATTTTCGTAGAAATGCCAGGTCATTTAAATAGTAAACTGACAACCAAAATAGGGAAAATGCAAGACGGAGAATTAGTGGGACAAAACTTTAGAGCTGATATGGATGATAACCTTGCAGGTGATGTAAACGGCGATAAAATGGTAGATATTCAAGATGCTAGAATAGCAGCTTTATCGTATGGAAAAGGAAAAGTATCTGTAAAAGATGGAGATATAAATCAAGATGGTGTTGTAGATGAAACAGATATTCGTTTTATCGAGAAAAACTTCTTGAAAAAGGGTCCAGATGCTAAAGAAAATCAGAAACCGAAAGAAAATGTAGGGCCAGTGACGTTAGAGAAAATCTTACGCTCGATTGGTTTAGAGCCAAAAAAATAAGGGGATATACTTCTAAGGGAAACTAAACGATAAAGCAATGAACACAGAAAAAATGGTTTTTGCTAACAACGAACCGGTAATGATTCACTGTAACATTACCGGTTATTTAAAAAATAGCTATTTGAGTACATGAAGAAAATAGTTTAAAGCTAGTTTGCTTTCGTTATGGGACAAGGTAGTTGCTTAATTAATATTGTTTGTGGGATGAAAATAAGGTTGTTGTTTGAACTTTAAAATAGGGGGGCTTGTGAAATGAGTATTAAGAAAAAACTTGGTATGGGTGTTGTAACTGCAGCGCTTGGTCTATCTTTAATTGGTGGGGGAACATATGCGTATTTTAGTGATAAAGAAGTATCACAAAACGCGTTTGCAGCGGGTACTTTAGATTTGAGTGTTAATCCTGAAGTTGTTATTAATGTCGACAATATTAAACCGGGTGATGAAATGGAGCGCGGTTTTCAATTAGTTAACAAAGGAACCTTAGCGATAGGAGACGTGAAACTTCTTACAGATTATAGTGTTATTGATGCTAAAGGAGATAATGGAAATGCTGATTTTGGTGATTATATCCGTGTTGATTTCTTATGGAATTTGGATAAAAATGAGGTTCCAATTTGGTCTACTACATTATCTGAGTTAAAGGTAGCTACGCAAAATGGAAGTATTCCTGATCTTGTACAAAAAGGTGTTGTAGACCGAGAAGGAAATGGACTTGCTCCTGGTGATGATGATACTTTCTATGTAATGTTCACATTTGTAGATAATGATGAAGAACAAAATGTATTTCAAGGAGATTCATTGAAATTAAATTGGACCTTCAATTCAATGCAGACAAACGGTGAAGAGAAATAAAGGTAAATGTTATATATAAGAATGAATTGATGAAGAATTAAGAAATAGTATTTTTAATAGTGTAAAGGTTGATTTAGTGAATCAGCCTTTTTTGTTTTTAGATTTCTTTATGTGTAGAGATTGCATTTTTATAGTAGGCATAACGGTACTTTTCACATTCATAGCAGTACTTCTAACATTTATGTCGAATTAAGAAGATATATAGGAGGGATACATATGGAAATAGCTGTAGAACGAGTTTTTACAAAAGAGATTTTAACAAGAGCTGCAAGTTTGTTTCATGTAACGGTGGAAGAAAAGCCACTTGGAGATTTTGAAAATTACATTTTTAAGGCGAAGGGTGATAGTGATGAAGATTACGTATTACGTTTAACGCATTCTTCCCATCGTTCTAAAAAAGAGGTAGAGGCTGAACTAGATTTTTTACGATATGTTGCGGAGAACGGTGCAAAGGTAGCGGGACCTCTTTACTCAACATCTCAAAATCTTGTAGAAGAAATTGTAGTAGAGGATGGAACTTTCTTTTTTGCTTCCTTATTTACATACGCAAAAGGTGAGCAAGTAAAAGGAGAAGGATCGCCATATTGGGGAAATGCTTACTTTGAAGCGTGGGGAAAAGCGATTGGACAATTGCACCGCCTTACAATGAATTACCCTAAAACTGACTACCGTGATACGTGGGAAGAGGATGAAAGTAGTATTGTTAATGAATTAGAAGATGAGAACGTGAAAGAAATTGCAGCTGTATTAATGGAGGAAATAAATGCTCTTCCAATTGAAAGAGAAACATTCGGCCTTATGCATGGTGATATTCATCCAGGCAATTTTCACTATGATGGAAAAGAGTTAACAATCTTTGATTTTGATGATGCGGCCTATAATTACTTCATTCATGATTTGGCAATGGTTCTTTATTACTCTGTTCTTTTTACACCGTGGACAGTGGAAGAAAAGACGACATTCGCTCGTAAACAGTTACAAGTGTTAAGAAAAGGGTACGAATATGAGCACAGGCTGGCGGATAGTTGGTATGAATCGTTACCTTTATTTTTACGTTTACGTGATATAGGTTTGTATGGCACGCTCCAAAAGAAATTTAAAGGGAAAGATATGCCAGATCATTTCAGAGAATTAGCTGAACAACTCTATGAAAGAATTATAAAAAGAGAAGCGATTGTGAATATATAATACATTCATGTTAAAACAAAGTATATAAAATAAATATATACTTTGTTTTTTTATACAAAAATATGTTTATTTTATTAAAATAATATTGTTATAGATTCGGTATGCACGTATAATTTTATTTATATTCTGAATATTCTTTATAAATGAGGAGGGGGAATGTTGGAAGCAATCGTAAGTTGGATCAATAATATTGTTTGGAGTCCAGCACTTGTTTATTTATGTTTAGGAGCAGGTTTATATTTTTCTATTCGAACGAGGTTTTTACAAGTAAGGCATGTAGGAGAAATGGTGAAGCTTACATTTCAAGGAGAAAAATCGGATGCTGGTGTTTCTTCGTTCCAGGCGTTAGCACTTTCATTATCAGGGCGCGTTGGAACAGGAAATATTGCGGGTGTTGCAACGGCTGTTGCATTTGGTGGTCCAGGAGCTGTCTTTTGGATGTGGGCGGTAGCTTTTCTAGGAGCAGGTTCTGCTTATGTAGAATCAACACTTGCACAAATATATAAGACGAAGCATCAAGGGCAATTCCGTGGTGGTCCGGCTTATTACATTGAAAAAGGGCTAGGAGTTAAATGGTATGCATTAGTATTCGTTGCGGCAACAATTCTTGCAACGGGGATGCTGTTACCGGGTGTTCAGGCAAATAGCATTGCTGTAAGTTTGGAAACAGCTTTCGGTATTAATACTTCTGTATCTGGAGCGGTATTAGTAGCGGCATTAGCGCTTATTATTTTTGGTGGAGTTAAGCGAATTGTTAACGTAGCACAAGTTGTAGTGCCGTTTATGGCGCTTGGTTATATTTTAGTAGCTTGTGTAATTGTAGCTATGAATATTGAAAAGTTACCAGATGCTTTCATGTTAATTTTAAAAAGTGCATTTGCATTAGAAGCAGCTTTTGGTGGGATTATTGGTTTAGCAATCTCTTGGGGAGTAAAACGTGGTATTTATTCCAATGAAGCAGGGCAAGGAACTGGGGCACATGCGGCGGCAGCTGCTGAAGTATCACACCCAGCTAAACAAGGGTTAGTACAAGCATTTTCCGTTTACATTGATACATTATTCGTCTGTTCAGCAACAGCATTTATGATGATTATTACAGGCATGTATAACGTATTTGATGCAAGCGGAAAAAACTTTATCGTCAATAAATTAAACGGTGCACAGCCGGGTCCTGGTTATACACAGGCAGCAGTAGAATCTGTTTTACCTGGATTTGGAAACGGTTTCGTCGCAATCTCGCTATTATTCTTTGCATTTACAACAATTATGGCGTATTACTACATTGCAGAAACGAATATTGCATACTTAAATCGTGATAAAGACCGTCCTTGGATGTCCATCGTACTAAAGTTTGTATTCTTAGGAGTCGTATTCTATGGTTGTGTAAAAACAGCTGCAACAGCGTGGGCTTTAGGTGACATCGGTGTAGGAATTATGGCATGGGTTAACATTATCGCGATTTTACTACTACAAAAACCAGCATTGATCGCCTTAAAAGACTATGAAAAGCAGAAAAAAGAAGGGAAAGATCCAGTATTTGATCCGCAGGAATTAGGAATTAAAAATGCTGATTTCTGGGAGCATGAATATGGGAAAGATAAAAAAGAAGAAGTATCTTAATAGGATAGGAACGAAGGAGCAAAGGGAACGACCTTTGCTCTTTTTTTTATGGACAAAATGAAGCTGAAAGTTATTTTTTTGCCTATTTTTGAATATAAAAAGAATGTACATGCTTTGTTAGAGGAAGGGGGGAGTATGGTGATTGAGTTTCGTAATGTAAATAAATATTATGGTGACTTCCAAGTTTTAAAAGATATTAATCTGCAAGTACAAAAGGGTGAAGTGGTAGTAGTTGTTGGACCTTCAGGGTCAGGGAAAAGTACATTGCTTCGTTGTATAAATCAATTAGAGACAATTACAGATGGGGAATTAATTGTACAAAATACAGAGGTACACAATAAGAAAACGGATATGAATGAATTACGCCGAGATATCGGGATGGTCTTTCAACATTTTTATTTATATCCACATAGAACGGTTCTTCAAAATATTACACTAGCGCCTATTAAAGTAAATAAAGTTTCAAAAGAGGAAGCTGAGAAAACAGCGATGTTTTATTTAGAGAAAGTAGGAATCCCGGAAAAGGCTAATGTATACCCGCATCAATTATCCGGAGGTCAACAGCAAAGGGTAGCGATTGCTAGGGGACTTGCGATGCAGCCTGAAATTATGCTGTTTGATGAGCCTACGTCTGCTCTTGATCCGGAGATGATTGGAGAAGTGCTTGACGTTATGAAAACGCTAGCTAAAGAAGGAATGACGATGGTCGTCGTCACGCATGAGATGGGATTTGCGCGAGAAGTAGCAGATAGGATTTTATTTATGGATGAGGGCCAAATTATTGAGGATACAACACCAGCAGCATTTTTTGCAAACCCAGAACAAGAAAGGGCGCGTCTATTTTTAAGCCGAGTGTTAAATCATTAGAGGAGGAATTTTATGCTTAAAATGAAAAAGTTGTTTACCTTAATCGTATTCTCATGTTTATTCGTACTTGTCGTTGCCGGGTGCGGGAGTAAAAAAGATGAGGCGAAAGAAACGAATACGAAGCAAGGCGGGGCCATAGAGCAAATTAAGAAGCGTGGGAAATTAGTAGTTGGGGTGAAGAATGATACGAATTTATTTGGATTGAAAAACCCTTCAACAGGGCAGGTAGAAGGATTTGATGTTGATGTTGCAAAGGCGCTTGCGAAAAAAATCCTCGGAGATGAAAAGAAACTAGAATTAAAAGAAGTAACGTCTAAAACGCGTATTCCACTACTGAAAAATGGTGACATTGATGCAATTATCGCAACAATGACTATTACGGAAGAACGCAAAAAAGAAGTGGATTTCTCAGATGTATATTTTAAAGCGGGACAATCGTTACTTGTGAAAAAAGGAAGTAATATTAAGAGCATTGATGATATAAAACAAGGCGTTAAAGTGTTAGCGGTAAAAGGTTCAACATCTACAAATAACATTCGTCAAAAGTCACCAGAAGCGACTGTATTAGAATTTGAAAATTATAGTGAGGCATTTACAGCGTTAAAAGCAGGTAAAGGCGATGTTTTAACGACAGATAATGCGATTCTTTACGGAATGGCAAAACAAGATGCTAATTATGAAGTTGTAGGGAAAATTTTTACGGATGAACCGTACGGAATTGCAGTACAAAAAGGTGCAGATGATTTAACGAAAGAGATTAATAACTTACTAAAAGATATGAAGACGAGTGGAGAGTACGACAAATTATATGAAAAATGGATCGGTCAAAAACAAGAGAAGTAAAGTGAAACTTTATTTCTCGTGATAAATAGTAAGAGTGAGAGGATGAGAGTACTCATCCTCTTCTTGTAAAGAAAGAGGGGAGAATATGTGCCTGATTTTTCTATATTAACGAATAACATTGATATGTATTTAGAAGGATTTAAATATACGGTTATGTCTAGTGTAATCGCATTAATAGGTAGTTTTATTTTAGGGGTAATTTTGGCGGTAATGCGTATTGCACCGATTCGTATTTTAAATTGGGTGGGGTCCGCTTTTGTAGAGTTTGTAAGAAATATTCCACTCGTATTAATTGCATTTATATTTTATTTCGCTTTACCTGTAATAGGAATTACTTTAAATGGTTTTGTAGCAGGAACACTTACGCTTACCGTATATACTGCAGCGTTTATTGCGGAAGTAATTCGCGCTGGCATTTTATCAGTGGCAAAAGGGCAAATGGAGGCTGCGCGTTCTTCAGGATTAACGTATGTGCAAGGAATGTATTATATCGTCTTACCCCAAGCTATGAAAATTGTAATCCCCCCTTTAGGAAACCAATTTCTCAATTTAGTTAAAAACTCCTCAATACTTGGAATTATTGCTGGTGCTGATTTAATGTATCAAGGAGATTTAATTTCAACGAAGACATTTGTTACGTTCGATGTGTATATATTTGTCGGGATGTTTTATTTAATATTAACAATTCCGCTCAGTATGCTAGTGCGTTATTTAGAAAAACGCTTGGCAAAGGAGGCGGTATAAATGGATTTTAAAGGAGCAATAACAGGTGATCATATCCTCTTTTTGTTAAAAGGATTACTTATAACGTTAGAGGTAGCGCTCGTAGCAATTGTACTTAGCTTTATTATTGGTAGTGTAATAGGAATATTGCGCTATACGAAAATACCTGTCGTTTCACAAATATTAGGAGTTATCGTGGAAGTGATTCGAAATTTACCGCTACTTTTAATTATATTTTTTACGTATTTTGCACTTCCAGAAGCGGGATTGAAGTTAGAAATTATAACAGCTACAATTGTTGCTTTAACAATATTTGAAGCGGCAATGATATCTGAAATTGTTCGAAGCGGTCTATTATCTATCGAAAAAGGGCAGATTGAGGCTGCAAGGTCTTCAGGGTTAACGTATGTGCAAGCGCTTTGGCATATTATTTTGCCGCAAGCATTAAGAAGAATGGTCCCCCCGCTTGTTAGTCAGTTTATTTCATTGCTAAAAGATACGTCGCTCGCAGTTGTTATATCATTGCCAGAGCTTATGCATAATGCTCAAATTATTAGCGGGCAAAATGTAAATTATATGATTCCGACTTTTATAGTAGTGGCTTGTATGTATTTTATAGTGAATTATAGTTTATCAATTTTATCGAGAAGATTAGAGCTTCGTTAACTCTTACAATATATGTAAGGGTTTTTTCCTTGTTTCTCCTTATTTTCCTCTAAATAGTATCTAAATCTTGCAATAATTCGATTTTTTATATTATTTTATCAGAAAAGTGTTAATTTTATATAGAAATTGTAATCGCTTTCGTGTATATTTTTATTATCAGAAAATTTTAAAAAGAGATAGGGGTACTTGTAGGGGGAGGATTAAGATGCAGCAACCAACAAATGAGAAATTACATCGTACGATGAAGAGTAGACATTTATTTATGATCGCACTTGGTGGTGTAATCGGAACTGGCTTTTTTCTAGGTTCAGGTTACACTATTAATCAGGCTGGACCAGGGGGTGCCATCCTTTCATATTTAGTGGGCGGATTTATTATGTATTTAACAATGCTTTGTCTTGGAGAACTAACGGTAGCAATGCCAGTTTCAGGGTCTTTCCAAAAGTATGCGACGAAGTTTATTGGACCAGGAACAGGCTTTATGATCGGCTGGCTATATTGGCTTGGCTGGGCAGTAACAGTAGGACTGGAATTAACATCGATCGGTTTAATGATGAAAAGATGGTTTCCAACTGTTGATGTTTGGGTATGGTGTCTCGTATTCGGAGTTATTTTATATGCTTCAAACGCTATCTCAGCGAAAAGTTACGCTGAATTAGAGTTTTGGTTCTCTAGTATTAAAGTAGTTACAATTATTGCATTCGTTCTACTTGGTGGTAGTGCATTACTAGGATTTTTACCATACGATGGAAAAGAAGCGGCACCTCTTTTCTCTAACTTCGTAAGCGATGGCGGGTTATTCCCGAATGGACTAGCTGCCGTATTACTTACAATGATTACGGTTAACTTCTCATTCCAAGGAACAGAGTTAATCGGGATTGCAGCAGGAGAAAGTAAAGATCCAGAAAAAACAATTCCACGCGCAATTCGTAATACAGTATGGCGCATTATGTTATTCTTCATTTTAACAATGACGATTTTAGTAGGATTAATTTCTTGGAAAGAAGCAGGCGTAATTGAAAGTCCATTCGTAGTTGTATTTGATAAAATCGGTATTCCGTATGCAGCTGATATTATGAACTTCGTTATTATTACTGCTTTATTATCTGTAGCGAATTCAGGATTATATGCAGCAACGCGTATATTATGGTCACTTGCAAATGAAGGAATGGCACCAACTTCTTTCAAGAAAGTAAATAAACGTGGTATTCCAATTACAGCGCTAGTCGTAACGATTGCGGTAGCTGGATTATCTCTATTCACAAGTTTCCTTGCAGAAGATACAGTGTACATGTACTTATTATCGATAGCTGGTTTATCGGCTGTTTCAAGTTGGATCATTATTGCGCTATCGCAACTTCGTTTTAGAAGTCAGTATATAAAAGGCGGAGGGAAATTAGAGGACTTAAAGTATAGAACACCACTATACCCGATTGTTCCAATTTTAGCTTTAATTACAAATAGCATCGTTGTTATTAGTTTAGCGTTTATTCCTGAACAAAGAATGGCGTTATATTGTGGTATTCCATTTATCATTTTCTGCTACATATATTATTATATGAGTAAGAAACGGAAGAAACCGATGAAAGTGGAGATGGAAAAAACAAATGAAACTAACAATCAAACACGATGATATAGAAGCAGATTTATCGTACGGTCAATTAGCGATTGGAAAAGAAAATGGGTATTCACCGTTACAATTACTCGTTTCTTCTATCGCAGGATGTAGTGCAATTGTCTTCCGAACAATTTTAGAAAAGAAACGTATTACATACGATACGTTTACAATTGAAACCGAAATTGGTAGAAGTGAAGCTTTATCAAAACCAGTTGAAAGTGTTCATTTGCACTATAAAATCAAAGCACAAAACATTACAGAAGAGCAGTTGGACAAGGCGCTGCAACTTGCAGTGAAAAATTGTACGATTGTTCAATCTGTAAAAGATAGTATAAAGGTTACGGAAACGATTGAATTAATAGGGTGAAACATAAAAACGTGAGACTACGGCTCTCACGTTTTTATGTTTTAGAAAGAGCAGAAATTTAATGGAATGTTTAGGGTGTAAATTAGCAAACAAAGAGGAAAAAATATATAAAGTATATGAAAATGAATATGTAACATGTTTTTTAGATCATGCCCCTTTCTATCCAGGACATATTTTAATTGTGCCAAAGCATCATGTTGTAGAAGTGGACGAATTAGATGATGTTGTAGCAAAATCGATTATGGATGCTTCTAAGCTTATTGTAAAAGCGATTAAGTCATTATATAAACCAGATGGAGTTACAATTTGTCAAAATGGTGGAATCTTTAATGAGTTAACGCATTACCATATGCATGTCGTACCGAGATATAAAGAGCGCTCGTTTGCCGAGTTTTATACGGTACAACCTGGAGAAAAACAGAATCATAACTTTGAAGAAACAAAGACATTGTTAAAAGAAGCGATAGAGAACATACTGCATCCCGAAAAGGCGTAAGAGTGATATTCTTAAGGGGACAGTCAGGAAAATTCTAATAAACAAAAGCCCGATTTCTCAGTTAAAATAGAGAAATTGGGCTTTTGTTTATTCTATTATTAAATTTTATCTATTAAAGAATGCTGCAGTGTCACAAAGTATATCGCTCATTCGTTATATAGAATGAGAGGAGGAATTATATGAAAGTTACAAACAACGATTATGAAAAGATGGAAGAGCTATACGAGTTGTACGAACAAAAAGTTTATTATGTAGCGTATTCTATTTTAAATAATATTCAGCAGGCTGAAGATGCAGTTCAAGAGACGTTTATTACTCTTTATAAGAACTTGGAAAAGCTCCATAGCTTGAACACTCAAGAGCTTAAACGCTACACTTTGAGGGTCGCGAAAAATAAGGCGATTGATAGTTACCGGAAAAATAAACGACATGAAACATTTTTAGAAGAATATGAAAGAGAATCAATAGAAGCAGTAGATGAAAATATTGAAGAGTGGGAAAAACGTAAAATGTCTGAGGTTCAAATTGATACATTGCTAAAAGAGTTAAATGAATCGAACAGACAGGTGTTTAAGTACAAAGTCTTCTATAACTTAACGTATCAAGAAATTTCAAGTGTCATGGGGATAACGGAGGCCAATGTCCGTAAGCAGTTTGAACGCGCTCGAAAACGAGTTCAAAATATGATGGGAGGTATACAACATGACGAATTCAAAGAACTCCAAAGAAATATATGAACTTGCTGAAAAGATTGCTTTAGATGATTTTGATAAACTCGAAGAACAACATGAATTTTCACATACATATACGCGCAAAAAGAAATTGTTTATGGAGGAAATGAAGCTGAAAGATGGACAATCGCAGAAAAAGCGTAAAAGACACCGTATGTTAATCGCTGCTGCCTGCTTATTGATTGGTATGCCGACAACCGTTTTTGGTGCAGTGAAAGTCTATAATATGATTGTCCAAAAACAAAATTATGAAGTAAATGTTTCAGTAACAAATAAGGATTCGAAAAAGAGTGATAAGTGGTATAAGTTAAAGATTGGTAAATTGCCAGAAAATATGGAAGCAATTGATGACAGTGCTATGAAATATTCATTTAAAGATAACTACGCAATGGGGGGATTTTCATTCGCTCTTCGGAGGGTAGGGGAAAATACAGATTTTCAAACTCTGTATTCGAAAAGTTACGAAGAAAAAGAGATAAATGGTAGGAAAGCAGTAATTGTCCATAAAGAAACAGGAAACAACAATGTAATGTTTGACAGAAAGGTCTTTCTCTTTTTTGAGAAAGAAGGGATTATGTTAGAGAGTTATATTGGATCCGATATAAACGAAGAACAAATGATGGAAGTGTTAGGGAGCATTTCACTTGAACCTACGTCAAAAGAAAAGGCATCACATATAGTAGAATATGATGAAAATCGTTTTAGCAAAGCAGATGAACCTAAAAAAACTAAGGTGATTCCTTTGAAAAAAGATAGCAAACGACTATTTCATATAGGGCAAAAGGCTCCAGTAACTATAATCATGGATAACAGCCAAATTGAATATGTGATAGAAAAAGTTGAAGTCTTCGATTCAATCAAAGATTTTAAACAAGAAAACTTTAATGAACTTGGCTTAGAAATACTAAGCAAGAATAAGGCTTTAAATCAGATAGGAGAATTGCTACCATACAGACGGGATGAATATAAACTCGGAAATGGTAAAGATTCAATTGATAAACTAGTAGAATCAAAATTAGTTAATCCTAAATTTGTTTACTTAACAACAAAAGTGAAAAATATTGGGAAAAAGTCGACAGAAGAAATTTATATGCATCCATCCATAAAGTTGCTTAAATCTGAAGGTAATGCATGGAACTACGCTGAAAGAGATGGAATTGCGGAAAAAAATATTATGACAGGCGAAGTTGATTATTTAGAACCTCACGGAGAAGGGAAAAGCTTTTACAATATTGGCAGTATCCGACCAGGACAAACGGTAAAAGTTAACTTAGGTTATTTTGTAGATGAGGATAAGCTAGATTCAATTTTCCTTGATGCTTTCCGTTACAGTGGGTTTAGTGGGACGGAGAATATGAATGCGAAAAATCGTTGGTGGTTCGATATTCGCCAATAATAAAACAATAGGAATAACTAGACTAAAAAGCTGCTTATATTTAGCAGCTTTTTAATTTTCATACATATTTAAAATTTCTTTCGCACGTATACGTAGACCATCTATTAATTCCTTTGGTTCTAAAACTCTTGCATCTTTTCCTAGTCTATAAAATAAAGGCGTAATAAAATGAATTTCACCTTTATCAATTGTTGAATGTATATACCCCGTCCCATCTTCGTTTACTTCAATGAACTCTTCAAGGTAAGGAACGCTTTTACATTGGCGTACGCCTTCGGTTGTGAGTAAAACATGTAACTGAGTAGGAATGTTTATTACGTTAGAGTTAGAGGCAAACCATTCTTCTAAATTCATAAAAGTATCTTCGTTTTCTTCCGTGGATAGTATAGAAAGAATACGATCAACACGATACAGTAATACTTTCTGCCTGCTAAAGTCATAGGATGGCAAATACCATAAACTATCGTGAGCATATACACCGATAGGGTGAACGTGTTTTGTTTTTATCCCTGATTTAGATTCGTATTGAAAGTGTAAATTTTTATTTTCAATAGCCGCTGTTAACACTTCTTTTAAAAGTGGTGTATCAATTGTTCTCTTAGGATTCCAAAAGGCGATATAAGAGCGGATTTTATCAACTTTCGCTTTCGCCTCATTTTGAAGAGAGCTATACAGTTTATGAGTAACAGAATTGATTTCTGTATTGAAAGGCAAGTCTCGATAGTAGCTTAAAGATTGAAAAGCAAAAAAGATGGATACGGCTTCTTCTTCGGTAAATAAAATAGGCGGAATGACCCTATTCGTTAATACTTTATATCCTCCGTTACGACCTTGTTCAGCATAAATAGGCAACCCCATATCACTTAAATCTAAAATGTATCTATGAACAGTACGAACGGAAATATTAAATTCATCAGCTATTTCTTGCGCTGTAAATGTTTTTTTCGCAGAAGCAAATATAAGAATATCTAATAAGCGTTTAGCTTTTGACAAATATACCACCTGTTTCTTTTTAATATGACATTAATTGTCATGTTTTACTGTTAGTATATTGCTTACATCATAATTTTATCAAGATGAAACGTAAGGAGGAAAAAATATGTCACGTGAAATTGTTTTATTTATTGCGGCGAGCTTAGATGGATTTATTGCGAAAGAAGATGACGATTTACAGTGGTTAATGGAAACGGAAGGAGAGGGAGACAACGGTTATACAGAAATGTACGAAACGATTGATACAATAATTATGGGAAAAAGAACGTACGATTATGTAGTAGAGCATACGGAAACATTCCCGTATGTAGATAAAAAATGTTATGTTTTTTCTAACTCGGAAAAAGGTTCAAACGAACACGTGGAGTTTGTAAATGAAGATGTAGTGGAGTTTACGAAAAGGTTGAAAGAGCAGGAAGGATCTAAAATATGGATGGTTGGTGGAGGGAGTTTATTAAGAGAGTTCTTTAAGAATAATCTAATTGATGAATATGTTGTCACGATTACACCGCATATATTAGGTTCTGGAGTTCCGTTATTTCAAGACAAGAATCCGGAAATCAATTTAACTTTAACAGATACGAAACGTTTTGGGCAATTTGTAAATTTATATTATAAAGTAAAGTGATAAAAAAACACGACTATTGATGGTAGTCGTGTTTCTTTATAGATGGTAATGAAATTATAAAGCAAGACCCGTAATCGACTTCGCTCGTTACAATAATATTTCCGCCGTGTAGTTCTACAATTTCTTTTACGATAGATAGCCCTAAACCAGTTCCGCCTGTAGATCGTGTTCTTGCTTTATCAACACGATAAAAGCGGTCGAAAATGTGAGGGAGGTCTTCAGGGGGAATACCTTCACCGTCGTCCTCAATGGTGATGGAAATATGCTTATATTCTTCTGTAACAGAAATGTTGATATGAGAATGCTCTTTTGAATGTCTATAAGCGTTATTTAAAATGTTCACTATCACTTGTTCGAATCGCTGTTCATCTAAGTTGACTAACAGTGTAGGAGGACAAGTGAAAGAAACTTTAATGTGTCTTTCTTTATACATGGCGTTTACTTTTTCGGCTATGCGAGTAAGGAAAGTGTGTAAATGTACTTCCTTTACTTGAATAGAAAAGTTATGTTGTTCCATTTGAGCGAGTGAAAATAAATCTTGAACTAAGTTCGTAATATAATCAGACTCATCTTTTATTATAGATAAATATCGTAAACGTTGTTCAGGAGGTGTGCTGTCTTTTAAGGCAATGTCAGCGTAACCTCTTACGTATGTTAAAGGTGTACGTAATTCGTGAGCAACACTTGCTAGAAATTCACTTCTTTCCGTTTTCATATAATGTAAATCATTTGCGAGCGTTTGAATAGATTGTGCGAGTTCACCAATTTCATCATTTCGAGTAGTCGTTAATGAAACGGATAAATCACCTTTACTCATTTTTTCAGTGGCATGTTTCATGTGTAACAATGGCTTTGTTAATAAACGGGATAATAGAAAAATGGTGATGGCTGTTAGTAGAAATGTGATGATACCGGCAATAATGAATTGTTTTGTTAGCCTATTAACCATCTCTTCAATTGATTCAGTTCCAAGAAACATGTACACATAGCCCTCATGTTTTCCACCCACTACAATGGGGCTAACTGTACAAATATAATTAGATGTTTTCCAATGATTTTCTATAATAGCTCCGTTATGGTCGGTTCGAGTTTGCATTCCACTAATATGATTTTTTATAGTCGTGTTTATTTCGTTAGATTTAGCTAGTACTGCTTTATTTGCATTTGTAATAACAACAGTAGTTTCAGCTTCAGACTCCATTAATGCAACGTGAGAGATTGTTTGTTTATCATAATATTTTTCAAGTACATCTCGATGACTATTTCCTCGTTTTAATAGAGCAGTCATTTCTTCATTCACTCTATTGTTTACCAGACTATAATAGAGCAAAACAAAGAGGACGCTTTCGATTAAAAGTGTAACAATTAAAAAATAAAATCCGAATTGAATAGAAATTCGCTTCATCGTTTCGCTCCTAAATATTCGGTATCAACCCACCTGTAACCTACCCCGTACACAGTTTTTAAATGATGATCAATAGGGAAATTTGCTTTTCGCAATTTATCACGCAAATTACGAATATGTGAATCGACTGTGCGATCTTCGGTATTTGTGTTTAATCCCCAAATTCGTTCAATGAGCTGATCACGGCTTAATACATAATTTACATGGCGTAAAAATAATCCGAGTAAAGAGAATTCGATTGGTGTGAGAAGAAGTTCTTCATTATATACAGAAGCAAAGTGCTTCGCCTCATCCCATAGAATGCCGTGATATTGGATTTGTTTATGTTCATTTGTGCGCCTTAAAACAGCTTCAATTCTTGCGAAAAGTTCCTCTTCATGGAAAGGTTTCGTTACGTAATCATCCGCTCCGAGTTTTAATCCTTGGACGACATCAACTGTTTGATCACGAGCGGTAACCATAATAATAGGAACGTTACTAAATGAGCGGATTTTTTTGCACGTGTCCCATCCGTCCATCTTTGGCATCATAATATCCAGTAAAACAAATTTAAAGTTTCGGTTTTCTATATGTAAAATAGCTTCTTCTCCTGACGTCGCACATACGCAGTTATATCCGATTGGAGTAAGATAAAGCGTTAATAATTCAAGCATTCTCGGTTCATCGTCTACGAGTAGTATATCAATCATAGAGAGCCCTCCATATTTATAATCGTTACTTAAAGTGTAATGCAAAATCATGAAGAAATGGTGCAGATTATGATGTGTCTGCATAATTTCTTCAGAATTGCTTGTTATTATGGAGTTGAAATTACATTTTAGGTAATCATATTGGCTCAAAAATGATTAATACGGAGGCGGTATAGTGAAAAAAATGACCCGAATTTTTGGGATAACAATAATTACAGCAGTTGGTCTTGCTGCATGCGGACAAACGAATACAGACCATAAAAACCATGAATCTACAAAAGAGAAGAAAACAGAGCAAAAGGAAATGAAAATGAATCAAGAGGTAACTGCGCCGAAAGAAATGAATAAAGGGGCATCGAATGATTTATTAACGACAAGTTTAAAAAACGTAACGAGATTAAATACAAATGATCCATTGCAAATGGCAGTACTAACTTCGCAAACGATATGGCCAGCAACGCATAAAGAGAATCAGCCAGGCGCTATTATTTTAGTACCAGTAAATGAGTGGCAATTAAGTATTGCGAGTGCGGATCTTATTCACCATCCGAATAATGGGCCGATTTTATTTATAGAAAAAGAAAAGGTACCTGAAATGACGTTAAAAGAAATAAAACGATTAAATCCGCTCGGAACGAAAGATGGAACACAAATTATGGTGATGGGGGATGTAAGTGCATCTATCCTTGAGCAATTAAAAGAATATAAAGTAAAGCAAATAAAAGAAACAGATCCAGCTATATTTGCTAAAGATGTTGATAAAGAATATGCCGATATAACAGGAAGCTATCCAAATAGCGTTATTGTCGGTTCGTCTGAAGAAGAAGGACGTTTGTATACAACACCAGCTGTAAACTGGATTTCTCATATGCCAGAGCCACTACTCTATACAGAAAAGAATAAAGTGCCAGAAGCGACAATTGAGGCGTTAAAGATGAGAAAAGATAAAGCGAATATATATGTGTTAGGACCAGAGAAAATCGTTTCAAAAGAAGTAGAACGAGAGTTAAGTAAATATGGGAAAGTAACGCGTATTAGTGGAGAGACTCCACTAGAAAATTCTATCGCATTTGCGAAGTTTAAAGATGAAAAAACAAAGTTCGGCTGGGGATTCACAAAACCAGGTCACGGTTTGTCATTTGTTTCAAGCGAAACACCAGACTTAGCAATTGCAGGAGCACCGTTTTCACATATGGGTAAACACGCACCTGTTGTATTATTAGAAGAAGGTAAAGCTTCACAACCAGTGTATGACTTCCTTGCTAGTATTCAGCCAAAGTTTAAAGCTGACCCAACACTGGGACCATATAACCATGGTTTCCTTTTAGGCAGTACGAGTAATATTTCATTTGAAACACAAGGAATATTAGATGAGAGATTAGAGATTGTTCAAGAAAGTGGTCAAGGTCACGGTGGACATTAATGAAACGAGAAAAGACGCTACGAAGATAGCGTCTTTTTTTAGGAAACTTTTACATAGCGCAATATCCTTTACTCGTTATATAATAGCCTTCGTGCAGTCGGCATGATTTTCTTATGGAGAAAATCAAATGATAGAAGAGTAGAGGAGGGGTATTTTGTTTCAAACGATAAAAAATGATTGGTTCTCCAACGTGAAAGGGGATGTGCTATCAGGAATTGTTGTTGCTTTAGCGTTAATTCCTGAAGCGATTGCTTTCTCTGTTATTGCAGGCGTGGATCCGACTGTTGGATTATACGCAGCCTTTTGTATTGCGGTTACCATGTCGTTTGTTGGTGGAAGAACTGGGATGATTTCAGCTGCAACAGGTGCAATGGCATTATTAATGGTGACGCTCGTTAAAGATCACGGTTTGCAATATTTATTTGCTGCGACAATATTAACAGGTATTGTCCAAATTATTTTTGGTGTGTTCAAACTGAGCTCATTTATGAAGTTTGTTCCGAAATCTGTTATGAGTGGTTTTTTAAATGCACTTGGAATTTTAGTTTTTACAGCGCAATTGCCGCAGTTTAAAAATGCAACTTGGCAAATGTATGCGCTTGTCGCATTAGGACTTGCAATTATATATTTATTTCCACGTATTACAACGGCTGTGCCGTCTACACTTATTTCAATTATTATTGTGACAAGCATTGCGCTTATGAGTGGATTACAGTTGAAAACAGTAGGGGATATGGGAAGCTTACCGAAAGAATTACCGTTCTTTAGTATTCCTGATGTTCCGTTTACACTTGAGACATTAGGTATTATTTTGCCATACGCAGTTATGCTTGCAATTATTGGCTTACTAGAGTCTTTATTAACTGCTTCGGTTTTAGATGATATGACACATACAGAAAGTAATAAACATAAAGAGGCACGTGGACAAGGGATTGCGAACATTGTTGCTGGATTTTTCGGAGGAATGGCAGGATGTGCAATGATTGGCCAATCTGTTATTAACATTAAGTCAGGTGGACGAGGGCGTTTATCAACATTTGTAGCGGGCGGATTTTTAATCGTATTACTATTTGTTTTAGGTGATTATGTTGTTCATATTCCGATGGCAGCTTTAGTTGCAGTTATGATTATGGTTTCAATTGGAACATTTGATTGGAACTCTGTAGCGACGATTCATAAAGTGCCAAAAGGAAATGCGTTCGTCATGATCGTAACGGTTTTCGTTGTTCTTATCACCCACAATCTAGGATTAGGCGTGATTATTGGGACAGTAATTAGTGCTGTTTTATTTGCATTCAACATGGCAAAGATTCACGTGAAACATTTATATATTGAAAATAAGAAAATATACGAAATTCATGGCCAACTATTCTTCGCATCTACGGCAGATTTTATAAATGCTTTTTCATTTAATGAAGATGTAAAAGAAATTGAAATGAACTTTACTCATGCACACGTATGGGATGATTCAGCAGTGGCCGCAATTGATAAAGTTATCATAAAGTATGAACAGATTGGTGTAAAAGTAAGTATAACGGGATTAAATGAACGTAGTTCGAAGCTCGTTACAAATTTAGCGGCTTATAATAAAAGGATTGCTGGCTAAAGGACTATGATTTTTTAATCTTATACTATTTATTAGCCCCTTTTAAAAAACAAAAAAGGGGCTTTTGTATTATAATACGAGTAAGATAATGAAAAGGGGATTCAGCATATGTACAAACAAATCATATTAGCATGTGATGGTTCTGAACATGCACTTCGGGCAGCGGAGCATGCAATACATATTGCGAAATGTAGTGAAGAAGCAAATGTTGAAATTGTATATGTCGTAGATAATAGAACAGCAAAATCAGATATTATACACGGACAAACAGATTTTGAAACAATATCAGCTAGTCGGAAAGATAAATTAAAAGAGATTGAAGGATTATTAAAGGAAGAGAAGATTTCTTATAAATTTACGATTCTGCATGGTGATCCTGGTGATACGCTCGTTCAATATGTAAATACAGGGGATATAGATCTTGTTATTGCTGGGAGCAGAGGATTAAATACATTACAAGAAATGATGCTTGGTAGCGTAAGTCATAAAATAGCAAAACGAGTGAAATGTCCAGTAATGATTATAAAATAAAATGAAATAGCACGTAACTAAGACTTTGGGATACCCGAGGTCTTTTTTTATGTATAAATGACATCCTTTTGTGGAAATACTAGATATATAAGTTGAAAAGATGTTAACTTACAAATTTGTAAGTTTGTTGTTAGGAAAATCGATGTTATGAAAATTTTCCCATTGGTAAAATAAAAGTATCAAAGGGGAGATAGGGAGGATGGAAGGTATGAAATCATTTCAAAATTTATCATATAGTCAAGGGGTAAGCTTAATTTGTTTAGGGGGATTTGCTGCATCTGTTACGTTAGCTGTATTAATAAAGGTATTTCATCAAATTTTTTAATTTTATAGTAGGGAAGGAATTGATTGTTATAGCTAGTAAGAAAAGTGCTGTAAATAAAGAATAGCTCTTAGCGTATAGAATAAACGCTAAGAGCTATTTTTATGTTTGTTTACATATTTATATTTTGTTTAAGCTTGTTTTGACTTTGCAGATCCTGTATTTAAAGTAAGGGCAAGGAAGAACATTGCAAGTACGCAAGATACAAGTAATAAAATGAATCCGCCATCCCATCCGAATGCATCTACAATAAAGCCCATAGCTGCGCTAGCAAAAGTAGCTCCGCCTAGGTAACCAAAGAAACCAGTTAGGCCTGCTGCAGTTCCAGCAGCTTTCTTTGGTGCTAAGTCAAGTGCGTGAAGACCAATTAGCATAACAGGTCCGTAAATTAAAAATCCAATGGAAACAAGTGCGATACTATCAATGATTGGGTGACCAGCAGGATTTAGCCAGTAAACAAGAACGGCAATGAATACACCGACCATAAATAAAATACCAGCAGGTGCGCGGCGTCCTTTAAATAGTTTATCACTCATCCATCCGCAAAGAAGTGTACCTGGAATACCAGCCCATTCATATAGAGCGTAAGCTGTACGTGAGCTACTATGAGTAAAGCTTTTTTCCTCTACTAAATAAGTAGGAGCCCAGTCTACAACGCCGTAACGTACGAAATATACGAAAACGTTCGCGATAGCGATGTACCATAAAAATTTATTGTTTAGTACGTATTTAAATAAAATTTCTTTTACCGAAAGTTCGCGTTCGCGATCTTTCACTTTTTCACCTGATGGATATTCGCCAGTATGTTCCTCAATAGACGGTAATCCACAAGATTGGGGTGTATCTCTCATCGTAATTAATACATAAATACCAACTAAAATTGAAAGAATACCTGGGAAGTAAAATATACTTTTCCAGTCATTTGCAAAGAAGTATAAGCCTAATGTAACGAGAGAAGGCATAAGTGCGCCGCCGACGTTATGAGCGACGTTCCAAATAGACATTTTTGTACCACGTTCACTAATAGAGAACCAGTGAACCATCGTACGACCACAAGGAGGCCATCCCATCCCTTGTACCCATCCATTTAAAAACTGAAGTACAAACATAAGTATAATGCTCGTTGTAATGAAAGAAAATGAGCCGAAAATAATATTAATGATACCTGATAAAAATAGCCCAGCTGCTAAAAAGTAGCGAGGATTACAACGGTCGGATACGATACCCATAAGAAATTTACTTAATCCGTAAGCGATAGATACTGCTGAAAGGATAACCCCAAGTTCCCCTTTACTAAAGCCTTGTTCAATTAAGTATGGCATTGCTAGTGAAAAGTTTTTTCGAACAAAGTAGTAACCTGCATAACCGATGAAGATACCTAAAAATACTTGTAAACGTAATTTACGGTATTCGCTATCAATGCGATCAGCTGGTAAGCGTTCTGCATGGGGCGCAGGTTTAAATAATTGTGTGAAAAACATAAAATGAAAATCCTCCCCTAATTAATTGGAAGCGTTTAAGACAGAGAGAATATAAAAAGGCCATGAAATATAAAAAAGTTCCCTTTTTTATGATTCATAGCCGTATACTCCGATTCTCCGTGACTGTCAATATTAACTTCGACGAAAATTATACAACTTTGTGACAAAAATGTAAACGTTTTTATGAATAAAAGGTATTGACGGATTTTGTTCGTGGGATTAATATTTAAATACGTTAAATATTTTATTGTTTAAATAAGAGGTGGATAACATGCCAAATGATATGACTCATATTGATAAGATTCAAGCTCTTACATTCGCTATAGGAAAGAAAATGCAAACAGAGCTATTGGAACAAATGCAAGCATCAGGACTTACACCACCGCAATTTTATATTTTAAAGATTTTAGATCATTACGGAGCTTCAAGAGCGACACAATTGGCGGAGAAAATGTACGTAAAACCGAGCGCCATTACAGTAATGATCGACCGTTTAATTGATCATGAGTTAGTAGAGCGTTATCACGATGATAATGATCGCCGTGTTGTTGTCATTGAGCTAACGAAAAAGGGGAAAAATACAGTAAAAGAGGCGATGGCAGCTCGTAATGAGCATATCGCAAAATACTTTTCACAATTAGAATTACAAGAACGAGAAGATTTGTTGCGCCTCTTTGAAAAGTTAGAAACCATTATTTGCGGGACACAAGAGAAAAAAGAGAATAAATAAGAGGAATTGAGGAGATTACATGGAGCAACAAGGCAATACAAATAGAAAGTTGTTGTTAATTGGTTTAGTAATTGCGATGCTATTTGCTGCGTTAGACGGAACAATCGTTGGTACAGCGATGCCGCGTATCGTTGGTGAACTTGGCGGACTAAGCTTAATGACATGGTTAACAACAGCTTATATGTTAACATCAACGACAGTCGTACCAATTGCAGGTAAATTAGCGGATTTACTTGGGCGTCGTAACGTATATATAACAGGGCTAGTTATTTTTATGATTGGTTCAGCGTTATGTGGTATGGCAAATGGTATGACAGAATTAATTATTTTCCGTGGTATCCAAGGTCTTGGTGGCGGTATTATGATGCCGATGGCTATGATTATTATTGGAGACATGTTCACGGGAAAAGAACGTGCGAAATGGCAAGGTATTTTTGGTGCGTTATACGGTCTTGCTTCTGTAATTGGACCACAAGTTGGTGGTTGGATTGTAGACGCAGTGAACTGGAGATGGGTATTCTACATTAATTTACCAGTTGGTATTTTAGCAACAGTCTTTATCGCAATGGGATTAAAATCACATAAACAAACGGGACCAATTAAAATTGATATCGCTGGAATCTTTACGATGATTCTCGGTGTTGTAAGTTTATTACTTGCGTTAACGTTTGGCGGAAAAGATTACGCATGGGATTCTTGGCAAATTATCGGTTTATTTGCACTAGCTGTAATTGGTATCGTTAGTTTCGTTATCGTTGAAACGAAAGCTGAAGAACCAATTTTACCGATGCATTTCTTTAAAAACCGTACGTTTACAATACTTAATGCGATTGGATTCTTTATGAGTATCGGAATGTTCGGTGCGATTATGTTCGTACCATTCTTCATGCAAGGTATTGTAGGAGTAAGTGCTGCTGAATCGGGAACGATTATGACACCGATGATGATTACAATGATTGTTATGAGTATTATTGGTGGGCAACTTGTATTAAAAGTCGGTGTAAAACCACAAATTATCGCAGGTATGCTCATTATGGCTGGTGGTTTCTGGTTATTAACAACGATGGATATGCACACAACTAAACTGACTGCAACTTCTTATATGATGGTTATCGGTTTAGGCATGGGTCTTGTAATGCCGACTTTAACATTAGCGTTACAAGAAAGCTTCCCGAAAAAAGACCTTGGTGTCGTAACATCATCAAGTCAGTTTTTCCGTCAAATCGGTGGGACATTCGGTATTACAATTTTAGGATCAATTATGAATAACACGTCAGGTACAACATTAACAAATAAGTTAGTACCTGTATTAGATACATTCCCGAAAGAAGCGGGACAAATGGTAACAAAATTTAAAGATATGATTCATACAGACCCACAAGGTTTATATTCGATGCTATTTAGTCCAGAGGCATTAAAACAAATGCCAGAAGCATTTGCTAACAGTATCGTACCAATTTTGAAAAATTCTTTAGTAGACTCACTTCATACTGTATTCTTAACAGGATTAGTATTTATCATAGTAGGCGCTATCTTTACGATTTTCTTACAGAAAATTAAACTGTCGGATCGTAAAAAAGATGCTGAAGAGCCTGCTGTAGAAGAACAAGAAAAAACTGTATCATATTCGTAATGAAAAAGCATCGCCATTAGGCGATGCTTTTTTGAGTATAACCTTAAAAGCTTTTTTGTGAGAAATGATTGACGTATTTTTATAAATGCGTTATATTATTTTCTGTAAACGGTTACATGAAATGAGGAGAAAAGAGAATGAGTACGATTAAAGACGTTGCGAAATTAGCGGGAGTATCTGTTGCGACCGTTTCCAGAGTGTTAAATAAAAATGGATATGTTCATGAGGATACGTTAAAGAAAGTAGAACGAGCAATTGAAATGCTAGATTATAAACCTAGTACAGTAGCGCGTTCTTTATATAATAAAAAATCTCGTTTAATTGGGTTAGTAGTTCCAAATATCGTGAATCCATTCTTTCCAGAAGTTGCACGTGCCGTAGAAGATGTAGCACATAAACAAGGTTACACAGTTGTCCTTTGTAACTCTGATGAAAGTTTAGAAAAAGAGAAACAATACATTGATGTACTTAGACAAAATAATGTAGATGGATTTATTGTAGCAACGAATCCACAAAATAGTATAAATTACATGAATTTATCAGTTCCAGTCGTTGCGATTGACCGTATGTTTAATGAGCGTATTCCTACTGTATATGCTGATAACTATGCAGGAAGTCAGGATGCGACAAGGTTGTTAATAGATAAAGGATGCAAACATATTGCATATATTCGTGGACCACGTGATGTAAGTACAGCGAATGAGCGTTTTGAAGGTTTTGTAGATATCATTACGCAAAATAATCTTTCATATATGATTGCAGAGAGTACATTTGACCCAGCAAATAGTGAGCGTGTAGCAATGGAATTATTAGAAGAATACCCGCATATTGATGGTATTGTTGCTGGGAATGATTTAATTGCAATTGGTATTGTAAAGGCTGCACTTCAAAAAGGAATGGCTATTCCTGACGATTTACAAATTATCGGATTCGATGGAATTTCTTTAACAGAAATGATGTATCCATCTATTACAACTGTTGCACAGCCAATATATGAGATGGGGAAAATTGCAACAGAGTTGTTGTTAGAGCAAATGGAAGGAAATGCATTGGAAGAGAAACACTATCGTTTACCGATTAAAATTATAGAAAGAAATACAACGAAGTAAGGAGATGAAACAGATGCCAAATATTGCAGTAGTAGGTAGTATTTCAATGGACTTAGTGGCTGTTTCAAAGAAACGGCCGAAAGCAGGAGAAACAGTAATTGGTGAAGCATTTCATACGATCCCAGGAGGGAAAGGGGCGAACCAAGCAGTTGCTGCAGCTAGATTAGGTGCCAATGTAGCAATGGTTGGAGCAGTAGGAAATGATGATTACGGAACAGTAGTTAGAAAAAATTTAGAGAACGAACGTGTTTTTATCGACTATGTGGTACCGGTTACAGATAGAACGACAGGAATTGCTCATATCGTTTTAGCAGAAGAGGATAACAGTATTGTTGTCGTACAAGGAGCAAATGCTCTTGTGAATGAATCGGTTGTAGATCGTTCAAAAGATCTTCTCGTAAAAGCTGATATGGTTGTTCTACAATTAGAGATTCCGCTTGAAACAGTAAAGTATGTTCTATCTATTTGCGAAGAACATAAAATTCCAGTTATGTTGAATCCAGCGCCAGCACAAGTGTTATCAGAAGACATATTAGAAAAGGCAACGTATATTACGCCAAATGAACATGAGTGCCGCATTGTATTAGATGATTTTACATCACCAATTGAAGATTTACTGGCGAAATATCCAAATAAACTATTGATGACAGAAGGTTCTAACGGTGTTCGTTTCCATAATGGTACGGAGATTCTACATATTCCTAGCATTGCTGTTGATGTAGTGGATACGACTGGAGCTGGTGATACATTTAATGGTGCGTTAGCAGTTGCACTTTCTGAAGGAGAAACGCTTCAAAAAGCAATTCGTTTTGCGAATATTGCTGGAGGCCTTTCTGTAACAAAACTTGGGGCACAAGGCGGTATGCCGACGAGAGATAGAGTACGTGAAGTGCAGGTGATTGTCGGATGAAAAAGCACGGTGTATTAAACAGTGAGATTGCGGCAGTCCTGGCTTCACTCGGACATACAGATACGCTTGTAATTGCTGATTGCGGATTACCGATTCCTGATGGAGTAAAGCGAATTGATTTAGCTGTTGAACTTGGAAAGCCGAGTTTTTTAGATGTATTACAAGTTGTAGCTGATGATATGGCAATTGAAAAAGTGACGTTAGCAGAAGAAGTCATTATCAATAATGCGGAAGTAAATAAAGAGATTGAGCTGCAATTAAAAGAACCAGCATTTGAATATGTATCACATGAACAATTTAAAGAAAATACAAAAAAAGCGAAGGCAATTATCCGTACAGGAGAGGCTACGCCTTATGCCAATGTAATTTTGCATGCAGGCGTGATTTTTTAATAAAAGGAAGTGATGAGAATGCGTATTGAAATGAAAAACATTTCAAAGGCGTTCAGTGGAAATCCTGTTTTGAAGAATGCACAGTTTATGATTGAAGCAGGAGAAGTCCATGCATTGATGGGGGAAAATGGAGCGGGTAAATCGACGCTCATGAAGATTTTAACAGGTGTATATACAAAAGATGGTGGAACAGTCACGATTGATGGGCAAGAACGCACTTTTAAAAATGCGAAAGAAGCGGAAGAGTACGGCATTGCATTTATACATCAAGAACTGAACATATTGCCAAATTTAACAGTAGCTGAAAATATGTTTCTCGGTAAAGAGTTAATGTATGGGAAAACAGGTATTTTACGTACTCGTCAAATGAACGCGATTGCGCAGCAGCAATTGGCGGAGCTAGGATTACATGTAAAAGGTGCTATGTTAGCAGGAGAGCTATCAGTTGGACAACAGCAAATTATTGAAATTGCGAAAGCATTGATGACAAGCGCAAGCGTTATTATTATGGATGAACCAACTGCGGCACTGACGGATCGTGAAATTGAAACGCTCTTTACAGTTATAAATAAGTTACGTAAAGAAGGGGTTTCATTCGTTTACATTTCACACCGCATGGAAGAAATATTCTCAATATGTGATGCTATTACAATTTTGCGTGATGGAGAATATGTAGGGAAAAGATTAATTCCGGAAACGTCATTTGATGAAGTAGTGAGTATGATGGTGGGGCGCAGCATTGGTGAACGTTACCCAGAGCGAAATAGTCAAATTGGTGAAGTAATTTTTGAAATGCGTAACGGAACGAAAAAGGGGAAATTTGAAAATGTTTCGTTTCAAGTTAGAAAAGGTGAAATTCTTGGTGTAGCTGGCTTGATGGGAGCTGGTCGCACAGATATTATGAAAGCGATATTTGGATATGAACCTTTAGACTCTGGACAAATTTTTATAAACGGACAAGAAGTAAAGATTGATAGTCCGATAGATGCAATTAGACAAAGAATTGCTTTCATTACAGAGGATAGAAAGTCTGAAGGATTAGTGTTAGATTTCTCAATTCGAGAAAATTTAGCGTTACCGAATTTAGAAAGTCTTTCAAAGGGAAGTGTCCTTAGTAACGAACTAGAACAACAGTTTACAGAGGACATGATGAAACTTCTTAATGTGAAAGCATCTAGTGGAGAGCAAGCGGTGAAATCTCTTTCTGGTGGAAATCAGCAAAAGATTGTAATTGCGAAATGGTTAGGTATTCATCCGCAGTTACTCATTTTAGATGAGCCAACAAGAGGTGTGGATGTTGGAGCGAAAAAAGAAATTTACTCTATTATGAATAAGCTTACTGAACAAGGAGATGCCGTTATTATGGTATCATCTGAGCTTCCCGAAGTTTTAGGGATGAGCGATCGAGTTCTTGTTATTCATGAAGGAAAAGTCGGCGGTATTTTAGGGAAAGATGAGGCATCACAAGAGTCTATAATGGCACTAGCTACAGGGGGAGAGTAAGGATGGCTAAGAAGGGGAATGTATTACAACAACTCGGTTCTTTAATCGGTTTAGTATTAATTATTGTCGTAATTACAGCTTTAAATCCAGCATTTATTGAAATTCCAAATTTATTTAATATACTGCGTCAAGTATCGATTAATGCGCTTATTGCATTCGGAATGACCTTTGTAATTTTAACAGGGGGTATTGACTTATCGGTAGGTTCTATTTTAGCATTATCAAGTGCACTTGTTGCTGGAATGATGGCAAGTGGCATGGACCCGTTCCTTGCAATGGCAGTTGGACTACTTGCTGGTCTTGTAATGGGAATTGTAAACGGTATCATCATTGCGAAAGGAAAAGTAGCTCCATTTATTGCGACTTTAGCAACAATGACTATTTTTCGTGGGTTGACGCTTGTTTATATGGACGGACGTCCGATCACTGGTCTTGGTGATCATTTAATGTTCCAAATGTTTGGCCGCGGTTATTTTCTTGGTATTCCGGTACCAGCTGTTACAATGATGATCGCTTTCGCAGTGCTGTACTTCATTTTGAAGAAAACGACATTTGGTCGCCGTACATTTGCAATTGGTGGAAATGAAGAAGCAGCAGCACTATCAGGTATTAATGTTACGAGAATTAAAGTAATGATTTACGGTCTTTCCGGAATCTTGGCAGCGCTTGCAGGTATTGTCTTAACATCACGATTAGATTCAGCACAGCCGACTGCGGGTACTTCTTACGAATTAGATGCAATTGCAGCAGTTGTATTAGGAGGGACAAGTCTTTCTGGAGGAAGAGGATGGATTGTTGGTACATTCATCGGTGTACTTATTATCGGTGTACTAAATAACGGTTTAAATTTATTAGGTGTATCTTCTTTCTTCCAACAAGTTGTAAAAGGACTTGTAATCTTACTAGCTGTATTAATTGATCGTCGAAAAGAAGCGTAATGGAGGGGCAGTTCATGAAGAAATGGTTACTTATACTCGTTGCATGTATTATGGTCATTACTGCTGGTTGTTCAATGGAACCACCAGAATGGGCAAAGGATTCTAGCGATAAAGGTCGAAATAAAACTATTAAAGTTGGATTCTCTGTTTCAACTTTAAACAATCCATTTTTCGTGACTTTGAAAAAAGGTGCAGAAAAGAAAGCGAAAGATAGTGGCATTGAATTGATTGCTGTTGATGCACAAAACGATGCAGCAAAGCAAACGAACGATGTTGAAGATTTAATTCAAAAAGGTGTGGACGTAGTTGTTATTAATCCAACCGATTCAGATGCTGTTGCTTCAGCAGTAAGTGCGGCAAATGCAGCGAATGTTCCTGTTATTACAGTAGACCGCGTTGCGAATTCAGGTAAAGTTGTTTCGCACATTGCTTCTAACAATATCGAAGGTGGTCAAATGGCTAGTGATTACATTCGTGAATTAGTTGGCGGGGGAGCGAACGTTGCTGAGTTAGAAGGAATCCCTGGATCCTCAGCTGCTCGTGAGCGTGGGAAAGGATTCCATAACGTAGCTGATAAGTCTTTAAAAGTAGTAGCAAAACAAGCAGCTGATTTCGATCGTGCAAAAGGTTTATCTGTTATGGAAAATATTTTGCAAGCGAATAGCGATATTAAAGCGGTATTTGCTCATAACGATGAAATGGCATTAGGGGCACTTGAGGCATTAAAATCTGCTGGGAAAACGGATGTAGTAGTTGTTGGATTTGATGCAACAGACGATGCTGTGAAAGCGGTTAACGATGGGCGTATGGCTGCAACAGTCGCTCAAAAACCGGAATTAATCGGAGAGAAGGCGATGCAAACAGCAAAAGAAATAACACAAGGTAAAAAAGTGGACAAATCTATTCCGATTGAATTAGAGCTTATTAAAAAAAATAAATAAATATAAAATGAAAATTAGGAAGGAAGAATAACAAATGAAATTCTTTATTGATACAGCAAACATTAACGAAATTAAAGAGGCAAATGCATTAGGCGTAGTAGCTGGAGTAACGACAAACCCATCACTTGTAGCAAAAGAAGGCGTAGATTTCCATGAGCGTATTCGTGAAATTTGCAGCTTTATAGAAGGACCTGTAAGTGCAGAAGTAATTAGCTTAGAAGCTGATAAAATGATTGAAGAAGGAAAAGAATTAGCGAAGATTGCTCCAAACGTTGTTGTAAAAGTACCGATGACAACGGAAGGTTTAAAAGCAGTAAAAGCATTTTCAGATTTAGGAATTCGTACAAACGTTACATTAGTATTCTCAGCAGTTCAAGCATTACTTGCAGCTCGCGCTGGTGCGACATACGTTTCACCATTCTTAGGTCGCCTAGATGATATCGGTCATAACGGTATGGACTTAATTCGCCAAATCGCAGAAATCTTTGCAATTCACGGCATTGAAACAGAAATCATTGCAGCATCTGTACGTCACAGCGTTCACGTAACTGACGCAGCACTAAATGGTGCACATATTGCAACAATCCCAGCAAACGTAATTGCTTCATTAGTGAAGCACCCATTAACAGATCAAGGGATTGAGAAATTCCTAGCTGATTGGGAAAAAACACAAGAGAAATAATATGAAATCGAGAATCCTAGTTTAATTGACTAGGGTTCTTTTTTTATTTGAAGGAATTTTCATGCAATTTTGCATATTGTCTTTTAAATTTTTAATATAAGCTATTTAATATATACAAATCACTCTTTATTTTTTATATTTCGATATAAAGTAACACTTTAATCAGTGATGGGGGTTGTTCATCCCCCACCGGATTATTAGCCCTCGCCAATTGGGCTTTTACGGGCAGTTATCTCCCAATTAACTTCCTCGGGTTCGCTGAATTTTGAGGTGGGAGTCTTACTGCCTAGCAAATAGTGGGATAAAAAGATAGAGGGTCTGACCAGAAAACTGGAGGGCATGATTCTATAACAGAAAGCTTAACGTTTATAGAATTATGCCTTTTTATATAGGGAGGGCAGAAAGCCGGGATTTCGATTTAAACGCACTTATTTATCTGAATTTTAAGTTTTATAAAAGGAGAGACAGAGGATGAAAAGAAAAGCTCCATTTAAAGTACTATCAACGTTAGCAATTGCGGCAATTATCGGATGTACATCTGTAATGAGTGCTCCGTTAGCATACGCAGAAACGCCAGCGAAAGAAAAAGATAATGTGTCTACAACACCAATTGATTACAATTTAATTCAAGAAGATCGTTTAGCGGAAGCGCTGAAAGAAAGAGGAACAATTAATCCAGCATCTTCTAAAGAAGAAACGAAAAAAGCTGTCGAGCAGTATATTGAAAAGAAGCAAGGAGATCAAGCGAATAAAGAAATTCTTCCAGAGGATACGGCAAAAGAAGCATCTGATTTCGTGAAAAAGGTAAAAGAGAAAAAGATGGAAGAAAAGGAGAACGTAAAGAAGGCTGAAAAAAATGTTAGCCCTGAGCAAAAGCCGGAACCAAATAAAAAGCAATTGAATGGACAAGTTCCAACTTCCAAGGCAAAGCAAGCTCCATATAAGGGATCTGTTCGATCTGATAAAGTATTAGTGCTACTCGTTGAATTTAGTGATTATAAACATAATAATATTGATCAAACACCAGGTTATATGTATTCGAAAGACTTTAGTAGAGAACATTATCAAAAGATGTTGTTTGGTAATGAGCCTTATACATTATTTGATGGTTCGAAAGTAAAAACATTTAAACAATATTATGAAGAGCAGTCTGGCGGTAGCTATACGACAGACGGATATGTAACGGAGTGGCTAACTGTTCCAGGAAAAGCATCTGATTATGGAGCTGATGGTAGTAGTGGTCACGATAATAAAGGTCCAAAAGGTGCACGTGATTTAGTGAAGGAAGCTTTACATGCAGCTGCTGAGAAAGGGTTAGACTTATCTCAGTTTGATCAATTCGATAGATATGATACAAATGGCGATGGGAATCAAAATGAACCTGATGGTGTAATTGATCATTTAATGGTAATTCATTCTGGTGTTGGTCAAGAAGCTGGTGGCGGTAAATTAGGTGATGATGCAATTTGGTCACATCGTTCAAAATTAGCTACAGATCCAGTAGCGATTGAAGGGACAAAATCAAAGGTAGATTACTTTGGTGGAAAAGTAGCAGCGCATGATTACACAATTGAACCAGAAGATGGCGCTGTAGGTGTGTTTGCACATGAATTTGGACATGACCTTGGTTTACCGGATGAATATGATACGAAATATACTGGAGCTGGATCACCTGTTGAAGCTTGGTCATTAATGAGTGGAGGCAGTTGGACAGGAAAAATTGCAGGAACAGAGCCGACTAGTTTTTCACCACAAAATAAAGACTTCTTACAAAAGAATATGGGTGGCAACTGGGCAAAAATTTTAGAAGTAGATTACGATAAAATTAAGCGTGGTGTAGGAATTCCTACATATATTGATCAAAGTGTTACGAAATCAAATCGTCCAGGTGTTGTACGTGTTAATTTGCCAGGTAAGAGTGTTGAAACGATTAAACCTGAGTTTGGAAAGCATGCATATTATAGTACAAGAGGAGATGATATGCACACAACACTAGAGACACCATTCTTTGATTTAACAAAAGGAACACATGCAAAATTCGATTATAAAGCAAATTATGAGTTAGAAGCAGAGTGCGATTTTGTTGAAGTACATGCAGTAACAGAAGATGGAACAAAAACATTAATTGATAGACTTGGAGAAAAAGTAGTACAAGGAGATAAAGATACAACAGATGGGAAATGGATTGATAAATCATACGATTTAAGTCAATTTAAAGGGAAGAAAGTGAAACTACAATTCGACTACATTACAGATCCAGCTGTAACATATAAAGGTTTCGCGATGGATAATGTAAGTGTAACTGTTGACGGACAAGGTGTATTCTCTGATGATGCAGAAGGACAGTCAAAAATGCAGTTAAATGGATTCGTTGTTTCTGATGGGACAGAGAAGAAAGCTCATTATTATTATTTAGAGTGGAGAAACTACGCTGGATCAGATAATGGATTAAAAGCAGGAAGAGGTCCGGTATACAATACAGGTCTTGTCGTTTGGTATGCAGATGATAGTTTCAAAGATAACTGGGTTGGGGTGCATCCAGGTGAAGGCTTCCTTGGGGTTGTAGACTCTCATCCAGAAGCGTTTGTTGGTAATTTGAACGGGAAATCAGCGTACGGTAATACAGGCATGCAAATTGCAGACGCTGCATTTTCATTTGATCAAACACCAGCATGGAGTGTAAATTCATTAACACGTGGACAGTTTAATTATGCTGGATTACAAGGTGTTACAACATTTGATGATTCAAAAGTATACAGTAACAAGCAAATTGCTGATGCAGGACGAAAAGTGCCAAATCTTGGTCTTAAATTCCAAGTTGTTGGACAAGCAGAGGATAAGTCTGCAGGTGCGGTTTGGATTAAGCGTTAATAAAATAAAAGCACATTCTTCATATGAAGAATGTGCTTTTTAATTTGTACAGTAAGTTATTATTTTAGTTTATGTAATACAAGTGTCTGTTCATATGTAGTGTATCAAATTATATGGGGAAAGGAAATATTTCCGAGGAAATTGTCGAAGTATCGTCGGTATTTATTCAGTTTCTTTTTTTTAGGGAGAAAGTAGTATTGCTTTTATACATAAGTTTATTTACAGTATTACTTGGTTATACGCAGAAGTAATGTATATTAGGCGAAAAAAGAGCTCTATTCGATAGAGCTTTTTTTTGTGAGTAGAAAGGAGAAGTTATAAATGAAAGAAACAATTGTATGCCCACAGTGTAAAGGAAATATTACTGCACAACATATTATCGACATCCCACATCTTTTTTCATTAAGGTGTCCACATTGTAAGGTGAAGCTGAAAGAAATAAGGATAACGCCATGTTTAATATTAGCGGCAATTTGTATAATCCCACTGTTTATTATGATTGGTGAGAGCATTAAAGAATTGCTAGGAAAATATTTTTCTATTATAGACAATGTACCAACCGTACTTATTTTCTTCTTATTTTGTTATCCGTTGTATTATTTCTATGAAAAATATAATGCCAGCTTATTTATTAAGTATGGTTTATTGAAAGTGAAAAATTGAACAGGAGCTTATCATTATGTTGTGGAAAATTTATTTAGTAATTGTAGCGATATTAACTATTACTTCATTAATAAGAGGGATGTTTCAAACACCAATTCAAAAATTTGATTTTGTAGTGTCCATTATTACGTGGATAGGGCTATTTGGTTTTGTCTTCGATGTAGAAATATTAACCTCAATCGTTTGGAAATGCATCTTCGTGTTTAGCATTATTTGGACTTTGAGTGCCGTTTTTATTTTACGTTTATATGAAGAGAAGGATGAACCGCTACCTTTTATATTCAAATTAATTGGTGTGATCCCAACTTTGCCGTTATATTATGGGTTATATCAATATGCATTTTAAAAAAAGACAATGATGGAATTAACCCATCATTGTCTTTTTTACTTTGCTTCTTACGTAAATCATACTGGCAAAGGTTAATAAGAATGCAGTTCCGATAATGAAGCTGACGCTAGGTGATGCCCCGATTGCTCCAACTGTAAAGGAACCAGCAACAACTCCTAATGAGAAGAATGCATAAAATAATCCGAATGCCTTTCCGCGATTATCGTCTGTAGTATTTTCAACGAGTAAAGCGTTAATAGACGGAAAGAGGATTGCGAATCCAATTCCATAAATCATCATTACGATAAAGAGCATACCTTTTGTAGCAAATAATCCGAGTAAAGATAATGCGAATGCCATAACTGCAATTCCGATTAGCATTAGTTTCGAACGATTAAATCGATCGTAAATACGATTTGTTGGAAGCAAGAAGAAGAGGATAGCAGTAATACCAAATACACTTAACATCATGCCTGTTGTAGATGCTTTAAGCGCTAATGCCTCAACTTTTACTGGTAACATATAAGTGACAATCCCTTGTGAAAACATTAATGTGAAAGCACCAATATATGCTTGTAATAACGGTTCTGATTTTAAAAGTTCAACCATATCTTCTTTGTTCATCATTTGCGTTCTTGATGTATCTTTTCTTGATACGTTATTTGGTAAGAAGAATAGAGATACGATGGTACCAAGAGCCATTAAAATAGAGATAGTAATGAAGACCCATTCTACACCAGCTGTTGCTTTCATAATACCGCTGAAAGCAGGTCCTACGATTGCCGCTGTTCCAACAGCAGCACCAGATAGAGCCATTGCTTTTCCTTGTCTTTTTGCATTTGTTTGTTTTGATAAAAATGTAAAGGCAGCAGGAATTAAAAAGCCATCACTAAATCCATGCATAAAGCGAACAACTAATAGTTGTTCACCACTTTGAACAACGGTGTATAACAAGACTATGAAACTCGTAATTCCCATGCTTATATAAAGGATTTTTTTTGCACCAAATTTATCGACAGCGGCTCCAGCAATAATATTACCGATCATATTAGCGAATGAGTACATACCGACAACTAGCCCGATAATAAGAGGGGTTCCTCCAAGACTTTGAGCGAAAGTACTCATAATAGGTAATTGTGAAAATGTATCTAAAAATGCCACGATAACGATAAAGTAAATAAAATATTTCAAGCGATATTCACCTCTCCTATGCTATTATGGCACAATGCTAATTTCACCTGCAATGAAATTGAATTAACAGATGTGGAAAAAAGTACAAAGTGACAAAATATTGAACGTTATTTGTAAAAAATTAGTGGGAATGTGATTGTTTTTTTGAAATATATGGATAGAAGTATTATAATAGAATTGTAAACTTCACCAGGTTAAGTATATACATAGAGAGGGATGTATAAAATGAAAGCACTACTTTGGCATAATCAACGTGATGTACGAGTAGAAGAAGTACCAGAACCAACAGTCAAACCAGGAACAGTGAAAATCAAAGTTAAATGGTGTGGTATTTGTGGGACAGACTTGCATGAATATTTAGCAGGGCCTATTTTTATTCCAACAGAAGAACATCCATTAACACATGTGAAAACACCTGTTATTTTAGGTCATGAGTTTAGTGGTGAGGTAATAGAGATTGGTGAAGGAGTTACATCTCATAAAGTGGGAGACCGCGTTGTTGTAGAACCAATTTATTCTTGTGGTAAATGTGAAGCTTGTAAACATGGACATTACAATGTTTGTGAACAGCTTGTTTTCCACGGTCTTGGTGGAGACGGTGGTGGTTTCTCTGAATATACAGTAGTACCAGAAGATATGGTTCATCATATTCCAGATGAAATGACGTATGAACAAGGTGCACTTGTAGAACCAGCAGCAGTAGCAGTTCATGCAGTACGTCAAAGTAAATTAAAAGAAGGGGAAGCTGTAGCAGTATTTGGTTGTGGTCCAATTGGACTTCTTGTTATCCAAGCAGCTAAAGCAGCAGGAGCAACTCCTGTTATCGCAGTTGAACTTTCTAAAGAACGTCAAGAGTTAGCAAAATTAGCAGGTGCGGATTACGTATTAAATCCAGCAACTCAAGATGTATTAGCAGAAATTCGTAACTTAACAAACGGTTTAGGTGTAAATGTTAGCTTCGAAGTAACAGGTGTTGAGGTTGTACTACGTCAAGCAATTGAAAGTACAAGTTTCGAAGGACAAACGGTAATTGTTAGCGTATGGGAAAAAGATGCAACAATTACTCCGAACAACCTTGTATTAAAAGAAAAAGAAGTTATCGGTATTCTTGGATACCGTCACATCTTCCCATCTGTTATTAAATTAATTAGCTCTGGTCAAATTCAAGCAGAGAAATTAATTACGAAAAAAATTACAGTGGATCAAGTTGTTGAAGAAGGATTTGAAGCACTTGTAAAAGATAAAACACAAGTGAAAATTCTTGTTTCACCCAAATAATAAAGAATTGAAAAAAGTAGTCCTTTTCTAGAAATAGAAGAGGGCTACTTTTTTTCTATACGGAAAGGTGATAGACTTTCCTTTGACTAAATGTACTTTTGGTTGGGAGGGAAAGTTGAATGCTTTCATTTTTTTTAACATTGAAACGTATGCTAAGAGTCTGTTTGCGAGCGTGGAAGGATAAAGAATTTCAAGTTTTATTCGTATTAACAATTTTGACTTTAATATCGGGTACAATCTTTTATAGCACAGTGGAAGGATTACGTATCCTTGATGCTTTATATTTTAGTGTTGTGACACTGACAACTGTAGGCGATAAAGATTTTAGTCCTCAAACTGATTTTGGGAAGATATTTACGATACTATACATATTTATCGGGATTGGATTAGTGTTTGGATTTATTCATAAGTTGGCGGTTAATGTGCAACTACCAAGTATATTATCGAATAGAAGAAAAGAGTAAAGCATGTAATTGTTTTACTCTTTTTTTACATTAGTTTAGACAAGTATTTGCAGTAGCTTAACAATACTTTATTACAATGTAAGTGCATTCATTCATTATATTCACTATGTATAAAGTTATAATGATATGAACATTTGCATATTTTAATTTAGTGATAGAAATTTTATGAAAGGTGGGATATTCTAGTCATAGGTTAACCAGACGACATCATAGGATCCTAGCAAAATGTTTACAATAATTCAATTATAAAATGGAGGATTTCAGATGAAAAAGAAAGTTCTTGCTTTAGCAGCAGCTATTACGTTAGTAGCACCGTTACAAAGTGTTGCGTTTGCTCATGAAAACGATGGAGGACAGAGAGTAGGCGTTATTCCGCGCTGGTCTGCTGAAGATAAACATAAAGAAGGCGTAAACTCTCATTTATGGATTGTAAACCGTGCAATGGATATTATGTCTCGTAATACAACACTTGTAAAACAAGAGCGAGTTGCACTATTAAAAGAATGGCGTACGGAGTTAGAGAATGGTATTTATGCTGCTGACTATGAAAATCCTTATTATGATAATAGCACATTTGCTTCACACTTCTATGACCCTGATAACGGGAAAACGTATATTCCATATGCAAAGCAGGCGAAGGAAACTGGAGCTAAATATTTTAAATTAGCTGGTGAGTCATACAAAAATAAAGATATGAAACAAGCATTCTTCTATTTAGGATTATCTCTTCATTATTTAGGAGATGTAAACCAACCGATGCATGCGGCAAACTTTACAAATCTTTCGTATCCACAAGGGTTCCATTCTAAATATGAAAACTTTGTAGATACGATAAAAGATAATTACAAAGTAACGGATGGAAATGGATATTGGAACTGGAAAGGTACAAATCCAGAAGATTGGATTCATGGAGCGGCAGTAGTTGCGAAACAAGATTACGCTGGCATTGTAAATGATAATACGAAAGATTGGTTCGTGAGAGCTGCTGTATCGCAAGATTATGCAGATAAATGGCGCGCTGAAGTTACACCAATGACAGGTAAGCGTTTAATGGATGCACAACGTGTTACTGCTGGATACATCCAGCTTTGGTTTGATACGTACGGAAATCGTTAAGTATTTAAAAAAGGTCAAATCTCAGAATAGAGTATTTGGCCTTTTTATCACTATACACATGGAGGTATGAAACGTGAAAAGTAAATTGCTAAAAGGTGTACTTAGCTTTGGAATTGGTTTAGGAGCTTTATATAGTGGATCTTCAGCTCAAGCAGAAACGCCTACAAATCAAAATAATACATTAAAAGTAATGACGCATAACGTGTACATGCTATCAACAAACTTATATCCGAATTGGGGACAAAGTGAGCGTGCTGATTTAATTGGAGCGGCAGGTTATATAAAGAATCAGGACGTTGTTATATTAAATGAAGTGTTTGATAATAGCGCCTCAGATCGTTTGTTAGGAAATTTGAAGAGAGAATATCCAAATCAAACGGCGGTATTAGGTCGTAGTAGTGGAAACGAATGGGATAAAACATTAGGGAACTATTCATCTTCGACTCCTGAAGATGGGGGCGTTGCGATTGTGAGTAAATGGCCAATCGTTGAAAAAATTCAATATGTATTCGAAAAAGGCTGCGGACCAGATAATTTATCAAATAAAGGATTTGTATACACGAAAATTAAGAGAAATGATAGTTTTGTTCATGTAATTGGGACGCATTTACAAGCTGAAGATAGTATGTGTGGAAAAACTTCACCTGCATCTGTACGTACAAAACAGCTACAAGAAATTCAAGAATTTATTAAAAATAAAAATATACCAAATAACGAGTATGTGTTAATTGGTGGAGATATGAACGTAAATAAAATAAACGCTGAGAATAATAGTGATTCAGAGTATGCATCTATGTTTAAAACATTACATGCTTCTATTCCATCTTATACTGGACATACAGCGACTTGGGATGCGACGACAAACAGTATTGCGAAATACAATTTCCCCGATAGCCCTGCCGAGTATTTAGATTATATTATTGCAAGTAAAGATCATGCGAACCCATCGCATATAGAAAATAAAGTGTTACAGCCGAAATCTCCACAATGGACTGTTACATCATGGTTTAAAAAATATACGTATAATGATTACTCTGATCATTATCCAGTAGAGGCTACTATTTCTATGAAGTAGTCAAAAAAGTTTCTTCGTAAAGAAGAAACTTTTTTTATTTGCAAACAGGAAAATCACTCTTTCTTTCCAATATGTATAAGACATATATAGAAGAGGAGCGAAAAATGTGGATCGAGGAATTTTTAAAGAAGTTCCATTACCGTGTGCATTTTTAGATGAAGTAGCTTTGGAAAGAAATATTCAATCGGTTATAGAGCTAAGTGGCGATAAAAAGATTCGAATAGCGAGTAAATCATTACGATCCGTTCCAATTATGAAACGGATTTTAGCTACAAACAACCGATTTCAAGGTATTATGTGTTTTTCACCTAGAGAGGCTTTGTTTTTAATTGAACAAGGATTTAATGATTTATTATTAGGATATCCAGCTTATGATGACAGGGCTTTATATGAAATTAGTTTGCTAACAAAGAAAGGGCTTATTATAACTTGTATGGTGGACTGTGAAGAGCATATTGTTTATTTAGAAAAAATTGCTGAGAAGTCTAAAGGGTGTTTTCGTGTTTGTTTGGATATTGATATGAGTAGCCGTTTTTTACAATTTCATTTTGGTGTAAAAAGATCCCCGGTAAAAGATGTGCGGAGCGCTTTGGAAATAGTAGAAAAGGTGAAGAACTCATCATCTTTAATATTAGATGGTGTAATGGGATATGAAGCTCAAATTGCTGGGGTTGGAGATCATATACCGAATCAATGGATAAAAAGTAAAGTAATTTCTTATTTAAAGAAGAAATCAGTGTTAGAAGTTAAAGAAAGAAGAGGACGTATCGTAAAAGAAATACAAAACCTTGGCATTGAACTTAGGTTTGTAAATGGGGGTGGAACAGGAAGTATAAAAACAACTGAGCAAGATAACTCAGTTTCAGAGATTACAATAGGTTCTGCTTTTTATGCCCCTAGACTGTTTGACTATTATAAAGAAGTACAATTTCATCCAGCTGTCGGATTTGCTTTACCAGTTGTACGTAAACCAGCTCCGTTTATCTATACTTGCCTAGGTGGTGGATATATTGCTTCAGGCGCAGTTGGTAAAGATAAAGATCCTGAGGTTTGGAGACCAGATGGTGCAAAACTATTAGCTTTAGAAGGTGCTGGTGAGGTACAAACTCCCGTTCATTATAACGGTGAAGAGCGAGTGAATATAGGAGATTCTATATTGTTTCGTCATAGTAAAGCTGGGGAATTATGTGAGCGGTTTCCAATTTTGTATCGTGTGAAACAAGGGAAGATTATTGGGGAGTATTCAACATATCGGGGGGATGGCCAATGCTTTCTATAGAGGGGAAAAAATGGAGAAATTGGACAGGGAATGTAGAAGGAACGCCGCATTATACGATGTATCCAGAAACTATACAAGATGTAGTAGAAGTTGTAGAGCTTGCACGAAAAAAAGGGAAGAAAATTCGTGTTGTCGGTTCAGGGCATTCGTTTACGCCTCTCGTGCAAACAGAAGAAATTTTAGTTTCTTTAGACGAATTGAAGGGCATTGTGAATATTGATGCAGAGAAGATGGTTGCCGAAGTATGGGCAGGAACAAAGCTACATGACCTAGGGAAGTTACTTGAAGAAAAAGGTTATGCACAAGAAAATTTAGGGGATATTGATTCACAATCTATTGCAGGAGCAATTAGTACGGGGACGCATGGGACGGGTGTTACCTTTGGGAGTTTATCAACACAAGTTATAGAGATTACGACAGTTTTATCAACAGGTGAGAGTATAGTTTGTTCAGAAACCGAGAACGTCGAATATTGGAAAGCATTTCAGTTATCGCTTGGAATGCTAGGTATTATCGTAAAGATAAAATTAAAGATTATCCCATCATATTCGCTCGTTTATGAAAGCGAAAAACAGTCACTATCTACTGTAATGAACAAGTTAGAAGAATATAAGAAGAATCGTCATTTTGAGTTTTTCGTTTTTCCTTATTCAAATGAAGTACAGGTGAAGTTTACAAATGAAACAACGAGTAAAGGAACTGATTTAAAATGGCATAAACTAAAGGTGGAGTTACTTGAAAATAGGATGTTCTCTTTGTTATCTAAAGGGTGCAAATGGTTTCCTTCCATAAGTAAAGGAGTAAGTCGATTATCAGCTAAGGCTGCACCAAACACAAAAATAATTGGCCCAAGCTATGAAGTGTTCGCTACATCACGTACGGTTCCATTTTATGAAATGGAGTACAGTGTCCCTTCAAAGCATATGAGAGCTGTTGTAGAAGAAATTTCAAGTCTTATTGAAAAGAAAAAGTATAAGGTGCACTTCCCGATTGAATGTCGCTACGTGAAAGGTGATGATATATGGCTTAGTCCAGCGTATGGAAGGGACTCGGCATATATCGCCGTTCATATGTATAAAGGTATGAAGTATGCCGCTTATTTTGGTGAAGTGGAGAAAATTTTTCTGAAATATGAAGGTCGTCCACATTGGGGGAAAATGCATACGTTAACATACGAAAAGTTACAAAACATATATCCAGAATTGCATTCGTTTCTAAAAATGAGGAAGTCGCTAGATGAAACAGGAATGTTTTTAAACCCTTATACAGAAAAGTTATTTACGATTATGAAAAAAAGCTGACAAAATATTACTTGTCAGCTTTTTTTAGTATAATCGCATTTCTTGTTTGACTAATATGCTCGTAGAATAGTAACTTATCACGGCTAAATACATGTAAGAAAACATGAATAATAAATATGCCGTTAATTACGAATTGGAATAACAGTATAACTAGTAATACTAAAGGCTCTGTAAGATTTAAGATAGAGCTACTAGAAAGAATATAATTGATTCCACCTAAAACGAAATAGAATATACCGTAACGGATGAATAGTTCCTTCATCGTAATACGATCTGATTTTCCTTTAATGTAAATACGAAGCAAAGCTTTTCCTATCGTTCTTCCATTTGTAAAGTATGGAATGATAATAAAGTAAATAAAGATTGAACATGTAATGAAAAGGAGTTCGTATACATTTGTGTAAGATTGGATATTAGAAATAAATAGAGAGTTTCCTTTATTTTTAATGACAGGAACGACGATAGATAAGAACAGCCAATCAATTTGCATAGCGATAAGACGACGAACGAATCCGACTGGTTTCGTTTCTAAATCAATATGACTATCTAATTCGCTTGTTTTCGGAAGGAAGTACGTAAATATTGGTGCAATGATAAAACCAATTACGCCGCCTAATGTGTTTAAAAATAGATCATCGATATCGAATAAGCGATATGCACAATTGTATATACCGTATAGTCCAGTTACCTGTGTTAGTTCAAAAAATAGTGAAAGACAAAAAGAAATACAAACTGTTTGTAAGAAACTACGTCGGAAATAATAACGTAAATAAACACCGAATGGAACGGTTAATAGAACGTTAAATGCTACTTGTAAAAACGCAGATTCTTTTAATAAATAGAAGTAAGTAGTTGGTTTCGCTAAAATTGCCGATGTATGATTACTAATCTCTTGTATGAAATAAAATGGTGAGAGTTGCATGTGCTGTGTATTAGCTGGTTGTAGGCTACAAGTATCATACGTTTGTGGTAATGGCAAAATAACAAGAAAATAGGCATTTAATAAATAGAGTAGTAATGAATATAAAATAAATGAGCGCCATTTATTTAAATAACCGTATTTTCGATAATTAAATATTAAAAATGGAATTAACAGAAACATTGCTAAAATAGGAAATAAAATAAATGCTGTTTTTACTGGAAATAAATATGCAGTCAAAATGAAGCTCCTTTCAATGAAAATTCGTTTATCATTATAGCGCTAAAAAGAGTATAAAACAAAGTTAAAATATTTCGAAATAGAAAAAATTACAAATTTTATCGAAATTAAGTTATACTAAATTTAATATAAGGATATTGTGATTATATAAGTTGAGAGAGGGTACTAGATATGCGATATGAACTTTTTTCTGTAAGTGGAGATCATATTACGAATTTTGAAAGTGCATGGCGTTTTCAAGAGGGAGAACAGATTTTTGTTCATGATGATCAAACAAAACGAAATTTTATTATTATTCGCCTAACGCATGATGTATTTCAACAAAATAAACATGTTATTCGTTTGTATTGTCAAGAAAAGAAAGTTTATAAATAAGGGAAGCCCTCTTACTGGATGAGAAAAGGTAAGAGGGTTTTATCATTTTACATTAGGAAAAGCTCTTTAGGAATATCGAGTGGAGTTTAATGCATATAAGTAGCATTGGATTTGGAAGAAAGGATATAGTTTTGTATTTTGTGCTTCCAATTTTCATTTTCGTTTCTTTGAGAAAGCCACGCATGGTAATCTTGTTGTGTTTTCCATAACATACGGACCATATATTTTTCTCCATCATCTGTACGATGCATAGGTGAAAATTCTATGTTAATAAAACCATTTGTTCCAGTTGATGGATAATATTGTTTAAGTGAATATAGTAAATCATTCTCATAGCCATATTTAATATGAATTAGTTTAGTAACAATAAACATATGAACACCTCTTTTATAATAGTAGTAAAGAAGACGGATTTTTATTAGTAGGAATATAATTGATATTATACTATTCTGAAAATTTAAAGTAAATAATGCACTTCAACTTAATAGAAGTATAAAAAAGCGAGCCATCTTTGTGTAGTAGAATGACTCGCTTTAAATTTGTAAGTTTACTTTATAAGAAAATGATAGTAAGTCCCCCTACGATAATACAATAGAAAGAGAAATATTTTAAATTTCCTTTTGCCATAATGTTCATAAACCATTTTAAAGAAATATATGTCATGATAAATGTTGCTATAAATGCAACGATATATGGTACGAATAATGTGTCTAAATTAGGATCTTTAGCAATGTCTGTAATACTTAGCAATAATCCACCTAAACTAACAGGAATATATAGTAAGAATGAGAAGCGAAGAGCGGTCTCTTGCTTCATACCGAGTAACATCGCTGCTACAATTGTAGCGCCAGATCGGCTAATTCCAGGGATTAGTGCACAAGCTTGTGCTAGACCGATAATGATTGCATCTTTCATAGAAAGGTCGCCATCATTTTTACGTCCACGTAAGTTTCGAATAATCCAAAGGCCGATAGCGGTAATAAGAAGGGAAATCCCAACCATTTTCACACCTTTTAAGTACTGATCGATATAATCTTTAAATAAAACGCCAATTACACCTGCTGGAATAGTTGCAATTACAAGGTAAATAATGAAGAAGAAATCTGATTTTGCATCTTCTGCTCTTGTAAATATATAAGATAGACCATTCTTTGTTAGACGAATTAAATCATTTCTATAAATAAGTAACACAGCTAGTAATGAAGCTGAATTAACAAGTAGTTCAAAGCTAAATCCTTCTATTTTTAGTCCTAGCAAATGTTGTGCTAAAACGAGGTGACCACTTGAAGAAATCGGAATTGGTTCTGTTAGTCCTTGGAACAGACCAAGAATTAAGTATTTTAAAATGTAGTAAAATTGTTCCATAACATCCTCCTTGTTAATTAGTCTAAAGAAACAACTTTCCCATTATAACAAAGATATAGATGAATATTGGGAAGAAATAAATATTCGAAATATAATAAAAACCCCTTATAGAGATATAAGGGGTTTTTATTGTTAATGAGAAGATACTGTTTCTTGAAGACCATTAGTCAATTGAACATCGACTTTTTCTGCATCATGAATATGGTTCATAATAGTAGTATTTAATTTTTGGAACATTTGTTGAGTGTTTGCAAATTCTCGTAATATATCATCATTACAAGATTTTTGGTTTTCAATTGCTTGAATAACATTTGTAGCACCATTTTGTAACGTTTGAATCATAATTAAAATGTTTTCGATTCTAGCGTTTGTATCGGCACTCATTTCTACACCTTCATCGACTAAATGTAAATTATCTTTTGTGTTTTCGTATGCTTTTTCAATTTCTTCTTGAATTTTTTTCGTTAAGTTGCCAATATTTTTTGTACTCTCTGCCGTACTTTCTGCTAGTTTTCTTACTTCATTGGCAACAACCGCGAAACCTTTACCGTGCTCTCCAGCACGCGCTGCTTCAATACTTGCATTTAACGCAAGTAAATTTGTTTGTGCTGCAATGTTTTGAATGACTTCTACAATTTGCTCGATTTCTTTTGAGCGTTCACTTAAATGATTCATACTGTTAGACGTGCGCTGAGATTGTTCACCTAATTTATTAATTACAATAAGTAAACGGTGAACAGATTCTTTTCCTTCATTAGAGCAGTCAATAATCTCTTCAATAGACTGAATTAAGCTTTGTTCTTTTTGTAACATTTCACTATTTAATTCATTAGAATTTGTTGTACGTGTTGAAACATTTTCAAAACACGAGTTTAATTGCTGAATTAAATTTTGAAGTGTATGGTGCTGGTTATTTACAAGTTGATGCTCTTGAACGACGTTTTGCACACGGTCATGGATAGAAGAAATCATATTTTGTTTTTCAATATCTTTTTGTTTTAATTCTGCCTCTAATTCTTTTATACGATCTTCTAATTGATCAATTTTATGTTGGAGTGATTTCTTTTGAGTAAACATGTATTTATTTCAACCGCCTTTGGAAGTTATATTTTCTCTATATTTGGATTTTAGCATCTTTTATAATTTTTAAATATAGGAATTGTTAAATATTTAAGAATCTATTACATTTTATTTATAATTCCCTATTTTTTGTCATGAAAAATAAACTGTATTTAATAGTATTGTAAACAAACTGTAAAATAAATCATGTATAACTGTATAAGAAGGGAGTCGGATTATGAACTATTTTAAGCGAATCAGTAGTCTAGTATTAGCAGGAATTATCGGTCTTTCTAGTACAGTCGCTGTAAAAGCAGAGTCAAACGACGAGAAACTTAACAACATGCAACAGCAATTGCAGCAAAACGATGCAGATATGCAGAAGAAAGAGCAAGAGAAGCAAGCTGTTAGTAAAGAGATTCAAGGTATTGAAAACGAACTACATAACTTAAATAATACAATTGCAAAAAATAAAGAGGATCAAGCTGCTATTCAACGTAAAATCGATGAAACGCATAAGCAGATTGAGCAAAAAAAGAATGAAATTGTCGTTTTAGAGGATAAAGTCCTTGCTCGTAAAGATATTATGAGAAAACGTATGGTTTCTGTTCAAAACAGTTCAAATACAAGTTTAGTAGTAGAAGTTGTTGTAGAGTCAAAAAACTTTGCAGATTTCTTACAACGTATGAATGCAGTTTCTACTATTTTAGAAGCTGATAAAGAAATTTTACGTCTACAAGAACAAGATCTTCGTCAAATTGAAGAAGATAAGAAAACAATTGACGAAAAAGAAGCATCTTTAGTAGTAGACAAACAAAAATTAGCAAAAGCGCAAGCTGATTTGCAAGATAACTTGAAAAAGCGTCAAGATAACTTACAAGCAGTTCAAGCTAAATATAACCAGATTGCAAGCCAACTTAATTTAGCAGCAGAAGAAAAAGCTAAAATTGAGTCAAATATGAAGGCAGTACAAGAAACGATTGCTCGTGAGCAAGAAGCAGCAAGAATTGCAGCAGAAGAGCGTGCGAAAGCAGAAGCGGCTGCAAAGGCTGAGCAAGAAGCTTTAGTGAAAGCACAAGCAGAAATTGCTGAAAAACAAAAGCAAGAGAAAGCTAATAAACCAGCTGAACCTGTTGCTAATAATAATTCGAAGGTAGAACCTGCACAACCTTCGAAGCCAACTGCTGGTGGAAGAGAAATCTATGTACATGCAACAGCTTATACAGCAGATCCAGGTGAAAATGGTTATGCACCAGGCCAACAAGTATACTCTGCATGGGGACCAGGTGGTAAACCTTATAATTTAACTGCAAACCCAGGAATGAAATTAATTGCTGTAGATCCAAGTGTTATTCCATTAGGGTCTACTGTATATGTTGAAGGATACGGGCAAGCAATTGCAGCAGATACTGGTGGCGCGATTAAAGGTCACAAAATCGATGTTTTAATGCCTGATAAAGCTTCATCTAGTAATTGGGGCAGAAAAAATGTTAAAGTTACAATTTTAAACTAACACGTAATCCAACTTTACAATACGTAAAGTTGGATTTTTTTTGCAAAACTTGTTAAGTTGAGTTTACATTTTGTTAAGGATAGCATACAATAATGGTGAGAGGTGGTAAAATTGACCATTTTAAATAGAGTGAAAGAATTAAGGGCTCGCTTCAATTTTTCGCAAAGTGTATTAGCAGAAAAGGTTGGAGTGACGAGACAAACAATTGCTGCAATTGAAAAAGGGGATTACGTTCCGTCGTTGTTATTGGCACTTACGATTTGTGATGTGTTCCAGTTAAAGATGGAAGATGTGTTTGTTTTAAATAAGGAGGGGAAAGAGGATGAATAGACTTGTATTTTCTTATATGCTAAATGTACTTTTGATGGTATTAGCAGGTTGGGCTTTTATTGAGTTGTATTATTTTACTATTGAAGTCGCTAATTTTATTCAAACGAAGAGAGTACCATTTGAAGTTTCAATAAGTTTAATACCGCTCGGATTACTTTTAACATTTGGTATTGTATCGACGGTTCTTTATAAAATTCAAAAGAAAAAATATAAAGAGCTCTCGTATTGGATGTTTCCACTATTATTTCCTCAAGAAGATGAGCGTGAAAAGGCAATTACAGAAAAGGCTTGTCGTACTACATTTATGTCATTATGGTATGTGTTGCCTTGTGCGGTTGGGTTTTTAACTCTTTCTCCAATTGTTATTCTATATGTTCCTGCATATCCGATATATATTGCATTTAGTATCTTCTTTATTCAGATGACGATTTTTCACGTGTCTTTATATCGAAATAAAATTGCTTAAAAAGAAACCTTCTTGCATCGGCAAGAAGGTTTCTTTTCAGCTTATACTTGTACATATAGCAATATTATTTTATCATTTTATATAGAGTAAGATTTTGTAAGGGAAAGGAATTGTATATGAATAAGCAAAGAATTTATAGTATAGTAGCAATCCTTCTATTTGTTGTAGGTGGGGTTTTAATTGGAAAGCCATTTTATGATGGATATAAGGCTGAAAAGAAACAGACTGAAAATGTGCAAGCTGTTCAAAAGATGGATTATGAAAAGCATGAGACAGAATTTGTAGATGCGTCAAAAATTAATCAACCAGACTTGGCAGAAGTAGCGAATGCATCGTTAGATAAAAAACAAGTAATCGGTCGTATTTCGATTCCAAGTGTTTCATTAGAAATTCCTGTTTTAAAATCTTCTACTGAGAAAAACCTGTTATCAGGTGCAGCGACAGTAAAAGAAAATCAAGTAATGGGAAAAGGGAATTACGCACTAGCAGGGCATAACATGTCTAAAAAAGGTGTTTTATTTAGTGATATAGCATCTTTGAAAAAAGGCGATAAAATTTATTTATATGATAATGAAAATGAATATGAGTACGCTGTTACCGGTGTATCTGAAGTAACTCCGGATAAATGGGAAGTTGTAGAAGATCATGGGAAAGATGAGATAACGCTTATTACATGTGTATCTGTAAAAGATAATTCTAAGCGTTATGTTGTAGCTGGTGATTTAGTAGGAACGAAGGCGAAGAAATAAAAAAGAAGGCCAACTCTTTAAAGAGTTGACCTTCTTTTTTACTACTTTTGAGAAATAATAGAATATTTTAGTTTGTATTTAAAAATCCTTCTATTTATGTATAATAAATTTAGAATTCTAAATTTTGGGAGGAACAAGAGTGAGACAACAGGTGAAGAAACTTCTTTTAACAACAAGTGTAGCGTTATTGATAGCTCCAATTTCAGCTTATGCGCATCCAGGACGTACAGATGCGAATGGTGGACATACGTGTCGTACAAACTGTGAAAAATGGGGATTACAGTACGGGGAATATCATTATCACAATAAACCAGCTTCTAGTAGTGGTGCAACGAGTCCAGCTCCTAGCCAAAATAATAATGGTGCTGTAGAAGCTGAAAAACAACGTGCTGCAGAAGCACAGCGTAAAGCTGAAGAAGAGAGACAACGTGTAGCTGAGGAACAAAGAAAAGCAGAAGAGGCACGTAAGCAAGAGGAAGCTAAGCGCCAAGTTGATATGGAGAAAGGTCAACTTGAAGGCGAAAAAAATGGAGAGACTGATTTTAAAGCAGGGAAAAATGACGTACAAGTACATTTAGCTGGAAAATCAGATACATATAAACAAGCATTTACAACTGCTTATACTACTACTTGGTCTTTAGAAGAGCAGAAGAAAACGCATTTTGAAAAAGGAAAAGAACAGGGCTTAGCACAAGAGACGATGGACGATAGTCAAATTACTCCAGATTTTAAGCAGATCTTTGCAGAAGGTTTCCAAGTGGGAAATAAAGAGAGAACAGAAAAAATTGAAAAAGAGCAAGCTGAACTAGGGGAAAAGGCTGGTAAGGAACTAGCTGAAAAGAATCCTGGAAATAATGAGAAAGATGTATACGTGAAGTCATATGAAACAGCGTATGAAAAAGGCTATAAGTCTACAAAAAAGGCAGTAGAAAAGGCTGGATATAAGTATGCGTTTGAAAACTATGATTTGAAGATTCCTGCCAAGTATGAAAAGAATGGCTCATTAAAAAAATGGTTTACTGAAGGATTTAAATCGAATAAAAAAGCAACGGAAATTCGAGAAGAAGGATTTAAAAAGGGAGACAGCTGGTTTTCATTTTTCTATAAGAGTTTCGTGCCAAGTGAATATAAAGAACATAAAGAGTTGTATGAGCAAGCAATAGAAAAAGGTAAGAAGGCATAAAAAAGATGAGGAGAAATTCCTCATCTTTTTTTTAATCCATCCATTTTACTAGTTTTTTAGAGATTAATAATAAAACACAACCTAAAACAATCGCTACAGCGCCGATAACAGTAAACACTTCAGCATATCCAAGTGAAGTTGTGAAGCTTGCAAGTTGTCCACCTAAAATATTGGCGATACCTGAACTTGCTAGCCATACACCCATTAGTAAAGAAGCAAGTTTTACTGGAGCGAGAGAACTAACCATTGATAGTCCGACAGGTGATAAGAATAGCTCACCTAACGTATGGAAAAGATACGTAAAGACGATAAATAGTAAGTTTGCTTTTTCCGTAATGTTATGTTCGTCACTACCTGTTTTTAATGTAGCGATAACAAGTATGATATAACCGATACCGAGTAAGATCATACCAAGTCCCATTTTGGTTGGGATTTTTAAATCCCCGCGCTTGCGAGTTGCAAGTTTTGCCCATAATGCTGAAATGACTGGGGCAAGTAAAATAATAAATAATGGATTGACCGATTGGAACCAAGATGTTGGAACTTCCCATCCGAACACAGAGCGGTCTACAAATTTGTTTGTATATAGTGTTAATGAACTACCAGCTTGTTCAAAACCAGCCCAGAAGAAGACAACGAAGCACGTTAAAATGACGATAACTGCGGTACGTTGTTTTTCTTTTTTTGTTAACGGTGTATCTCCTACTGATGGTTGTCCAGCAGCTGTTTGCAAATCGCGAGTTGGTTTTTTACCGATATCACCAAGGAAGCGATTTGATAGTGTTGTAAATAAAATTTGTCCAATGATCATTCCGATTGAAGCTGCTAAGAAACCGTAACGGAATCCGTAATGTACAACGCCATCAACTGTTGTTTTGAATAAATTTTCTGATAAAAATCCGCAAACGAGTGGAGCTAAAAATGACCCAACGTTAATACCCATGTAGAAAATGGTAAATGCACTATCACGTTTTGGATCATTCTCTTCGTATAATTCTCCAACCAGTGTAGAGATATTCGGTTTGAAGAATCCATTACCGATAATAATAAGCGCTAATCCGAGGTATAGGCCTAATTGGTTTTGCAAGGCAAATAGTGTAAGGTTACCGATTGCCATCGTTATACCACCAATTGTGATGGCTTTTCTTCTACCTAGAAAACGGTCTGTTAAGTATCCACCAATCATTGGTGTGAAATAACAGGCTCCAGTATAAAATCCGTAAATGGAGAGTGCCCATGCGGGACTAAACCCAAGACCACCGCTTACTAAAGCTGTCGTTAAATATAATGTTAATAATCCTCGTAATCCATAGTAACTAAATCTTTCCCACATTTCTGTAAAGAAGAGTAAGTATAAACCTGGAGGATGTTTCTTTTTTCTTTGCTGTTCTTTTTCTAGTTGTATCGCTGATTCCATGTTATTTTCCTCCTGACACAAACAAAAACAAGGTTAATAATTTTGTATATTTAATATTTTACTTTATTAACTATTATAAGTCAATGAAGTGAAACTTTAATCATATTGGAAGATTTTATTCCAATATGATTATTAGTTGAACGAATCGGGCTTTTATGGGCAGTTTGATTCCCACTGGATATCCGGTTATTAGCTTAATTATTAGGGGGGGAGTCTTACTGTCCGTTAATGCGGGGAAAGGTTGATTTTTCAGAAGAAATTGGAAAAGGGAAATAGCTATAGAATGGGCATTTCTTTTGTGATAGACTATGGACTATGTTTTCTTTGTAAGGAAGCGGATTATCGCGTTTTTCTATATGTGGAATTGATTTCACAAGAGATGAAATTGAAGAAGGAGAAAGAAATGAAATTGTTACAGAAAAAAGAAATTTTACTTATTAGTCTTATGCTATTCTCTATGTTTTTTGGAGCGGGGAATCTTATCTTTCCGCCTTTCCTTGGATATGAAGCAGGAGAACACGTGTGGATTGCGCTGTTAGGTTTTATTATATCAGCAACAGGTCTTCCGATATTAGGTGTTATTGCTGTTGCAAAAGCAGGAAGCTTTCAAACGTTAGCGGGTAGAGTACATTCTTCATTTGCAATTATTTTTCCGTGTATTGTGTACTTATTTATTGGACCTGGTCTTGGTATACCACGTGCAGGAAGTCTAGCATTTGAAATGGGACCAGGTCAGTTATTCCCAGAATCGGGTAGTGTAGTTTTACTAGTTTATACGATCGTTTTCTTTAGCTTTGTTTACTGGTTAAGTTTATCGCCATCTAAATTAATGGGCTTATTTGGGAAGGTTTTAACGCCTTTATTATTATGTATGATTGCACTTATTTTTATAAAAACTATGTTTACACCAGTTGGTAGTGTGAAAGAGGCTACTGGAAATTACGGACAAGTTCCTATGTTCCAAGGATTTTTAGATGGATATTTAACGATGGATGCGCTAGCGGCTTTAATCTTTGGTATTGTTATTGCAAATGCTTTACGTGCAAAAGGTATTGAAGATGATCAAGGCTTAGCGAAATATATGAGTATTGCTGGTATTGGAGCAGGTCTTTTATTATCTATTATTTATGTCATCCTCGGATATGTGGGTTCAATTAGCGGTTCGTTAGGTACGTTTAATAATGGGGCGAATGTGTTAGCACAAGTGATGACGACGTTATTTGGACAAGGCGGAGTAGTTTTGTTAGGCCTTATTTTTACTATTGCGTGTTTATGTGTTTCAATTGGACTTGTTACATCTTGTAGTCAGTTTTTTACAAGTGTATTTCCGAAAGTATCGTATAAAGTTTGGGCGTTTATATTGAGCTTTATTAGTATGATTTTAGCTAATTTAGGGTTAACACAAATTTTAAAAGTTTCAGTACCGATTCTTGGATTTATTTATCCAATTGCATTAACGCTTATTATTTTAGGGTTATTCCATAAATATATTGGGAAGTATGTGTGCATATATCCTGTTACAATTTTGATTGTAGCGGTATTTAGTGCAATCGATATTTTAAATAAAAATGTGATGACGAATCAGTGGACGCCAATATTGAAGTATATTCCGTTTTATACAGAAGGTGTAGGATGGATCATTCCAGCTCTTGTAGGTGTGTGTATTGGTGTAATCGTTAGTATCATGATAAATAAGGACAAATAAGTGAAAGGGTGTTTTCTATAATGGGAAAACACCTTTCTTTTTTTGGAAAAATAGTTTTAAAAATGAATAGACTAAGAGTATGATAAAGATAATTGGTAATATATAGGTTTCGAATGAATGGTGAGGGGGGAGCATATGAAGGAAGATTTGAATAAGAAAATAGAAGCACTCGAAACTACAATTGAAACGATGCAAGAAGCACTTTTTGAGTTGAAAGCAAAACAAAGGGAAATAGAAGTAGAAAACGCTCAGCAACATGTTAGTAAGGAAAAGAAAGTATATATCGAAACGATAATAGATGAAAAATTACAAGAAGATGTAGTAAAGATCAAAGAGCCCGTGCAAAAAGTTGAGGAAAAACAAGTAAATATATCTGCTTTTAAACCGGAACCATTCAATATTATTAAGTTTTGCCAAACATGGTTGCCGCGTATATTTGTCGGTATTATGCTACTTGGGGTTATTTGGTTATTTAAAGCAGGGGTAGATGCTGGTTTATTAACACCAGCGATACGAATTGTGTTTGGTATCGCCTTATCTATCGGTTTGTATTATATAGGGGATATTCAAATTAAACGAGAGCGGCAAGCGTTAGGGTTAGTATTAGCTGGAGGAAGTATTACAGGCATTGTTTTAACGACGTTTGCGGCACATTATTTATATGGATTTATTCCAGCAAGTATTGCGTTTATCTGTAATATTGTATGGGTTATTTTAGGGATTTATTTAGCGAAAAAGTATCAATCGGAATACCTTACTATCTTCGTAGCGGTCGGAGCTTTCTTCGTTCCGTTCTTGTTAAATAGTACGACTCCGAATCCTTATATTTTCTTTGGATATGAGACGATATTAACACTTAGTTTATTATGGTATGCGTTGAAAAATCGTTATAAGTACTTATATATGATTTCTTATGTTGTTGCTGCCATTGTCCTGTTTGTCTTCTTTGCTGCTATGTCGATATTAGTAGAGAATTTGCAAATACAGTTAACGATTGTATATGGTGTAATTCATTTGCTGTTATTTTGGCATATGTTTTCAGAGAGAGAGTTTATACAAGAAGCAAGAGTAGCGATATTTAGTACAAATGCCGTTTTCTTTATTTTATCTATTGCAAAAATACCTGATTTTACTACGTGGGGATTGGTCATAAGTGCACTCGTGCATACTGTTATGTTTGTACTTGAATATAGGAAGAATAAACAGTCTATATTTGCAAATCTCTTATTTGGTTTTGCAATGGGGTCATTTAGTTTAGCGATTTTATATGAGTACAGTTTAGTGAATGCAGCAATTGTATTATTGTTACAAGGTTTTCTCGGTATGGTTACTTCTATTAAAGCAAAACAACAAATTAAACTGTATGTAAGTGCCACTATTTATGCGATTGGAATGGTACAGACGATTTTTAGCCCGTTTGATCATTTTGTTTCAGCTGGGTTTGTTGCTCATATTATTTTAATAGGTACATTTTATTATTGCATGAAACGAGCGAAAGATGTATTAACGAGTTTTGGAAAATATGTTTATTCTATAGCTCTCTATTGGTTCATGGTCATTGTATTTATTACAATTACTAGAGTTGGCGAAGTTCTTTCTACAGATGGAAGTATAATAAGCGTATCAGTATCGTTATTATGGATGGTATATGCATTATTTGCAGTTTGGCTTGGACGGAATAAAAATATGAATGAAATATTGTATGCTGGCTTAGTTGTTTTAGTAGTAACGATAGGAAAGTTATTCCTTCTAGACTTACCAGAAGTTTCAATGATGATCAGGGCAGTGTTATTCTTAATTGTAGGTAGTATAGGTATCGTCATTTCCAGAATGTTTTTCTCAAAAGAAGAGAAATGAGAAGAAGGCAATCCGCATGTGGATTGCCTTTTCTTTTACTTCTTATTAATCGTTACAGCTTCATTATATTTAGCAGTTGTATTTTGGCGTAGACGAAGTGTTGCTTGTCCAGTTGTATTTGAATCAAGTTGTACGTTCACAATTTTTTCAGCGGAACCAAAGCTGTTTGTTGTGAATGAGAAGGCGCTACTATATCCGAAAGTAGATGGCCAAGTGCCGTTTGTATTTTGGACTTTTGCTACCTGTGTTCCGCCAGTCGTGAAGATACCTAAAGAATAGTTATTATAAGTTGTATTAGGTAATAAGTTGTTTACTTGAATCTTTATTTGGAACACTTCATTGTTTGGTAGAATGCTAGGGCGTGTAATCACATAATCGTTTGCTGTTACGGCGCCGTTATATCCGTATGAACCAGGTTTAAATGTATTTGTATTAAACCATTGATAACCAGCGTTTGGTGCACTCCAAGGTTCTGGTTGTGGCTCTGTTGATAAGCTTGGTTGTTCAAATGTTTGTAAAGCAGTAGGTGAATCAAGTTGTAAACCGTTTACTTGATCTAAGCTTGTAAATGTCTCTTGTTTCGATAGCCAATTTACGATATTTTCTAGTAAAACAGCATCGTTTTCTTCTTTATAACCATCGTAAGTTTTCTTTGTTTGGCCAGAATCTTCACGAACGTATTTTGGCGTAGCATCTTCAACAGGAGAAGAGTCACCGATAAAGGCAGCTTTTCCAAGTCCTACTTTTGCAATTGCAGCATATGGACCCTCTGCAACGCCACCGCCGTTATAAACACCACTATCAACAGCGTTATTCCATTTTGATGGGTTTTCTGGAAGATAAACAAGTCCTTTTGCTAGTTTTGGATTTGTAATTGCTAGAGTAGAACCAGCATGCATTGCTACCGATGAAACACCTTGTGTAATTCCGAATGATTGTTCAGGCGAAACAATGTTTTTAGCTGAAACATCACCAAGTGCATTGTAACGGAAGCGAATACCAAAATTATTAGATAGCCAATCGGAACTTTCTACTCCTTGCATAGCTTGTGAGTTTGCTTCTTCGTTAGACATTCCTTTTGCGGGATTTTCCCAAGCACCGCGTCTATATCCATTAAATACTTCAGAAGAGTCCCAGCGATTTTTATTACGATCTGCATTATAATGATCGGCAATGAAGAAGATACTGCCGCCATTTTTTACATATTGTAACATTGCATCTTGTTCAGATTTTTTGTAAGGAATATTTGCCTCTGGAACGATAAACACGTTGTAATTTTTTAAGTCTTCGTATGTAATAGGTGTTGATTTACGAAGTTCTTTTACATGATATCCATTTTGGGCAATGCCGTTTCCGAAATCAGAAAAGCCGCCATCAATAACCCAGTCAGCTGTCCCTGCAGTTTGACCGTGCGTATTATCAAATAATACTTTCTTCCCATTGTTTTGATTTACAACCTTTGCAGCAATTTCAGGAGCTGGGTCTACAGAGCTTTCGGCATAAGTAGACGGTATGAACGAACTCCCCATACTAAGTGTAATTGCTGTTGCTAAAGAAAATGTAATCCATTTTTTATTCTTCATAGAAGAATCCCCCTAATAATAAATATATGTGCTTTAATAATGTAATTTATTTTTCTGAAAAAATAAAGACAGAAAACGTAAAAAATATTAAAAAATTGTAAAAATACCGTGAATTTTGTTGAGAAATATTTATATAGACAATAAAAAACCCCTTCCAATTAATAAGGAAGGGATAAATTGTTTAACTAATCTTTGAAGTAGGTGTTTCATCAATCTTATGAAACCCTTTCATGTAATACACGATAGCTAAGCCAATAAGCCAAATTGGGCCAACGATTAATGCAATTCGTGTATCTTCTGAATACGCCATTATACATAGTACAAGTGCAAGGAAGCCAAGTGAGAAGTAAGAGCTTAATGGATGTAAAGGCATTTTATACGTTAGCTTGTCTTTTTTCTCAGTTGATAATCCTTTACGGAATTTAATTTGAGCGACTAATATAATTCCCCAGGTCCAAATTGCCCCGAAAGTTGAAATACTAGTTAACCATGTAAACACCTTTGCAGGCACAAGGTAGTTTAATATAACACCAACAAGTAAAACGATAGCCGTTGCTACAATTCCTTGACTTGGAATCCCATTTTTATTTAAACGACCGAATCTTTCAGGAGCTTTCTTTTGTTGTGCCAATGTAAATAGCATACGCCCTGTACTAAATAAACCACCGTTACAAGAAGAAAGTGCAGCTGTTAATACGACAAAGTTAATAATACCTGCTGCTTTTGCAATGCCGATTTGTTGGAATGTTAATACGAATGGACTTCCTTTCTCACCAAGTTCGTTCCATGGATAAATTGCCATCATAACGAATAATGCCCCGACGTAAAAGATTAGGATTCTCCAAAATACGTTATCGATAGCTTTTGCGAGTGTTTTCTTCGGGTTTTGAGCTTCACCAGCTGTAACACCAATTAGTTCAACGCCTAAATAAGCGAATAATACCATTTGTAAGGAGAGTAGTAATCCGGAAAATCCATTTGGGAACCAGCCACCATGTGACCAAAGATTTGAAATACCAGTAGCGATACCACCATTTCCGAATCCGAATAAAATAATGCCAGCTCCAACTACTATCATACAGATAATTGTGACAATTTTAATGAGAGCAAACCAAAACTCAAGTTCTCCAAATACTTTTACTGATAAGAAGTTGAAAGCGCTCATTAATAATAGAGCGAGTAGTGCCCAAGTCCAGCGCGGGATATCTGGGAACCAGTACTGCATGTAAATTCCAGCCGCCGTAATTTCAGCCATACAAGTAACAACCCATAAGAACCAGTAGTTCCAACCAGTAATATAGCCAGCAAGTGGGCCGATATAATCATTAGCGTATTTACTAAAAGAACCGGCAACCGGTTGTTCAATTGCCATTTCTCCGAGCGCTCGCATAATGAAAAAAATAACGAGTCCAGCGATCATATAACCTAGTAAGATGGAAGGACCAGCTAGTTTAATAGCAGAAGCAGATCCTAAAAATAGTCCAACGCCAATAGCTGAACCGAGTGACATTAAAGTAATATGTCGTTCTTTTAAACCTCGATTTAAAGTTCCAGATTTGTTTGTGTGCTGCATAAGAAGAATCCCCCTTGTAGAATGAGCTACCTAAATATTTAACTATTTCAAATTATAAAACATTTCTATCTGTTATGCTACAAAAATAATCATAAAAGAACTGTACTACATCTGAAGTTGTCAGACTTAAACTTAAAATTCTCACTATTAGAGAATATATTGACTTTTCTTTTTATTGATTGTTAAGATTAAGTATTATATTTTCTCACATACTAGTAAGAAAAGAATGTGTGATAATAATTCAGATGTAGGAAGGGTACATAAGCATGTTTCAATTACAACAATATAACACTTCTGTGAAGCAAGAGCTTTTAGCTGGCATCACAACTTTTTTTACATTTGCGTATATTCTTGTCATCAATCCGAAAATATTATCTGATGCAGGTGTACCATTTGATCAAGCTTTTACGGCAACTATTATTGCGACAGTTATTGGGACGCTATGTATGTCGTTTTTAGCTAACTATCCAATTGTTATTGCTCCAGCTATGGGGATGAATGCATATTTTGCTTATTCTGTTGTTCAACAGGCAGAGGGGATTACATATGTCATTGCGTTTTCGGCAGTATTTGTAACAGGTATTATTTTTCTTTTATTATCTTTCACTTCATTTAGGCAAAAGTTAATTGTCGCAATTCCTGATAGTTTAAAGCATGCAATTGCAGGTGGAATTGGACTATTTATTGCTTTTATTGGATTACGTCTATCTGGAATTATCGTTGATCATCCATCTAATTTAGTTACGATTGGTGATTTTCATTCACCAGCCGTTATTTTAACTTTAATTGGTTTAATTTTAGCTGCGGTATTAATGGTATTACGTGTGAGTGGTGCATTATTTATTAGTATGATTGTGACAGGAATTATCGCCTTCTTTACGGGGCAACTGAAGTTTGAGGATAAAATTGTAGCGATGCCTCATTTACCAGAGGGTATTATCGTTTCAAATCCAATCAATGCCTTTTCAGATGTAATTCAGTATGGATTATATGGTGTTGTATTTTCATTTTTACTTGTACTTTTATTTGATACGACAGGTGCATTACTCGGTTTAATTAAACAAGCAGGTTTAATTACAGATAATACAGAGAAACGTTTTGGTAAAGCGTTTATTGCAGATGCGATTGGCGGAACGACAGGTTCTATCTTTGGTACAAGCCCAACAGCAGCGACAATTGAATCGTCAGCTGGTATTGCTGCGGGTGGTAAAACGGGATTAACAGGTATTGTAGTTGTTGGACTAACAATTATAACGGCATTTTTCAGTCCTGTAATTGCATCTTTATCAAGTGTAGCTGCTATTACAGCTCCTTCATTAATTATTGTCGGTAGTTTAATGGCACAAAGTATTCGTGATATTAATTGGGATGAGTTTGAAGATGCATTACCAGCATTTTTAATTTTTGTAGGTATTCCGTTAACGTCTAGTATTGCGAATGGAATTGCAATCGGATTTTTAGTGTATCCGGTCTTAAAGATTGTGAAAGGGAAAGGGATGGAAGTACATCCGTTACTATACTTATTTACAATTTTATTTGGATGTCATTTATTCTTATAATATAGATATAGAAGAGGGGCTTCTTATGAGAGGCTCCTTTTTTGTGTATAATAAAGTGAAACTATAATTAGTGAGGGGTTTATTACCCGCAAATAGCGGGGGAAAGTGAAAATTAAATTAATTACGCAAAATATAAATTACTTAATGGAATATATATATTACAATTAAGGTAGAGGAGGAACATGAATGGCTGTAAGTAAAATAAAAGTCGCGCGTGTTCAGTTAGATTTAACACAGCAAAAATTAGCAGAAAAAGTAGGCGTTACAAGGCAAACGATTAGTTTAATTGAGAAGGGGAAATACAACCCGTCTTTAGATTTATGTTTGAAAATTTGTTATGCGGTAGATAAAACATTAAATGATTTATTTTGGGAGGAAGAGGAGTGAGGGGATGAGAATCGTGAAAGATGAACGTTTAATGATTGAGGGGCTAAAACATATTAGACTCGTTTTCATCTTACAAAATATCGTCATACTAGGTATTGTTTTTTATCGCTATGTTTTGCAAGGTGCAGGATATGAAAGTATTTCGGATTTATTAATGGTATTTATGTGCGGGATAATAGGTATTAACTTTTTAAACTTAAAAAATTCGGTGCAAGTGTATGAGCATACGGGCGGAGTATCACGCAGCTATTTTATGAAACTATTATTCATTCCGGTAGGTATTATTATTGGGATTTTAGCTATTTGTATCATTGTAACACCAGATATTTCGATAAAGGAAATTAGTATGACAGGACTTATTATGGTTGCTTGTTTTTTAGTTCCTAGTTTGTTTATATACATATATATGAAAAAAATAAAAAGTGAAGATTGAAATATAAGAAAAGCTTTCCCGTATTGCGGAAAGCTTTTCTTATATCTTTTTATATACAATACTTTATGAAGGCCAATCGGTTCAATTTCAAAGATTACACCATGTTCCTAGAAGCCTAAGCGCTTGTAATAGTCAGTTACAGTAATTCGGCCATTACACCATAAAATATTTGCTTTACGCTCTTGCAAGACTTGTTACGCTTTTTGAATTAAGGAGCTTCCAGCGTGTTTGTTTCGAAAGTTAGGTAATGTTGCCATTCCACGTAGTCGATAATGAACACCTGTTGGTAAGTCAGGGTATATTTTTTTGAGAAGGAAGCGATACTAATCGGTTCATCGCTTAGAAAAGCACCTAAGTGAAAGGTATCTGCTTCGTAGTCGGAAGAGTATTTACAATCTGTTACTGTTTGATTCGGGTGTAAAAATTTTTGACGTAATACGCAAGTTTCAGATGCATCAATACATTTCACGGTAATTATATTAACATCCTTCCTTATAAGCCTTTTTCTGTTAGTTGTATAAAGAAATAGGCAGGTGCAGCGAAAAGTCCGAGTATGCTAGCGGTTCCAAGAAGGAGCGAAAGCAAGAGACAAGTATATTTGACGCCAGTTGATTTTTTCCAGCCGTAACTACAAATTTCAATGCTAACACCGATGAGAATAATAGCAACGAGTACTTCCGCTAATAATAATAGAGCTAAAGTTACAATAGACATAATGTGATCCATCCCCATAATATGTGATAGTAACATTTTACCATATAGAATGAAAAAAAATGCCCCTCAATTATGTGAGGGGCATTTTCTATTCTAATATGTTTTTTAGTGTATTAATATGTTCTTTTGAACCTGTTACAAGCAGTGTGTCACCATGTTGTAACCTCGTATCACCATGCGGTATTAATGCTTTATTACCTCGGTAAATTTGGATGACAAGTACATCACCTAAAAATGGAAGGCGACGAAGCTCGATGCCGTTATATTTATTGCTACGTAGTTCAACTTCACGTACTGTTTCGTTCGCTGTTGTAATTAAACGAACGAGACTCGGTTTATCGATAAGAGCACGTAATAAAATCCGTGTAGAGTTAATAGTCGAGAATACAGCGATATGTTCTTGTGTTGCTTTTTCTTGTAGAAGTGGATCTTCTACACTTGCAATGACATGTTCAACACCTAGTTCTTTCGCATGTTCTGCTAATAATAAGTTTTGTTCATCATCGCTTGTTGCAACGACAACGCGATCTGCATCAAATGCTGTTCGTTCAGTTAATGATTCAATTGTAATATCATCTAATTTCACGATAGGGAAGTCATGTGATTTCGCTTCCTCATCATTTATTTTATTTTGGCGCATCATATATAGCGTTACATCATAGTCTTCTCGTTTTAAATCAAGTGATAATGGAAGAGTAATTCTGCTCGCGCCAATAATAGATACTTTCGGTTTTGGTGTTTCCACTTTTGGGAACATCTTTTTAAATAATATAGGTGCAAAAATGCAAGTAATAACTGCACTTAAAATAAGAGAAGCGGATAAACTTGGGCTGATGATTCCTAGTTTTTCACCAATTTGTGCCGCCGCAATAACTAAGGAAAGTGTTGATGTTAATAAGATGGCACTTCCGAGTACGATATTACGCGGATACCATTTACGTAGGACGAGTGATGGTAAAAGTTTTGAAATAAAGAGTCCTACAATTAAAATTGGGATCATTAGCATACTAGAAGGTTCTTTAAAAATAGACCAGACTTCTAGATTTACACCAACCATTACGAAGAAAATAGGAATGAAGAAACCGTATCCGATGGAATCAAGTTTTTCAACCATATCTTCATTTGGTGATAATAACGATACGAGTACACCTGCTAAGAAGGCACCTAAAATATTTTCTGCACCAACAGATTCAGATAACCCTACTAAAATTAAGATAAGTGCAAAAACAGCTCGAGTATCAATTTGTACACTACCAGCTTTTAAGCTATCTAAATATGGGATGTTTTTGAAGCGTTTTGCAATAAAGTAAATGATGATACCTGCTCCGAATAGAAGGAGTAGGAGCCACATGCTTTGGCCGCTTTCAGAATTTAATCCGACAAATACAGCGAGTAAAATCATTGTAACTAAGTCTGCAATAACAGCGACTAATAAAATGATTTGTCCGATTGCGGTTTTTCCTAAGTTATTCTCTTTTAATGTTGGTACGACAACACCTAAAGAAATAGTTGAAATAATTAAAGTCATGAACATTGCATTATCTACAAATCCTAGCCATACGAATAGTAATGATAGGGCATAAGATAAGATGAAAATAAACAAGAAAATAATGCTTGCTGCTTGGAATGTGTTCGGTTCGTTTTTCGTACTTTTTTTCCCTTTTTGTTTAAAAATAGAAAAGTCAATTTCTAACCCGCTTAAAAACATGAGGAAGATAAATCCTAGTGTTGATAAAACTTGGAGCCACATATCTGGCTCAATAATATTAAACCCACTTTTACCTACAAAGATTCCTGCGATGATCTCTGCAACAACGACAGGAAGTGCTTTTAATTTAAAGCGTTGTAACAAAAGGGGAACGAAAAACGCGATTGCAACTACAACCATAAGTGATAGAACAGAAGTATGATGTTCCATTGCGTTCTCTCCCTTCAAATAAATATAGTACCTATTTAGCCATATAATAGGTAGAAAATCAACGCATATGGATTCGATTTCATAAAGAAAGAGTTTTCTTAACATTTGTCATAATAAGTATATTTTTCATGATTCTGCTGTTAATGCCGTAATGTGGATGTAATAGGGGAGGGGGAATAAAAAAAGACTGCTGAGGAATCTCAGCAGTCTTTTTCATGTACATTACATTGAGAAGAAGATCCATACAGTTAAACCAACTGTTGCAGTTGCAACGAAGAAACTGTATATCATTGTAAGAATTTGGACTCTTCCTTCTCCTTCTTTTAAATGCATGAACATAATTAATTGTAATAAAGCTTGCGCAACAGCCATTATGATAATAGTTGTTAAGACTGTTGAAAGTGGCAATGTTGTGTAAAGTGCCACGTATAACGCTAGAAACGTTAGTGCAAGCGATAAAATAAATCCGAAAACGTGTGACCAAGGGAATCCGCTATGCGCATGCCCGTTTGCTTGGTTGTTATTTTGACCCATTTACGCCACCATCCCGTTCAAGTAAACTAGTGTGTAAATAAAGACCCAAACAAGATCAAGGAAATGCCAGTATAAGCTGATAATGAATACTTTACGAGCTGTAACTGGTGTTAAACCTCGTTTTAAAATTTGGATAATAACACAAGTTGCCCAAATGATACCACCTGTTACGTGGGCACCATGCGTTCCAAGAAGAACGAAGAATGCAGATAGGAACGCACTTGTTTGAATTGTTGCGCCTTCACCGATGTACATAATGAACTCTTCGATTTCAAAGAATAGGAAACCTGCACCTAAAAGTAATGTAAGGATGAACCATCCAAGCATTGCTTTTTGGTTGTGCTTACGCATTTCGTGAATTACGATACCACATGTGAAACTACTTGTTAAAAGTAGTAATGTTTGAATTAAAAGCGTTTTAAGTTCAAACAGTTGTGCTGGAGTTGGGCCATCTGCCGTACGACCAGCAAGGACTAGATAAGAGGCGAAAAGTGTTGCGAACAGCATAATTTCAGCCCCAAGAAAAATCCAGAATCCTAGGATATTCAATCTGCTTTGTTCGGATTGATATTCCAAAGGTAAGCTTTTATCTAAAGCCGCCATGTCATTTCACCTCTCATGCTATATGTTCTGTTTCTTTAATTTCATCAACACTTACGTAGTAACCATCGTCGTAATCGAATGAACGATAGATTAAGCAAGCTAAAATACCAACGCCGCCGATTGCTGCAAGCCAGAACCAGCTAAATACTAATGCGAAACCTGCAAGACCGAAGAATAAAGACGCAATAATAGGCACACCAGAGTTACTTGGCATGTGAATTGGTTTTAAATCTTCTGCTGCTGGTGTAACTGTTTCTCCGCGTTTTTTCATGTACCAGAAAGCATCAGCTTCTTTAATTTCAGGAAGCTTCGCGAAGTTGTAATGTTGTACAGGAGATTGAGTTGCCCATTCAAGTGTACGACCATCCCATGGATCTCCAGTTGTGTCACGTTCACCGTGACGTGCACTCCAAATTACGTTGTAGCAAAGAAGTAGGAAGCCGATACCCATCATTACCGCACCAACAGATGCGATTTGGTTTAGCCATCCCCATCCAAGACTTTCAGAGTAAGTGTACATACGACGAGTCATACCGTCTAAACCTAAGAAGTACATTGGGAAGAAACAGATGTTGAATCCGCTCATAAAGATCCAGAATGTCCATTTACCCAGGCGTTCATTTAACATATGACCAGTCATTTTTGGATACCAGAATGTGAATCCAGCAAGCATAGCGAATACTGTACCTGCAATTAATACGTAGTGGAAGTGAGCAATTAGGAAGTAGCTGTTATGGTATTGATAATCAGCTGCCGCCATTCCAAGCATAACCCCTGTAACCCCACCGACTACGAAGTTTGGAATAAATGCCAATGACCAAAGCATTGGAACTGTAAAACGAATACGTCCTTTATACAGTGTAAACAACCAGTTAAAGATCTTAACCCCGGTTGGAATCGAAATCGCCATTGTCGAAATCGAGAAGAATGAGTTAACCGCTGGACCTGCACCCATCGTGAAGAAGTGGTGAAGCCATACGACGAAACTTAGTAAAGAAATTGCAACCATTGAGTATACCATCGCACTGTAACCGAATAGACGTTTACGTGAGAATGTACTAATGATTTCAGAGAAAATACCGAATGCCGGTAAAATAACGATATATACTTCAGGGTGACCCCATACCCAGAACAGGTTGGCCCATAACATCGGCATACCGCCGCTCGCCATCGTAAAGAAGTGAGCATCGAATAGACGGTCAAATGTCATTAATGCAAGAGCAACTGTTAATACTGGGAAAGCGAAAATAATGATAATTGTTGTAATTAAGATTGACCAAGTAAACATTGGCATTCTCATTAAAGTCATACCAGGTGTACGCATTTTTAAGATAGTAACAAGGAAGTTAATACCGGTCATTAGCGTACCGAGACCTGAAATCTGTAATGCAATTGCGTAGTAGTTGTTTCCTACACCAGAAGTAAACTCTGTACCTGCCATTGGGAAGTAAGAAGTCCACCCAGCGTCTGGAGAACCACCGATTACGAAAGCGATGTTAAATAACATTGCTCCGACAAAGAATAACCAGAAACTTAAAGCATTTAAGAACGGATATGCAACGTCACGAGCACCAATTTGTAATGGTACTACAAGGTTCATTAATCCCATAACGAATGGCATCGCCATGAAAAGAATCATAACTGTACCGTGTGTTGTAAAGATTCCGTTATAGTGTTCAGCGTTTAAATAAGTTGTTTCTGGGAATGTTAATTGTGCACGGATCATTAAACCATCCATACCACCACGGAATAACATGATAACCGCAGAAATAATATACATGGCTCCGATTTTTTTATGGTCAACAGTTGTCAACCATTCATCCCAAAGCCACTTCCATTTTTTATACTTTGTTAGTACGAAAATGATTGCTAATGTCACAAGAACGATAGAAGCGTCTGCACCGTAAATAATCGGGTCACCTGTGACAAAGAATTCATCAAGCTTCACTGTGTTCACTCCAATCTGTTGGAATAATAGCTATTATTTTTTGTTTTTGTAGTAGTTGTAATCACAATATTCAAGTGATTTTGGATCTACATAACTTAAGTGATGACTAGAGAATGTCATACGACCAACTACACCAGGTTTAACAATTTCGTTGTACTTATCTTCTGTTAGTTTAGGAGCAGTTTGTTGTACTTCTTTTACCCACTTGTCATACTTTTCTTTTGTTTTTGCTTCAACTTCGAACTCCATGTGAGTGAATCCTTCACCAGAGAAGTTCGCGCTACGGCCTAGGTAAGAACCTGGCTTGTCAGCTTGTAAATAAAGATCCATAATCATGCCATCCATTGTGTACTTCATACCACCAAGTTCTGGTACCCAGAAAGCATTCATTGGGCCGACAGAAGTCAGTTTGAATTGAATTGGTACACCAGCTGGGATGTTTAAATAGTTAACGGTTTCAATTTTTTCCTCTGGGTAACTGAATAACCATTTCCAGTTTGCAGATGTAACATAAATTTCAACTGGTTTAATATGTTTGGACTCTTCCGGAACCTCTTCCGAAGCATAAGTTGCTTTTACTGTTGGGATCGATAATGCGATAACGATAATAACAGGAACAAGCGTCCAAATAATTTCTAATAATGTGTTACCGTGTTGTTCAGGTGGCTCGTAGTCCATATTCTCTGGTTTTTCACGATAACGAATCAAGATGACTGTAAACAGGATGAATACAATTGCGATAATTAATGACATAAGCAAGAATGACCAAACAATTAAATCATACTGTGCTTTTGCAACAGGTCCTTGCGGATTTAATACTGCGAGTTTCTTATCACAGCCACCGAGGAACAGAAGTAATGATAACGGAAGAAGCGAAGCCAACTTCCAAAATGCTTTCTTTAGTTGCACGATTGAAAATCTCCTTTCTCCTTGGATTGAAACTATGCCAATAAAACAATATAAACCTATTAATTTATAGAAGGCAATAGTTTTTGAGATATTGTTAAAAAATAGACACAAATGCACACTTTTTAAGGTGAATATCATTTGTAACTTGATTATATTGTAAACTATTTTCCAGAAAAAAACGTGATTGTGAAAATTTTAAGATAAATAAAGTTATACCAAGATATCCAATAAATAGAAAAAAGCTATCTTATTATAAGAAAGATAGCTGAATATTTTGTATATTTAGTTTATTCCCTGAGTTATACTTTTTTTCTGTTCAAATGTGACAACTTTTTTATATTTAACTTGGTATAAAATGTAGCAAATAATCATAAATGGAATTCCGCAATAAAGAGCAATTCTCTGATCTGGAATGAAAGCTAAACTAACAAATGTAATAAAGTTGAGTGAGAACGCTACGATTGGAACTACTGGATAGAGCGGTGTACGATATTTTAAGTCATTTATGTCGCCGCCATTTTTTACGAAATTTCTACGGAAGAAAAACTGTGAAGCCGCGATTGACATCCAAACGACAACGGCGGCCATTGCTGCAATAGATGTTAAAACTAGAAAGACAGTATCTGCCGCAAACACGCTTGTTAATAAAGAAAGGCTTGCAAAAATAAGACTGAAAATGAGTGCATTCAGTGGTACCCCTTTTTTAGTTAACTTCGTAAAAGCTGGACTTGCCATTCCTTGTTTTGCCATCGCCCAAAGCATACGAGAATTTGCGTATAAACCAGAATTAGCTACGGATAATACGGCTGTAATAATAACAAAGTTCATAATGTCTGCTGCATATGGAACACCAGCTACATCAAATACAAGTACAAATGGACTTTCGACTAGATTAGCCTCTTGCCATGGGAGTAACCCTACAACAACTGATATTGCTAGGACGAAGAAGAATAGAGTTCGCCAAATTGTGTTTTTAATTGCTTTTGGAATTGTTTTTTCAGGATTTTCACTTTCTCCTGAAGCAATTCCGATTAATTCTGTTCCTTGGAAGGAGTAATTTACTGTAATCATTGTAAGAAGAACAGCTAATGCACCATTTGGAAATAGACCGCCATTTTCAGTGAAATTGTGAAGCATTGGAGCGGGTTTTCCGTTAAAGTCTAGTAGACCAAACATAACTGCACCACCAAGTACGACAAAAATAACAATTGTTGCAACTTTTACACTTGCGAACCAAAATTCTGTTTCTGCATATGCCTTTGCTGATAGAGCGTTCACAAGAAAAAGTGCTGCTGCAAATGTAACGCACCAAATCCACGAAGAAACGTCTGGAAACCATCGTTTCATTAAAATACTTACAGTTGTTAACTCTACTCCAACTGTAACAGCCCAATTTAACCAATACATCCAACCGACAACAAATCCAAAACCAGGTGAAATAAATTTGCTTGCATAGCTTTGGAACGAACCTGCTTCTGGCATAGCAACGGATAATTCACCAAGACATAACATCGTTAAATACATAACAAATCCACCGACTAAAAATGCAAGAATTGCACCACCAGGTCCAGCGTTATGGACGATTTGACCAGATCCCATAAATAGTCCAGTTCCAATAACGCCACCAAGTGCGATCATAAATAAGTGTCTACTTTTCATTGTACGTTTTAAATTTGTTTGTTCTACTTGTTGATTCATATGCCCCTCACCCCGTTATTTTCTTGTATGTATTAACTGGTTTTCATTCTGAGTGTTTAATCATTAGCGGGGGATGTGACACATACTCAATTTATTTGTTATGAAATGAATGGAGTATGTAAAAAACGAACTATGACTAAATACTCTAAGAATGTTTATTAACAAGGTTATATCTTCACTATGTTAATAATTTCGATTTTAGCAAAATGTTCCGAAAAAGTATATTGTTTTTTCTTTTTATTAAAAATAATTAGAATTTTATAACTATATAAATGTGAATAATAATTCACAGAATCTTTCTAGCAAACTAGTTAGAAGAAGGGTACAATGATAAGAGTTGTGTCTGTAAAATAATAATTAATGGAGTTTTGTTTATAATGAAAAAGTTAAAATATCTTTTTGTTTTTGGGATTATACTTGCGACCGCGTTTTTTATAGGGAAAGATAAAATTATACAAAAGGCGCAAGTGCTACGCTTAGATTTTCTATCTGAAATGAAAGAATCAGCTATGATTGAAGATGTTCCATTTATAAAACAATTACCAGAATTACCTCGTGGATGTGAAGTGACAAGTTTGGCTATGTTACTGCAATATAAAGGTGTACAAGTAGATAAGATGCAGCTTGCTAGCGAAATCCATCGTGTTCCATTTGAACAAAATGGTTTGCGTGGAAATCCTTATGAGGGATTCGTTGGAAACATTTATACGAAGGCTGAACCTGGATATGGTGTATATAATCAACCAATCTTTAATTTAGCAGAAAAATATGTTCCTGAAAAAGTAATTAATTTAACAGGTAGAGACATGCAAGATATATATAAAGTAATTAGTTCTGGATCTCCAGTATGGGTCATTATTAATACAACGTTTAAGCCACTAGCTGAAAGTAGTTTTGAAACATGGAATACGAGTTCAGGTGAAGTGAAAATTACATATTATGAGCATAGTGCAGTAGTAATTGGATATGATCAAAACTTTGTATATGTAAATGATCCTCTTAAAAACAATCCACGTTTGGCTGTTCCACGAGCGGAATTTGAGAAAGCTTGGGAGCAAATGGGAAAACAAGCAATTACTATTTTGTAATAAGGAAAAAGTCATCTTTTAGATGGCTTTTTATTTTTAAGTCTATAAAACGGAAAATTTAGAATATTCTTTTAAAAGTTAATAATTCGCGTTATAATAACATTTAACTTGGTGAAGAAGGAGAGAAGAGAAATGGATGTTGCAAAGGAACTTGTTTTGTCAAAAAATCAGTTGGTTGAGTGGAGAAGGCATTTTCATAAGTATCCAGAGTTATCTTTTCAAGAAGAGAAAACATCGCAGTTTGTGTTCGACATACTTCAAAAAATCCCATATTTAGAAGTGTCACGACCGACTCAATATAGTGTGATGGCAAAGTTAGTAGGTAAACAGCCCGGTAAAACAATTGCGGTCCGGGCTGATATGGATGCTCTTCCTATTCATGAAGAAAATGATTTTGATTTTATTTCGATATATCAAGGTGTGATGCATGCATGTGGTCATGATGGACATATGGCGATATTACTTGGTGTGGTACATAAGTTAGTAGAGGAAAGAGAGAAGGTTAAAGGGGAGATTCGTTTTCTATTCCAACATGCAGAAGAAAATTTTCCTGGTGGCGCAGAGGAAATGGTTGCAGCGGGGGTAATGGAAGGTGTGGATTATATTATTGGTGCTCACCTGTGGGCGTCGTTAGAGGTTGGTAAAATAGGTGTAATTTATGGTGCGGCAATGGCTGCGCCGGATGTTTTTAAAATTACGATTGAGGGCAAGGGTGGGCATGCTGGAATCCCTCATGAAACTATTGATAGTATTGCAATCGGTACACAAGTTGTTTCACAACTTCAGCAAATTGTATCTCGCCTCACGAATCCGTTAGATTCTCTCGTAGTATCTGTTACGCAATTTCATGCCGGAACAACCCATAATGTGATTCCAGAACAAGCGGAAATTGAAGGGACAGTGCGGAGTTTAAGGCATGAGTTGAGAGAAGAAACAGAGGGGAAGATTGAACGGATTGTAAAGTATATTACAGAATCTTACGGAGCGAAATATACATTTTCTTATGAATATGGATACCGACCAGTTGTAAATGATTATGAAGTTACAGAGCTTATTGAACGCACGGCATTGCAACTTTATGGACGAGACAGGATTGTTCGTTTACAACCAACGATGGCTGGAGAAGATTTTTCAGCATTTTTACAAAAGGCACCAGGGACATTCTTTTTTATCGGAGCAGGAAATAAAGAGAAGGGAATTATATATCCTCATCACCATCCTCGTTTTACGATTGACGAAGATGCACTGCCGATTGGCGTGGAAGTGTTTGTATCATCCATTATGAATTTCATAAATAAAGGAGAATGAGATGAAGAAAATACACGTGCTAGCACTTATTCCCGTTCTTTGTTTAGTAGTTGGACCAGTATTTGCAAATTCGGTCACTCCTTACGTACTAGGGATGCCATTTTTATTATTTTGGGTATTATTATCGGTGCTTATTACCTCTCTTTGTATGGGGGTTGTGTACGTATTCGATCCTGCTAATAAGGGGGATATGGAATGACAGCATTATTTATCATTATTTTATTCTTATTTCTAGCGCTATTTTTAGGTATTCGGGCGCAGCGTGGAAAAGATATGAATTTAGAGCAATGGTCAGTTGGAGGAAGAGGATTTGGAACGATTTTCGTATTTCTCCTTATGGCAGGCGAAATTTATACGACATTCACATTTTTAGGAGGAAGTGGATGGGCGTATAGTAAAGGAGCGCCTACTTTTTATATTTTAGGTTATGGCGCACTAGCTTATATTTTATCGTATTTCTTATTACCGCCAATTTGGAAATATGCAAAAGAACATAACCTTGTTTCACAGCCAGATTTTTTTGCGAAGAAATATAGAAGTAAAGCGCTTGGATTGATTGTTTCAATTGTTGGTGTTGTTTCCATCATCCCATATCTTGTTTTACAGTTGAAGGGATTGGGGATTATCGTTTCAGAAGCTTCTTATGGAAGGGTATCACCTGTTGTTGCAGTATGGATTGGCGCTATTGTTATAACTATATATGTAATGGTTTCAGGTATACATGGATCAGCTTGGACAGCCGCTTTGAAGGACATTATGATCCTGTTTATTGTTATGTTTTTAGGTATATATTTACCGTATCATTATTACGGAGGGTTTCAGCCAATGTTCGAAGCTGTAGAAGCTGCGAAACCAGGATTTTTATCTTTACCTGAAGAAGGGATGAGTATTTCTTGGTTTGTTTCTACTATTATATTAACGGCCCTAGGTTTTTATATGTGGCCTCATACATTTGCTTCTGCTTTCTCTGCTAAAAATGAAAAAGTATTTCGTAAAAATGCGGCAATTATGCCATTGTACTCTTTAGTTTTACTTTTCGTATTTTTTGCAGGGTTTGCTGCTATCCTGCAAGTTCCTGGATTAAAGGGAGCAGATGTAGATCTTTCATTATTCCGTCTTGCTTTACAAACTTTTGATCCTTGGTTTATTGGAATTATTGGTAGTGCTGGGGTATTAACGGCATTAGTTCCAGCATCCATGCTTGTTATGGCCGCGTCTACATTGTTAGCGAAAAATATTTACCGAACGATGATCCCATCTGCTTCAGATAGACAAGTGGCTAAAGTAGCAAAATTATTTGTGCCTGTAGTAACGTTTATAGCAGTTTTATTTACATTTAAAGGAGGAGAAACAATAGGAGCTCTCCTTTTAATGGGATACAGTATTGTAACGCAACTTTTTCCTGCACTTGTATGTAGTTTGTTTCCACGTCAAATTATTACGAAGCAAGGGGCGATTGCAGGAATGGCGATTGGTCTGTTAGTTGTTGCATATATTACTTTATCTGGTTCTACTATAGCTACGATGTTTCCGAGTTTCCCGCAGTATATAAAAGATTTAAACGTAGGTATAATCGCATTATTAATGAATATGATTGTGATGTTTGTAGTGAGTGGGATTACGAAAAGAGTATCTATAAAAACAGACAATATAATAGTAGAAAAATAACCTGTGCACGAGAGCTATCTTTGAAAAGAGATAGCTCTTTTTTGTATATATTTTCTTCTATTAGCGGAATCTAACTAAAAACTTGTTGAAAAGGAAGTTAGGTGGGGGAATTGTTAGAGTTAGAAGGTAACTTGTTTGAAGTTATGGAGAAAATAAGAGATGAGTTAGGTTCACCTAATGATTTAACAATTAGAGAAGTTGCTCTTGCTGGCAGTTTAACGCGCTGCGCTGTTATTTTTTTATGTGGGTTAACAGATAAGGATAATGTTTATAAATATGTAGTTCGTACGCTTCAATATGAAGAAATACAAAAAGAAGCAGCTATTGTTCAAACGTTATTGGATCGCTTTATTTCTATCGCAGAAGTCGGTATGAAAACAACATTTCCGGATATTATAAATGCGATTTTAGCGGGAGATACAGTTATATTAATTGATAATATTCAAACGGCTATTGTTGTTAACAGTAGAGCTTGGGAGAAAAGAAGTCTAGAGCCTCCAGTGACAGAAGATTTAATACGTGGACCAAGAGTTGGGTTAAATGAAGATATTAATGTAAATAAAATGTTAATTCGCCGTGGTTTACGTGATCCGAAGTTACGGTTTCAATCTTATATTATGGGGAAACGATCGCAGAAAGAAGTAACCTTAGTATATATAGAAGATATTATTAACCCGTATATTGTAAAAGAACTAGATCGGCGTCTTCAATCCATAGTGACAGATGTCATTTTTGAGACGGGAACGATTGAGCAATTAATTCAAGATAATAATTTGTCACCCTTTCCGCAGTTTTTAAATACGGAAAGGCCTGATAATATTGTGGCTTCATTAGCGAAAGGAAAGGCGGCTATTTTGGTGGATGGATCACCGTTTGCTCTTATAGCTCCACTTGTATTTGTTGATATTTTTCAATCTGTCGAAGATCATTATGAGCGCTGGGTGATTGGAACGTTATTGAGAGTTTTACGGATGGTTTCTGGTATAATGGCAGTTTTGCTACCAGCTATGTATGTAGCACTTGTATCATATCATCAAGGGCTTATCCCATCTAAACTAGCTTATTCTATTGCGGGAGCCAGAGAAGGGGTACCATTTCCGGCATATATTGAAACATTAATGATGGCATTAACGATGGAGTTAATACGAGAAGCGGGAATTAGATTGCCAAAACCGATGGGACAAACAATTGGGATTGTAGGCGGTCTTGTAATTGGGGAAGCGGCGGTGAATGCAGGAATTGTAAACCCGTTCTTAGTTATTATTATTGCAGTTACTGCAATTGCTACATTTTCACTGCCTGTATATAGCATTACAATTACGTTTCGCATTTTACTTTTTGTTTTTGTATTAGCAGCAACTGCTTTTGGATTGTACGGAATCATTTTAGCTCTTATTTCACTTGCGATTCATATTACGAATTTAAAGAGTGTTGGTATTCCTTATACAACGCCTATTGCTCCTGCATTTTATAAAGATTGGAAAGAAGAACTTATTCGTATGCCAAAATCGATGTTGAAAGAGAGACCGGAATATTTGCAAACAAAAGATTCTACAATACGTCCAAAGGAGCGAAAATAATTGAAACCATTTGAGTATGGCGATGAAGAGATTGGATCTCGGGAAATTGGGTTTGCGGTATCGTCAACCATTATTGGTATAGGGGCATTGTCTATGCCGAGAGATATTGCTGATCAAACTTTATTTTCGGACGGTTGGATTATTTTACTTTTGGGTGGATTGATATGTGCGGTTTTAGGTTGGTTTGTAACGAGGGTAGCTATTTTATTCCCAAAACAAAACTTTGTTCAATATACGAGTGCGCATTTGACGAAACCTGTTGCATACACAATTAGTAGCATCTTAGTATTAACATTTGCAGCTTTGACAGCATATGAATCGCGAATGATTGCGGTTATTTCACAAACATATTTATTTAGTGATACACCAATACAGCTATTGTCTTTCTTCTTCTTATTAGTTGTTATTTATGGAGTAGCTGGATCGAGAGCGGCTTTATTAAGGTTAAATGTTCTATTCTTGCCAATTGTTTTAATTGCGATAGTGCTTCTTTCTTTATTGAATGTGAACTTAATGGAAATAGATAATTTATTACCGGCTTTTCAAACGAATGTCAGTCAATATGCTGTAGGAGTTAAAAATTCTATTTTTACATTCATCGGATTTGAGGTAGCTCTGTTTTATGCTGTGTTGTTGAACGATAAAACAGCGAAAAAAGCGCCAATGGCAGTTGCAAAAGCGGTGATGGTGAACGTATTGTCATACATTTTAATTTATGTAACTTGTATTAGTGTTTTTACATATATGACAACACGTGGATTGACATATCCAACAATTGAACTAGGAAAAGAAATTGAAATTGGCGGAGGGTTTTTAGAAAGATTTGATGCAATTTTTTTTACTACTTGGATTATTACTATTTATAACACGACAGCAATGTATTATGACGTCGCATCTTTATTATTTTGTGCTATGTTTCCGAAAGTGAAGAAGCATATTTTCATTTTTGTAAGTGCCCCGATTATTTTTATGGTGAATATGATACCTAGTAATTTGAAGAAATTGTCAAGTTATGGGACTTATTTAGCTTGGATAGATATGGGGTTTGTCGTGTTAGCGCCTTTGTTAGTTTTTATTGTATATAAAATAAAAAGAAGGAATGGTAAAAATGAAACACCTTCTTAAAATAATAATGGTTATGGTTTTAGCTGGATCTATAAGTGGGTGCTCTGAGTTAGAAGAAATAGAAGAAAGAGGATTTGTAGTAGGTGCAGCTTACGATATTGTAAAGGCAAAGAAAGCAAATCCAATTATGAAAGGGACGTATCAGATGGTACTCCCCAGTAAATTGTCGCAACAAGGTGGACAAGGTGATGGAGATGGCGAAAATTATATTAATGTTAGTGCGAAAGCAGATAGTGTCTTTGAGCAAATCCGAATTATCGCCAAAAAAATTAGTCGTTCATTATTCTTTCCGCATATACAAGTGATTATTTTTTCTAAAGATTTACTAGCGAATCCATATGTTTTGCAAAATACGTTAGATGTATATATTCGCGATCATGAAATGAGAAGGAATATTCGTTTGTTCGTTTCGAAGAAAAATGCAGAAGCTATTTTAAAGCAGAGTGCCAAGCCTGAAAATTTGCCAGCGCAGTATATCGATATGTTAGCTGAACATCCTCCGAAAAATGCCCAAATGATTGAGGCTGCAAGAATTGGTGAAGTCCAGGAAAAGATGATTTCCAATCGGAGTTTTGTATTACCTATTCTCGAACTAACAAAACAAGGGGTACAAATGAACGGGGCAGCGTTGTTTCGCGGGAAGGATAATAAGTGTGTAGGTATTTTGGGTGGGGAAGAAACATTAGGAATGAATTATATAATAGGTAAAAAAATTGGAGGCTTTTTTACCATTCGTAAAAAGGATCAACTTATTACATATGAAATTCATAAGCTGCGTCGGAAAATTAAAGTATCTACAACGAATGCTACAAAACCAAAGTTTGATATTCACATATATCTGGAAGGCACATTGGCGGAGTTGCACTTTAGTGATCATAAAAAAGTTTTGAATGAAAAGCGTTTAGAGAAGGATATTTCGGAGAAAATGGAGAAACGCATCCAAAAATCGATTAAGCTTGTTCAAAAAAAATATAAGGTAGATGTATTAGAATTAGGGGAAGTGTATAAGAGACATAATTATAAAGAGTGGAAAAAAATAAGTAAGAATTGGGATCAAGGTCAGAATTATTTTAGTGATGCTGAAATTACTGTTCATGTTCATCCGATAATTGAACATTCAGGCTCAGCTTTACCGAAGAGAGTGAAATAAGGTGATGAAAGTTGTTTACTGGATTAGGAATTAGTTGCACGATATTAATGGCGGTTCTTCCGGGAACCATATACTTCATCCATAAAAAACTCACAACGTATGGGGCGCAGCCGTGGAAAGAAAAAAAGAAACCTGAATGATTTTCAGGTTTCTTTCGCGCAAAGCATATGTGGAGGGGGATACCTTCTATATATGCTTTGTTTTTCTCCCGCGTTAATGGGCAGTAAGACTTTTACCTAAAAAATTCGGTGGGAACAAGATGTTAGATAGGAAGTCAACTACCCGTACACGCCTGATTAGTGAGGGCGTGTACAGGCCCCTACTGAGTAAAGTTTCACTTTATACAAGCCCTAACCAATGTACCAATTGTGTAGAGAGGAATGTAACAACAATGGCGATAACGGTAGGGATTGCAAACGATAAGAATGTCCATTTTGCACTTTTTGTTTCTTTATATATGTTAACTAGTGTCGTTCCGCACGGGAAATGAAGAAGGGAGAACAACATTGTGTTTAACGCTGTTAACCAAGTCCAACCGTTTTCTAAGAATAGATTTTTAATCTGATTAAAATCATCTATTTCAGTTAAAGATCCAGTTGATAAGTAAGACATTAATAAAATCGGAATAACAATTTCATTAGCTGGTAGTCCAAGAATGAATGCAGCTAGAATAAAGCCGTCAAGTCCTAACGTTTTAGCGAATGGATCTAGGAAGTTTACAAAATACATAAGCAGGCTTGTGTCGCCGATGAAAATATTAGCGAGTAACCAAGTTAATGCAGCCGCAGGAGCAGCTACAACTATAGCTCGTTTTAAAACATAGATGGATTTATCGAGTGTTGCACGTACAATTGTATTCCAAATTTTTGGCTTACGGTACGGTGGTAACTCAAGTGTGTAGTGAGTTGGAACACCTTTTAAAGCTGTTTTCGATAGTACCCAAGAAACGGTTAACGTCATAATAACACCAATTACAACCATTCCAACTACAACGCCAGCAGTAACAAATGTTTGCATACTACCTGTATAACCAGCAGCCATAAATAGTGAAGCCATTAAAATTAGCATAGGCCAGCGACCGTTACATGGAACGAAGTTGTTTGTTAAGATAGCAAGCATACGTTCACGTGGCGATTCGATAATACGCGTTGACATAATGGCAGCTGCATTACAACCGAATCCCATTGCCATTGTTAAAGATTGTTTACCATGAGCACCAGATCGCTTAAATAAACGATCCATATTAAACGCAACACGTGGTAAGTATCCGTAGTTTTCTAATAGTGCAAACATAGGGAAAAAGATTGCCATAGGTGGTAACATAACGCTAATAACAGCACCGATACCACGGAATAAACCAAGTATTAAAATACCATGTAACCATTCAGGTGCATGCATTGCTTGGAACCAAGATGTTAAATATCCTTCTACCCATCCAAAGAACTCAGCAATCATATCAGATGGTACGTTAGCGCCTGCAATTGTAAGATAAAAAATGATAGATAAAATACCGAGCATAATTGGAAATCCCCAGATGGGAGATGTGAAAATTTTATCTAGTTTTTCGGAACGATACAATTTATCAGTATTTGTGTATTGAACAGATTCTTTACATATGCTTGCAGATGTTCGGTAAATATCTCCGACAATATCATCTCGTATATCTTCTTTTGATAGTGTTTGTGCATGTTGAATAATATAGTCCAATGGAAGAGCTTTACTGGCTGAGTGAGATTCCATTTATTACGACCTCCCTTACAAGTGGTTCATTATGGTGTTTTTGAAGTGTAGTTAAGAAATTTTTATCCCCATCTAATATACGTAACGCAATCCAGCGTGCTGGATACGCATCACCGAACACTTTATAAATTTGTGGTTCTAATTCCTGAATCATATTTTCGATTTTTTCGCTGTAAGTAATTTTAATTGGTGTTGGAATTATTTTTTTATTTGCTACTTTAGCGATGACATTTAGTAAATGCCCGATACCAATTCGGTTTCGAGCTGAAATCTTTACTACCGGTACACCGAGTGATGTTGCTAATTTCTTTTCATCAATAACGATGCCTTTTTTCTCAGCTTCATCAATTAAGTTAATACAAATAACTACGTTGCTCGTCATTTCCATCACTTGGAGTGCTAAATTTAAATTTCTCTCCATAGCAGTTGCGTCTATAACAACTACAGTGACTTCTGGCTTTTCAAAGATAATATAATCTCTCGCCACTTCTTCATCCGCAGAGTTTGAATATAGTGAGTAAGTTCCAGGTAAATCTATTAATGTATATTTATTTCCGTTATGTTCATATTCCCCTTCGGCCTTTAAAACAGTTTTTCCCGTCCAGTTTCCAGTATGTTGTTTTAAGCCTGTTAAAGTATTAAATAATGTACTTTTCCCGGTATTCGGGTTGCCAGCTAAAGCAATACGGTGGTTGCTCATCTGAAATCATCTCCTATTAATACCCCGAAAATAAGGGAGCTTTCTTCTTTACGCAGTGCAATAGTTGTATTGCTTACTTGATAAGCGACCGGATCTCCAAGTGGACTGCGCTGTAATACTTTAATCGTTGCCCCAGGGATAAACCCTAGATCTAATAAACGTCGTTTCATAGTTCCTTCTAATTGTATCTTCTCAATTTGTACAAACTCTCCTGTTTTAAATGCAGAAAGTGGTCTTGTATTAGCCGATACCATAAAAGTTACCTCATCTCTATATTGTTAGTTTAAGTTTAAAAAGTTTCCTTAGGTAAACTTTTTGCTACTAATATAGTAGACTACATTGAATGATGCTGTCAATTAGTACTTTAAAAATATTCAATTATTTTTAGAATTGTTCCAATTTATTTAGTTGTACTAAAAAAAAATACTGAAATTCTGTTTAATGTAAATAAAATGAGATTGTAAAAGTTAAAAATATAGTGGATTTGTAAATATATTTTTAACTAAAAGGTGAAAAGAAAGAAAAACATTTACATTGAGTTTACATTATTAAGAATAAATTTACATTACAGCTCGTTTAGTGTGGATTTTGTTGGGTTCTTTAACTACAAATGTTGGGATTCCTAGCTTTTTAGGATTATTATCGCCATTTACTTAAAATTAAAAATTGCTTAACACTCACATAATATTGTTGTCCTACAATGAATTTGTGTTCGAAAAAAGTAGACGAATGTGAAAAGTGATAATCCAAATGGGGGTACAAGACATGGTTATGAAAAAGGGTATTAAATTTTCTTTAGCAGCTTTAGTGGTAGCAGGAGCATTAGTTGGATGTGGGAAAGCAGAAGATACAGCTAGTAAAGATAATGCTAAAGGAAGCGATAATGCAAAACAAGAATTGTCAGGTACGATTGCAGCTGCAGGTTCTACAGCGCTTCAACCTCTTGCAGAGGAAGCTGGAAAGAAATTCATGGAGAAAAATTCAAAAGTTTCTATTCAAGTTCAAGGTGGCGGTAGTGGAACAGGGATTAACCAAGTAGCATCTGGTGCAGTACAAATTGGTAATTCGGATGTTCCATCTGGAGATAAAATAAAAGATGCTGATAAAGCAAAAGAATTAGTAGATAACAAAGTTGCGGGTATCGCATTCGCGCTTGTCGTAAATAAAGATGTAAAAGTTGATAACTTAACAGTACAACAAGTACAAGATATCTTCACTGGAAAAGTAACGAATTGGAAAGAGGTTGGCGGGAAAGACGAAAAAATCAACGTAATTAACCGTCCAGCTTCATCTGGTACACGTGCTACTTTTGAAAAGACAGTGATGAAAGACGCGAAAATTAATGATGGAACTGGTACGACACAAGATTCTAATGGTGCTGTAGAGCAAGCGATTAACTCTACTCCAGGTTCAGTGAGTTACTTAGCAATGTCTTACATGGTTGGTGAGAAAAAAGGTGCGCTACAAACGGTTAAAATTGATGGATCTGAACCAAAAGTTGAGAACATCGCTGCTGGTAAATATCCATTCTGGTCTTACGAGTACATGGTAACAAAAGGTGAGGCAAAAGAAGCAACAAAAGCTTACATTGACTATGTAAAAGGTAAAGATTTCGAAAAGCAAGTAGAAGATATGGGTTACATTCCGATGTCTAAATTAAATAAGTAATAAAATTTATGGGGCTGGCTGCAAGGTCAGTCCTGTTCATTTCAATTTATGAAGTGGGGTCTGTCCTGTGATGAAGGGGAAAAAACAAATAAATTACGTAAAGAGTGAATATATAGGAAGATCACTCGTTACGTTTTGTGGTATTTTTATTGTTTTAGTTACATTAGCTATTATTGCGTTTATTTGTGGTAAAGGAATACAATCTTTTACGCAAAGTGGTATCTCATTTACTGAGGTATTAACATCGACAAAATGGAATCCGAATGCTGACGAAGGAACCTTCGGAGCTGTAATTTTTATTATAGGTTCAACATTGGTTTCGATAGGTGCAGTTATTATTAGTGCGCCAATTGCTATAGCTCTTGCTATATTCATGAATTTAATTTCGCCGAAGTTCGGAAATAAAGTATTGAAGCCTGTTTTAGAACTATTAGTTGGTATTCCTTCAGTTGTATACGGATTATTAGGGGTTACGATTTTAGTGCCACTATTACGTGATTCGTTTGGAGGAGTGGGGTTTAGTTTAATTGCGGGTATTATTGTCCTAAGTATTATGATATTACCTACTATTGCTAGTATCGCTTCTGATGCAATACGCTCTGTTCCATTTGATTATTTAGAAGCTTCTTATGGTCTAGGATCAACGAAATGGCAAGCGATTAGTCGAGTGATCGTTCCTGCTGCAAAACAGGGGATTTTAACAGGTATAGTTTTAGGATTAGCGCGTGCTTTTGGTGAAGCGTTAGCGGTTCAAATGGTAATCGGGAACACGATTAAATTACCAGAAGGAATATATAGTCCAACAGCAACGTTAACAGGTATTCTGACAATGGATATGACGAATACATTGAACGGAACAGCTTGGAACAATGCGCTATGGACATTAGCGATGATTTTGCTTGTTATTTCATTCCTGTTTATTTTAGTAATTCGAGCGATTGGTCAAAGAGGTGAGCGATAATAATGAATGCAAGAACGGTAAATAAAGTTTGGACAGGTATCTTTTATGCGGTTGCGGCTTTAGTTGTAGCTTTGCTAGTGTTCTTAGTGTTTGAAATTTTACAAAAGGGATGGGGATTTTGGGATCCTAATTTCTTGTTTGGAGAACCAAGCAATACAAGAGCTGGTGGTGGGATTGGTCCGCAGTTATTCAATTCCTTCTATATGCTTGTTATAACGCTTATTATATCTATTCCTCTTGGATTAGGTGCTGGAATATATTTAGCGGAGTATGCAAAACAAGGTCGATTTTTAAGTTTTGTTCGTTTATGTATTGAAACAATGGCGTCTTTACCTTCTATTGTTGTTGGTTTATTCGGTTTGTTAGTGTTCGTTACAATGACAGGCTGGGGATACACGGTAATGGGTGGTGCTTTAGCTTTAACTATTTTAAACTTACCAGGTTTAACGCGTGTTTGTGAAAATGCGATTTCAGAAGTTCCTCATAATGTAAAAGAGGCGAGTCTTGGATTAGGTGCGACAAAGTGGCAAACGATCGCGCGTATTATTATCCCGTCGTCATTACCGCAAATTATTACAGGTGTTATTTTAGCGGCTGGCCGTATATTTGGTGAAGCAGCGGCATTAATTTACACAGCGGGTTTAACATCTCCAATTTTAAATTCAGCAGCGGACTTCTCAAGTCCTGCGCATCCTTTAAATCCATTTAGACCAGCTGAAACGTTAGCGGTTCATATTTGGAAGTTGAATTCTGAAGGGATTATCCCGGATGCGAAGTTGATTGCGACAAAATCTGCAGCTGTATTAATTATTATGGTATTACTATTCAATGTTATTTCACGCTTGATAGCATCTGTATTGCATAAGCGTTTTACAGGAACGAAAAGAAAAAGTAAAACGACGAAGAAGGTAAAAGCGGCATAAGTTATAAAGAAGAACTCTCTATTTATAAGTAGGGGGTTCTTTTTGTATTTTAATATAGAAGAAATGGATATAAAGGGGGGAGTAAAAGACCTTCAAATAACGAATATCTTATTGTAGACTTTGGTCAACCTATAGAGCGATATGCGCAAAAGAAGGATGGATTATATGGGTAAGTAAAGAAACGGCGTTATCTTCATTCGTGAAGATAACGCCTTTTTACTTTAAATATCAGGTGTTTCTGTAGAAGTACTGATTTTTCTGCGTGAACGTCTTTTTCTACCGATTTTATCCAGTAATTCGTACATAACAGGAACGACTACTAATGTAAGAACAGTTGAAACTGCCAAACCGCCGATTACAACAACTGCCAAACTTTTTGATACCATACTCCCTGCTTGAGATTGACCGAATAGGAGAGGGAGCATAGCAACGATTGTTGTTACAGCTGTCATAATAATTGGACGAAGTCTCGTGGACCCAGCTTCTAGTAAGGCGTCCCTTGTTTCCATGCCATTTTCTCGATTTTGTTGCACTCTTTCTATTAATACAATTGCATTTGTGACGACAATCCCAATTAACATTAATGCGCCAATTAAAGAATTTATATCGACAGGTGTTCTTGAAATGATTAATCCTAAAATACCACCGACAGCAGCTAATGGTAAGGAGAATAAAATTGCAAAAGGAGCACGCGCTTGCCCAAAGGTGATAACCATAATTAAATATACAATCCCAATTGCAATCCCCATGATTTTGAATAAATCTGTGAAGTTCTCTTGCATAGATTCAGTGGCGCCGGCGATATTTACTTTTGCTCCACTAGGTAAATCTAAGTTGGTTATCGCATTGTTTACTTCTGCGCTTACTTTACTTAAATCTTCACTTGAGGCTTCAGCAGTAATTTGAATTGTTTCTTTTCCGTCTTTATGGAAAATTTCTGTTTGAAGTTGTTTTTCTGAAATAGTTGCAATGTCCTTTAAAGGAATTGGTCCGTTAATAGGTGACAGTATGTTTGCGTTTAAAATATCTGTTTGTTTATTAATATTTTCTTTTTTGTGCTCTATCATAATAGTAGTTTTTTCATTGTTAATTGAAATTTCACCAATAGGCGATTTCTTCATAAGGAATGCTACTTGTTGTGCTGCTAATTCTGGGGTTAAACCTAATTGTTCGGCTTTTGTTTGATCAATATGAATTTGCCATTCTTTCTTAGAGTCTTCTAAATTCGTTTTTACTTTAGAGAGAGCATCCATACTCTTTAGTTTTGTTTCGACGATGTTAGCGGCTTTTTTTAGATTCGTTTCGTTAGTAGCAGTTACGTTAAATTGTAAATTGTTACCCCCACCAGAGCTTGAATAACTCGTTTTTATATAATCAAGTTCGGCAGGTTCAAAAGATTTATGATCTTTCTTTAAGTCTTTAATATATTGGTCGATATTAGACCCCTTTTTGAAGACTACAAATATACTGGCAAGATTATTTTTAGTCGTTTGCCCCCATTGTGCATCTTCTGCGCTAGATCCCATTCGTAAAATAACATCTGTTACATCAGGATTAGAGAGTAGTTTCTTTTCGAAGTCAAAGGCTTTTTGTTTTTGAGATTCAGAATTATAATCAGCTGGAAACGTCATATTAACGGATAACATTGTATCATCTTCGGACTTTATGTTCGATTTTGGTAGTAATATATATGCAGCGATTGATCCCGCAAATAATAAAAATGAAGTTAGTAGAATAATAAATTTATGAGAAAGAGCCCACTTTAATGTAGCTACATATCGTGGTGAAGAGCTCGGCTTGCGATGCTTTGTTTTTTTGAGTAGTAAAAAAGCCATAAGTGGAACAACTGTTAATGCGACGATTAAAGAAGAAAGGATTGAATATACAACTGCTAATACCATAGGTAACATTAATTTTCCGATTACTCCTGATACGAGGCCGATAGGTAAAAAAACAGCGACCGTTGTTAAAGTAGAAGAAGTGATTGCGACGGCAACCTCTTTCGTTGCATCGATAATAATATCTTTAGAGAAAGGTTCCTTTTGTAAACGGCGAAAAATATTTTCAATGACAACGATACTATCATCGACGAGACGTCCAACTGCAACTGCTAAGCCACCGAGAGTTAAAATGTTAAGTGTGATGTTAGATTGGTGTAGTAAAAAGAGTGTTAATAAAATAGATAATGGAATACT